>CAUZDW010000009.1:0-125220 GCA_963578825.1 Vicinamibacteria bacterium
GAAGCGGTAGGGAATGCGGGACGCCGTGCTTCCGTCTCTCCCCGGGTATGTCATAGACGAGCACGTTGCCGAACCCCTCGACCTCGTTCTCGTGAAGATCCGTCCACCGCATGCCAGTCGTCTCGCTCGGGTGCCGCACCGCGAGAGTGAGCTGCAACCGCACCGAGGCCGCCATGATCGGAGGAGCATCCTCACAGGCCCGCCACAGGGCGAGGATTTCCTGGTCGGGCAGGACACGATCCCGCTCCCGCGGCTCGGCCTCCTTGAAGCTGAGCCCCGACAGAACATCGTGAGGGAGAAGATCCTCGGCCGCCGCCCACTTCGCCGCGGCCCGGACGAGCGTCTTGACCTTCCTCGCGGTCCCCATCGCCCGCGCCTGCCCGATGGCCCGGAGCGCCTCCCGCACCTCACCCCGCTTCACTTCATGGAGAGGCCGCTTGGCTAGCGGCGACGCCTTCAGCACCTCAATCGTCTGCTCGTACTGCTCGAGGGTCGACGGGCGAAGCTGTGCCCGCCTCGCAGCCAGATGCCGCTCAACCACAGCCAGCACAGTGAGGTCGGCTCGCCGCTCGACCTCCACCCGCCTTGTCTCAGCCCGGCGCCGCAGCTCATTGACCGGGTGGGCGCCGCCCCGGGCCAACTCCAGTACCTCGGCGGCCCGCTCCCGAGCCGTCGCGAGGGTGGTGCCTGGATAGGTCCCGAAGCTGGCAAAGCCCTTCTGCTCGGGACCGCCGAACCTCTTTGGCACCCGCCACCAGCACCCGAGGGTCTTCGCCCCCGAGGCGGTCACCCGCAGCACCAGCCCGCCCGCCACCTTGACCTCGATGCGCCCGGACTTCGGCGGCTTCACCGCAGCCAGCTCACGGTCAGTCTTCAGCATTCTCTTCTCCAGGATGCTGTACCACTCTGCCCAGTTGGCAGCGCCTTCGCCCGGTTGGCGCTCGGTTGGCAGGATGCAAGACTTCATGACACAGCATGATCCGGATGGTACACCCATCCAGCATACAGGATCAACGCTTTCAGGCGCGTGCACGGCTCCAAGAGCGGCACCTACTCGACTTACAGAAAGCCCTTCTAGGGGTAGATCCGGTACAGCATCCTGGGGAAGGCGATGGTCTCCCGGAGGTGCTCGATCCCACAGATCCACGTGATCACCCGCTCGATGCCCATTCCGAAGCCGGCGTGGGGGAAGGTCCCATACTTCCGGAGATCCAGGTACCACTGAAACGCCTCCTCCGGGAGCTCGTGCTTCTTGATGCGCTGGAGCAGGACCTCGTGATCGGCCAGCCGCTCCCCGCCCCCGACGATCTCGCCGTAGCCTTCCGGGGCAAGGATGTCCGCGGAGAGGCTGAGCTCCGGACGCTCGGGATCGGAGGCCATGTAGAAGGCCTTGGTGACTGCCGGGAACCGGTGCACGATCACGGGCTTGTCGTGAGCCTCGGCAATCACCGTCTCGTCGGTCCCGCCAAAGTCGCTCCCCCACTTCGTCTCGGACCCCTTCGCCTGGATCAGCTTGATGGCGTCGTCGTAGTGAAGCCTGGGGAACGGTCTCGTGACGTTCTCGAGCTTCGACAGGTCCCTCTCGAGAACCTCGAGCTCGGGCTTCCTGGTTTCGAGGGTCTGCTCGACGACCGCACACACCAACCCCTCCGCGAGGGCGATCGCGTCGTCCAGGTGGGCAAAGGCGATCTCGGGCTCCACCATCCAGAACTCGGTCAGGTGGCGGCGGGTCTTCGACTTCTCCGCACGGAACGTGGGCCCGAAGCAGTACACCTTGCCGTGAGCGGCGACGGTCGCCTCGTTGTAGAGCTGCCCGCTCTGGGTCAGGTACGCCATGCCCTCGTCGAAGTAGGGCACACCGAACAGCGTCGTCGTCCCCTCGCACGCCGCAGGGGTGAAGATGGGCGTGTCCACGAGGATGTAGCCCTGATCGTCCAGGTAGTCGCGGGCGGCCTTGATCACCGTGTGGCGCACCCGGGCGATCGCGTGCTGGCGGGTCGAGCGCAGCCACAGGTGACGGTTCTCCATGAGGAAAGCGGTCCCGTGGTCCTTGGGCGTGATCGGGTAGTCGTGCACGCTGTCCAGGACGCTGATCGCGGCCACGTCGATCTCGTAGCCCCCCGGAGCCCGATCGTCCTGCCGGACCTGACCCTTCAACTCGAGCGACGACTCTTGGCCGGCTCCGTCCACGGCCTCCCAGGACTCCGGCGGCACGGCCTTCTTGGACACGACGGCCTGCGCGTAGCCGGACCCGTCGCGCACCGTGAGGAACCTGAGCTTGCCGCTCGAGCGTTTGTTGTGAAGCCAGCCGCGGACGATCACCTCCTCGTCCACGTGGTTGTGAAAGTCTCCGATCCTCACGGCATCCATCTTCGTCTCCCTATGCGAGCTCCTCGATGTGGCGTCCCAGCGTGCGCCAGAGCCTCTCCAGCTCGGGGTAGCGCGACAGGACGCGCCGGACGTGGGCCAGCGTCCGCGGGATGTAACGTAAGTAGACCGGGTTGTCGCGGACGGTCGCCATGTAGCCGAACGTGCCCAGCACTTTCAGCGTCCGCTGGACCGACATCAGCTCGAAGCGTCGCCGAAACAGCTCTCGCGACTCCCCCGGCACCGCCTGCTGCCGGAACCGCTCGGCCAGGTCGCCGGCGAGCTCCTCGGGGACGTCCACGTACGCGTCGCGGAGCAGCGAGGCGAGATCGTACGTCGCCGGCCCCATCCTCGCGTCCTGGAAGTCGATCCAGAAGAGCCGATCCTGATGCAGCATCAGGTTCCGGCTGTGGTAGTCCCGGTGACACAGGGTCCTGGGCCACGAGGCGATCTCCTGGCAAAGCAAGTGAAAGGCCTCGGACAGGGTTGCCCGATCCTCCACCGTCAGCTCCCGACGCCTGTAGCCCTCGAGGTAGTGCTTCTGGAAATAGTGCAACTCCCAGCTAAGCTTCTCGATATCGAAAGCGATCCGGAAGCAATCCGCCCGCTGAGCCCCCTCGGCCGCCTTTGCCCGGAGCACGACGATGGCGTCCACGGCCTCGAGGTAGAGCTCCTCGCGCCGCGCCGCGGTCGCGTCCTTGAGCGCCACCTGCAGTGTCCGATCTCCCAGGTCCTCCTGGAGCACGACACCCCGCGCGCCGTCGACGTCGACGACCCCGGGGACCCCGAGCCCGTAGCCGTCGAGCAGCTCGCGCACGGAGAGAAAGCTCAGCTCTTCGGCGACGAACGGCTGGGGATAGAGAGCGAGAACGTAGCTCTTCGACTCGGCCCGGACTCGGAAGTATCGGCGTGTCGACGCGTCGCCAGAGAGCGCGGTGACCTCGAGCGACTCGTCGGGGCGGCCCTTCCAGTCCGCGAGGTACTCTCCCACGGGACCCCTCAGCGCTCCGTTCGCCGCAGCCGAACCGATCGTGTCCGCCGTCTCGCTCACTTCAGCTCCACCCACGCCATTCGCTCTCGAAGCTCGACTCGTCCCCCGGCTTCCGCCCCGTGGCCGAGAGCTCGGCGCGGGAGCACCGTGACGCCCTCGGCCCGCTCGCTCCGGCCGACCATGCCCCCGGAGACCACCACCGCTTCCCGCACCCGCGCCCCCTCTTCGACGATCGCGCCGTCCCACAGGATCGACCGCTCGACCCGCGCGCCCGCACCGATTCGAGCTCCCGCCCCCACGACCGATCGTCGCACCCGGGCCGACGGGCTCACCTGGGCGGCGGGGTGAACGAGGGCGCGGTCACGCCCGCGCCCCGGCAGCAACCGAAGCTGAGTGTCGCGGTACGGCGTGGGGCGGCCGAAATCGTACCACGCACCCCGGACCCGCATGCCGGCCACGTGTCCTCCCTCTGCCACCAGGGGGGCGTACAGATCGAGCACCGTGTCCGAGGCCCCTTCAGGCAGGAGGTCGAGCAGCATCGGGTCCATCACGTGCACGCCCGTGAAGAGCGAAACGGTCCCCAGGGCGCGCCTGGGCCGCCCGGCCAGAGAAAGCACGGCACCGCTCCGGTCGGTTACCACGGGCCCGTAGACCCTGGGGTCCGGGTTGGGCAGGAGAGCGAGGGTCGCACGGGCGTCGCTGGAGCGATGGCGTGCGACGAGGCGCCGCAGGTCGAAGTCGAACAGCATGTCGCCGTTCACGAGAAGGAACGGATCCGTGCCGAAGAAGTCCCGGACCGCCCGGGGACCGCCCCCGGTCCCGAGGATTCGGCGCTCCGGGGAGTAGTGAATCGTCAACCCGAACTCCTGCCCATCTCCCAGCGCCGCGGTCACGGTCTCGGGCAGATGGTGGAGGTTCACCACGACGTCGGTGACGCCGTCACGCGCGAGCCGCTCCAGGGTCCAGTGGAGAAGCGGGCGATTCAGAACCGGAAGCACCGGCTTGGCCCGCACCAGGGTGAGCGGCCGCATCCGCAGCCCCATCCCGGCGGCGAGAATCATGGCCTTCATGAGTCGAAGGCCATGTCCCCCTGGCCGCCCTGGGAGAAGAAGAGGTCGGCGTAGGAGTCGCACAGATACTCCGAGGGCTCGTGGCCGAGGTCGGCGGTCACCGCGCGGATTCCGTCGGGGTCGCCTTCGATCTCCACCCACGTTCCGATCGGCGTCTCGTCGATCACGATCTCCTGGCCCCGATGCGCCCAGGTCTCGCGGTACTTCTGGTATCGGAAGATCGGCTGATACCCGATCCGCCCGAGGATGGCGTGGACCACCTCCGGCTCCTGCACCGGGGTCTCCCGCTCCTCCCGGGTCTTGATGCCGCCCTCCATGTGGCGCGGACCCTTGAAGGTGAAGACGCTGCCGTGAGGAGTGACCCGGAGCCGGAGAACGCCGCCGGCGGCGCGCAGGGACCCGGCGGAATCGTCGAAGAGGACGTTGTCCTCGAAGTGACGCTCGCGGACGAGCCGGGCCCCGATCCGAGAAATCGCCTCCCGGGCCACCTCCGGGCTGGCGACCCGGAACTTGACCTCGGTCTCGGTCGGCTCACTCATCCCTGGAAGTCGACCACCTTCACCTTCATCTCGACCCGTTCCTTGGGATTGTCCGAGCCGTCGCGGGGCGCCTTGACGATGGCGTCCGCCACCTCCATCCCCCGCACCACACGGCCGAAGGCGGTGTACTCGTTGTCCAGGAACGTCGAGTCGGACACGACGATGAAGAACTGCGAGCCGGCGCTGTTGGGATCCCCCGAGCGTGCCATCGACACCACGCCCCTCTTGTGGGACGTGTCGTTGAACTCGGCGTCGATGTTGTGGCCGGGGCCGCCGGTCCCGGGCGGCCCCTGGGAGCCTCCACCTTCTTTGGTGTTGGGGCAGCCGCCCTGGATCATGAAGCCCGGTATGCAACGATGAAAAGTCGTCCCGTCGTAGAAGCCCTTCTTCGCAAGGTCCACGAAGTTCTTGACGTGACCGGGCGCCTTCTCGGCGAGGAACTCGATCTCGATTTCCCCTTTGCTCGTCTCGATGACCGCGTGGGCCGTCTCCGCCATTCTCCAACCTCCTGATCTGTTCGAACCGAATCTACCCGACCGTACCTCCTAAAGCGAGCGCGCTATTGCCCCGGCGGGGCCACCCGCTCGAGTGTCTTATCGATCGCGTCTTCGAAGCGGCTGTCACCGGTGCGCAGGAGGATCCGCCGGGCCTCGGGCCGCTTGCCCAGCCCGGCCAGGCACAGCGCCCGGTCGAGCCGAGCCTCCGGGGGCAGCAGCCATCCGTCGCCTCGAGCCTCGAGGGCGTCGAAGCCCTTCAAGGCCTCCCGGTAGCGTCCGGCCCGGTAGGCCTCGACGGCCGCGGCAAACTCCGGCGGAAACGGCGCGTCCTCCCCTGGAGCCAGCCCGTCCTCCAGCAGACCCGGCGGCGGGGGCAGGGGCCGCCGATCGACGGGTCTGCGATCCCAGCGCGGTCGGGGAACGGTCTCCTGGATGTCGACCTTCCCGTACGCCTCGAGGACGGCCGGCAGCGTGCGGCCGAAAGGAGCCGTGAGAAGAGCGGCGCTCCAGCCCCCGCGAGCCACGACGAGAGCCGATCGGGGCTCGACCCGGAGCCGGGCTGTGAGGTCGGGTCCGAGAAGCAGCGGCCAGTCGTAGCCATAGATCGACAGCACCTGTCGAACCTCGGCGTCCCGATCGTCCCCTTCGGGGACGATCAACACTCGCACCTCGGCGGGAACCAGCCGCCGGAGCTCGGCGAGATCGGCGGAGCAATGCCGACACGACGCCTCGGCCACATAGAGCAAATTGACCGCAGAATCCTCGAGACGGAACGCGGGAGTCGACGAGAGCCTGGTGCCCTGCGGGAAAGACACCTGCTCGTCACGCACGCTCACTCCATCCTTGAACGTGGCCTTGACCCGGCCACGGTCGATCTCGGCCTGCGCGCTCGGAAGACGGGCGACGTCGGCGGCCTGTGCAATCACGACGAGCGCCTCCGGGCTCGGCGACTTCGCCCCGGCGATGGCCTTCGTTGCACTGTCCAGCGCCGCGCGGCCGCGACCGAGGGCGATCCGCACCCGGGCCAGGGCCAGGCCCCGGGAGGGAAGCGGGTCGAGGAGAAAGGCTCGGGACAGATAGCGGCTGGCGGCAAGGTGGGCGCCCTGCGCGGCGAGGATCGATCCCACTGCCCCGTAGAGCACTGCCCGGTGCTCGCCGTAGGACAACCGTGCCGCCTGGAACTCGTCCTCGACGACCTCGCCTTTTCGCCCCATCTCCACGAACACGGTCGGGTTGAACTCGTTCGTCAGAGCGAGGGCCCGTCGGGCCTTCGCCAGGCCCGCCTGTGGGTCGTGCGCGGCCAGGGCGAGCGCCTCCCGGGCAAGTCCTTCGGCGGCTTCGATCGTCGAGGCATCGACAGCCGCGGTGGCCGGTCGCGGACCCGGGAGCAGCGTCAACGCCGCCGTCGTCATCATCATCGACGTCACAAGGAGTGCGAGGAGAGAACGCATGCGTGTTCGCCTTTCAGGGCGCGGGCGGAGCCGAGGACTCGGTGAGGGACTCGGGTTCCCCGGGCTCGGTCACCACGGGTGCCGGCAGGGCCACCAGCGTCATGTCGGCGGGAAGCGGGCGTGACAGATCGACGTGGCCGGCCAGCGACGTGACCACCCGATCCTCGACGAGGATCTGCACGCGGCTGACCGCCGGAAAATTGATGACGAGGCTGTTGACGACCGAGTAGACGCTCAGAAGCTCCGACATCGACCCGCCGGGCAGCATCGCGGCCTCTCCGGACAGGTTGACGTAGGCCACTCCCCGGGTGGTGACAAAGACCTCGAGGACCCGCGTCTGCGGAGGAATGGTCCTGAGGAGACCGTCCGTGGGGCCGCGCACGAGCTCTTCGACGAGGGTGCGAAGCTGGACTGCCAGATCGTCCGAGAAGGCGATCTCCCGCTCCTCCGAGAGCAGCCCGGCGCTGTCCTCGGCTTCGAAGTAGAGTCGCACGCTGATCCGCCGCGCGGCGGCCGCTTCCGGATCGAGCAAGGGCGTCGCCTCGCCGGCTTCCTCAAGGACCGCACCCTCATCGTCGAGGACGCTCAGCGGCTCACGGAGAAGCGCCGACCACCGGGGAGCCGTCAGCGACACGGTGGCAAGCAGACCCGCCAGCCCGACCGCGGTGAGGAGGTTCGCCTGGCGCGGCGTCATCTGGCCTATGGGCGGCCGGCAGAGGCTGCGGAGACTCCGTGGCGGGCCGCCCTCTCGCGCCGGTACCGGGCGATCCCCCGCAGCAGCGCTGCCGCCACCTTCGACTGGTAGTCGGCCGAGGCCAGCAGCTTCTCCTCCCGGGGGTTGCTGATGAACGCCACCTCCACGAGCACCGCCGGCATCGTCGCACCCACGAGGACGCGGAAGGGGGCCTGCTTGACCCCGCGGCTCGCCGAGCCCGTCACGCTGGCCAACTCGTCCTGCACCCGGGTGGCGAGAGCCGAGGATTCCTCGAGGTGCTCAGCCTGCGCCATGTCCCACAGGATGAGCGCGAGATCCGAGCCGGGAGCCGCCGATCCGAGCTCCGCTGCGCCCTCGATCTGGGCGATACGCCGTGACGCCTCGTCGCTGGCCTGGTAGGAGAGGAAGTACACCTCGGAGCCCCTGGCGCCATCCACGCGAAACCCGTTCGCGTGGATGGACACGAATAGGTCCGCCTTGTAGTTGTTGGCGATGGCCGTCCGAGTGTCCAACTCGACCTCCGCATCCTGGTTGCGCGTGAGGAAGACCCGCACGCCGAGGGCGTCCACGAGCTGGTCACGGAGCCGCCGGGCGATGGCCAGCGTCACGTCCTTCTCGAGGGTCCCTCCGGGCCCTCGGGCACCCACTTCCTTTCCCCCGTGCCCGGGGTCGATCACGATGGTGCGGATCTCGTTGCCCACCGGGTCGGACGCCCAGCGGGGCGGGGGTGTCGGCCTGGGCCGTTGCACCTCCGCCGTCTGCGTCTCGCCTCTGAGCTCGAGAACGAGCCGCGGCGGGGACTCCTGCTCGGCGGCCCGGACCCCTCGGAACCCGGGCCCCAGGCGGACGACGAACGTGTTCTCCTCTCCGCGCTGAAACTCCACCCACTCGACGATGCCTCCGGTCATGGGCTCGGTGGGCAACGAGGCCTCGATCAGGTCCCGGTCGACGGAGACCGTGATGCGGTCGCTCCCCTGCTCGACGCGGAACGGAACGCTCTCGCTGGCGTCGAAGACGATCCGAACGAGCCCGGCGGAGGACGACATGGCGACCGACACCGTCGGGATCGACACCCGTCCCATCACCAGAACGCGCTCGGCAGGTCGCCAGCTCACCGGGAGGCCAAGAAGCGGCTCCAGGAGGCGCGCCACTCCGTCCACCGGGACCAGCCACCGGTTGTCGACGTTGCGCACCGGCGCCGAGAGGAGTCGCAGGTCACCGTCGACCGAGGCGAGGCTCTTGCCTTCGTAGAGGCCCACCTCGTGCGAGCCCACCACCAGTGTCGCGGCCGCGCCACGGTTGTCGCTGGTGACAGTCATTCCGAAACCGACCGCAACGTCTTCGATCGCGACGAGCTCCGCCCCCTCGTGCACGACCGTCGGAACCTCTCGGCTGTGGGTCGGGGTGACGACCGTGAGTGGAGACGACTCCGCCCATACCAGCGCGGGTGTCGCGACAAGAGCCGCGGCCACGAGGCGTCGCAATGACCCGGACGCTCCTATTCTGCCCAAACCCTTCAACACACATAGTTTAAGGGGGAACCCCTCCGCCCGCAAGGACCATCTGGCTCCCCACGCCGCATTGCCCTTCGCCGGCCTCATTCAACCGTCTCCCAATCGAGCCTGTCCAAGAAGCATGACGCTCACGACACTCTCGGACTGGACGGACGCAGGCCGGCTCGCGGCAGTCGCTCTCGTGCTCGGCCTCGCCACTTCGGGCCCCGCGGCCGCGGTGACCCAGGCGGAGCAGCCTGCTCGGTCCTCGGAGGCTGGCCACCACCCGGACAACGGGGCAATCGTCCATACCTTGAACCGGCTCACCTGGGGCCCGCGGCCCGGAGACGTCGAGAAAGTCCGCGCCATGGGGCTCGAGAGCTGGATCGAGGCCCAGCTTCATCCCGGGCGCATCGACGATCGGGCCCTCGATGTCGCGCTCCGCTCGTTCGAGACGTACGGCCTCTCCTCCGCCGAGCTGGTCGAGGGCTACAACCCGCCTCGGGAGGTCCGGCAGGCCGTGCAGAAGATGCGCGCGGACCTGAGCGACGACGCGACCGAGGCCGAGCGCCGCAGCGCCCGGCGAGAGCTGGCCGTTAAGTACGCTCCGATGACGAAGGGTCGACCCAGGACGGTCCTGAGCGATCTGCAGGCTGTCAAGGTCCTCCGGTCGATCGAGACCGAGCGCCAGCTGGGCGAAGTCCTGGTGGACTTCTGGCTCAACCACTTCAACGTCTACGCCCGGAAGGGACCGGTCCTCTTCCTCACCGCCGAGCACGAGAGGGTGATCCGGGAGCACGCCTGGGGCCGCTTCGAAGACCTCCTCCTGGAGACGGCCCGGAGCCCGGCGATGCTCTTCTACCTGGACAACTGGCTGTCCGCCGACCCCGACGCCGCTCGTGCCATGAACGCCCGCATGGAGCGGTCCCGGCGTCGACGCGGGCGCCAGCCGCCCCCTGGAGCGGGGTTGCGCTCGGGCCTCAACGAGAACTACGCCAGGGAGCTCCTGGAGCTGCACACACTCGGCGTCGACGGCGGCTACACCCAGCAGGACGTGGTGGAGGTGGCTCGGGCGTTCACGGGTTGGACCCTGACGGGTGTGCGCCAGAGCAAGCCCGGCTTTGCATTCGACTCCCGAGTGCACAGTCGCGGCGACAAGGAGATCCTGGGCCGGACCATCCGCTCCGGAGGCAAAGGCGAAGGCCGCGAGATCATCCGGATGCTGGCACGACACCCGGCCACCGCGCGCTTCGTCTCGTCGAAGCTCGTCCGCCGCTTCGTCGCTGACGAACCGCCGGCCGCCCTGGTGGAAAGGGCGGCTCGGACGTGGGAGCGGACCGGCGGCGAGATTCGCGAGGTCGTCCGCACCATCGTGACCTCGCCCGAGTTCTTCGAGCCCGTCAACCGGGGAGCGAAGGTCAAGACCCCGCTCGAGTTCATCGTGAGCGCCGTGCGGGCCTCCGGAGCCGAGGTGGCCGACGGACGGGAGCTCGCCCGGCGGATCGGAGAGATGGGAATGCCTCTCTACCTCCAGCAGCCTCCCACGGGCTACAAGGACACGGCCGACGCGTGGGTCTCGACCAACGGTCTCGTCGCCCGGCTGAACTTCGCCCTGGACCTGGCCGGCGGCAGCGTGAGCGGCGTCCATCTCGATCGCGCTCGAATCGTCGCCGCGACGAGCACCGGCGCCCCGGTCGCCAGGATTCTCACCGAGTGGCTGATCCCCGCCGGCCTCTCAGAGTCAACGCGGCAAACGGTCGACGCCGAGATCGCCGCCGGCCTGACGCCGACCAGGGTCGCCGGCCTGCTCCTCGGCTCGCCGGAATTCCAGAGGAGGTAGCCATGTCGACGCGACGCATCTTCTTGAAGTCGTCGGGCCTCGCCGCGTTCGCCCTGGGAGCCGCCCCCCGTATCGTCCTCCGCCCGGCCAGCGCAGCCGAGGGTGAGAACGGGCGGGCTCTGGTCGTCATCTTCCAGAGAGGGGCGTGCGACGGCCTGAACACCATCGTGCCGTGGGGCGAGTCGGCCTACTACGATGCCCGCAGGACGATTGCCATCCCGCCGCCCCGGGGGTCCTCCAGAGAAAGGGCCCTCGACCTCGACGGCTTCTTCGGCCTTCACCCCGCCCTCGAGCCTCTCATGCCGCTGTGGAAGGACCGCTCGCTGGCCGTCGTGCACGCCGTCGGGAGCCCCGACCCCACCCGGTCCCACTTCGACGCTCAGGACTACATGGAGAGCGGGACCCCGGGACGCAAGGCCACGGAAGACGGCTGGATGAACCGGCATCTCCAGGCGGTTTCCGATCCGGAAGAGGCGGCGCTGCGGGCGGTCTCGCTCACGGCCACGCTGCCCCGCATCCTGCAGGGTCCGGCTTCGGCGGTGGCCATGTCCGATCTCCGACGCTTCGGCCTGCGCACCGGGTCCGGCGCGGCCCGCGCCTTCGAGGACATGTACGCAGCCGCCGTGCGAGACACGCTGCAAGAGACCGGCGAGGCTGCTTTCGACGCCATGGATGCGGTTCGCCGTGTGGAAGCCACGGCACCGCCGCCCGCCTCGGGAGTCCGCTAT
Organism: Vicinamibacteria bacterium; assembly: GCA_963578825.1. Classification (GTDB taxonomy): domain Bacteria; phylum Acidobacteriota; class Vicinamibacteria; order Fen-336; family Fen-336; genus JAJDNS01. The sequence goes on from CAUZDW010000009.1 coordinate 11,692, forward strand.
CCGCGCGGACCACTGGGTCGGAGCCTCCAGCAGATCGCACGCCTCATCAAGTCGGACGCGGGTGTCGAGCTCGCCTTCGCGGAAACCGGGAACTGGGACCACCATGCCGCCGAAGGCGGCGTGGTGGGCCAGCTCGCCAACCGCCTCCGCGAGCTGGGCGGGGCGCTGTCCGCGTTTCAGCAGGACCTCGGCCGACGGACGAGCGACGTCGTCGTGGTGACCCTCACGGAGTTCGGCCGCACGGTGCGCGAGAACGGCAACCGTGGCACGGACCACGGCCACGGCAGCATCTCCCTGGTGATGGGAGGACCGGTGCGAGGCGGCAAGGTCTACGGGCGATGGCCCGGCCTGGGACGGGGCGACCTCTACCAGGAGCGCGACCTCGCGGTCACCACCGACTTCCGCGCCTTGATGGCGGAGCTCCTGGCCCGCCACGTCGGGTGCCCGAACCTCGAGGCCGTGTTCCCTGGATACGGACACTTGGTGGGACCGTCGCAGTTCCCCGGCGTCTTGCGAGCCTGAAACCCGGAACGAGCGCGACGATCAGGCCAGGCGGCCCTCCTTGAAGTCCTCCACCGCCTGGGCGATCTCCTCCCGGGTGTTCATGACGAACGGCCCGTACCGCGCCACGGGCTCACCAATCGGCTTTGCCGCCACCAGGAGGAACCGAGCCGGCTCTCCTCCGGCGGAGCGCGCCTGAACCTCGTCGCCGTCCTCGAGCACGGCCAGGTGACCCGACGACACGATCTGCCGATCCGACTCGGCGTCGGCGCCGAGCTCCACCTCGCCCTCGAAGACGTAGACGAAGGCGTTGTGCCCGAGCGGCACGGGCTGCGAGAACCGGCCGCCCTCGCCGTCTTCGAGGGCCACGTCGACGTACAGCGGCCGGGTCACGATGCCCGTGACGGGCCCGCTCACACCCCCCGCCTCTCCCGCCACGACGCGGAGGCGCCCGCCGTCGCCGGTCACGACCTCGGGCACGTCATCGGCGGCGATGTCCTGATAGCGCGGCTCGCGCATCTTGTCGCTTGCCGGCAGGTTCACCCACAGCTGGAACCCCCACATCAGGCCGTCCGTCTGCCGCGGCATCTCGGAGTGGATGATCCCGCGCCCGGCGGTCATCCACTGGACCCCGCCTCCGGTCAGCTCCCCCTCGTTCCCCCGGCTGTCCTTGTGCCGCATCACGCCGGCCAGCATGTAGGTCACGGTCTCGAAGCCGCGGTGAGGGTGGTCGGGAAACCCGGCGATGTAGTCGTTGCTGTCGTCCGACTTGAACTCGTCCAGGAGCAGAAAGGGATCCAGCTGATTGAGCTGCGATCCGCCCAGGCTCCGGCGCAGGCGGACCCCCGCACCGTCCGAAGTGTCCTGTCCTGGAACCACGCGAACGACCCGACGAACAGGCGAATCTGCCCCCTCTCCCCTTTTCGAGCATACCCGACCCGGGCGCAACGTAGACTCGTTCAGGAAGGAGCCGTGTCAATGCCCGACCCGAAGGTCCGAGGAACCACCGAACGGGAGTCCATGAAAGTTGCAGAGGCCTCCCGTCAGACACGCTGGAAGGAGCCGAGCTTCCTTCGGGACCTGTTCCTCGGGACCTTCCGGCTGGACCTGGTTTACCCTTTTCCGCTGGCCGGCGAGGACCGCCCTGAGTTCGTGAAGTTCTACGAGGCTTTCGAGGCCTTTCTCCGCAACGAGGTCGACGCCGGGGAGATCGACCGCGCCGGAGACTACCCCGAGTCGGTTCTCGACGGGCTCCGGCGCCTCGGCGCTTTCGGCATGAAGATCCCCACCAAGTACGGCGGCCTCGGCTTCACGAACGTCGAGTACAACCGGATCATGGCGCTCGTCGGCAGCCACTGCGGCAACGTGGCGGCTCTGCTCTCCGCACACCAGTCGATCGGCGTCCCCCAACCGCTCAAGCTCTTCGGCACCGAGGAGCTCAGGGCGGCCTACCTCCCCCGTTGCGCGGCCGGGGAGATCTCGGCCTTCGCCCTCACCGAACCGGACGTGGGCTCGGACCCGGCCCGGGTCGCCACCACCGCGGAGAAGACCCCCGACGGAAGCGCGTACATCATCAACGGTACGAAGCTGTGGACGACGAACGGCGGGCTCGCCCGGCTTCTCGTGGTGATGGCGGTGGACTCGAGCTCGAAGAGGATCAGCGCCTTCGTCGTGGAAACCGCATGGCCCGGGGTCACTGTGGAGCAGCGCTGCCGGTTCATGGGCCTGAATGCCATCTCGAACGTCGTGCTCCAGTTCGACCAGGTCCGCGTCCCCGCCGGGAACCTCATCGGGCGGGAAGGCAAGGGGCTGAAGATCGCCCTCACCACGCTCAACGACGGCCGCCTCTCCATACCGAGCATCTCCGTTGGGGCCGCTCGAGCCGCGCTGGGAATCGTCAGGCGCTGGTCGGGAGAGCGGGTTCAGTGGGGCAAGCCTATCGGCCGGCACGAGGCCATTGCCCACAAGATCTCCGACATCGCCATGAGCACCTACGCGATGGAGTCGGTGGCGTCCCTCGCCACCGAGATGTCCGACCGGGGTGGCTACGACATTCGACTCGAGGCCGCGGCCGCCAAGGAGTGGAACACGGACCGGGGCTGGATGATCGTCGACGAAACCATGCAGATTCGCGGGGGCCGAGGCTACGAGACCGAGCATTCGCTGGCCGAGCGGGGGGAGGAGCCCATCGGAGTCGAGCGTATGATGCGCGACTTCCGCATCAACAGGATCTTCGAAGGGTCGACCGAGATCATGCACCTTTTCATGGCACGGGAGATGGTGGACAAGCACCTGGAGGTGGCGGGCGCCCTGATCGATCCCGAGAAGCCGCTCTCGGCGAAGCTGGCGACACTGCCGGGGATGTTGGCGTTCTATGCCTGGTGGTACCCCACGCGCTGGATCGGCTGGAGCCTCTGGCCCCGATACGCCGGCTTCGGGCCCCTGGCGACTCACCTGCGCTTCGTGGAGCGCTCCTCTCGAAGGCTTGCTCGCGCGAGCTTCCACGGCATGCTCGTCTACCAGGCCGGCCTGCAGAACAAGCAGGCCTTCCTCTTCCGTCTCGTCGACATCGCCAACGAGCTGTTCGCCATGACGGCGTCCGTGACCCGCGCCCAGACGCTCGCCGACACACGGGCTCCGGACGCTCGCGAGGCGGCGCGCCTTGCGGACGTTTTCTGCCGCAGAGCACGACGCAAGATCAAGGACATCTTCCGCGACCTCTGGCGAAACGACGACGTGGCCCGCTACCGCCTGGGAGTCGACGTGCTCGAGGGAGGGCACCTGTGGCTGGAGCAGGGCGTCGTGGCGTGGGCGCCCCCCGGGAAGGCTCGGAGCGAGGGGGAGAACGTCTAGTTCGGCTTCATCCCCGCGTCCTTGCTGCTCAGCCAGGTGACGAGATCGCCTGCCGGCATGGGCCGTGCGATGAAGTAGCCCTGTGCCTGATCGCACCCGAAGTTCGTGAGGACGTCGAGAGTCCACTGATCCTCGACCCCCTCGGCCACCACCGAAAGGCCGAGGTTGTGGGCCATGTCGCTGGTGGAGCGGACGATGGCGGTGTCCTCCCCCCCGTCGCCCACCATCCCCTGCACGAACGACCCGTCGATCTTCAGCTCGCCGACGGGAAGCTGCCGGAGGAGATTGAGCGAAGAGTACCCGGTGCCGAAATCGTCGATCGAGATGTGCACGCCACTCTGGGACAGGCTTCCGAGCACCTCGGCGGCCCGGCCGGGGTCGGCCATGACCGCGCTCTCCGTCACCTCGAGCTGAAGGCGCTCCGCGGGCATGTCGTGCTTCCTGAGTGCCTCGGCCACCTCGCCCACCAGCCGATCGTCCTAGACGTTGCAGGCGGAGACGTTGACCGCCACCGGAAGCGGCCGGCCACCGAAATTGAAGCCCTTCGCTTCGCCCAGGGCCTGGTCGAGGACCCAGCGCGTCAGCGGCCGCATGAGGCCCCGCCCCGTCTCCTCGGCGAGAGGGATGAAGTCTCCCGGGGCCACCATTCCCCGCTTGGGATGGGGCCAGCGCAGCAGCGCCTCGGCCCCGATGACCGTCTTGGTCTTGAGGTCCACCTTCGGCTGGTAGTGGAGTGTGAGCTGCCTCGCGTCGAGAGCCTGGCGAAGCTCTCCGAGAAGCGCCAGGCGCGACGGGTCGTGGGGCTCGTGCTCCTTGGAATAGACGATCGAGGCCCCTCCGCCTATCCGACGGGCCGCCTGAACCGCCAGATCGGCGCGGCGCAACAGAATCTCCGCCTCCGGCCGGAACGCCCTCGAGGTCCACTACATGAGCAATGACGCCCCTCTGGTCGAGGGCGATCTCGTGGTCACCGACATCGGGTGCTATACCGATCACTACGCTTCCGACTACTCCCGCACGCTGCCGGTGGGAGGTCGCTTCTCTCCCCGAGCGCGCGAGCTCTACGACGCGCTCTACGAGGCCGAGAGGGCCGCTGCCGAGGCCTGCCGTGCGGGCGTTTACCACCGGAGGCGAGGCGCACCCGAGGGCGCGAGGAGCCTCGACGCGATCGCCCGTGAGACGCTGGCTGCCCACGGGGCACCGGACGACTTCCCGCATGGCATCGGCCACACGATCGGCCTCTTCGTTCACGACGTCTTCAGCCGCGGCCAGCCCCTCGAGGCGGGGATGGTGATCATGATCGAGCCGGGCATCTACTCGGAGAGCGACGGGCTCGGAATGCGCATCGAAAACGCCTACATCGTGGGCGAAGACGGGTGCGAGCTCATCACGGGCAGCATTCCGAGCGACGCCGACGGAATCGAGCGCCTGATGGCGCAAGCGCCGGCGACGACGGCGGGGCCTGAATGACGGGCGCCCCACGCCTCGGGAGCCGTTCGCGGCGGGCCACGCTCCTCCTGCTCGCTGCGGCGCTCGCCCCGCCCTGCTTCCCGGCGGCCGAGTGCCCCAACATCCTCTTCATCTATCTGGACGACTTCGGTTGGAAGGACACGGGCTACATGGGGTCCGACTTCTACGAGACCCCTCGGCTCGATGCGCTGGCGCTCGGCGGGATGGTCTTCACCGACGCCTACTCCAACGCGGCAAACTGTGCTCCGGCGTGGGCATCCCTCCTCTCGGGACAGTACACCCCGCGCCACGGGATCCTGAACGTGGGCACGGGACCACGGGGCGACGCCCGCTACCGGCGCCTGCTCCACATCCCCGGGGCCAGCACGCTGCGGCCCGACATCGTGACCTGGGCCGAGGCCTTGCAGGCCGAGGGCTACCGGACCGGGTTCTTTGGCAAGTGGCACCTGGGCCCCAGCCCCACCGCTCAGGGCTTCGACGTGGCCGTGGACCACAGGCTGCCTGGCTTCAAGCGGCACCTGGGCCCGAACGGGGAGTACCTGAGCAACGTCCTCACCGAGCGGACGATCGCGTTCATCCGCCGGAATCGGGCGCGCCCGTGGTGCGCCTACCTGGCCCACTTCGCAGTCCACACACCGCTGCAGCCCAAGCAGACGCTCCTCCCGAAGTACGAGGCGAAGCCCCCGGGCCGACTCCACGATCACGCCGTGATGGCCACAATGATCCAGGCCGTCGACGATGGTGTGGGACGGATCGTCGCCGTGCTCGAGGAGCTGCATCTCCGAAAGGACACGGTGATCGTCTTCTTCTCCGACAACGGCGGATACGGGCCCGCGACGGACATGGACCCCCTGTGGGGTTACAAGGGCAACTACTACGAGGGCGGTATCCGCGTGCCCTTCTTCGTCAACTGGCCCGGCGTCGTAGCGGCCGGGCAACGCACCGCTGAACCGGTCATCGGAGTCGATCTGTATCCCACCTTCCTCGACCTCGCCCGCGCCGAGCGGCCCGATCAACCGCTGGACGGCGTCAGCCTGCTCCCCCTCCTGAAGGGCGAGGTCCCCGCGCTCGCCGCGCGGCCTCTCTTCTGGCACTTCCCCGCCTACCTCGAGTCCTACAAGGCCGAGGTCGACGAACAACCCGACCCGCTCTTTCGCACGCGTCCCTGCAGCGTCGTCCGGCTAGGCGACTACAAGCTCCACGAGTACTTCGAGGACGGTCGGCTCGAGCTCTACAACCTCCGCGACGACATCCGTGAGCAACGAAACCTCGTCCGCGCCGAGCCGGAGAGAACACGCGAGCTCCACGGTCTTCTGAAACAGTGGCGGAGCCGGATCGCCGCGACGGTCCCGAGGGAGCCCAACCCCGAGTTCGACGCCGAGGCGAAGGCCCGGGCCATCCGCGACGCCGCAAGCTGACCTCTCGACGCCTCGAAGGACGAGCCGTGCGACGATGAGGGGAGCCGCTGGCCCGGGGGCGCCGTCGGCGATGGAGGTCGCCTCATCGTGTCGACCCTGAGGTCGAAAACCACGTCCTTTCCGGCTCACCTGCTCTTCCTCGTGCTCGCCCCGGGGCTCGCCGCGGCGGTGTACGCCCTATCCCTCGGACCCGTGCGGGCCGCCGCCGATGACGCGCGGCGCCCCTCGCCGATCATGAGCTGGCGCGGAGCGGACTGGCTGGAGCGGGAGGGAAGGCACGAGGAACAGCGCCCCGAGGAGATCCTGCGCGCCATGGGGCTTCGCGACGGAGACGTCGTGGCCGACATCGGGTGCGGGACGGGATATTTTACCCGACGCATGGCGAGAGCGGTCGCGCCTGGTGGGCGCGTCTATGCCGTCGATGTGCAGCCCGAAATGATCGAGCGTCTCGAAACGGGGCTCGCCGAGGCGGGTCTGACCAACGTCGTTCCCCTCCGCGGCGAGAACGACGACCCGAAGCTCCCGCCAGGATCGCTCGACTGGATCCTCCTGGTCGACGTCTACCACGAGTTTCAGCAGCCGAGGGCGATGCTGGCGAGGATACGCGAGGCCCTGCGCACAAGCGGGAAGGTCGCCCTGGTCGAGTATCGGCTCGAGGGAACGAGCGCTCTTCACATCCGCGAGGAGCACCGCATGTCACCAGAGCAGGTCCTCTCCGAATGGCAGCCGGCGGGCTACAGCCTCGTGGCTCTCCACGAGTTTCTGCCCACGCAGCACCTCTTTATCTTCGAGAAGGCGCGCGATCGCTGACGCTCCGCGAACATCACCGCCCGCGACTCCCCTCGACGAAGCTGTCGCGGGCGGCGACGCCGATGTCGGGGTGGTCGGTGAAAAAGCCGTCGACCCCGGCTTCCAGAAAGAGGTGGACCTCGCCGGCCATGTCCCCGATCCCGGCGCGGCCCCTGCTCTTGCCGAGGCTCGGCGGCAGGAATGCGTTCTCGGCCCGCAGGGTCCAGACGTGGACGAGGAGCCCCGCCTCGTGGGCCTCGCGCACGAGCGCCGTCGGAGACCCCAGGCCACCCTCCGTGTCCGGAGGGAGCACGAGGCGCTTGTGGGCGAGGACGCTCTGGGCGTATGTGGCGATCTCCGCGAGTCCCTCCGGCGTGATGAGATCGGCATAAGTTCGCGGGTCACCGGCCCGGGCCAGGTCCGGCGGCCGGCCATCTGCCGGCACGAGCTGCCCGAGGGGTAGGCGGGTCATGCCGGAGAGCTTCTTCAGGTTCCCTACCTCGAACGACTGGATGAGAACGGGATCCTCGGGCGTGCGCCACCCGGCGCGGTGCAGCGCCTCCACCAGCGGCTCTTCCAGCGGAAGGCCGATCTTCGCGAAATACGACGGGTGCTTGGTCTCGGGACAAAGACCGACGGCGCGACCCTTGCGAGCGGCGTCACCGTTCACCTCCACCAGGAGATCGATGATCTCCTGAAGCGTGGGCACCTCGAACCGTCCGTCGTAGGCGGTGCCGCGCAGGTCGGCGAGGCGCTCCCGGGCCCGGAGGGTCTTGAGCTCCTCGAGGGTGAAGTCCTCGGTGAACCAGCCTGTCACCTCCCGGCCTTCGATCGTCTTCGTCGATCTCCGATCGGCGAACTCCGGGTGATCCGCGACGTCGGTGGTGTCGGAGATCTCGTTCTCGTGGCGAGCGACCAGGACGCCATCGCGCGTCGCCACCAGGTCGGGCTCGATGTAGTCGGCCCCTTGCTCGATCGCCAGCCGGTAGGCCCCCAGCGTGTGCTCGGGACGATGACCGCTGGCGCCGCGGTGGGCGATGACGATGACGATGGGGCCATCGTCTGCCTCTGACCCCGACCCGACCACGGCCGCGAGCAGCAACATCCCGAAAATCCTCCCGGGCAGATTCATCATCATCCTCGCAATATCACGGCGGACGGTCGCATGCGCGTCAGCCGTCATCATACTTTTGCTTTCATCGGGCAGGGACGTAGAATCGCAGCATCGTCGTCCAATTTGGGAAGAACATGCCACGGGAGAAACTCGCGATCCTGGGAACCAGCCTCTTTGCGCCCGAGGCTGTCGACATCATCGAAGATACCGGAGAGTTCGACGTCTCGGTCTTCGTCGAAAACCAGGACCGGACCAGGACCGGGGAGAAGCTCCTGGGCCGGCCCATCGTCTGGATCGGCGACGCGGGGCCACTCGCCACAGATCACCGGGCCCTCTGCTCCCTCGGCACCACCGAGCGCCGCCGCTTCGTCGAGGACGTCGAGGCCATGGGCTTCGGCTTCGCGACGGTCGTGCATCCCACGGCGCGTGTCTCGCACCGCAGCGTGGTCGGAGCCGGCTCGTTCTTGAGTGCCGGCGTGATCGTCGGCGCGAACACGCGCCTCGAAGGGCAGATCCTGGTGAAAAATGGCGTTATCATCGGCCACGACACGGTCATCCGTGAGTTCGTGACCCTGTCTCCGGGAGCGAATGTCGCGGGCGGCGTCACGATCGGGCCCGGGACGTACGTCGGGATCGGTGCCACGGTGCTCGACCGGGTCCGCATCGGCGCGGGGTCGATGATCGCGGCAGGCGCCCTGGTCACGAAGGACGTGCCGGACCGGGTGCAGGTGCGGGGTGTCCCGGCTCGAATCGTCGAGGAGTACGCCGAAGAGGCAGGAAGATGACCTACGAGCCGCTGATCGTCAACCTGGCGTCCACGGGGATGGTCCCCACCAGGGCCGACAACCCAGCCGTGCCCGAAGCGCCGGAGGAGATCGCCGACGACATCGTGAGATGTGCGGCCGCGGGCGCCACCATCGCCCACGTCCATGCCCGCGACCCGGAAGGGCGGCCCACCCACCGCCAGGAGGTCTTCCGCGGGATCGTTGCCCGGGTGCGGGCCCGGGCCCCCGAGATGGTCATCTGCGTCACCACGAGCGGCCGCGTCGTCCGCAGCCTGGAGCAGCGGGCCGAGGTCCTCGACCTCGACGGCGCCGAGAAGCCGGACATGGCCTCGCTGACCCTCGGGTCGATGAACTTCCCGCGCCAGGCCTCGCTGAACGAGCCGAAAGTCATCCACGCCCTCGCCGACCGCATGAAGGAGCGGGGCATCGTGACCAGAGCTCGAGGTCTTCGACATGGGGATGCTCGACTACGCCAGATACTTGATCGAGCGCAGAGTCCTGCAAGAGCCTTTCTACTTTAACTTCCTCCTCGGCTCTCTCGGCACCCTGGCCGCGACGCCTCTCCACCTGTCGCTCCTCGCCCAGGCCGTGCCGGCCGGAGCCACGTGGGCCGCCGCCGGGATCGGCCGCTTCCAGCTGCCGGCAACGCCATGGCGGTGACCATGGGCGGACACGTGCGGATCGGGCTCGAGGACAACCTGTTCATGGACGCCGCCAAGACCGAGCCCGCGACGAACCTCGCTCTCGTCGAACGAATCGTCGGCGTCGCTCGGGCCATCGGTCGACCTGTTGCGAGCCCGCGGGAGGCGCGAGAGCGCATCGGTCTCGGCGACCCACCGGCGAGATGAGCGACCGGCGACCGACCCTCAGCGCCTGCATCCTGGCCCACTCGTCACGGGCGGGGCTCGAACGACTGCTGCACGAGCTCGACGGCATCGCCGACCAGGTGGTCGTGGGGGTCGACTCCGCCTCCACCGACGACACCTTCGCCCTCGCGTGCCAACACGCCGATCTCGTCTTCCGCTTCGAGCACGTCGGTCCGCCCGTGCGCGCACGCCTGCTCCCCCTGCGGCACGCCACCGGGGACTGGATCCTGGAGATCGACGAGGACGAGGGCCTCGACGACGCCTTCGCGCCGCTCCTCCCCGAGCTGCTCACCAACGTCCGCTACACCCACTACTGGCTGCCCCGCAAGTGGATCGTCGAGCGCGATCCGCTCACGTACCTGCACGCGGCGCCCTGGTTCCCGGACTGGCAGATCCGCCTCTTCCGCAACGACCCGGGGCGCGTCTGGCACACCGGCAAGGTGCACAGCGGCTACCGGGTGATGGGACCCGGTTGCTGGGAAGAGCGAAGCGCTGTGCTCCACTACGAGCCCGTGGTCCTGACCAAAGAGGAGCGAGAGAAGAAGATCGATTTCTATCGAGACCACGGAAGCGAGGGGCGCGGGGAGGCCGACTACCGGCTGCCCGGGGAGGCAGAGCGCCGACCCGTCGGGTCGGAGGCGGCGCCACCGACGGGAGAACGTTCCCGAGAACGGGCGGGCCACGTCATCCCGGGCGTCGAGCCGGTGCCCGACGCCCCGACGGCGCCCCCCTGGGGGGCGGAGCTGCCGGTCAGGATGCCCTCGACCGCGCGGTGCGGAGCGCCGGTTCTGGCCGAGATACTCGCCCGCAACACCGGTCGCCTGGCGTGGGACACCTCGGGCTCTGGCTGGCCTCATCTCAGCCTGTCCTACCACTTGACCGGTGACAACGACGCCGCCGTCGTCGAGGAAGGAGGGCGCTTCGGCCTGCCCCGCGCCGGCGAGCCGGGACACGAGACCCGCTGCCTCCTCACCGTTCGGGCCCCGGAGGAGCCGGGCCAGTACCACTTCGACTGGGATCCCGTGAGCGAGGGCGAGTGCTGGTTCGCCGACTGCGGCAGCCGGCCGGCGCGCGCGTCGCTCGTCGTCACGCCCGCCCTCTCGGATTGAACGGGCGGCCTAGTTGAGCGACCGGATGACGAAGCGGACCGCGGATTCGTCTCCCTCGGCATCCCCATGGCCGCCGTTGCCGACCACGAGATCGACGAACTGCCCGGCTTCAACGGTCCTGTCGAAGTCGAAGTAGGTTTCGCCCAGTGACCGACGGCTTGCGTCGGCGGCGCCCTCGAACGCCCGCTCACCGTCGACGTACACCAGGAAGCTCACTCCGTCGCCCACCTCGACGAGGTTCCGGACCGACCCGCTGATGTTGATCAGCCCGCTGGACGCGTCTCCTGCTACCCAGCGGGCGACGACGTACGGGCACGCCGCGTCGCCGCTTCCGAGGTGAACCTCCAGCTCGTGGTACCCCGGCTCCTGGCCGTCCGAGAGAGCCGGCGGGATGCGGCCGCCGCCCTCGGCTCCGAGGAATCCCCTGGCGCCGCGATCACCCATGTTGCCCCCGGCGAGATTCGACACCCGCGCAGCGGAGGCGCCGGGGTCGGCGTTGTCGGAGGACAAGAAGAGCCACCTCCCGTCGCCGGCGGTGTCGGTGAGCCCGACATCGGCAACGGTCCGGCGGTCCGACGCCGACGAGTAGTCGACGGAGAGGTCTGCCGCGACGCTCATGGATGCGGCTCCCGGGATGCCGTACCAGAAGGTCGCCGCCCCGATGTCGATCTCGCCTTCCCGCCACTTCCAAAGCTCCATGTCGAACTTGAAGGAGTGATGGAACGGGATGCCGTCCAGGCCCCGCACCCGACCGTTGACGGTGAGCGCCCCGTCGTCGGTCCGATTTCCCGCGGCGTTGGGCTGTGTCACGAAAGGGCTCGTGAACTCCTTGCCGCTCCCGAAGGAGTAGCCGTAGTAGTCCTCGGTGCCGGTCCCCTTGTGATCCGGTGTGGCGGTGGAGCCGTCGCCCTCTTCGTCAAGGTAGTCGATGTAGATCTTCTCGTCGCCTTCGCCCCACCACGCGTTCAGCCCGGGTCCGGTCGACCGGTTGCGGATCGAAAGCGTGTCGCCGACGTAAACGCCGGCCCCACGAATGTCGATGAACCGGAAGTCCGCGTCCCCCTCGGCGCTGTACAGCTCACGCTTCCCCGCAACGCCGGGCCAGGGGGCGTCGCCGGCGCTTCGCGTCGGGATGCCCCTCTCCCACCGGTGGTCGGCGTGGAAGTGCATCGAACGCTCGTCCCAACTCCATTTCCCCACGTCCACCGCCAGGGCGACGTTCACGGGTTGCCCGCTCTCGTTGACGAGCTGGACCTCGGCCGACTCCTGGAAGGGCATCACCCAGTACGACGTCATCTCCCCCGTCGCGACGACCTGCCGCGCGGAATCTCCGCCTTCGTTGTAGGGGTCCTTCCGGCTCGCGCTCTCTCCGTTTCCGAAGAACTCGGCCACGGGGACGCGAGCGGTCTCCCGGCCGTCAAAGGTCAGAACCAGGGTCGTGTCCCGCAGGGCCGCCACCGGGTCGTCGCCGGAGACCCGCACCTTCACACGGCGGATGGCGGCAGGTCCGGCGATCCGGTGGGCGACGACACTCCCGTCATCCAGCCGCTCCTTCGCCGACAGCGTTTCGGTGGCTCGTTGCGCGAGCGCCGGACGCGACAGGTGGCGGTTGACCCGGCCGAGGGCCTCGCCCCAGTCAGCGGCGTCCGATCGCGTGAAGCTCGTGACGTCCGTACCCGCTCCGAAACGGCGGTAGTTGATGTTGTACCAGAGCGCGCTCTCGGTGCTGTGCTTCAGCTTCGGATCCCTGGAGGCGACGTCGTTCCCTCCGTGGGTGGTCGGGCCGTCCCAGGTGATCTTGATGGCGGAGCGATACGGGATCGGCGCATAGAGGTTCCCGCCCCGCTCCGGCGTTCCGAAGTTGAGGGCCGACCCGAATCCGGAGTTGTCGCCGCCCACCAGGTCCACTGCTGAGGCTTCGATCGCCGGTGTCGAGGCACCATCGAGATAGACACGGAAAACACCGCTGGCAAGCAGCTCGTCGTCGATCCCCACCGACCACCACCTCGCGATCGCCCCGGGCCCGGACTCCTCGAGAAGGACCCACTCCTCGCGCCCGTCGATCGTCTGCTGCCGGACGTAGTTGCCGAAGTCGACGTTGGCGAATCCCCAGGGGGACCCGCGCTTCGAGAAGCCGGCCGCGTTTCGGGGGTCGTGGCTGGAGGCCTGGTGCTGGGTGTAGGTGCCCCCGGGAAAGATCGCGAGCCGATCCCGATCCGCCAGCTCGCCGAGGAGGGATCCAAAGGTGACCAACGCGGTCGTCTCCTCGACCGGGCCAGCCCCCTGCGCGGCCGCGGGCGGTACGGCGACCGGCAGGAGCAAGAGAGCGGCGGCGAGTGTTCCGGCGGTACTCCTGGCCACGAATCGCAATGATACCCCAGCGGAGGGCCCGATCAGGCATTGTCTCGCCCGGGCAGCTTCTCTAGAATCTGTACCTTGCCCCGAAAACGCATTGTCGTCGATGGTGCCCCGGTCGACTTCGAGACCGGTGACTCCCTCCTCGTGGCGATGCTCCGCGACGGGCGGCACCCGACCGGAAGGGGCTGCCTGTGCCTGGGCGGAGACTGCCCGCACTGCCTCGCCAGTGTCGACGGAGTCGGCTACGTCCGCACGTGCCAGATCGAGGCGCGGCCGGGAACCGTCGTCGAGACACAACACAGGGACGGCGGTCGCCCTCCCCTGACGCGGCCGCTCGACGATGACGATGCGCCGCCCGCGACTTCCTGTCCCTCCCCGGTCGCGCGGCACGTGCACTGCGACGTTGCGGTCCTCGGCCAGGGGGCCTCAGGGCAAGCAGCCGCGGCCGACGCGCGAGCGGCAGGCAAGAGCGTCGTCACCCTCGACGCCGCGGACGGCCAGGAGGTGATCGGGCTCTATGCCGGCCCCCTGGTCGTCGCGCGAACCCGTGAGGGCACGCTCAACGTCCACCCGCGCGACGAGATCGTCGTCGCAACGGGGGCGGCCGAGATCCAGCCGGTGGTGCCCGGGAGCGATCTGGGGGGGCTCGTCACCGCGCGCGCGGCCAGCGCCCTGGCGCAGAGCGGTGTCGACCTGGGACGCCTGGTCGCCGTCGGAGAGCCGCCGAGCGACATCGATTGCGTACGCGCCGAGGGAGACCTGGTCCGATTCGAAGGCGAGGAGCGGGTGCGCGCCGTGGTGGTTCGCGACACGACGGGACGCGAGCGGAGCTACACCTGCAACACCGTGTCGCTGGGTCTGGGACTCCATCCCCGGGACGCGCTGGCGCGCATGGGGCGCGATCTGCCGGTTCGGGTCGTCGGTGACGCCGCTCGGGACTCCGACGTCCCGCCGTGCCCTCGCACCGGGACCGTCTGTCCGTGCAACGGCGTGACGGTGGAGGATCTCGAGCTCGTGTGGGATCACGGCTTCCGCGAGCTCGAGCTGGTGAAGCGGGCGTCGCTGGCCGGAACCGGCACCTGCCAGGGTGCGGCGTGCCTGCCGCACGTGCGGAGCTTTCTTGCAGAGCGAGGCGAGACGCTGCCGGCCCCGTTCACCGCGCGACCGGTGACGCGACAGCTCACGATTGGCGAGGTGGCCGCCGGAGCCCATCACCGCCCCACGCCTCGCACCCCGCTGCACGACGAGCACGTGGCCCTGGGCGCCCACATGGAACGCTCGGGGGGCTGGTGGCGCCCCTGGACGTATGGCGATCCGCTGGGCGAGTACCGGGCCGTGCGCGAGGGGGTGTCGCTGGGCGATGTGAGCACACTCGGCAAGTTCCGGGTCTCGGGTCCCGACGCCCTGGCGCTTCTCGAGCACCTCTATCCGACGAAGGTAGCGAGCCTGAAGCCGGGCCGCAGCCGCTACGCGCTCCTCCTGGACGAGCGTGGATACGTGGTCGACGACGGCCTGATCTGCCGCGACAGCGAGACCCGCTTCACCCTGACGCTCACCACGGCGGGCTCGACCTTCGGAGAGCTGTGGATCCGGGACTGGGCCGAGTCGGAGGAGTTCGACGTTCGGGTGATCAACCAGACGGCGTCGCTCGGGGCGATCAACGTCACCGGGCCCCGTGCGGCCGACCTGCTGGCGCGGGCCGGGCTCGCCGAGCCGCCGGCCTTCGCCCGGCACGGGTCGGGAGAGGTGGCCGGAATCGACTGCCGCATCTTCCGGCTGAGCTTCACCGGCGAGCTGTCCTACGAGCTGCACCACGCCGCCGCGGACTCGGTGGCCCTGTGGCGGCGGCTCCTCGAGCTGGGCCGCAACCTCGAGATTCGGCCTCACGGGGTCAAGGCACTGCTGGAGCTGCGGCTCGAAAAAGGGCACATCGTCGTCGGGCAGGACACCGACTTCGACTCCACACCGCGGCGGATCGATCACGAGTGGGCGGTCCGTCTGGACAAACCCGGCTTCGTGGGACGCCAGGCGGTGGAGCGCACGAACAAGGTGCCCCTGGACCGCTGCCTCGTCGGCCTCGAGATGGACCGTCCCGCTCCCATCGAAGGAGCGGTGATCTGGAACGGCGCAGACTACGCAGGCTACGTCACCTCGGCCACCGCCTCCCCCACCCTGGACAAGGCCGTGATGCTCGGCTGGGTCGATCTCGTGGACGGCGAGCTCCCCTCCGACGTCACGATCGGTGGGCGCTCCGCCCGTCGCGTGCCCACGCCGTTCTACGACCCCGGCGGCGAGCGCGCTCGGGCGAAGGTGAGTGCCGTCTCGCGTCCCCCGATGCACGCCGACGCCCCGGTGCCGAGCGACGGCGCCCGGAGCCGGTTCCGGCCCCTCGAAGCGACCCGGATCGTGGCCGCCCCCGAGGCACTCGACGCTGCCCCGTGGCCCGAGGGAACACAGGCCCTTCGGCTGGCCCCCGACGAGGCGCTCGTCCTGGGCCGGGTCCCGGCGGATGCGGTCTCCGACCTCCACGCCATCGTGGAGCGGGAGAGTGGATTTGCCGGGGCCTGGCTCCCGATGAAGGACGCCCTCGCCTTCCTCGCATGCGCCTGCCCGTTCGAGCTGCCCTCGGAACGACCGGCCTTCGTCCAGGGCGCCGTGGCGGAGATCCCCGCGAAGCTGTGGTTCGAGGCGGATCGCGTCCTGTTTGTCGTTCAGAGCCCGTTCGTCGCCGACTTCGAGGAGCGAATGGACGGTGCTCCATGAACGAGAACGTGGAGCGAACCATCCAGCTCTCCTGGGCGAAACCCAGGAAGAGCTACGATGTGATCATCGTCGGCGGCGGTGGGCACGGTCTCGCCACGGCGTACTACCTCGCGGCCCGGCACGGCATCACCAACGTGGCGGTGCTCGAGCGAGGCTACATCGGCAGCGGCAACTCGGGGCGAAACACCACGATCATCCGGGCCAACTACGGCATCCCCGAAGCGGTTCGCCTCTATCAGCACTCGATGGATCTCTACGTGGGACTCGAGGAGGAGACCGGGCGGCCGTGCATGCACCAGCAGAAGGGCCTCCTCTGGCTGGCTCACAGCGAGATGGGTCTCCGCGCCGAACGCGCCCGGGCGGAGGTCAACAGCGCGTTTTCCGCGCAGACCGAGTTCGTCGAGCCCGAGGAGATCAAGAAGATCTGTCCGCAGATCGACCTGGAGGGCGGAGGCCTGTGGCCCGTCCTCGGAGGCACGTATCACGTCCAGGGAGCCACCGCCCGGCACGATCGTGTGGTGTGGGCGTACGCCGAAGGCGCCATGAAGCGCGGAGTTCACGTTCACCAGCGCACACCCGTCACCGGTCTGATGCGCGATGGAGGCCGGGTGAGGGGAGTGGAGACGCCGGCGGGACGCATCTCGGCCGGGATCGTCGTCTCCGCCGTGGGAGGTCACGTCACCCGGCTCGGAGCCATGGCCGGCCTGCGCCTGCCGATCCGCACCCATCCCCTCCAGGCCCTGGTCACCAACCCCTACCAGCTCGGGTTCGACACGATCGTGGCCTCGGGCGACCTCCTCTTCTACGCCAGCCAGACCGCTGGGGGCCACATGCTGATGGGCGCCGAGATCGACCGGCAGCCCAGCTACTCGTACCGCGCGGGCCACTCCTTCCTGCAGCACACCGCCCACCGTGCCATGACCCTCCTCCCCTTCCTGCGCGACCTCAGGGTCCTCCGGCAGTGGACGGGCGTGTGCGACATGAGCCCCGACTACTCCCCCATCATGGGCAAGACCGGCGTGGACGGCTTCTACATCACCACGGGCTGGGGCACCTGGGGCTTCAAGGCGATCCCGGCAGGTGGCGAGCAGATGGCCCGCCTCATCGCCGAGGGTGAGACCCCGGACCTGATCGCCCCTTTTGCCCTGGATCGCTTCGAGCGGGATCGGACCCTGGCCGACCGCGGGTCGGCCGGGACCCATTGAGAGCGAGCAAAACATGATCCAGCTCCCTTGTCCCCACTGCGGCACCCGGCCCCTCGAGGAGTTCCTCTACGGCGAGGTCCCCGTGGTCCCGGACTCGATCACCGATGCGGACGCCCGGGACTTGGACCGGGGCTTCATGCACGACAACCCCGAAGGGCCCGTGACCGAGAGGTGGTTTCACGCCCTCGGGTGCCGGCGCTGGCTCACCCTCCGACGGGACACACGGACCGACGCGATCCTCTGAGCCGCGTTCAACGCCCTGAGCTCAGGCGCCCCGCGGCGTGTCCCAGGGGGATCTTCGGCTGTCCAAACCGACCCAAGTGTCGATAGAATGCTCCTTTGACTCTCAAGACAGAAGACAATTCCCCAATAGCGGTATTGGGAGATTCTTGGCGCCATCCCCACGAGGGAGGCGCTCAGAATGACGCAGGAGGAACCATGGGATTGAGCATCAATCAGGAAGCCCCTGATTTTTCGGCGCAGACGACGCAGGGCACCATCAACTTCCACGAGTTTGTTGGTGATGGGTGGGCGGTTCTCTTCTCCCACCCGAAGGACTTCACGCCGGTCTGCACCACGGAGCTCGGATACGTCGCCAGCCTCCAGCCGGAGTTCGAGAAGCGCAACTGCAAGGTGATCGGTCTGAGCGTCGACAAGGTGAGCGATCACGAGGCCTGGTCGAAGGACATCGAGGAGACGCAGGGCCACAAGGTCAACTACCCGTTGATCGGAGACCCGGAGCTGAAGGTGGCGAAGCTCTACGGCATGCTGCCGGCCGAGGCCGGTGAGACCTGCGATGGGCGGACGGCCGCCGACAACGCGACAGTGCGCTCGGTGTTCCTCATCGGCCCGGACAAGAAGGTCAAGGCGATGCTGATCTACCCGATGACCAGCGGCCGCAACTTCGACGAGGTCCTCCGGCTGCTGGACTCCATGCAGCTCACGGCCAGGCACCAGGTCGCCACGCCTGCGAACTGGAAGCAGGGCGACGATGTGATCATCGTTCCGTCCGTGTCCAACGAGCAGGCCAAGGACAAGTTCCCGGCCGGGTGGAAGACCCTCAAGCCGTACCTGCGGGTCACAGCTCAGCCCAAGTGAGCCCGTCGCGCGGTTCGGGCCCCCGCCGGCACGCGCCGCGCACGGCCCTCTTGCAAGGGCATTCACAGGTTGGGGTGTGATGAGCGTCTGCTGCAGCGGCTTCTGTGCGGCGGCGGAACAACAGTTCGACGCTCGCCGAGCGAAACGGGACGTCAGACGCTATCGGAGGAGGGGTCCCGACGTCACCACGCGTCTCCTCCGGCGAGGTCTCGTGGCCGCGTCGCCCCTCGAAGGAACGCTCCTGGACATCGGGGCGGGCATCGGCCCGCTGACCTTCGAGCTTCTCGACGCGGGCATCGAGAGCGCCCACACCGTCGACGCCTCGCCGGCCTCCATCGCCGCCGGTCGTGACGAGGCTGCGCGGAGGGGCCGCTCTCCCCAGATCGAGTGGTATAGTGGCGACTTCGTCAGTCTTGCGAAGGGTCTGGCGACCGCGGACATCGTCACCCTGGACCGGGTCGTCTGCTGCTATCCCGCATTCGAGCCGCTTCTCGAGCAGGCCCTGGCGCACGCCAGGCGTTTCGTGGCCTTCTCCTATCCCCGCGACCTGTGGTACGTGCGGAGAGTCCTGGGGCTCGACAACGGCGTCCGGCGCATCCGGGGCAACGCGTTCCGCTCCTTCGTGCACTCGACCACGTCGATGGAGGCCTTCGTCCGAGCTCGAAGCTTCGACCTCGTGAGCCGCAGCTCGTCCGTCGCCTGGACGGCCGACGTCTATGCCAGGGTGCGCTCATGAAGCCAGTCGCTGTCCTCTGCGTGGTCGCCGCGAGCTGGACGGCGTGCTCCCCGGCGCAGCAGAACGAGCCGCGGTCCCACGACGACCTCGCCAACCTCGGCGCGCACGGGGACATCCTGACCTGGACGCCCGCGCAGCAGCTCGCGGGCTATCGCAACATGAACCGAATCGCCCCGACCCGGGTGATTGCTGCCGGCGGCCGCCCCTATCCGCTCCCGGAACGCCCTCGCGACCTGTCCTCCGTGAGCTATCAGGTCGAGGGCGAGACCTTCGATCTCGCGGGCTTCCAGGCCTACAACCGCGTCGTCGGCCTGCTGGTGATCAAGGCCGGAGAGATCGTCTTCGAGGAGTACGACCGGGGCAACACGGCCGAGACCAGGTGGATCTCGTTCTCGATCGCGAAATCCGTGGTCTCCCTCCTCATGGGCGCCGCGATCCGCGAGGGCCGCATCGAGAGCCTCGACGACCCGGTCGCCGCCTATCTGCCCGGTCTCGAGGGCACGCCCTACGAGGACGTGACGCTCCGAAACGCGCTGCAGATGGCCTCGGGCGTCGAGTGGAACGAGGACTACGCGGACCCGCGCTCCGACGTGAGCACCTCACGGGGCACCGCCGCCGAACGCATTCGCTTCCTGGGCGCAAAGCCCCGGGTGGCTCCACCGGGAGACCGCTTCAACTACAACACCGGCGAGACCCACCTGGTGGGCGGCGTCGTCCGAGCCGCCGTGGGCAGCGACCTCGCCTCGTACCTCGCACAGAAGATCTGGAAGCCCTTCGGCATGGAGGCGGACGCCTATTGGCAGCTCGTCGAGCCCGGCGGCGCGGAGCACGGGGGTTGCTGCATCAGCGCTACGCTGCGCGACTATGGGCGCATCGGCCTCTTCGCGTTGCGCGAGGGGGTGCTCCCCGACGGGACCCCCGTCTTGCCAGATGGTTGGATGGCGGAGTCGACGACGCCCTCGAAGTCGAACGACGGATATGGCTACCTCTGGTGGCTGAGCCACACGGGGGCCTACCGAGCCCTCGGGATCTTCGGCCAGGCCATCTTCATCGATCCGGAGGAGAAGCTGGTCATCGTCACCCACGGGGCCTGGCCTCGAGCCACGGGGAAGGACCTTGCCGCCCATCGGGCCGCCTTCTTCGAGGCCGTCACCGAGGCCGTCGCCTATTGAGTCCTGCCGGGAGAACGCTTCCAAAGGAGAACGCCATGAAGAGAATCGCCGTCTCGGTCCTTTCGATCCTGCCCCTGGCAGCGCCTGCCGGCGCTCAGGTCGTGGGCGAGATCCTGCCGGCCTGGACCCCCGGCACCCTCGACATCCACCAGATCAGCACCGGCCGGGGAAACTGCGCCTTCTTCGTGCTTCCCGACGGGACGACCATGCTGGTCGACGCGGGCGAGCTGACCCGAAGCGGGCCACGCCTGGCCCCGGCACGCCCCGATGATTCCCGCCCGGCGGGCGAGTGGCTCACCCGCTATATCCGCCACGTGTCCACTCAGGGGCCGTCCCCGAGGATCGACTACGCCCTGCTCACCCACTTCCACGGCGACCACATGGGCTACGTGAGTGACGACTCCACGATGGCGGACTCGGGAGCCTATCGGCTCACAGGCATCACGCGGATCGGCGAGGAGATCCCGATTCGCAAGATGCTGGACCACGGCTGGCCGGACTACGACTACCCTTCGCCTCACGACAACGCCAGCGTCAAGAACTATCGGGCGTTCCTCGAGTGGCAGCAGGAGCACAACGGCCTCCAGCCCGAGCGGTTTCATCCGGGGCGGAACGACCAGATCGTGCTGCTGAGCGACCCGGAGAAGTATCCGAGCTTCGAGGTGCGCAACATCATGGCCAACGGGGAGATCTGGACCGGGGTCGGCGACACGACCCGCCACCACTTCCCTCCCCTGGGCGAGTCGAACACCGTACGGCCCACCGAGAACATGTCGAGCCTCGGCCTCCGACTCAGCTACGGAAGCTTCGACTACTTCACCGGCGGCGACATCCCCGGCATCGTGCTGGAGGGCCAGCCCGGCTGGTACGACGTCGAGACACCCGTGGCGCAGGCAGTCGGGCCGGTCGACGTCAGCGTCCTGAACCACCACGGCTACATGGATTCCATGAACGCCTACTTCGTCGGCGCGCTTCGCCCGCGCATCTGGATCTTTCCGGTCTGGGACTCGGCACACCCGACACACCGCGTCTACTACCGCCTGCAGTCGACGTTCCTCTATCCGGGTCCGCGCGACATGTTCGCCACCAACATGCACGAGGCCAACCGCCTCGTGGTCGTGGGCCTCGACCGCCTCAAGAGCGATCGCGGGCACATCGTCATTCGAGTGGAACCGGGAGGCGATCGCTACCACGTCATCATCCTGGACGACTCCGCCGAAACGTACGAAGTGACGGCTGTCCACGGCCCCTACGAGAGCCGGTAGCTGCTTGCCTTGCTTGCCGGAGGCCTCCTGTTCCCGTATCCTCGTGTTCGTCGGGCACCGAGTTGAGTGCGCCGACAAAGGGGGTAGCCATGGAAATGGTGGGAATGCTGCTGATGGCGGTGGGCGGCATCGTCATGCTGGTGTTCGGGATCATGGTCCTGATCAAGGCCTTCCAGGCAAGTGTTCTGTGGGGGCTGGGCAGCCTGTTCGTACCCTTCGTGATCCTGATCTTCGTCATCAAGAACTGGGATGACACGAAAAAGCCCTTTCTCTACTACCTCGGTGGCCTCGCCCTGCTCATAGTCGGGGGTGTGGTCGGAGGCATGGGCAGCGCCGCCAGCATGTGAGCCACTGCGCGCCGGCGTCGGGCGGCCCCGCTCTACGGTCGCCGGGCGGTGAACTGAAGCCCGACGGGGGCGCCGGCGGCTGAGCCGACCGCCTGCGTCCCGTCGTTCAGCACCTCGAACGGCCGCCCGACACTGTTGCCAGCCACGTCCTCCAGTGCCGGATCCACGCGAACGCTGTGGGTGCCGTCCTGCCACGGCCGCTCCGGCACGAACAGCCAGCGCGTCTCGTGATCCCGCGTCTCGACCACCCCCCGGACGGGCTCGCCGGAGTCGTCCTCGACCCAGACCAGCCGATGGAGCAGAGCCCGGTCGAGGGGCTCGGGAAACCGGAGGACGAGCGGCTCCCGGGTGCCAGCCTCAGGTGCGCCCACCTGCCACTGTATCGGGCTCGGCGACGAGCGGTCGGGGGTGAGGGCCAGAAACTCTTTGCGAAAGTCCTCTACGAGGGGCGCGCCCTTCGCGTCCCGCCATTGCCGATCCACGACGAGCGCGTAGCGCGTCCCGGCCCGAAGGGCCACGCCGACCTCCGCGTGGGGGACCAGACCGCGCTTGATCCTCCCGGGGTCGAAGAGCAGCGTCAGCCGACGTCCCCCGGGGTCCCAGAGCTCCTCAGCCAGCTCAAGAAACGGCAGCTCCACCTCGCCGGCCCCGATGGCGACGAGGTGGACGAAGCGGTACGACTCCCCCTGGCGCATCGGCGCCGAGAACTGGATGTAGAACCGAAGCAGGTTCTCGGGCAGCTCGTCGCTCGACGGATAGACCGCCTCGATGCGCGTCTCGAGCGCCGGAGGCTCCCCGCCCGGAAGTCGGATGTCGGCCGTGACCCGATCGGTCGATCCTCCCGTCGCCCCGGGAAACTGCGACGGGTCGAAGGTGGCCTGGTAGCGAAGGCCCGGCTTCAGGGCGAAACGAGGCGTGAAGACCAGCGCGTCCCCGGAAGCGACATACGCCCCGAGCATCGGCGCCGCCGCGCGCGCGGGTCCGTCCCCGACCCGCACGGACAAGAGGCGACGCCACCCCTGGAGAGTGAGGTCCGCCGCGCCGACCCGCGCGACGACCTCTCGCCCGAGGCCAACGACGGCGATCGCTCGTCGGCCGGCGTGATCGATCACGATCAGACGGATCGACGCAGCCGCGGGGGCGTCGGAGCCCGCTCCCGACGCCGTCGTCGGCACCAGCAACGCGGCGACCAGGCCCGCGCCCCCGAGTCTCCTCAGGGCGCGGGCCGCAAGGCCGCCCCACCGCGGCTCCGCCTCCGACTTCAACGTCGACTTCATTAGGGCAGCGGCACCGCCGTCAGGTCGAGGCCACCCCCGGCCTCCTTGAGGATGAGCGCGTGCTCCTTGTCGAGCCGATCGAGCTGCTGCACGCCCTCGAGGTGGGCGATCGTCTCGTAGGACAGCCCCGCGACGCCTTCGACCTCCGAGGTGATCCCCTTGACCGAGCCGATCCCCTCGGTCGCCACCTTCATGACGCCGCGGCTGCTGTTGGCCATCAGCAAGTAGTCCTTGCCGTCCTTCTGGTACACGACCATGTCCAGCGGGCGGTTCCGGTTCCCCAGCTCGGCGACCGTCGTGCCCGTCACTTTGCCTCCTCCGCCGGTCACGGCCTTCACCGGAAACGTGACCAAGGGCGTGCAGGTGTACGCCGCCAGGATGTGCGGATCGGACGCGATGTCGTACGGGACCAGCGTGCGGATCGGCGAGCGCGTCTCCCAGGCGCCGTGGTTGCCGTGGTAGATCTCGACGCTCGTTCCCGCCTCGACGCCCGTGAAGGGGAAGGGGATGACCCGGAGCTTGGAGGCGAACTCCTCGTTCGACAGCCCGGCAACGTAGACCTGGCCGTCCTGGTAGACAATGTCGGTGATGGCGAGCTGCCGGAGGCTCCGTCCCCGCCGCATCGCACCGGGATCGGGTGCGTTCGGCAGCTCGACCTTTGAATACCGAACCCCGTCCAGTGGCACTTCGGTGATCGCGCCGCTGCGACTGGCCCGGAGAATCAGCGGGACCTCCTCGGCCCCTTGGCCCCGGGAGACCGAAAGGAAGGCGGCGCCCGACGGGCCGACGGCCAGGTCGTTGACGCGCACGTCCTCGGTCGTGGTGCCGAGCAGGTCGGCGATCTTCTGATCGATCCGCTCGAGCTCGAACGGGCCCGTCTCGGACTTGGCCGTCGTCTCACCCGTGGCGATGGCGACGATCGCCGCGCCCTTGGAGTCGCCGACGAACAGCACCCCGTCGGGTCCGAAGGCCAGCGGACCGGCGCTCTCGAGCCCCGGGGTCCCTTCGACAAAATCCTGTGTCACGTTTCCGGCCGACACAGGACCAGCGAGCAGTGCCTGGGCAGTGGCGGGATGGGCGTCGTTTACGAGGCGGAGGACACGAGCCTCGGCCGCCACGTGGCGCTCAAGTTCCTGCCGGCGGAGATGGCTAAGGACACGGATCTGCTCGAGCGCTTCCAGCGTGAGGCCCGCGCCGCGTCCGCCCTCAACCACCCCAACATCTGCACCGTCCACGCCATCGACGTGCACGCGGGGCAGCACTTCATCGCAATGGAGCTGCTCGAGGGCGAGACGCTGGCCGAGCGCATCCGGAAGGGGGCATTCGACGCCGGGCTGCTGCTCGAGCTCGGAACACAGCTCGCGGACGCCCTCGAGTCGGCGCACGCCAAGGGCATCGTGCACCGCGACCTCAAGCCGGCCAACGTCTTCGTCAACTCCCGCGGACAGGCAAAGATCCTCGATTTCGGTCTCGCCAAGATCGAGGTGGCACGAACGCGCGGCGGCGAGACCTCCGAGGCGCCCACCGCGGTGTCGCCCCAGAAGCTGACCCAGGACGGCTCCACCATGGGTACGGTCTCCTACATGTCGCCCGAGCAGGCCCGCGGACAGGCGACCGACGCCCGCACCGACCTCTTCTCCCTCGGCACCGTGCTCTACCAGATGGCCAGCGGGGCCCTGCCCTTCCAGGGCGAGACGTCGGCGGTCGTCTTCGACGCCATCCTCAACCGCGATCCCCCTCCGCTCAGCCAGACCAACCCCGGGTTACCGCCCGAGCTCGGCCGCATCCTCGGACGCGCCCTCGAGAAGGATCGCAACCTGCGGTACCAGACCGCCACCGACCTCAAGACCGAGCTCCTGCGTCTCAAGCGGGACATGGAGTCCGGTGGCCGGCGTGCGGCGGAGCTGAGCGATTCCAAGGGCGGCACCGCCACGCCGTCGGAAAAGTCCGTGGCCGTCTTGTACTTCGAAAACCTGAGCCGGGAGAAGGACGACGAGTACCTCCGTGACGGCGTCACCGAAGACATCATCACCGAGCTGTCGAAGATCAAGGGGTTCAAAGTCTTCTCCCGCCCGACGGTCCTAGCCTTTCGGGACAAGCCGGTGACCCCGGTCCAGATTGGTCAGCAGCTGGGGGCTGCGTGCGTGCTGACCGGCAGCCTGCGTCGGGCCGGAAGCCGGCTCCGCATCACCACGCAGCTCGTGGACGCGAAGACCGATTCCCCGCTCTGGTCGGAGCGCTACGACCGCCAGATGGAGGACGTCTTCGAGCTTCAAGACGAGATCGCGCGGAAGATCGCAGAGGCCCTGCGCATCACTCTCTCGCCGCAGGAGCAGGAGGCCCTTGCCGCCAAGCCGACCGAGGACCTCGAGGCCTACGACCTCTATCTCCGCGGAAAGAACTTCGTACGGCGGCTGAGCCGCCAGGACCTCGAGTCCGCGCTCCAGCTGTTCGACAACGCAGTCGCCCGGGACCCCGATTTCGCACTGGCCCACGCCGCCATCGCCAACGCCTGCGCCCAGTACCACCTGAACTTCGAGCGCGAGGACCGGTGGATCGAGCGCGCGGTCGCCGCGAGCGAGAAAGCGAGCTCCCTGGGCAGTGACGAGCCCGAGATCTGGGTGGCGGAAGCCTGGATCCACCTCATGCGGAAGGACTACGACGCATCCATCCAGCGTGTCCGCCAGGCCATCGACCGCAAGCCCGACTGCGAAGGCGCGTACAACCTCCTGGGTCGAGCGCTGTTCCTGGCCGGGCGAAACCAGGAGATCGTGGACATGGCGGACGCCGCGATCGCCGCGGAGGGCGAGGACTACAACATCTACGTGCCTGTGATCAACGCGCTCGGCGCGTTGGGCAAGACGGACGCGGTGCGCAACTACAGCCAGCAGAGGGTCGAGCTTCTGGAGTTCCACCTGAGAAAGGTCCCCGAGGACGCGCGTGGCCGCACGCTCCTCGCGAACTGCTACGCCCTCGTCGGTCGGTCGGAGGACGCCGAGCGCGCCGCGACCCTCGCGATGACGCTGCGCCCGAACGACGCACTGGTCCAGTACAACGTGGCCTGCCTCTTCGCCCAGCTCGGGAAGAAGGCCGAGGCCCTCGACGCCCTCAAGAAGTCCTGGGGGGCAGGGTACAAGGAGCGGGACTGGGTGCGGCGGGACCCCGACCTCGCGATCCTGCGCGGCGACCCCGAGTTCGAGAAGCTCTTCCCGCCCGACCAAGACGAGGGATAGGAGAGGCTACGGCCGCTCGCTGGCCCGCGAGGCGCTGCAACTCCCGGCGCCAGTAGCCGCTACGCGGACCTGGAGGAGGGGCATGGCCAACGCGTGGGGCCAAGCTGCCGGAATCCGAGCCGGGCGGTACAATGCACCCATGGACTCCCTGTCGCCCGAAGCCCGCTCCGCTCTCCGGAATCTCGTGGATGAGTATCGGGTCCGGTGTCTCTGGTTCCTGCGACGCGACTACTACCCCGCCACGATCGCAGAGGCGCAGCGGGTCCTCGAGGCGATCCAGCGCCACGGGGACCGCGACGGCTTCCGGCGGGCGGCACAGGTACGCCAATGGCTCTCACCGCCTTCCAGCGCAGCGTCTGTCGGCTCCTAGCCGACAACCGGCTCCGTAGCGGCGAAAGCTACGTCGCCGGTGGGGCGGCACTGAACGAGCTCCTGCACGCCCCACGTCTGTCACGCGACATCGACCTGTTTCACGACACCGAGGAGGCTCTGGCCGCGTCGTGGAGCGCCGATCGCAATTCGCTCGAGGGGGAAGGCTACGAGCTGTCGGTCGTCCGGGAGCGGCCCACGTTCGTGGAAGCCGAGATACGGCGTGGGGACGACTCGGTCGTGATCCAGTGGGCGCACGACAGTGCCTACCGGTTCTTCCCCCTGGTGCAGCACGAGGAGCTCGGTCTCGCTCTGCACCCATTCGATCTCGCCACGAGCAAGGTCCTCGCCCTCGTGGGACGGCTCGAACCCCGGGATTTCGTCGACACGCTCACGTGCGACAGGGAGATGCAACCGCTCGGGTACCTGGCCTGGGCCGCGTGCGGCAAGGACCCCGGCTTCAGTCCGACGGCGATCCTCGAGCTGGCCGCTCGGTCGGCCCGCTACTCCGAGGCAGAGCTCCAGGGGCTCGATTTCGACGGTGAGGCCCCGGACGCCAAGGAGCTGTCGCAGCAGTGGCAAGCGGCTCTCGAGGCGGCGCGGGAGATCGTCGGGCTTCTGCCGGCCGAGGAAGCCGGGCGCGCAGTCCTCGCGAAGAACGGAGGCCCGTACCGCCATGGGGCGGCCGCACTCCGCAAGGCCCTCGCGCGGGACGAGCTCGTCTATCACGAGGGTCGCATCCGCGGCGCCTTGCCCCGGATCGTCGGCTAGGATCTCTCCAGGATGAGCGCGCCGGCCATGGCGCCTGCGGCGCAGATGCTGACGAGGCCGTAGGTTCCATCTCGCCGGGCCAGCTCGTTGGCCAGCGTCGTCACGATCCGGCCTCCGGTTGCCGCCCAGGGGTGCCCGATGGCGATGGAGCTTCCGTTGACGTTGACCTTCGCCCAGTCGACGGGGCCGGTCTCGTCTCCCCTCCAGCCTCGCTCCCAGGCCGCCGCGTTCGCCAGCACCTGGGAGGCGAAGGCCTCGTGGATCTCGATCAGGTCCATGTCGGAGAGCTTCAGGCCGCTTCTGGCCAGGATCTCGGGGACCGCGATGGCCGGGGCCATCAGGAGCCCCTCCAGGGGCTCGTGGGCCGAGAACGTCATGGCTCGAATGAAGGCAAGAGGCTCACGCCCCTCTTCCTTGGCGCGCTCTTCGCTCATGAGCAGGACGGCCGAGGCGCCGTCGGTGACCGGCGAGGAGTTCCCGGCCGTCATCGTCCCTTCCTGAGCGAAGACGGGCTTCAGGGTGGCGAGTGCCTCGAGAGACGTCCCGGGCCGCGGGCCCGAGTCGTGCTCGACGCCCAACACCGGGTGAATCTCCTTCGCGAGATTCTCCCGGGCAGCCACCGCCCCTTCGTGACTGGCCAGGGCGATCTCGTCCTGCCTCTCCCTCGTGACGTCCCACTCCTTGCGGGTGCGCTCACCGTGCTGCCCCATGCTCAGCCCCGTTGACGGCTCGATGAATATGCCGGGGTCGGCGTGAGAAAGAGACTCCGCCCCTCCGGCGATCCCGCACTCGATGCGGCCCGACTGGATCGCTTCGGCGGTGGCGGCGATTGTCCGCAGGCCCGTAATGCAGTACGAGGACATCGTCTGTGCCTCGATGCTCTGCGGCAGCTTCTCTTCGAAGACGATCTCCCGGGCAATGTTGGGCTTCCCGGGCTCCGGCACGACCACGCCGAAGGCGAGCGAATTAATGGACTCGGGCGCCACCCAGTGGGTGTCGATGAGGCCCCGGACAGCTTCACGCCCGAGGCGGAGGGGCCCCAGGTCCTTGAACGCCTTCCCCGACTTCACGAACGGGGTCCTCATGCCGGCCACGATGGCAGCGCGATTCATCTCTCCCTCTCCATCCCAGCCCGCATTATTCACCAGACTTCTGCTGCGACGCGCGATAGCGCGCCTGCGGCGGGCGTGCTCGCTCCTCGCTTCGTCGACGTAGCCTCAGCTACGCCTCCTCGCTTGTCGCTGCGCTTGCCCGCCTCGGCTGCACTCTCACGCGTCTCGCGACGAAGTCTGACGAATACTCCGGGCTAAAAATGCTCGGGCTTTCTCCCGGCTCGCACCTGCTCGAGGTACCGGCCCAGGTGGGACACCCCATCGGTGAGCAGCGGGCAATTCCGCCGCACGAACTCCTTCTTCTCGCTCGCGGATGAAGGAGGTTGTCGCCTCCAGTCCTCGAGCGCCCGGGTGCCATCGTAGTCGACATAGCTGCAGCGGAACGCAATAGCCTCTTCCTCCAGGAGCAGCGCAGTCCCCGGCAGCATGGCGGCGTGCTCCACGTGGAGGACCTGGCGGGCCACCTCCGGGCTCGACGTCAGCCCGACGCTCCTGAGGTTCTCCTGCTCCCGACTCCAGTCGGTGAGCACGTAGACCGCCCCGCCCGGAGCCCGTGTCTCGATGCCGACACTGCACAGCAGATCCGCCATCTCCTCTCCGACGATCGCGTTGACGGCACGGCAGTCTCGCACATGGGCCTCGACGTCTTCGTCGAGAGAGTAGCCCTTCAATGCCGCGTACTGAATCGGCGCGGCGACACACGAGTACGTCGAGCCGGCGATCTTCAGGACCTCTTGCTCCCCTTCCGGGAACACGCCCACGCCGAGGCGATACCCCCCCGGCGGAGCGGTCCTTCGAGAGTCCCCCGGTGACGATGGTCCCCTCGGGATACACCGAGCCCATGCTCATGAACCCGTCGTTGTCGAAGGCCGTGAGCGCGTAGATCTCGTCCGCGATCACGGCGATCCCGCTCTCCCGACAGACCGCGGCCAGCGCCTCCAGCTCGGAACGATCGTAGACCGCCCCCGTGGGATTGTGGGGGTGATGCAGGATCAGGATCGCCTGCCTGCCCTTCGAACGAGCGACCCCCTCGCGCAGTTGCTCGGGCGTCAGCTTGTAGCCGGCGTCCGCACGCACCCGTATGGGAACGACCTCCTTCCTGAGGATCCGGGCCTGGGGCATGTAGCTCACCCAGGACGGCACCGGCACGAGCACCGCGCCCTCGAGGGCCGCCAGGAGAATCGAGATCATCTCCTTGCTGCCGGGGCTCACGACGACCCGCCGAGGCAAGGCCTCGATGGCGAAGTGGTGCTGGTAGTAGGCGGCGACGGCCTCCCGGAGCTCCGGGAGGCCCGCCGTGGGGAGATACGAGTGCTTGTCGGCGTTTCTCCTGAGCGCCTCGACGACGCCGGGAGGCGGCCCGAAAGGCGATTGCCCGAACGCGAAATGGTGAAAGGGTCGCGCGCAGCCCATGCGTCGGCAGGCCTTCCGGATCCGCTGGATCTGGTCGTTGATGCGCAGGTTGGCGGGGATCTCGATGTCGTCGAGGTGCTTTTCCGAGGGCAAGGGTCTCAGCTCCGTTCGGCGTGGTCCGCACGCAAGCGCCGGCGCATGATCTTGTTGGAGGCCGTCCGGGGAAGCGAGTCCACCGTGACGACCTGGTGGACCTTGAAGAGAGGGTTCAAGCGCATGGCGATGGACTTGCCAAGTGCTGCCTTCAGGCCCGCTTCCGAGGCATCCTTCTCCAACACGACGAACACCACCAGCTTCTCCGCCCCCTCTCCTCCGGGCTGGACCGCCACCGCCGCGCTCTCGTAAACCGAGGGGTGGTCGTTTACGACCCGCTCGAGCTCGATCGAGCTCACCTTGATCCCTCCGAGATTCATAGTGTCGTCCGCACGGCCCTGGGCCTTGAAGTACCCCTTGCCCACCCGGGCAAGGTGGTCCCCGTGGCGCCGAAGGACCTGGCCCTCGGGCCCGGAGGGGCAGCCGTCATGGTAGACCCGGTCGTGGTCCCGGTTCAGAAGCTCCTGCGACAGCCCGAGTGCCGGTGGAACCAGAAACGCCTCTCCCATCTCGCCCTCGGGGACCGGAGCGCCATCATCATTGAGGATGACCACGTCGACTCCCAGGGCCGCCGTGGAGAACGTCGCCGGAGAGGCCGGTTGCAGGACCGTGCCCGTCAGGTGTCCGCCCCCGATCTCGGTGCCACCCAGGTACTCGATGACCGGAGCCCGATAGTCGGTGCGGCTCATGAGCCAGAGATAATCCTCCGCCCCGGACGTCTCGCCGGTCGAGCTGAACAGCCGGATCGCCGGCCAGGATCCCGCCTCCACAGAGTCCGACGCGCGCCAGCTTCGAACAATGGATGGCACGACACCCAGAACCGTCACGTCCGCCTCTCGGATGAACCGCGCGAAGCCGGCCCCGGTCGGCACGCCTTCGTAGAGAGCCATGGTCGCCTGGTTCAAAAAGGACGCGTAGACGAGCCACGGTCCCATCATCCAACCGATGTTCGTCGGCCAGCACACGACGTCCTCGGGGTGAACGTCCTGGTGAAGGTGCGCGTCCATCCCGGCCTTCAGCGGCGTGAGCTGCGTCCAGGGAATGGCCTTGGGTGTCCCGGTGGTCCCCGACGAGAAGAGCACGTTGGTCACGTGATACGGATCGGCCACGAGCGGCGCAACGGAAGCGTCGCCGCCCTCCACGAGCTCCTCCCAGGCGATGTCCTCGGCCTCGAGCTGTCGCGGTTCGACGACGATCGCAACGGGAGGACTGTCGAACTTCGCCACCGCCTCGCGCACCTTCGGATAGAGCTCGATCTCCCGGCTCCCCCGCCGATAGGCGGAGAGCGTGACCACCGCCCGCGCGCCAGCAATCTCAATACGGCTGTGGAGCTCCTCGGCCGAGAAGCTGTCCGCGACCGACACGACCCGGCATCCCGCTCGGATCGTCCCAAGGTACGCGATCACGCACTCCGGCGTCATGGGCATGTACACGGCCACGCCATCCCCGGGCCAAAATCCACGAGCCCGAAGCCCGCCGGCGAACCGATCGACGTCCTTCTCGAGGCGCTCGTAGCTCAGTCGATCGAGCGTGCCGTCTTCACGTCCGAAGAGGATAGCGGTCTTGTCGGGAGGCCCCGCAAAACAGCTTCGCGTGATGTTGAGCTGAGCGCCGACGAGCCAGCGGGGCTGCTTCACGCCCTCCGAGACGTCGAGAATCCTCGAAGGTGGTTTGTCGAAGACGATTCCGAGACGCTTC
Source organism: Vicinamibacteria bacterium (assembly GCA_963578825.1). Classification (GTDB taxonomy): domain Bacteria; phylum Acidobacteriota; class Vicinamibacteria; order Fen-336; family Fen-336; genus JAJDNS01. Next base: position 43,507 of record CAUZDW010000009.1, read on the forward strand.
AGGACCCGCGCCCAGAACGCCTCCCGTTGCTCGACGCTGAATCGGTGAAGCGCCTCGTAGCTCTCGAGACCCAGCCCCTTCTGAAGCGCGAGCAGGTTCGAGTGCTCTCGCACTCCGTGATCGGGCCACCAGGCCATGGGTGGGCCGTCGTCCACCGCCCGGTCTTGATATGCAGCCCGAAACGCCTCCCAGTGCTCAGCGAAGGGCGCTCGTACTCCGCCCCGAACGCTCTCGACGAAGCGCCGCCATGAAGCCTCTCCCGTCGCTCCCATCTGTTCTCCGGAGAGGTCATCTTATCGCAGAGCTCCGTTTCGGGACTGTGAGGTCCTTCACCTCCCCGGCAATCGACGCCCCTTCCGATCAGAACCTGACGATTGGGTTGGTGAGACGGACTCTGGGCTCAGGTTTCCCAGTCCACGACCCGAAGACCGGTCACCCTGCCAAACTCGCGGGTGTTGTGGGTCACGAGCACGAGGTCGTGTGCCCGGGCGATGGCGGCAATCAGCAAGTCATTGGGACCGATCGGACGGCCCGAGCGACCGAAGGAGACGTCGGCCGCCCAGTCCAGGTTCTTCTTCGGACCGAACTCGACCGGCAGGGCCCTCGAGTCGGACACCCCGGACCCGTTCGGACCGCGGAACCTCGGCCAGTCCCCGGCCCTGGCCAACCCGGCCACAACTGGCAGGAGCGTGAGTACGACACCGGCTACACGAAGGCGCATTGGCAAGAGGCCCTCAAAGATCATTCGTCGAGGCTGGCGCTAAGTGTAACCCACCCCACCACTCTCAGCCGCGGCCGATGAAGGGCATCTTCGTGGCCATGATGGTCATGAACTGGACGTTCGCGTCCAGAGAGACGCCGGCCATGTACAGAACGGCGCGGGCCACGTCATGAACGTCCATCAGCGGCTCGGGGGCCACGCGGCCGTCGGCCTGGGGCACTCCCTGGGTCATCTTCGCCGCCATCGGCGTGGCCGCGTTGCCGATGTCGATCTGCCCACACGCGATGTCGTAGCGGCGGCCGTCGAGGGAGGTGCTCTTGGTCAGCCCGGTGACGGCATGCTTCGTGGCCGTGTAGGGCGCCGAGTGCGGCCGGGGGACGTGTGCGGAGATCGAGCCATTATTGATGATGCGGCCACCCCGGGGCGTCTGGGCCTTCATGATCCGGAAGGCCCCCTGCGTGCAGAGGAACATGCCGGTCAAGTTGGTGTCGACCACCGATCGCCACTGCTCGACGGAGAGCTCCTCGAGGGGGACTGGGGGAGCGCTCACGCCCGCATTGTTGAAGAGGAGATCGAGGCGTCCGAATCGATCCTCGACCTGGGCGAACAGCGCGGCAACGGACGCCGGGTCGGTGACGTCGGTCGGGACGACGAGGGTGTCCCCACCCGCCTCTTCGGCGGTGGCTTCGAGAGCCGCTCGGCGGCGGCCAGCGAGGGCCACGGCGTAGCCCTCCTTCACGAGACCGCAGGCGACGGCCTGCCCGATACCGCTTCCCGCGCCCGTGACCAGGGCCGACCGCACGGCTGCCTCGACTGTCACCGGCTCGTGACCGCCATCCGGATCGCGTTCGTGCTGGGCTGGATCTCGATCTTCTCGCTCAGCACCAGGCGCTCGGAATCGTCCATCGAGTAGGCCCCCGACTGCTGCGCCGAGAAATCGGTCGCGACCCGGTGCACCTCCACCTGATACCGGCCGGGGCACGGACCCGCCCCTGCCGGGAGCTCATAGGCGCCCTGGTCGTGCCAGTCCAGGTAGGCCACCGCAGTGGGCAGTGACTCGTCCTCGGGGACGAAGGTGAGCCAGCCCCAGTAGAGCGGTTTCCCGTCGACCGTGACCTGACCCGACACGGCGGCCCGTTCCAGATCCGTGAGAAGCGCCGATCGTCGGAGCCAGCGAAGGAGAAGGGGCTGCCACTGGGAGAGCTCGGGGTCTCCAGGAGCCATACCCGTCCCGTGGGGGCCGTGAGCGAAGACGTGCAGCTCCGCTGGCACACCCGCCCGGTGTAGCGCTTGATAGAAGCGAATGCTGTGCTCGGGCACCACGGAACCGTCCTGGTGCGTGTGAACCAGGAAGGTCGGTGGGGTCTCCGAGGTCACAGCTGTCTCCAGACCCTTCCTGCCCGTCTCGCGCCCGAAGAGGTCGGGCGCGATGACGGGGTAGATCGGGACCAGGAAATCCGGGCGGTTGCTTTGGCGCTCGACGGGATCCTCGGCCGCCGGGTCCCCAGGGTCGAAGCTAGTCCCCGCCGCCGCGGTGAGATTCCCACCGGCGGAGAAGCCCAGCATGCCCACCCGACTCGGGCTGACGCCGAAGTCCGCTGCGCGGTGCCGCACGTAGCGGACCGCCCTTTGAGCGTCGCCGAGCGGCACTTCCCGCTCGTACCTGGGACCCAACCTGTATCGCAGAACGAAAGCGGCGATGCCATGACGGTTCAGCCAGCGTGCGACCTGCAGGCCTTCATGGTCCGACGCGAGGATGCGAAAGCCGCCGCCCGGGGTGACGATGACCGCCGTGCCGTTTGCGTCGGCCCGGTCCGGGAGATGGACCGTCAACTGCGGCTGATCGACGTCTTCACTGCCCGCCGCCTCCGGCGCCCCACCCGGCCAGAGGAGGTAGGCCTGGTCGTGGTGCCGGGCCACATCGGCAGGGAACCCCAGTACCGAAGACGAGACGAAGAGCGCCGCCGCCAACGCCGCGATCAGAAACGGACCTCGATCGTTGTTCATGTGGGGATGCTATCGCCCGCCCTCGGCCCCAGTCCACCCCACGGAGGACTCAACGGGGATTGGCGGCTGTACACTCGACTCGAGAAGCCATGGCCCATCGAAGAATTCCCACCCTTCTGCTCGCTTTGCTTGCAGCGACCTCCGGGGCAGCGGAGCCGGAGGGCCCGCCGGCCGGGGAGCGGGCGGGGGTGGACTGGCCCACTTTCCTGGGGCCGACAGGCGACAGCGGATCCCCGGAAACGGGGATCCGCACCGACTGGAGTCGGGGGCTCCCCCTCGTCTGGCAGAAAGAAGTGGGCGAAGGCTACAGCATGGGCTCGATGGCCGCGGGGCGTTTCTTCCTTTTCGACCGTGTCCGAGACGACGCCCGCCTGAGAGCCCTCGATGCCGAAAGCGGCAGGGTCCTCTGGAGCACGACCTACCCCAGCCGCTACGAGGACCACTACGGCTACAGCACCGGACCCCGGGCCAGCCCGGTCGTGGACGGAGACCGGGTCTACACCTTCGGCGTCGAGGGGCGTCTCCGTTGCCTTCGGACGAGCGACGGGCAGCTGCTATGGGACGTGGACACGAGCAAGCGGTTCGGCGTCGTTCAGAACTTCTTCGGCGTGGGAAGCACTCCGGTCGTGGAGAAGGACACACTCATCGTCATGACCGGTGGAAGCCCTCCGGGCTCCCCCGCCATGCACTCCGGGGAGGTCCAGGGCAACGGCACCGGGCTCGTGGCTTTCGACAGGGCCACCGGCAAGGTGCGTTGGACCCTGAGCAACGAGCTGGCCAGCTACTCGACGCCACGGATCGTGACCATGGGCGGCCGCCGAAGGGGTTTCGCCTTCACCCGAGGAGGTCTGCTCGGCTTCGACCCGGCCCGGGGAACCCGGGACTTCTTCTTTCCCTGGCGCGCCAGGTCGCTGGAGAGCGTCAACGCCGCCACGCCCGTCGTCGTCGACGACACGGTCTTCCTCTCCGAGACGTACGGACCCGGCAGCGTGCTCTTGAAGATTCCAGCGAGGGGAGACCCCGAGGTCCTGTGGCGGGACTCCCGGAGGAACCAGAGTCTGCAGGCCCATTGGAACACTCCCGTGCACCACAACGGCCACCTGTACGCCTCGAGCGGCCGCGGCAGCGGGAACGCCGAGCTTCGCTGCGTCGACTACCGCAGCGGAAAGGTGAAATGGACCCAGCCCGGCCTCGGCCGCAGCACTCTGCTGCTGGTCGACGGTCACATCGTCGTCCTGACCGAATACGGCAAGCTCCTGCTCGTCCGCCCGAACCCGGAGCGCTACGAGCTAGTGAGCGAGCTCGAGCTTCAGGACGACAAGGGCCGCAAGCTGCTGCGCCATCCGGCGTGGAACCCGCCCATCCTGGCCCACGGCCTTCTCTACGTGCGGGGCAAGGATCGCGTGGTGGCCCTCGAGCTCATCCCCCGCTCGCCCTGAAACTCACTCGCGCCCTCAGGCCGAGGCGACGTCCACGGAGAGGAGCTCGCCCTCACGACATTGCACGCGCATCTCCATGGGCCGGCAGCAGACGGGACAGTCCTCGACGTAGCGCTGCTCGCGCCCCCCCGTGGTGTCGATCGAGAGCGTGAAGGGCTCCCCACAGCTCGTGCACTCCACGGTGGCCTCCTCGATCATGCTTGGCTCCGCTCCCTTCGGAGGAGATAGAAGAGAAAGCTCCCCGCCATGCCGGGGAGCACGTCGTAAATCGAGCCCGAGAGCCCAAGCCCGTATCGCCAGACGAGCATGCACACGAGGCCCGTGACGATCATCCCCAGGGCCGTTCTCGCGGAGACAGGTCGGCGAAGCGCCCGCACGACGAGCAGGGGCCCGAGAGTGGACGCAGTTCCTCATCGACGAGACTGGGGGCTCCCCCGACGACGCGTTGAGCGCCCTCGACGGGCTGCCTCCCGAGCTGAGCGCCGCGCGCGACACGGTCTCGCTGAACGTGGGGATGGAGAAGCTGTTTCCGGTCAAAGGGGCGTACGTCCCCTTGCGCCTGGGAGTGACCTACGAGCCACAAGGCGGCCGCGATCCCCTCCTGCGCGACGGGCTCGCCTTCCACGTTCTTGCGGCCGGCACCGGATACAACACGAACAGCGTGAAGCTCGATGTCGCCCTGGAGTATCGGTGGGGCTCCTTTCAGACCTCCCAGGACCTCAGCGTCGTCTATCAGGTGGACGGCGCCGAGGAGTTCGGCCTGCCGCCACGGCCCGGAGCGCAGGGAACCATAAGACTCCGGCAGTGGCGGGTCAAGGTCTCGGTGATCTACCGCGTCACCAACACCGAGAAGCTGGGGGACTTTCTGAAGAAGGTCTTTGGCTCCTGACGTGTTCGCATGGTCAACGACGCCGAGGCGCTGGCGCCTGCTCGATTGACTACGTGGTGTCGGCCGGATGCTGCCCGGCGCCACCCCACTGGCCACTCTCTCGCGAGCGGCCTGGGCCTCGGCCAGCGTGCGGACCCTGAAGACGCCCCTGGGGTAGACGCGGGGAGCGATGGCCCAGTACCGGGCGCAGTGGCGGGCGAATCGCTCAAAGCCGTCGCCACTCGGAACGATGATCGGCGCGGCGGCCATCTCCTCCATCGACCGGAAGCGCTGAACCGCCACTCAGTCCTCCTCCAGCTCGAACCGCTGGCGCAGGGCTTCCGCGTCTTGGTGATCGAGCGGCCGAACGGTGTCCTTCTTCAACCGGTAGTACTCGAGCCCCTCCTGATCGAAGGAGCGGAGAATTCGAAGCATCTCGTCGCGGTCCACGCCTCTAGCGTAGCGCGTCCTCCGGGCGTGGGCCAGCGTCGAGACACGGGCAGCGCGAATCAGCGGTTCCCGACCAGCAACGATCCCTCGGCAGAGCCGGGGGATCTCCTTCCAGCTACGAGCAACATGGGCCCCCCGGGGAGGCTATAGGGCCTCACGAATGAGTGTCAGCCAGTAGCACTGCTCTGCGGACACGGTGATCCATGGCTTTCCATCCTTTAGCCAGTATCCCTCTTCCGCTTGCCCTGCCAGTACAGCCTTGATCACTGGCACCGCCAACTCCAGGTGACCCAACTCGTGACTTGCCGCATACAGCGCCACACAGCCGGGCCCCACCTTGGCGGCCCAGATGGTTCCCAATGCCTCTGGACCGACACGGCGAAGGATCTCGGTGATTCGATCAACGAGTGTCGATACGGGACTTGTGACGCCAAACACAACTGAATAGCGGGCCAGAAAGAAGCACATGGCTCCGAGGAAGTAGTAGCACTCATCTTCTTGCCCGATTCTCAGCACATGGGTCTTCGGGTCCTGTCCCGGTCCAATATCCGATATCAAAGACCCGTCTTTTCGCGTTCGGAGAAAGAACACGTCCTGATTCGTTTGGGCTTCGACGAGGGAGACAAGATACACGAGGCAGGCATCCGCTGAGCCTTTGTCTCCCATTTCACAGGCTGCCCAGCCCATGAAGCTGGTGGACAACGGATCCTCTGTCGCCAGGCCATCTTGAACCGGCGCGGCGTTCACACCACCCGTGCTGTCATTCTGATTCTCCTGAAGAAACACCAGCATCCGGTTCGCCAACTCCGTTTCTTTCAGCTGGATCGCTCCCAATACGAGCCAGAGGTTGGCGTAGCTGTGAAACTCCAGATGAAACCCGGACCTGTTGGAGACAAGATCCCCGTTCTCTGCCAGGCACTGATCTCGGATCCACAGCAGGAGCTGTTTGGCTTCTTCGGTTCGTCCTCGGGATGCCAGGGTCAGTGGCCACTTGTAGTACAGCACTGGATCCGGCACATTTCGGTCTTGCAGATTCTCCTGAGCAAGGTGGCTGAGCATCCACTTTTCCGTCAGGCTGGCCGCATGAGCGCAGTCGCTTTTCAGCTCTTCTTGCTGCACTTTGCCTGTGACAACCGACCCGTCGGAATCCATCGCTCCTCCCTGGTGGTGCGTTCGGGATCATACGCCCTCTCCTGACGCCCGGATGGCCCCGGCTGGATGGACGCGCTTGCGGTAGAGTCCAGGGGTTCTGGAAGGTCGAAGGGAGTCCTCTCATGCATCCGGGCCTGGTGGCCGGCGTCGATATCGGCGGGACCAAGACGCACCTGCGTGTCAGCCGCGACGGCCGGGTGATCGTCGATCGCGTCGTCCCGAGCACCGAGTGGCGTCGCCGCGACAACTCTACGGACGCCGGCGCCCTTCTGGCGCTCGTGACGGACGCGGCGGGCAGTCGCCTGACGGCGATTGGAGTCGGCGCCCATGGTTGCGACACCACCGAGGAGTGCGCCGCCTTCGAGAAGGCTCTCACCGCACTGACCCCGAGTCGTGTTCGAGTCGTCAACGACGCCGAGCTGGTGGTGCCCGCAGCCGGCCTGCGCGAGGGGATTGGCGTGATCGCCGGCACCGGCTCGATCGCAGTCGCGCGCAAGGCCGACGGAGCCATGCTGGTGGCGGGCGGCTGGGGCTGGATATTCGGCGACGAAGGGAGCGCCCCGGGACTGGTCCGCGAGGCCGCCCGGGCCGTCCGCAATGCCATCGATCTCGGCGAAGAGACGGACGGCCTCTACGACACGCTACGCCGCTCGACCGGAGCCGCCAACTTTACCGAGATCGGCCGGGAGCTCACCCGGAACCGGGACGCAGCCGCCTGGGGACGCCACGCAAGGGCGGTGTTCGCGGCGGCCGACGCCGGCTCCGAGCTGGCGGCCCAGGTCATCCACGACGCTGCTCGAGCCCTCGTCGTGCTGGTCGAGCGCCTGGTGGCGCGGGGCGCTCACTCGCGCGACGTCGTCGTGAGTGGCGGGGTGATGGTCGGCCAGCCCACACTTCAGGATCTGTTTCGCCGGGAGCTCGGCCGCCGCCTGCCGGCTCACCGCCTTTCGATCCTGACCGAGCCGCCCGTCGGCGGCGCGGTGGCCCTGGCAGCGCGCCTGCTCGAGACGGCCGCCGAGGCTGGGGAGCACGGTCCTCCGCCCCTGTCCGCTGAACAGAAGGGCTCATGAGCACACCCGAGGTCAGTGCCCTCCGTCCCGCCCCGCCCCAAGAGCAGAAAGTCGTGCCGGCGCCGCAGCGGGGGAGCTGGATCAGTGCCGGTGTCGTCGTCGCCCTCCTCGTCGCCTTCGCCTACGTCGTCGTCACCGGTGACGGCGTGCGCTGGAAGGAGATCCCCGGATACCTCCTGGATCCCACCATCATCGCCGGGGTTCGCCTGACCCTGCTCTTCACTTTTCTGTCCATGGCGTTGGGCCTCGTCGGCGGGCTGACTCTCGAAGTCCTTCGCCGGTCGCGAAACCCTGTCCTCACCAAGCTGGCCGGCGCCTACATATGGTTCTTCCGCGGCACCCCGCTCCTCGTACAGATCATCTTCTGGTTCAACATCCAGCTGTTCATACCGCGGATCGCGATCGGGGCGTTCGAGCTGGAGATGAACGCGCTCGTCTCGCCATTCACCGCAGCCGTTCTGGCCTTGAGCCTGAACGAAGCCGCCTACATGGCCGAGATCATCCGTGCGGGCCTGCTGTCGGTCGACAAGGGGCAGTCGGAAGCGGCCACCGCCCTCGGCTTCACTCCGTTGCAGGCGCTGTGGCGCATCATCCTGCCCCAGGCGCTGCGCTTCACGATCCCGCCCATCGGCAACCAGACGATCTCCATGCTGAAGACCACCTCCCTCGTCTCGGTCGTCGCCGCGCAAGACCTCCTGACGCGGGCGCAGAACATATACGCCCGCAATTTCCTCATCATCGAGCTTCTGATCGTCGCGAGCCTCTGGTACCTCCTTCTCACGACGCTGGCCTCCTTCATCCAGTACTGGATCGAGCGGCGCCTGTCCCGGAGCGTCGAAGGCCGAGACATCCCCACACTGCGATCCGAGCGTCGGACCCCGCTCCCGGCCATGGGAGAAGGCCGGTGAGCGATCCGCGGCCGTCCATGATCGAAGCGATCGGCGTCCGGAAGTCGTTCGGTCGCCACGAGGTGCTGCAGGGCGTCGACATCACGGTGGAGCGGGGGCAGGTCACCTGCCTGCTCGGTCCGTCGGGCAGCGGCAAATCGACGTTTCTGCGCTGCATCAACCACCTGGAGAAGCCCACGGCCGGACGCATCCTCGTCGACGGCGAGCTCATGGGATACCGGGAGCAGGGCGACGTTCTCCACGAGCTGAGCCCCGGGGAGCTGGCGATCCAGCGCCGCGGCATCGGCATGGTGTTTCAACGCTTCAACCTCTTTCCGCACCTCACCGTGCTGCAGAACCTCACGGAAGCGCCGGTCCTGATCCACCGAGAGCCCCCTGCCGAGGCCCGCGCCCGCGCCCTCCAGCTCCTCGACAGGGTGGGCCTCTCCGAGAAAGCCGACGCCTATCCGGCGCAGCTCTCCGGCGGCCAGCAGCAGAGGGTCGCCATCGCCCGCGCCCTGGCCATGCGCCCCAGGCTCATGCTCTTCGACGAGCCGACCTCGGCGCTGGACCCGGAGCTCGTGGGCGACGTGCTAGCGGTGATGAAGCGACTGGCCACTGACGGCATGACCATGCTGGTGGTCACCCACGAGATGGGCTTCGCCCGGGAGGCCGCCGATCGCATCGCCTTCATGGACGAAGGCGTCATCGTCGAGGAGAGTCCCACCGCGGACGTGCTGAAGGCCCCTCGACACGGGCGCACCCGAGCCTTTCTGGCGAAGGTTCTGTGAGATGAGCTGGACACACCCGGCGACGCTGACGGACAGTACACCTGGTGCGGGCACAGTGAGGGGAGCTCAGCCATGAAACTCGCTGCCGCGGCGGTATCGATCGCCGCCCTGGCCGCCGTGCCCGATGCGTGGGCGCAGGGGGGCGTCGACGCATCCCTGCGGGCGATGCTGCCCGGGCGGATCCGAGAGGCCGGGGTCATCACGGTGGCCACGGATCCTCACGCCCCGCCCTACACCTTCTACGGCGAAGACAACTCGACGCTGGTGGGCCTCGAGCACGACCTCGCCGCCGAGATGACAAGGAAGCTGGGGGTCGCATTCGAGTTCTCTCCCATGCAGTTCGCCAGCGTCATCACCTCCGTGCAGGGGGGGCGGAACGACATGGGGATCTCCGCGTTCGGCGATTTCATTGAGCGCGAGAAGATCGTCGACGAGATCGACTACGCGTACGAGGCGACGGGCATCATCGTGCCCGAAGGCAATCCCGACGGGGTCGAGAAGATGGGGGACCTGTGTGGCCTGCGCGTGGCCGCGGTGCAGGGCACCATCCCGGTGGAGTTGCTTCACGAGCAGGCTGGGCAGTGCCCTTCGGACAAGCCCCTCCAGATGCGTCAGTTTCCTTCCAATGATCAGGTCGTTCTCGCCGTCCGGTCTGGTCGCGCGGACGCGCTGCTGGACACTTACGGGGTCGCTGCCTACACCCTTGCCAAGCTGCAGCGTGGCCGCGGCGGTCGCGACCTCGAGCTCGTACGAGGCGCGAAGTACGCGGTGGGCCTCCAGGCCATGATCGTCGCCAAGCGAAACGGGGCACTTCGCGATGCCATACAGGCGACGCTGCAGGCCATGGTGGACGACGGCTCCTACCGGGCGGTGTTCGAGAAATGGGGACTCGAGGAGAACATGCTCGAGACCATCACCATCAACGACGCCGCGCGGTTCACCAACTACCTGGACGTGAACTGAGACCCGTCTCCCCCACGGAACCACGCCATGACCGACCTGGTGAGCCTTCGAGAAGGCATCGCGCTCCAACCGCAGGCCCTCGAGGCAGGTGGCCGAGCGACCTCCGCGGAGCTGGACGCGACGGACCTCTCGCCAATGAGGGCCGGCGCCATCGCTCTCGTGGGTATCGGCGCCAGCCTCTACGCCGCCACCGCCGGCGCGGCGCAGATGCGGGAGCAGGGCCTCCGGGCCTTCGCCTTCCCGGGAACGGACCTCTCCGACCCGGCCGTCGACGCCGCCGACGCCTACATCGCGATCTCCGCCTCCGGACGGAGTGTCGAGCCCGCAAAGGCCATGGAGGTCCGTCCCGGAGCCGCGACCTACGGCATCGCCAAGACCGCAGACACGCCGCTGGCGAAGGTCGTGGGAACGATGATCGCCACCCACAGCGGCGTCGACAGCAGGCCCAACTCCACGAGCTACGTCGGCTCGATGCAGGCGATCGGCCTCATCGCCGAGCGCGTTGGCCGCCCGTCGGGCTTCGACTGGTCGACTCTTCCGCAGGTCGCCGCGCGCGTGCTTTCCGAAGTTGGGCCAGCGGTCGCAAGGGCCTCGGCGCTCCTCGCCGGCAGGGTCGCTCTCGATTGCGTTGGTGCCGGGGCGGCCAATGGCACGGCCGGCTACGCGTCGTTGCTGCTCCGCGAGGCCGTGCGCGTTCCCGCACAGACCTGGGACACCCTCAACTTCCTCCACGGTCCGATGGAGTCGAACGACACGCGCACAGGAATCCTCCTCTTCGGCGACGGTCGCGAGATCAGGCTGGCTGAGGATCTCGCCGACTTCGGTATTCCCACCGTTCTCATCACCGGCGCGGACGTCGGAAAAAAGGCCAACCTCGCAACGATCGCCGTCCCACGCCTCGGGAACACCCTGGCCGAGGCCGTCGTCGAGGCAATTCCGGTTCAGCTTCTCGTTGCCGACCTTGCAGAGGCGGCGGGACTGCCGAAGTGCGAATTTCGCTACCGCCAGACCGACACAAAGCTCGCGACCCCTTGACCGCGGTGTACGGTCGCCGAGTTGAGCCGGATCCTGGGGCGAACGGTGCCGCGCAAGGATTCTGGCAGGCCTATCCGGCGTCGAGCGACAGAGAAGTCTCCTTGTCGAACAGGTGCACCCGCCGCGGGTCGATGCCGAGTGTGATTTCCTGACCTGCGGCGACCTCGACTTCCTTGTCCACCCGAAAGACCATTTCCGAGCCGCCGACTACGGCGTTGATGTGCTGCTCGGACCCGAGCGGCGAGACCAACGAGACATTGAAGCGGAGCACCTCACGTCCCGAGCCGAGCTGGCGCGGATCAACGTCTTCAGGGCGCAGACCCAGCATTGTCGGCCGGCCCGCTTGCCCTTCCAGCTTCGCCGCGTCCACACCGCGCAGCGGCAGCACGAGCCCGTCCCCCACGAACGTGTGGCCCTCGCTGTCCCGTCGCAACTCTCCTTCCACAAAGTTCATCTGCGGGCTGCCGAGGAAGGACGCCACGAACAGGTTCCGCGGCCGGTCATAGATGTCGCCCGACGTGCCGACCTGCTGGATGACGCCGTCCTTCATGACCGCGATCCGATCAGCAAGAGTCATGGCCTCGGCCTGGTCGTGGGTCACGTAAACGAAGGTCGTGCCCATCGCCTGATGGAGCTTCTTGATCAGCGTGCGGGTCGAGACGCGCAACGCCGCATCGAGGTTCGACAGCGGCTCGTCCATGAGGAACACCGAAGGCCTGCGCACGATGGCCCGCCCGAGCGCCACGCGCTGGCGCTGGCCGCCGGAGAGCTGGTGCGGCCGCCGGTCGAGCAGGTGCCCGATCTCGAGCTGTTCGGCCGCCTGGGCCACCGCCCGCTCGATCTCTTCCTTCGGCGTCTTCTTCAACCGCAGCCCGAACGCCATGTTCTCTGCCACTGTTTTTTGCGGATACAGAGCGTAGGTCTGGAAAACCATCGCAACGTTTCGCCGGTGTGGTGGCACGAAGTTTACGAGCTGGTCGTCGAAGTAGATGTCTCCCTCGGTGAGCTCCTCCAGGCCCGCGATGATGTTCAGCGTCGTGGTCTTCCCGCAACCCGAAGGCCCGAGCAGAACCATGAACTCCGTATCGCGGATCTCCAGGTCGAGCCCGTCGACGGCTGTCACCGACCCGTAGCGTTTCGTCAGGTTCTCGCAGCGGATGCGCGCCATCTGGGCCTCCCGGCTCTCAACCCTTGACCGCGCCGGCCGTCAGTCCGCCCACGATGTAGCGCTCGAAGAGTACGGCGAGCAGCACAGGCGGGACGATGGCCACCACGCCGGCCGCATTGACGAACGAGAAGCTGGTCGTGAAGTCGAACACGAAGCCGGATATCACGATCGGGAGTGTCTGCGCCCCAATGGTCTGGGTGAGGATCAGAGCCAGGATGAACTCGTTCCAGCTGGTCAGAAAGGCGAACATAAGCGAAGCGACGATCGCGGGCATGCCGAGCGGCAGGAAGACGTGGTAGAGCACCTGCCAGTGCGAGCACCCGTCGACTCGCGCTGCCCGGTCGAGGTCGGCCGGGATCGACTCGAAGTAGTTGATCAGGATGAAGACCGTAAATGGCACCGTCACCGCCAGATAGGTCAAGATCAGCGACTCCCGGGTGTCGATCAGGCCGAGGTGACGAATGACCAGGAAGAGCGGCACCACCAGCGCGACGTCGGGGATCACCCGCGTGACCAGGATCGCGTACAGCGCCGGTCGGCGGCCACGGAAGTGGATGCGCGCGATCGCGTAACCGGCCGTCAGGCTCAGCAGGATGTTCAGGCCAGCGACCCACAGGCCGACGTAGAGGCTGTTGTACAGCGATGGCAGCAGGTTCTGTGCCGCCGAGGGGATGAACGCCCCGGTTGCCGGATCGGCGACGCGCCGCGTCTCGTAGGTCACGCGCTCGTCGTCGTAGAAGAAGATGCCCTGGAAGTTCGCGAGCGTCGGCTTCTCGGGAATCCACTGGGTCGGCTTCGCCACGATGTCCGCCTCCGACATCATCGACGACGCGAACACCCAGTACACGGGCCCGAGGATGTAAATCAGGAACAGGATTGAGAGCACCAGCAGCAGCGCACTGCGCCCGATGGCTGGCAGCAGCGGAGGGCGCCGACCGATCGTATTCATGGCGCTCCTCACGCCCGTCGCCCCAGCGTCCGGATGACCAGGTACGCGAGCGCAAAGGTCACCATCGACAAGAGGAAAGCCATCGCCGACCCGATGCCGAACTTCAGGCTGCGGAAGGTCTCGACGTAGATTTGCCACGAGACGGTGAACGAGGCGTCACCCGGTCCCCCCTGCGTCATGATGGCGAACAGGTCGAAATGGCGGATCGAGAGCATCGCCTCGTACACGAAGACCAGCATGAACCCGGGCTTGAGCGCCGGCAGCGTCACGTGGAGGAAGCGCTGCAGCACGTTGGCGCCGTCGACTTCTGCCGCTCGGTACAGGTCCTCCGGGATGGATTTCATGGTCACCAGCAGCAGGATCGCCGCCAGCGGCATCTGCTTCCACACCGCGGCCTGGGCGATCAGGTACAGGGTCTTGTCGGGATCCCCAAGCCAGATGATGTACTCGTCGATGAGCCCGAGCTGGTGCAGCAAGCCGTTCAGCGACCCGTAGGTCGAGTCGTAGATCCACTTCCACATGAGTCCGTTCACGATCGACGGCGTGGCCCAGGGTACGAGGAGGAGCACCGCCAGCACCCGCCGGCCGCGAAAGGCTTCGTTGAGAAACAGCGCCACGCCGAGCGCCATGGTGACAGTCGTCGCGACCGTGACCACCGTGTACACTACCGTGCGCCTGACCGCAACCCAGAAGCGCGGATCCTCGAGGACGCGCGCATAGTTGCCCAGGCCTACGAACGGGGTCCGATGGGGCCGTGTCAGGTTGATGTCGAACAGGCTGGTATAGAGCGCGTGGAGGATGGGGTAGACCGCGATCGCGGCGAGAACCAGCAGCACCGGCAGCAGCAGGAGCAGTGCGCTTCGCTCGTCGTAGTTGAACCGCTTTTGCAGCGCGGTCGAGAAAGAGGTGGCCGAGGGCGGCGCGTCCGTCATCGCTTCAGTACGCGGCCTTCAGCCGATCCCAGGCCTCCCCGGATTCCCGCAGCGCCTCGGCCGCGGTGACCTGGTTGAGCACGGCTTTCTGCCACGCCTGACTGTTGATCTCGTTCCACTCGGCGAACCAGGGCGTGATGACGTCCTTCTCGATGACGAGCCCCGCCTGCTGGCTCACGATGTCGCCGCCGCCGAGGTACTTCTCATGAAACGCGACGATGTCCGGATCGCTGTCGAGCGATCTGGTGCAGAACGGCACCCCGATGTCGAGCATCAGCATCTTCTGAAACCGGTACTCGCCGAGGGCCTTGCCGCCAAACCACTCGATGAACTGCACCACTTTCTCCGCCTTCACTTCGTCTTTCTGGGCCGCGGGCGTCATCCCGTAGAAGCGCACCCATCCGCAGGTCGCGTGCGCGCCGTCCGGCCCCTTGGGCATCAGCGCCATGCGCACCTTACCGGCGACCTGCGACTCCGCGGGGTTGTTCAGCGGACGAGTGCGGTAGCGCGGGATGATGCCAAAGGCGTGCCGCCCGGCACCGAACGCCTTCAGACCGCTCATCTCCTGGGTGCTGGCCGCCCCCGGCGAGATGATCTCGTGCTTGGAGATGGCGGCCTGGATCCACTCGAGCGCCGCCATTGCTCCGCCCTGCGGATCCTGAACGATCGATTTGCCGGCCGCGTCGACGAAACGCCCGCCGAAGGAGAACACGAGACTCGAGATGAACTCCATCATCCAGGCGTCAGCCTCGAGCGAGAGCAGCATGGGGTAGTCGCACAGCCCCTGCGCCTTGATCTTGAGGCTCTGCTCGACCACCTCGTCCCACGTCTGGGGCGGCGCGCTGATTCCCGCCTCGGCCAGGATCTCCTCGTTGTAGAGAAAGCCCATGAAGTCGGTGTAGTAGACGTTGCCGTACTGGCGGCCCTTGTAGGTCATCGAGTCCACGCAGTACCGCTGCAGGTCGTCGTTGTACTTCATCAGCGACGAGTACTGATCGGTGGGCGCGATCCAGCCCGCCTCGGAGAACTCGGGCAGCCAGGCATCATTCACCCACATGACGTCCAGCGGCGCGCCGCTGATGAACTTGGCGATGAGGATCTGCCGAAACTGCGCCCCGGGGGCGTTTTCGTACGCGACCTCGATGCCGGTCTCCTTCTCGAAGGCGTTGATGTGGCTCTTCACCTGGTCGACCGCGGCGGACCAGGTGGCGAAGTGGATCGGCTGCGCGGCCTTGGCGCAGGCCGAGGCGAAAGGCAGCGACGAGATCGCCCCCATCGCCGCCGAACCCTTCAAGAAGCGGCGCCGGCTGATTGCATGATTTCGCGAGCTCTTCATTCGGCGGCTCCCCTCCGGGCCGCGTTCGCGCCTCGGATCATCGAAAAGCGGGAAAAGTGCCTGGAAAGCATAGCTATTGGACCATACGAGTCAACGCTCCGGGCGATTCCGCTCAACCGACACGAGACTCCAAATGTATACTAGGCGCCCTCTGGCGATTGTCACTGCACGGCGTCTGGCCGATGCTCGATGGGTGTCGGCGACGATTTCGACGGGCAGGGCAATCGTAGAGATCGCAGAAGACCCGACCTGAAACGGCGATGGCCGCCTGGCGCCCGCGCTCCCGCGGGCCGGTGCTGTAGCCGCGACCGTGAGGAGAGAGCGGTGAGCGCAGACGACCTCTGCTTTGTTCCGGCGCACGTGCTGCGCGGCCGGATTGCGTCGAAGGAGCTGTCCTCCGTGGACCTGATCGAGGCGGTCATCGCACGCGCCGAGCGCGTCGACGAGCAGCTCAACTTCATCGCGCTGCCGCGTTTCGAGCAGGCGCGCGAGGCGGCCGCCGCCGCGGAAGCCGCGCTCGCGCGAGGCGATTCGCTCGGTCCGCTTCACGGCATCCCGATCACGATCAAGGACAATATACCGACGGCCGGCGACGTGACGACCGTCGGATCCTACGCCTTCGAGCACAACGTCGCGCAGGACGACGCGGAGATGGCGAAGCGCCTCAAGGCCGCCGGAGCCATCGTCTACGCCAAGACGACGACGCCGGAGTTCGCCCACCGCGTGCTCACCGAATCGCCCCTTCACGGTGTGACCCGCAGCCCCTGGTCGCCCGAGTACACACCCGGCGGGTCGAGTGGGGGCGCCAGCGTGGCTGTGGCCGCCGGCTGCGGCCCGCTCGCGCAGGGCACCGACGGCGGCGGCTCGATTCGCTGCCCGGCCTCGTGCACCGGCATTGTCGGCATCAAGCCCACGCTCGGGCGTATCCCCTTCGAGCTGATGCAGGACGGCTTCGGCAACTATGCCTTCACCGGACCGATGGCGCGCAGCGTCGACGACGCTGCGCTGATGCTGGCGGTGATGTCCGGGCCATTGGGTGCCGACCCCTGGACGCTGGCGGTCCCCGCGCTGCCTCCGCCCGATACGCCCGTGCGGGGGTCGGTTGCCGGGCTGCGCGTCGCCTGGATCGAGCGCTTTGGCGCCGTGCCGCTCGACCCCGAGGTGGCCGCGGCCACCGGCGACGCCGTTG
This sequence comes from Vicinamibacteria bacterium, assembly GCA_963578825.1. Taxonomy (GTDB): domain Bacteria; phylum Acidobacteriota; class Vicinamibacteria; order Fen-336; family Fen-336; genus JAJDNS01. Next base: position 60,464 of record CAUZDW010000009.1, read on the forward strand.
CAGCACTTTCCGACGCCGGGGCCCGGGTTGAGGCCGTGGTCGAGCCCGCGCTCGCCGACGTGTTCGAGTACTATCCGGTCATCGCGACGGCGGCCCACGGGGGTCGCCTCTCCGGTCTACTCGAGAAGTGGGGCGAGCGGATCACACCCAGCATGCGCGCGTGCATCGAACAGGGCGGAACGTACAGCGCCGCTCAGCTCGTGCAGGCGTCGGATCGGCGCACCGCGCTCTTTCGCCGGATCCAGTCGCTGTTTGAAGAGCACGATCTGATCTTGACGCCGACACTGAACGCGCCGCCCAAGACGGTCGACGAGAACGGCGCGATCAACTCGACCATGTACTCCGAGTGGGCGGTCTATCTCTACCCGTTCAACCTGACGGGTCACCCGGCGGCGTCGGTCCCGGTCGGCTTCACGCGCGCCGGCCTGCCCGTCGGGCTGCAGCTGGTCGGTCCCTGGTACTCGGAGCCACGGCTGCTCGAGACGATGGCGTGGCTGGAGGCGAACCGACCGTGGGCGGCTCGCCGTCCGCCGGTTTGAGTTTGCGCCTCACGCGCGTGGCGGCTCAACCCGATCCGTTTGGAGGTGTGTGATGACGAGACCCGTGGTCACGGTCGAAGAGATGCGCAGCCGCATCGCCGTGTGGACCGATCTGAAGTCTTCCTCCATGCCGCTCGTCGACGCCGTTCTGCCCCAGTTCCAACGCGAGATCTTTAACATCATCGGTCGCGGTGTCACCGAGGACGCGACCATGGCTGTCGCGATCCCGGACGCCCGGGATTTTCACATGGCGATCATCAAGGCGGGCCCGGGCAAGGGCACCGGGCTGCACACGCACAAGACGATCGAGGCGTTCGTGGCGCTCAGCGGCACCTGGTCCGTGCAGTGGGGCGACGACGGCGAGAACGAGTTGACCCTCGGCCCGTGGGACGTCATCTCCATCCCCACCGAGATCATGCGCGGATTCCGTAACGACAGCTCCGAGGAGGCGGTATTGCTCTCGATCCTCGGTGGGACCGATCCCGGCAAGGTGACCTGGTCCGGCGCGGTTCTCGACGCGGTGAAGGCGCGCGGCTACGACCTGGACGACAACGGCAACATCATCCAGGTCGACGCCTGAGGCCGACGCGCTCCCGGATGGCGGTCCGCACGCGCGAGGCAGCTCAACGCTCCGAGTGACCGGCCGGAGGTGCGTCTAGAAGCTGAAACGGGCCTCGACGGTAAAACGTCGCGCGTCGGTGTCGGGATCGACGCCCGAGTCCTCGGCCGCGAGACGCGGGTCGGCGTCCAGCTCCACGTACTCGAGACCGATCCGAAGCTGCTCCACCGGGTTCCAGAACAACGCTGCGGTCCAGGCGCGACCGGCGTCGTCGTTGCGCTCCTCGGTGCCGTCGCGGTCGACGGCGTCGAAGTAGTCGTAGCAGACCGTCAGCCGGGTCCGGGAAGTGCTCCAGGACACGAGCGCGTACGCCGCCCGCATGTCGATCTGGACATGAGACTTCTCGAACGCCCCCATACCGGTGGCGCCCCACAGGAACTCGCCGACGACTACCACGTCGGGCCCGAGGTGCAGGTCGCCGCCAACAACGCCAAACCGCGTGCGCCACGAGTACTGAAGGTCGTAGAGCATGCGGTCGCCGCGGTTGTCGAAGTAGGCCCCCTGCAGCGTGATCTTCCCGAAGCGGCTCCAGCGCGCCAGGCCGAGCCACCCCACCCGGTCGTCGAGTTCGTCGATCAGCCGAGTGCCGTCGTCGCGCTGCGGGTCGAAGCCGCCGGGGGGCGTGAAGGAGGCGAGAGGGGGCAGCGGCAGGACCTCGCCCGCGACCATGAGCCGGTCCCCCATGCTCCAGCCCCGCCACGAGACCAGGCTGCCCGAGGGGTCGTTGAACCCGAAGGCGGTGGCGCCGACGACGAACTCCTCGTTCGACTCGGTCTCGAAGATCAGGCGCGTCTCGAGTCCGACGATCCGCAGCTCCTCGGCGGTCCACGTGTTCAGGGCCGAGAGCGTGATCGTATACGGTGAGGACCAGAGGGGCCCGACGTTCTCCCGAGAGGTTCCAGGAAACAGAAGGCCGGCGCGAAGCCGCAGCGACGTCGAGTACGAGAGCGAGGGATGGAACTCGAGATAGCCCTCGGCGAGACCCGCCCGATCGCCCTGGCTGTCCTCCCCGTCGTAGCGGGCCCGCCCGTGGACGAAGACGCGCAAGTCCTCGGTGAGCGAGAGGTCGAGGCCGAGCTGCGCCTTTCCGACGAAGTCCCAGCTCCGATCGCCGGGCTCCTCTCCACCCACCGTGAAGCGCCCGAAGCCTCCTTCGAGCCACGGACGGCGGGACTCGCTGTAGACGGCCCGGGCCGTCAGCAGACCCTCCACGTCGAGCTCCGCCGCGTCCAGACGCGCGGCCCCTGCCAGCACCCGAAACGGGGTGCGATGCGGATCGCCGTTCTCGAGCCCACGATCCAGAATAACCTGCATCGGGGTTGCACGCGGGGAGCTCGATGCCGAAAAGGACGCGGCCGGCCTGGTCGACCTCCTGACAGCTCAGCATCGGGCCCACGGCCCCGCGCGCTTCTTTCCGCACCCGCTCGAACCGTGTGCGGATGACGTCGAGACCGGCGGCGTAGTCTGGGTCCCGTGCGCGGTTGTCGTACTCCGTCGGGTCGGTGTCGTGATCGTAGAGCTCTTCGTTGTCGCCGCTCGCGCGCTCGCCCCAGCGGTTGTAGCGCCAGCGATCGGTGCGCGTTGTGGTGACCGGCTTCCATCCGGAGTGGGCCGAGCCGACGTACAAGCTCGTGCGCATCCTGGCGGTGGTGATCGTCCTCGTCGACGTGGTGCCCCACCTTCCAGGTGCGAGCACCGGCTTCTTCCGGGGTGTCTCGCTGCTGGTGGGTGCAATGGTGACCCTCGGATCGTCCTCGGCCGTCTCCAACCTGGTGTCGGGAACGGTGCTGATCTACACCCGTGGGTTTTAGATCGGCGACTACGTCGAGATCGGCGAAGCCAGCGGTGAGGTCGTGGAGCGCTCGCTTCTCAAGACCCAGCTGCGCACACCGCTGAACGAGATCGTGACGATCCCCAACAGCCGTGTCCTGGGAGCCAACATCGTCAACTACAGCGCCGCCGCGCGGGAGCGGGGCCTGATCCTGGCCTCGACCGTCGGGATCGGCTACGACGTCGACTGGAGGACCGTCCACGAGCTGCTCGAGCGTGCGGCGAGCCGAACGGAGCACGTGCTCGCGGATCCACGGCCGTTCGTCGTTCAGAAGGGCCTCGACGACTTCGCAGTCAGCTACGACCTTCGCGCCTCCACCCGGCGCGCTGACCTGATGCCGGCGATCCGCTCCGAGCTCCAGCAAAACGTTCTCGACGCGTTCAACGAGGCCGGCGTCGAGGATCTTGTCACCCCGCTACTCGGCCGTCCGCGACGGTAATCCTTCGACGATCGTCCGACGCTCCGCCGACGACGGGAGCGAATCGTGACATGGGAAGGCGTTCTGGCGGCGGCGCGGGCGGCTTCGGCCCGGCTCAGCGCCCGGGGTCCTTCTGCGCTTCCCGGGACAGGGGCGGCATCCCGGAGATGTCGTCCTTCTTGTACCAGTTGCCGACGCCGAATACCTTGACGTGGCGCTCCTCGCCCTCGAGCCCGATCCCGACCTTGAGGATCCCGTAGCGGCCGAACACCTTCCCGCTGGGGTCTCGCGGCCGGTAGACGCGACGGACGCTCTCCACTTCCCGCCCGAAGCCGGCGGGAGAGACCCGGCAAGAAGCGCAGGCGGACCCTCCGCCTTACGTGGGTCGAGTCTGGGGCACGAACATCCCCGCCCAGGTCCGGAGGACGGTAGAACCGCGTGAATCGGCTCGGCCCAGCCCCGTGCTCTCGGCTGGTGTGCGGGACGCTGTGGCCGGCCTCGACCCCGCGCGTCCTACGGCGTCAGGTCGTTGAGTGCCACGAAGGCCCCGCCGTTTCGCTCACACAGCAGCCGCATGAGCGTGGCGAAGCGGACGCCCGTGTTCTCCCCGTAGCGAGCCTGGGAGAAGATCATCGGGAAGCCGATGGCGTGGATGCGCACCTTGCGCTCGCCTTTGCGGTCGGGGCGGTTGAGCCTGTCCACGTCTTGAGGACGCGGTCGATCGAATGTCTGCGGGCTAGGGACGGAGTCTGAGCCCCGGATCGGCGAAGAGGTGGTAGATGGCGAGGAGCTCCGGCATGAGTCCCGTGTCGGCATAGGAGGCCTGGGCCGCCAGCACCGCGTCCCCGAGCCTCTCGTGCTCCCCGCTGACGATCTCCGTCATGAGCGCCCGGTGGAACCGGTGAGCCGGCCCGTCCAGTGAGAGCCCCGAGGGCGAGAACGCCGCGATCGTCCCTCTGCCTTCAGCCTTCATGAAGGCCTCCGCCAGCGAGTCGTAGTTCGGCGCCACGAAGTAGCCGTTGAGGCAGTTGAAGGTCAGCATCAAGGGCTGCTCCGACTGCGCCAGCAGCTTCGGCGGATCCCACGAATTGAGGACGTTCTCCGAGGCCCACACCGCCGGCCCCCCGTGGCCCACGTAGCTCAGGATCGACGCCCCCTGGTCGAGAGCCCCAAGCACTTCCGACCGCGTATTCGCACCGTGCTGCCTCAGGAGGATCGACTGCGTGTCTCTGCTCCCCAGGAAGCTCTGGCGGATATCGGCAATGTCCGTCTCGAAGTCCCCGGCAATGTCGGGGTTGTCCGCTACGAGGATGGCCTTGCCGGAGAGGCTCTGGGCCGTGTCCTCCCACGCGAGCACCTTCTGGACGAGCGAGTGCGCCTCCCCGAGCGTCGTCTCCGGAAGCCGCCCAATCGCCAGATCCGGAAACCCGTCCTCCCCGTTCACCACCCCAAGCGTCGGATCCGAGGACGTCCACAGATACGATGTCTTCACCCACATCGCCGGGAGCGGTGCCCCCTTGGGGGGGCCGCAGAGGTGAGGAAACCACCCCGGAGGGTGGTTCTACATCTTTCCGTTGGTGGAGGCGGCGGGAGTCGAACCCGCGTCCGAAAACGCGCCTGCGAGAGGCCCTACAAGCTTAGTCCAACCTGGAGTTTCGCCTCCGCCGTGAAGGCTGGACAAAACCGGCGAAGACTAGTCCGATTGATCTCGCTGGTCGCCCCCGGACCGAGAGCTTCCAGCCAGCCCACCTTTATGACGCTCTGTCCAAGTCCCGTGGGCGGGGCCCTGGCAGAGCGGGTTGCCTAGGGTTTAGTTAGGCAGCCAGTGCCAAATTGTCGTTGGCAGTTGAGTTTTTCCCACCGGATTAACGAGTCGGTAGGCACGCTCGGCTTGCTCCTCTCGGGGTCGCTGCTCTCGTCGAAACCGTGACGCCCCCTAACGCCTTACAGTTTAGCACGCGGCCTTCAGTCACCCCCGAGGCCGATCTGCTCCAGATACGACTCGGCCCCCGGGGTGTTGAGCTTCCAGTAGGCCAGTCGAGCCGACCCAAGAAGGGCCAGCTCCTCGCCATCGGGGCCCGTCTGCCGAACGACACGATACGGTGGCCTGGCTTCGATCGCGAACGTGAGCGTACGTCCACCCTCGACGTCGACCGTGAGCATCGACACCTCGAAGCGCCCGGAGGGACCCGAGACCGACTCGGTCTCCGAAGCGCGACTGATCCGTGCCGTCGTCCACTCGAGCGGGGTGTGCGTCAGACGCGCGTGAAGGAGGCTCGGCAGGAACGGGACCGTGCGGCTCTCCCCCTCCGCCACGAAGGCGCCGTTCCAGCCTCGCAGGATCACCGGCAGCGCATCTTCGAACACGCCATCGGCAGGCATCTCCAGCGTCTCGGCTCCATCCGCTTCACCGTCGAAGTAGGAGTGAGAGACGCTGTCGACCCGTCCCTCCCGGAGAACGATCTGGTGCCAGACGTGCCCGCACCACTCCTGGCTCGAGAAGCTCACCTTGGACACGGGCCATCCGGGCTTCGTCCGGAGAAACGTCGACGTCATGACGTTGTAGTCGTAGATCCCGGTGCTGAAGTCCCGCACGACGTTGAGCTTCATCACTGGCTTCACGTCGCCTTCCGGGTGCCCTCCTTTGTCCGCCTTGACGCGAAGGCTGTCCGAGAAGTCCTCGGTGACGAAGACGTACACCGCGGTTCCGCTTCGCTTCGCTCCGTAGCGGGGTTGGGTGAGACGGTATCCGTTGACCTCGGCCTTGCCGTCGCCCCAATGGGCCCAGAAATCCTGGCCATTCACGGGCGCCGCCAATATGAGGACGGCGGGTACGACCACGGAGGTGATACGCATGTGGCTTCCTCCTGTTGGCGTCCCCCGAGTTCCCCCCAAGAGTCGATCATACCTCGCGTCTCGGGCAGACCCCCTGGAGAGGACACGCGGGGCGCCGAGGTCGCCCGGGGAGCCGGAGGGCGCCAATCGTTGACAGCCCATGTTCGTGTACCGGATAATGCACACGGACGTAAGTCGGCCTGTTGCCGTATCTTGCCGGATATCCCCTGAGGTGGTGATGGCGCTCGAAGACGATCTGAAGTCGCGCACGTCCGGGCTCGTCAGCCAGCAGATGGCCAACTGGGTCGTCGAGATCCAGCGGGCCATCCAGGGGCAGCAGGCCGCTCTCGTCCGTGCCCTCGATGAGCTGGGCGAGGACGTCGCGCGTTACGACGAGAAGATCGACGAGGCGCAGATCGGCGCAGCCATCGCGGAAGTCCTGCAGAAGTCCGGCGGAGCCGGAGCCGGAGACGGAGACGGAGCCGGGGCGGACTACTCGGCGCTCAAGACCTCGATCGCGGCGATCGAGAAGGGCTCCAACCTCTCCGAGGTGCTCACCCACCTGGTGAACGAGGTCACCAAGTTCGTCGAGCGCGGCGCCATGTTCATCGTCAAGGCCCAAAACGCAGTGGGCTGGTACGGGACGGGCATGGAGAACCCGGACATCGTGAAGACGATCAGCATCCCCATGACCGCCGACACGGTCTTCAAGATCGCACACGGCTCCCGGCGCGCCGAGAAAGGGCGCATCAGCCAGTCGCCGGAGACGGCACAGGCGCTGGCGTGCCTCGGCGGGGGCGCAGGCGGCTTCTTGGTGGTTCCCCTCATTCTCCGGGACAAGGTGGCGGCCATTCTCTACTGCGACACCCTGGCGTCAGAGATGCCCGCCGTCAAGGCCGATGGCATCGAGATCCTCGTGGCTTTTGCGGGGAAGGTGATCGACGTGCTGAGCTCAGCTCGCAGCGGCAACACCAGCCCGGGGCTGCGCTCCCAACCGCCGACCTCGGCTCCGCCGGCACCCGCTCCCCCGGCAGCCAGTGAAGGGCCCCAGACGGTGACGTTCGGCACCGGCACGATCAAGCCGCAGCCCCCGCCGCCGGTGGTCAGCCCGGCACCGCCGCCCACCGCCGCGCCTGCTCCGGCACCCGTCGTACCGCCCGTGCGCGCCATGACGCCCGAGCAGCAGAAGGCCCACGACGACGCCCGACGCTTCGCCCGCCTGGTTGTGAGCGAGATCAAGCTCTACAACGAAGCGAAGGTCGCCGAGGGGCGCAAGACGAAGGACATCTACAAGTGCCTCAAGGAAGACGTCGAGCGGGGCCGTCAGATGTACAACGACCGCGGGGCCGCCGACATCCGCGACGCAACGGACTATTTCCAGGACGAGCTCGTGCGGATCCTGGGCGGCGGCGACGCCAGCGCCCTCGGGGCGCAGTAGCGCCGGCCCGCCGGCCCTTGCTCCGCCTCCTCAGCGTCGGGTGTGTCGTCCTCGTCGCAGCCGCCGAGAGCCACGGAGCCGCGTGGCGTATCGAGGCAGTCCCGGCCACGGAGGCCGAGCGTGCCCTTCGGGCCTCGGTCGATCACGGCGCGCCCATTGAGCGTGTGAGCCCCCTCGCCGAGGTTGCGGCACAGCACACCGGAACGGCCACCGCAGGCCTGGCGCGCCTGGCCGCGGGGCTCTTCTTGGTGGAGGACAAGCAATACGAGGACGCGCTCGCGCAGCTCACCCACGAGGACGTGCAGGCCACGACCCTCCTCGACCACGCGCTCCTCGCGGTGGCGCGAGCACAGGAGGCCCTCGAGCGACCCACCCTCGCGGCCCGCTCCTACCGGGAAGCGGCACACGAGCCGCTGAGCGTCGTGGCCTGCACCGCTCTGCCTCGAGCGGCGGAGCTCTTCGCTGCCGCCGACGACCTCACAAGCGCTGCGACCGCACTGGAGGAGACGGTCGAGCGGTGCCCGCGAGAGACAGCCGCCGCGCTGCTCGAGCTCGGCAAGGTGCGCCGCAAGCAGGACAAGCTCGTGGCGGCCGCCGAGGCACTGGACCAACTTGACCGGGAGTACCCGGCGACCGACGCCGCCCGCGAAGCCCAGCCCCTCCTCCGGACCCTGATGCGCCAGCTGCGGCCTCTCACGGACGCCCGCCGCGCCGAGCGGCAGCTGCTCAAAGGCGAGTTGCTCCTGGAGGCCAGGCGGTCGGGAGACGCGCTGTACACCCTGCGGAGAGTAGACCTTCGGGCGCTTCCCGGCGTCGAGGTCGATCGGGCGCGCCTGGCCCTGGGACGCGCGCTGCTGGCGCGGCGTCGCCGAACCGAGGGGCGTTCGGTCCTCTCCAGTGTACCTGCCGACTCCTCCAGGGCCGCCGAAGCCGCCTTTCTCATCGCCCGAGACCGCGCCCGGCGGGACGTCACCCCTTACGGCGCCATGGCGGACGCCTTCCCTGAAACGCCGTGGGCCCAACGGGCTCTCTACGGGGCGGCGAACCTCTACCAGAAGGATGCCCGCGACGACAACGCGCTGCCCTGGTGGCGTCGGCTTCTCGACGAGTACCCGGACGGGCTGTACACGGAGAGTGCCGCGTGGCGAACCGGTTGGGGCGAGTTCCGAGCCAAGCGTTTCGACAAGGCGGCCTACACATGGGAACGGACGGCTCGTCTTCGACCTCCGGGCTCCGCAACGCCCGCTCTCCTCTATTGGGCCGCTCGTGCCCATCTGGCCCGGGGCCGGCAGGAACGATCCCGTTGGCTCCTCGAAGAGACGGTCTACCGCTTCAAGCATTCCTACCACGGGCACCGGGCGAGGCAGCAGCTCGCCCGCCTGGGCATTCGGCCGCCATCGGTCCCTCCACCCACTCCCTCACCGGAGGGTCAGGCCGGGACACCGGAGCGGCCCGAGGGTGATCGTTCGGGAGGCAAGCACGCCCGCCTTCGGGAGCTCCTGCTCATCGATCGTTTCGACGAGGCCGCCGCCGAGCTCGCTCGCATGGGCGACTCTCCCACGGTCCGGGCGACCCTGGCCTGGGTCGAGTGGAGCCGCGAACGCTACCGTCCCGCGATCACCGCCATGAAGCGTGCGTACCCGTACTGGGTGAGCGCCGCGGGCGATCACCTCCCCCGCGAGGTGTGGCAGATCCTCTACCCGCTTCGCTACGAGGACGAGTTGCGGAAGCAGGCGAGTGACGAGGGGCTGGACCCTTCGCTGGTCGCGGCCCTCATTCTCCAGGAGTCGACGTTCGACGCCGGGGCGGTGAGCCGCGCAGGAGCGCGTGGACTCATGCAGATCATGCCCAGCACCGGGCGCGACATCGCCCGCGCCAAGCGGATGCGCTTTCGCACCTCGCTCCTCCACGACCCGACAACCAGCCTCGATTTCGGCACATACTACCTGCGCCAGATCAGCGACCGCTTCGAAGGCGCGGTGGACAAGGTGCTGGTGGGCTACAACGCCGGCCCGACTCGTGCCGCCAGGTGGACACGACAGAAGCCCGGCCTCCCGGAGGAGGAGTTCATCGAGACGATCCCCTTCACCGAGACCCGCTTCTACGTGCGAATCGTCCTGGCCAACCGCGAGGAGTATCGTCGGCTGTACGGGCTCGGCCCCACGCCGGCGCCGGCCAACGGAGGTGCGCGACCTTGAGCTTCCGCATGGGTGATTTCAAACCGAAGATCGACCCCGCCGTCCTCGAGCGCGATCCCAGCGTCCGCCTCGACGGCCGCAAGGCCGACCAGCTCCGCTCCGTCACGCTCACGACCGGCTACCTCAAGTACGCCGAGGGGTCCTGCCTGATCGAGATGGGAGACACCCGTGTCCTGTGCGCGGTGAGCTTCGAGGAGCGAGTGCCGGTGTTTCTCCGGGGAAAGGGCGAGGGCTGGGTGACCGCGGAGTACGGCATGCTGCCCCGGGCCACCAGCACGCGCTCCCAGCGTGAGGCGTCTCGCGGAAAGCAGTCCGGCCGCACCCAGGAGATCCAGCGGCTCATCGGCCGGTCCCTTCGAGCGGTGGTGGACATGAAGGCCCTGGGCGAGCGAACGGTGTGGGTCGACTGCGACGTCATCCAGGCCGACGGCGGAACGCGGTGTGCCTCCATCACCGGGGCCTTCGTGGCGCTGGTGGAGGGGCTGCAGGCGCTCCGCAAGAAGGGCCTTTTCTCCGCGCTTCCGGTGAGCGACTACGTGGCCGCCGTCTCCGTCGGCAAGGTGAAGGACAGCGTCCTCCTCGATCTCAAGTACGAGGAAGACTCGGACGCCCAGGTCGACATGAACGTCGTCAAGACCGGCGACGGCCGCTTCGTCGAGATTCAGGGGACCGCCGAAGGCCAGCCCTTCACCGACGACGAGATGGCCGAGCTCATGGCCGCGGCCGACAAGGGAATCTGCGACTTGGTGGGTCTGCAGAAGAAGACGCTCGGCGGCTTCGAGCCGAAGAAGGGCTGAAGCTTACTGGGCCAGCACCGAGAGGAAGACCCGCAAGCGAGCGAACGCCTTGCCCCGGTGGCTGACCCTGTCCTTGTCTTCCCGGGGCACCCCACCGAACGTCTTGTCAAAGGGTGGATAGAAGAAGAGTGGGTCGTACCCGAAGCCGCTGGTGCCGTGGGGCGTCTCGGCAATCAAGCCGTCGACCGTCTCCTGTGCCTGGAAGAGGGTCGTGCCGCCCCGGGCCACCACCACGGCGCTGGTGAAGTGGGCCCCACGTCGCTCCTCGGGGACGCCCGTCAGCTTCTCGAGGAGCAGCCTGTTGCGGTCTCCATCGGTCGCCCCCTCCCCCCCAAACCGGCTCGAGTAGAGCCCGGGCCCCCCGTCGAGGGCATCGACCGACAGACCCGAGTCGTCCGCCACGCTCAGCAGGCCCGAGCGGCCAGCATAGTAGAGCGCCTTGAGAGACGCGTTCTCGAGAAACGTGGTCCCCGTCTCTCTCGGGGCTTCCAGGATCCCGATCTCCCTCGGCCCAACGACGCGGAAGGGCAGTCCCTCGACGAGCTGCTTCATCTCGTTCAGCTTGCCGGGGTTCTGGCTGGCAAGAAGGAGATCTGCGCTCATGAGATCGTCAGCATGCCGGCGCTTTCAGGGGGGGGCTGAGCACGGGAGACTAGCGGCGACAGACTCCACAAAGCAGCGTGCGCTCTCGCCGCTCCAGGTGGTAGACGGAGCGGCTGGCGGACCCACCGCAGCACGCGCACTTTCCGTTTGGGATGCCGTAGCACTGCATGTCGCCGCGCCCTATCTCGAACCGGGGAATCGCAAAGACCGTCGCGGCCATGGCCTCCAGGATCTCGTCGGTACGGTTCTCCTCTGGATCCCCGTGGGGACTCGTGGCCATCGGACTCCTTCGCGACCGGCTATCCTACCTCACGCCACGGCGTGGACGCGACCAGATGCCGGCGACGGTTCACCCAGCTACAATGGAGGGGTCTGACGGCAAACGGGGAGTAGCGCAGCCTGGCTAGCGCACCGGCTTTGGGAGCCGGGGGTCGTGGGTTCGAATCCCACCTCCCCGACCACTCGTTCCAATCGTTCCCGGATGTCCGGGACGTCACTCGAGAGGCGAGCCATGAAGCTCAAGAAGCGAGCCTGGCCCACGATCGTCATCGCGTCTGTCGCGGCGGTGGGGGCCATCGCGGCCTCTGCGGCGCCGCTCCACCGGGAGGACACCCGGAGCTCGGAGCCTCGGCTCTGTTGTGTCGCCAATCCCCGCTTCGCCGGCGTTTGCTCGGTGGCGCTGGGACCGGACGAGGGCTGCCAGGACGTCCTCGCCTACCTCAACAACGCGGCGAGCGTCGGCAAGGCGTATTGCGGCAACACGAGTGTCCGCATGGGATGGAAGCAGGTCGACTGCGAGGAATGAAGACCCGCACGGGGCGTGCTAGACTGCGTGGTCGGGCGCCTGTAGCTCAGCTGGATAGAGCGGCAGCCTTCTAAGCTGCTGGTCAGGGGTTCGAATCCCTTCAGGCGCGCCAAATTTGCCTGTCGATGGTGAGCGTAGCTCAGTTGGTTAGAGCGCCGCGCTGTGGCCGCGGAGGTCGCGGGTTCAAATCCCGTCGCTCACCCCATACGCTGGCATTTTCTAGCCGCGGGCGGCCTTGTGGCGCGGGCGGCCGACACCCTTGCCGCTCACCCGCCCACTGGCGCAACGTGCGCACAGGAACACCCGCTCCTGTTTCTCCAGATCGCGGGACGCGTACGTGGCGGGCTTCCGGCACCTGGAACACCGGTGCTGCTGCAGCTGCGGGAGCTGCGGGAGCTGCGGGAGCTGCGGGAGCTGCGGGAGCGAAACGTCGAGCTCCACCCCTCCCCACAGCACCAGGCCCGTCTGCTCCTCTTTGTCAGCCATCTCCAGCCTGTCGCGGACCAGCGCCCCCACTTGATCCGACCGTCAACCTCGCAGAGACTACCCGCCCTGACCGAGGTTTTCCAATGACCAGGCTCATACGGATTCTCGTCCTCATCGCGGCGCTGCCCGCCCTCTCTGCCTCGACCGCCGAGGAGATCCCACCCATTGGGGAGCACACCCAGGGGATGACCCACATGGAGGGGTTCCTCGACCTCTACTGGGACGAGGCGAGCGGCCACCTCTTTCTGGAAATCGATCGCTTTGGACAGGACCTCCTGTATCAGGTCTCCCTGGCGTCGGGGCTCGGCAGCAACCCGATCGGCCTGGACCGGGGGCAGCTCGGGGGGACGCACCTCCTGAGCGCCGTGCGAGTGGGGCCCCGGGTTCTGCTCCGCGAGAAGAACTATCGGTTTCGGGCGTTGAGCTCCAACGCCGACGAGGTGCTGGCCGTCGAAGAGGCGTTCACGCCTTCGATCTACTGGGGCTTCGAGATCGTGGCCGAGGAGGACGGCCGAGTCCTCGTGGACGCCACGAGCTTCTTTCTCCGTGACACCCACGGGGTGGCGCGGCGGATCGATCGGGCGAAGCAGGGCGAGTTCGCCCTCGATCTTTCCCGCTCGGTCATCCACCTGCCCAGGACGCGGAGCTTCCTCGGCAACACCGAGATCGAGACGCTCCTCACCTTCACCAGCGCCGAGCCGGGGCCTCTCGTCCGATCCGTGGCCGCCAACCCCGAAGCGGTGAGCGTCCGCCAGCACCACTCCTTCGTCGAGCTTCCCGACGGGGGCTACTCTCCCCGCGAAGTTGACCCACGGATCGGGACACTCTCCCTGACGTTCGCCGACTACGCGAGCCCGATCGACAGCCGCCTGAAGGTGCAGTGGGCCGTCCGTCACCGTCTCGAGAAGGCGGACCCGGCCGCGCCGCGTTCGGAGCCAGTCGAACCCATCGTCTACTACCTCGACCGCGGAGTGCCCGAGCCCATCCGGTCGGCGCTCCTGGACGGTACGGCGTGGTGGAACCAGGCCTTCGAGGCCGCGGGCTACATCGATGCCTTCCGCGTGGAGATGCTCCCGGTCGGCGCCGACCCCATGGACCTCCGCTACAACGTCATCCACTGGACGCACCGCTCCACCCGGGGGTGGTCCTACGGCTACTCCGTCGTGGATCCTCGCACCGGCGAGATCCTGAAGGGTAACGTCAACCTCGGCAGCCTGCGCCTCCGTCAGGACGGGCTGATCGCTCGAGGTCTCGTCCCCCCGCACGCATCCCCGACTTCCGCGTGTGGCTTCTCGGCAGGACCTTCGTTCGGGTACCTCGCCCAGGCCACCGGCGCCGATTCGGTGGAGATGGCGCTGGCGCGCGTGCGCCAGCTCGCGGCCCACGAGGTGGGCCACACACTCGGCTTCCCCCACAACTACATCGCGAGCACGTACGGGGGACGGGCCTCGGTCATGGACTACCCCGCGCCCCTGGTGAAGATCACAAACGGCGAGATCGACCTCTCCGACGCCTACGCCCAGGGGATCGGCGTGTACGACGAGCTGGCAGTTCGCTGGCTCTACGGCGACTTCGCACCGGGCACGGGCGAGAAGGCCGCCCTCGAAGCCATCGTCGAGGAGAGCCTTCGGGACGGCCTCCGCTTCATGGATCATGTCGACAACGCCTTCGTCGGCGCCGGACACCGGTACGCCTCCGTCTGGGACAACGGAAGCGACCTCGTCGAAGAGCTCTCGACTGTCCTGGAGGTGCGCCGGCTCGGCCTCGAGCGCTTCGGCGAAGCGGCCGTCCGCCCCGGGGAGCTCCTGGCCGATCTCGAGGGCGTGCTCGTGCCGCTCTACCTGCATCATCGCTACCAGCTCGCGGCGGCTCTGCAGAGCCTGGGAGGCGCCGACTTCACCTACGCTGTACGCGGCGACGGCCAGGTCCCCCTCCGCATCGTTCCCGGGAAGGCGCAGCGGCGGGCCCTGGACCTGGCCCTCGAGACCCTGTCCGTCGACTTCCTCATCCTGCCGGAGAGCGTCCTGGCGCTCCTCCCCCCGCGGCCTCCCACCGCGCCCGACCTCGAGGACTTCCCCGGGCGGACCGGACGCTTCTTCGACTCGCTCGCGGTCGCGGAGATCGGCTCAGACTTCACTCTCCGAGCCCTCCTCCATCCCGCACGCCTGGCGCGCCTTCAGGACTTCGGCAGCCGGTACGACACACCGGACGTTGCAGAGGTGACCGACCGCCTCATCGGCGCGACGTGGGATGCGCCCTTCCCGGGGGACGTCTACCGCACGGAGATCCTCCGCGCCGTCCAGCGCACGACCCTCGACCGCCTCCTGGAGCAGGCCTCCACTCACCCGTCGGCCCAGGTGCGGGCCGTGCTGGCCGAACGGCTCCTCTGGCTCGCCGGGCGGTTGGAGAGCCTCTCGCAGGCCAGCGCCTTCGAGGCGCTCGCCGCCGCCGACATCCGACGCTGGGAGCACCGAACCGAGCCCGCCGTCACTCCCCCGCCCCCGCTCGCCACGCCTCCGGGCAGCCCCATCGGGAACGGCTCGCCGCCCGTGGGATGGTAGGATCGCCGCGAGAGAGTCCGAGGAACACCATGCCCCAGCGCGCCCCCGACGTCACCCCCGAGATTCTGAAAGGCGATCTGAGCGAGGAGCTTCTCCAGGCTTATCTGAAGAGCGCAGATCTCGCCGTGGACACCGAGACCATGGGGCTCGAGACCCGACGCGATCGGCTTTGCCTCGTCCAGCTGTGCAACCGGGACATGCGCGCCGCCATCGTTCAGGTCCCTCGCCAGAGCCTCGACCCGGGCCGGCCCCTGGCCGAGCGGGCGCCGCGCCTCAAGCAGCTGATGGAGGACCCGGGCGTCGTGAAGGTGTTCCACTTCGCCCGCTTCGACGTCGCCGCCCTCAGCTACTGGCTCGGCATCGCGGTGTCGTCTCTTTTTTGCACGCGCACCGCCAGCAAGCTCGCCCGGACCTACACCGACCGACACGGGCTGAAGGACAACCTTCTCGAGCTCCTGGACGTCGAGCTCGACAAGGCGGCGCGGCACACCGACTGGTCGAGCCCGAAGCTCACCCCCGAGCAGGTGCGCTACGCCATCTCCGACGTGACGCTCCTGCTCCCCCTAATGGACAAGCTCCAGGGAATGCTGGAGCGAGAGGGGTGGGGCGAGCTCGCCCGGGAGTGCTCAGCCGTCATCCCGGCCATCGCCCGGCTGGACGTGCTCGGCTTCGATCACCTCTTCGACCACTGATCCGAGAGGGTCAGTCCGACCGCTTCGGCGAGCGGCCGTTCGCCGGTCGCTTGCGGCGCCTCCTGGGCCGGTCGTCCATCGGGATCGCCTTCCGGGCGCCCACCGCGCTCAGCAGGCCCTCCATCTCCTCGGGCTGAAGGGCCTCGAGGTCGTGGAGCGCGGCCACGATCATCCGCGCCAGCTCCTTGCAGTGGGCCAGGATGGGACCGTTCCCGGCGACCTTGGAGCGGCCGTCGAGGTGCCACTCGGTCCGCTGCTCCGGGATGAGCGGCATGCAGGCGCCGCCCTCCACCCGGTGGGGCGGGTGGCGATCGTGTTTGAAGCCCGAGACGCCCGGAAACGCCGTGGCCAGAAGGTAGTCGATGACCCGCACGATGCGCTGATGGTCCTGCTCCAGCAGCCGGCTGTCGGCTCGAAACGACACCTCGACGCCCCGGGTCGTGACACCGATGGCCACCCCGATCGAGGTTTTCTCGACTCGCAGCAGCTCGCTCGCGACTTCCGCCAGGACATCCCGGTGCTCGTCGCGGATGAAGCCCACGGGCGCGACTCGAATGGCACCCGTGATCTCCTGGTTCCGGAACGCGGCAGCACGATAGAGGTGCCACTCCGGCGGCACCCGGTAGTCGCGAAGCTCGTCGAGGATCGCCCGGGTCTCCTCGTGCCGGGTGAGCAGCTCGAACATCTTGAAGTCTAGGGAAGTCGCCCCGTGCAGCAGTGCGCTCGTGTCCGTGTAGATGCCCAGCGCCGCGGCGGCGCGCTCGGCCGGGGTGAGCGTCTCCAGGACGTCGAAGGCGGCGGCGACCACTGCCATGAACGCCGACGTCGATCCCACCTCCAGCCCCACGAAGGGCAACAGCACCCGCTTGACGTTCCTGAGGCGACAGTTTTCCTCGATGTCCTCGGGCTCGGCGTGGTGGTCGGCGACGAAGAAGTAGTCCGAGACCGGGTCGACGCCGGTCGTGTTCGTCATGCCGAGGGGCGGAGACGTGTCGACCATGCACTGCAGCCCACCCCGGATGCGGCCGGCGTTGGGGCTGTGGAGGGTGAGGTGGGCGAGCTCCACGAGCTTGTAGTTCTGAGGGTGGCCGAGGCTCCCGGTGAGGATCCGGGCCTCCCTGGCCCCGAGCTCCAGGAGGACGGCCCTCAGGAGGATCGCGCTGCCGAGCGCGTCGGGGTCGCCCACCCACTGGGTGAAGATGTTGGCGCCCTTGCCGCGTATGGTCGGCGCCGCGAGCTTCAGTCCCATATAGGCCGCGTTGGCCTCGCTCAGAAGCGGCAGGATCTCGTTGGTTCGGCGCTTCCCGATGATCCCCTGGAACCGCCGGCGCACCACGAAGTCGGTGGCACGACGGGTCGGGGCCAGGATGGAGCCGTTACGTGCCATGGAAGCTCCGTCCCTCCCGGGCTATGTCCCTCAGGATGGGGGCCGGCTCGAACCGCACGCCGTGGGACTCCTGGAGCTTCTCGAGCTGGCTCACCACCGCGCCCGCGCCCATCCGATCCATGTGGCGGAAGGGCCCGCCCAGGAAAGGTGGAAAGCCCAGGCCAAAGATGGCGCCGACGTCGCCGTCCCGGGGCGAGCGGAGGACGGCGTCCTGCAGGCAGTGCGCCGACTCGTTGAGGAACGCGAACACCAGACGATCCTGCATCTCCTGCCTGAGCACCGAGCGTCGGGTCGAACCACTCGGCAGCAGCGAGTACACCGTGGCGTCGACTCGCTTCTTCCTGCCGTCGTAGGTGTAGAACCCCTTCTTGCTCTTTCGCCCGAGGCGACCGTCCTCCACCATTCTGCTCGCGGCCGCAGGCAGCGCCATCCGCTCGCCGAAGTGGCGGACCAGCACCTTCCCGATCTTCGCCGCCACGTCGACGCCGACCTCGTCCAGGAGCGTCACCGGACCCACGGGAAAGCCGAAGGCCTTCATCGCCCCATCCACGTCCTCGACCCTGGCTCCTTCCATCAGCAGCCAGATCGCTTCGTTCAGATACGGGCTGAGGGCCCGGGTCGTGTAGAAGCCCGGTCCGTCCCCGACGACGATGACGTGCTTGCCGAGGCGTCGGCCGAAGCCCACGGCGGTGGCCAGGGCCTCGGGCGCGGTCCGGGAAGTGGTGATCACCTCGAGGAGTGGCATCTTGTGCACCGGCGAGAAGAAGTGCATCCCGAGCACGCGGCTCGGGCGCCGGCACCCTTCGGCGATCTCCCCGATCGGGATCGAAGAGGTGTTGCTGGCGAACACGCACTCCTCGCCGATGGCCGCCTCGGTCTCGGCCAGGACCCGACGCTTGAGCTCCAGGTCCTCGAACACCGCCTCGATGACCAGGTCGCTCCGCCCGAAGCCCCGGTAGTCCAGCGTCGGCGAGATCCGATCGAGGCGCTCGGCCACCTCGAGTCGGCTGAGGCTCCGACGCTTGCGGCGCGCCTCGAACGTGTCGCGCACGTACTGGAGCCCCCGACCGAGGCCCTCGTTCGTGGCGTCCTTCATCCGAACCGGGACGCCCACGTTGGAGGCGGCGCCGGCGATTCCCGCCCCCATGAGCCCGGCCCCCAGGACGCCGAGCTTCGTCACGTCCCGGGCGCGTGTCCCCTTCGGATATCCGGCGTCTTTCTTGATCTCCTGCGTGGCGAAGAAGACGGACACGAGCGCCCGCGAGACGTCGCCCACCGCCAGGCGCCCGAACGCCTTCGCCTCGATCTTCAGCCCCTGGGCGAGGGTCGTAGCCGTGGCTCTGCGTATGACGTCGATGGCCTCGAGGGGCGCCGGATAGTGACCGCCCGTTTTCTTCAAGACAGAAGCACGCGCCTTCCTGAAGATGACCGGCCTGAGCAGCCGCTCCTTGAACAAGATCCCGACTCGACGTGGCTTGACCCGTCCCTCGGCGAGCCCGCGGGCGGCACGGGTGGCGACCTCGAGGAGAATCGGCCGAGGGCACACCTCGTCGACCACACCGGCCTTGAGCGCGCGCCTGGGGCGGAGCGCACGGCCGGTGAGGATCATGTCGAGAGACCGCACGAGCCCGACGAGCCTGGGCAGCCGGTTCGAGCCTCCCGCCCCCGGGATGATCCCGAGCATCACCTCGGGCAGGCCGATGCTCGTCTTGCGGTCATCCGAGGCCACGCGGTAGCGGCACGCGAGGGACAGCTCCGTCCCCCCGCCGAGACAGCTGCCGTGAATGGCGGCGACCACGGGGATCCTCAACTGCTCCAGCTTGTCAAAGATTGCGTGCCCGCCGCGGGAGAGGGCCTCGCCCTCCTCGGCCGAGGAGATGCGCGTGAAGTCCTTGATGTCCGCCCCGGCGATGAAGTTGTCGGGCTTCCCGCTTTGAATCACCACGGCTTTTACGGCGTCGTCCTTCGCGACCTCGTCCAGGATCGCCTCGAACTCCCCGATCATTCCTCGACCCAGCGTGTTGACCTTCTCGCCGGGGACGTCCAGGGTCAGGACGAGGACCCCCTGGTCGTCAAGGCGTGTGAACGCTTTCTGGTCCGCCCCGGTCATCGCTCCAATACCATTGCAAAGCCCATTCCACCCTGGGCACAGACCGAGAGCAGGCCGAACCGGGCATGCGAGCGCGCCATCTCGTTGGCGAGGGTCGTGGTGATCCGGGCCCCGGTTGCACCGAAGGGATGACCCAGGGCGATGGATCCACCGCCCCGGTTGAGCTTGTCGCGGTCGACGCGGCCCACGGGAGTCGACCGACCCAGGACGTCCCGCGCCCACGTCTCGGACTCGAGGGCCTGGATGTTGGATGCGACCTGAGCGGCGAAGGCCTCGTGCATCTCGATCACGTCGATGTCGCTCAGTTGAAGCCCCGCCCGCTCGAGGACCTTCGGCACGGCAATGCCCGGCCCCATCAGGAGCTGCCCGCCCGGGTCGACGGCCGCGACGGCCCACTCCCTGATGTAGGCCAGAGGCTCATACCCGTCGGCCCTGGCCTTCTCCTCCGCCATCAGGAGCACCGCGGCCGCACCGTCCGTGAGGGGAGAGGAGTTCCCGGCGGTGACCGTCCCGTAGCGCCGGTCGAAGGCCGGCCGAAGCGACCCCAGCGCCTCCAGCGACGTGTCCTTGCGGATCAGGTTGTCGGAGGTCACCGCGGTGTCGTATCGCGGCGGCACGAACACGGTGCACATCTCCGCGGGCAAGCGGCCGTCCTCGGTCGCCGCCCAACCGTTTCGGTGAGAGGCCAGAGCGATTTCGTCCTGCTCCTGGCGGCTGATCCCGTTTTCCTTCGCCATCTTCTCGGCGGACTGCCCCATGGTGAGCCCGGTGGAGGGCTCGGCAATGGCCGGCGCCTCCGGGACGAGGTCGCGTGGGCGAATCTTCGTCAGCGCCCCGAGCTTCGCGCTCAACGTCTTTGCCTTCTGGGCTTCGATCAGGATCCGGGCCATGCGCTTGCTGTGGAGGATCGGCACGTCCGAGAGGCTCTCCGCTCCCCCGGCGATCCCGACGTCCGCGTGGCCGATCCGAATGGCGCTCGCCACGTCGGCGACGGCCTGATTGGCCGACGCGCAAGCCCTGTTCACGGTGGAGGCGGGCACCGACTTTGGCAGCCCGGCCCTGAGCGCGGTCTCCCGACCGAGGTTCGGCGCCTTCAGCGAAGGGACCACCTGCCCCATCACCACGGTGTCGATGCTGTCGAGGTCGACCTCGGTCCGGTCGAGGAGTTCACGGACGCTGGCCCTGGCGAGGTCGAGGGCGGTGAGGTCGCGATACACGGTGCCCGAGCGAGCAAAGGGCGTCCGGCATCCAGCGACGATCGCGACTCTCCGGCTGTTCATTGGGTGCTGACCCGGGGGCTCCGTCTGGACCCGTCCTGTGCCCCAGTGGTGAAGGCCCCCGCGGTGTCGGCGATGTCCCGGACATCCTCCGAGTCTGCGCCAGTCACAAGAATCGATAGTAGTACAGCCCCCCCCTTGGCGACTACTTTTTTGTGGCATGACAGGGAGTTATCGGGGGCATGCTCAATCTTCACATCTTGGTCCAAGTACAATCACCTTGATGGGGGCGGCTCACCGCCGCCTCGCCCTCCGCGCCCGTAGCTCAATTGGATAGAGCGTCGGCCTTCGAAGCCGCAGGTTGCCTGTTCGAGTCAGGCCGGGCGCACCACCCCTCAGTGACTTACGGGGAGGGGTGTGACTTCAAGGGTCCCGGGGTTCCGTGGGGTTCCGTGCCGACCTATCTCCGGCCTGCCATAAAGTCCGCGAGGGAGCCTACATCGTCCATCAAGGGTGCAGAGTCCACGTAGGACAGGCATATGGGATGGTTGATGTCCGTCTGAAACCCTCGGATCAGCCACGCACCAATGAAGCGGAAGAACTCCATGAGCAAGAACGCAACCACACTAGCGCCTAAGCCAAAGAGAAGTGCTTGACTAAGGTCCCCAAGCGTTCTGCAGTCCATAATGCGTTGCTTGAAGGCTTCCATCTTGAAGGCTTCCATGTCGATGCTGCCCTCTGAGTAGGCATCGGAGAGTTGGCCGGTACAGTTCAAGTCCATGGGTCCATTGACCGACTGCACTTGACCAGTAATCCAGAGACCAATAGCGATAGAGACCACAACGAAGACACGACGTAGACCCGCCTTCCACTGCATCACTCAGCCCTCGGGGTATCTGGGAACCATTGCGCTGCGTGAGTAAGCCTTGCTGTATTACGTTGCACCCGATCATCGCCTCCCGCTTCTGCGATTCGTAGCCGCACGCGCGTAGGCTGTTTCCGAGCGTCTTTTCGGCCGGTCTGCAAAGAGGAGACTGGGCCGCTTGTCAAGACGTTTTTCTCGGTTACTTGTTTCTCGACAGGATCTCCGCACCGAAATGATCGAGCAACCGATTGTAGGCTTCCGCGGCGGCGCCGTTTCCCCAGTCATAGATGGTGAAAACGCCCATACCCATGCCCTCGGGGCTGGTCTTACCCCCGTGCCCGTAGTTCTCCATGGTGAAGCCGAAGTCCTCCGGGCCGAAGAAGGGATGTCGTTTCTCCCATTGCTCCTTGGTCCGCGGATTCTCCGGCGCATACATCATGACGAAGGCCGAGCGGATGGCAGCGAGCCCGCGCTGCAGGTACTCTTCCAGGTCGAGCTCCTGGCCGTAGCGGAGGATGACTTCCGAGAACAAGCTCTCGCGCGAATCGTTCCACTCGCCATCGGCGTTCATCACCCCGAAACCGCCCAGGGCACTGACATGGATGTAGGGAGGTTGCCAGGAGGCCTGGGTCATGAGCAGCTCGTCCAGCACCCTCTGCCCCTGCCGCAGGTAGCGATCGTCACCCGTTGCCCGATAGCTCTCGAGCAGGGCCTCGGCGGTCCAGAACATCGAAAAGTTGTTCTGCTTATACATGTCGTTTCGGGCGACCTTCCTGCCGATGAGGTGCTCGTCCCCGTAGCGGGAGCAGGACCAGTAGGTTTCGAAGTCCTCCCAGCGCCCGGCCGGTATGATGTCTCGTTCGACGGCCGCGATCGCTTGAAGCGCAGCGTTGCGGTAGCTCTCGTTGCCGGTTACCCTCGCGAGCTCGAGCAGGAGGGTTACGGACATCGAGCTCTCGGCGGAGTCCTCGAGGATCGGAATCGGCTCGAGTGAGCTCCTATCGAGCCATGCGGGGAAGAAGCCATCCGCCCGCTGTAGCCGGAGGAGGCTGTCGCCATACTTCTGAGCATAGGAAACGAGCCTCTCATCTTCCTCGAGCTCCTGGTGCCAGCGCAGCATGAGAAGGGCGGTAAAGCTCATGTCGAGCACGTGGTAGGGGGCGATGCGAACGTCGGGATTGCCTCGGGCCGCGGGCGGACGGTTGATCGGGTTGCGGTCCGAATTGCCCCAGAAGGCCGTTTCCCATCCGCGGGAGCGGTTGTAGGTTTCGCCGTCTCGCTCCACGAGCTCCATCTCGGTGGCGATGACCGACGGGAAGAATCCCTCGTTCATCGGGGCGGAGAGCGCCAGCTCTTTGGTGAGCAGCGCCCTTTTTCGAAGCTCCCCGCTGTCCCGGCGACGCGCATATCGGAAGAGCCCCGAGGCGGAGCGCAGCGAACTGAACCAGGCCTGGTTCCAGATCGAGCGGAATTCTCTCTCGTCGATCTCGCCGGGGTAGTTGGGGCTCTGCGTCTGGTTGACGATGAAGACCGGTGCCCCCACCCTTTTACCCTCGATCTGGAACTCCTGCCAGACGGACTCCCGCCAACCCTCGAACGCCCACCGGTAGGTGTGTTCCACGTAGGGCATGAGATCCGGAGGCAGAGGTTCGCCGCTCTCGAAGAGCTTGCGCCCCCAGCCGTTCCAGAGAAACGAGAGCACGGAGCGAAAGGGATTTCGGACGGAGGCCCCGTCGTGGGAGACCATCAAGAAGAAGCCCACCCGCAGCTGTCCGGCCGGGTAACGGGCACCGGGCTTTCGGACGTAGAGCACGTGCTCTCGCACGTCGTAGTCACTCATTCCCAGGGTCATCTGGTCGGCCTCGGCGTCGAGGTCCAGATACCAGCGCACCGGTGGTTCTTCCAGGAGCACATCGAGATCGGGGATCAATCGGAGGACCTTCTCCGACGAGGCGAAGATGAGTGCCGGAGAGCGGAAGCTGTGCTGATCAATGATGTGGTCGCTGGTCGGGGTGAGATGCGGTGCCCAGTGAAAGCTGGGCGCAAAGGCAGGCTCGATCTGGAGCCTCCAGTCGTCTTGGAGCAGAGGCTCGGCGAGCTCGAAATCGATCTCGTAGTGAACCAACCCCGGTGCCCGGGCCGTAACCGTCACCCGGGGCAGCGCATCGCCGAGAGGGCCACAATCGATCGCCTTCACGTAGGCGGTGAGCTCCGGTGCCAGCGGGAGGCGCTCGCTCCAAGCCGCGGAGGAGGTGAGTCCCGGCAGAAGCCAGAGGAAGATTGCTCGGCGCTTCATCGGGCGGATCTTATCCGCTTTCGCCGGCTAGCGGCGGTTCGCCTCGAAGAGACCTTGGCTGGCGACCGCGTCCAACGTTGCGTTGTGGCTACCACTCAGCAGGGTTGGGGACCGTCGAGGGCACCCCCGACCTGCGCCACCGGCTGTCCTTCGAACTCCAACGTTCCGGTGACGCCGGTGCCCGACTTAGGAGCTAGAAGTTAGAAGTCAGGAGCTCGGGTGCTGATGACTTGATTATAGCTCCGAGCGTCAGCGACAGGACGCGAGGTTTGGAAGGCAAACCGCTTGTGGTATCAATGGCCCCGACCAACGAGTAGGAGACCCTGCTATGACGAGAATGACTTCCTTCACACTCGCGCTGATCGTCGGAGCCACGACGCTGGCCCGCGCGCAGACGCTGCCGATCGTCACGAACGTCGAGCCGCAGCCGTTCATCGCGCAGGCTATGCGTCTGGTCGAGGCGCTCGAGTTCCTGGGGAGTGAGCTCCCGGCGGGCGAGGCGCGCCGGCTGGACGAGCTGCGCGACGCCGCGCCGACCGAGGCGGTGGTCGAGGAGATCCAGCAGATCTTCGACCAGTACGCCCTGGCCATGGTGCAGATCAATCCGGAAGCCCGCGTCAGCGTGGTGCGCGGCCCGGCGCCGGCCGAGATCGTGCAGCACGGCTGGAAGGCGACGCTCGTCAAGGTGCACAACCAGGGCGCCGTGCGCGGCCCGCTGGAGGTGGAGAGCCCGAACGCCGAGCCCGTGCTGTTCCTATCGACCGGCGCGCCGACGGCGGGGGACGACACGCGCATCACGCCGGGCCAGCTCGCCAACCGCTTCCTCGAGCTGGTGATGTACCGCCGCCGGCCGATGCTGCCGAACCTGTCAGGACTCCCGCTCGAATACGCCATCCTCCAGATCAACTCGAAGACGGCCGGCCAGCGCGAAGCGCGCATCGGCTTCCACGTCGGCCAGGGGACGCAGGACCTCGGCTTCCGGAACGCGATAGACGTGCTGTTCGACTGCCAGCCGTCGGTGCAGGTCGTCTTCCGCGTCACGGATCACGACGGCACGCCGACGATGGCGTCGTTCGTGATCACGGATGGGGTGGAGCGGTTGGTGGACGATCCAGAGGCGTGGCCCGAGGACTACCGCATGGCGTTCGCGCGGCGCCGCGCCCTGGAGGAAGGCGCGCCGACGCCCCCGGCGCCAAGCCGGCTGGTCGGCGTCTACCCGCTGCCGTCGCGCCGATCGGCGATGACCGACACGTTCCCCGATTTCTATTTTCACGCGCAGGTGTACCGCAGCGACGGCGAGTACGTCGCGCTGCCGCCCGGCACCTACGACGTCACTTACACCCGCGGTCCGGAGTACCTGCCGCAAAGGAAGCGAATCACGGTGCCCGAAGGGGTCGAGGCGATGGAGGAGTCGTTCCAGCTCCGGCGCTGGGCCGATCTGTCCAGCTTGGGCTGGCACAGCGGCGACCACCACGTCCACGCCGCCGGGTGCAGCCACTACGAGAGCCCGGAGGAGGGGGTCGATCCGGAGCACATGTGGCGGCAGGCGCTTGGCGAGGACCTCAACGTGACCTCCGTCCTCAACTGGGGGCCGAGCTGGTATCACCAGAAGCAGTTCTTCGACGGTGAGGTGCACGTGCTTTCGACCGACCGCAACGTCCTGCGCTACGACGTCGAGGTGTCCGGCTTCCCGTCGTCGCACGCCGGCCATCTGGTGCTGCTGCGGCTCGACGAGGATGACTACCCGGGCACCAGCCTGATCGAGGAGTGGCCGAGCTGGACGCTGCCGGTCCTCCAGTGGGGGCAATCGCAGGATGGCATCGTCGGCTACGCGCACTCCGGCTGGGGCCTCGAGCCGGTGGCGCCGACGAGCGAACTGCCCAACTACACCATGGCCAAGTTCGACGGCATCGGCGCCAACGAGTACGTGGTGACCGTCACGCACGGCGCGGTTGACTTCATCTCGGCCGGCGACACGCCGATCCCCTGGGAGCTCAACATCTGGTACCACACGTTGAACACCGGCTTCCGGACGCGCATCAGCGGCGAGACCGACTTTCCGTGCATTTACGATGACCGCGTCGGCATGACGCGAACCCACGCGAAGATCGACGGGCCGCTGAACTTCACGACGTTCGCCGAGGCCATCAAGAACGGCCGCAGCTACGTGTCGGACGGGCGGTCGCACCTGATGGACTTCGCCGTGGACGGCATCGGCGTCGGCACGAACGGCAGCGAGGTGCGGCTGACGGGCGCCGGCGCCGCCACGGTCACGGCCAGGGTGACGGCCTACCTCCCGCCCGAGCAGGACGAGGTGGGGGCGGCGATCGCGGCGCGGCCTCTGACCCAGCCGCCCTACTGGCACATCGAGCGATCGCGGATCGGGACAAGCCGGCGGATTCCGGTCGAGCTGATCGTCAACGGTCAGGTGGTCGATCGCGTCGAGGTGGTCGCCGACGGCGAATGGACTGACGTCGAGTTCGAGGCGCCGATCGCGCGCTCGAGCTGGGCGGCGCTGCGCGTCATGGGCAGCTCCCACACGAACCCGATCTTCGTCCTCGTCGACGGCGAGCCGATCCGCGCCTCCCGCCGGAGCGCCGAGTGGTGCCGCCTGGCCGTCGATCAGTGCTGGACGATGAAGCAGCCGCTCATCCGCGAGGAGGATCGCACCGCGGCCGAAGCGGCCTACGACCATGCGCGCCGCATCTACGACGAGATCATCGCCGAGTCGCCTGTGCCGTAGAGCGAGCAGGCTAAAGTTCACGGCCACCGATTCATGATTTGGTTCGAAGAGCTGAAGGAGCGGGTGCCCATCCCATGAACAAGTTGACGAAGATCGGATGTGCCGTCTTCATGATGGGCTGCTTCGCTTGCGGTCCGTCTTCGGTCGCTATCCAGACCGACGACGTCCCTATCGGGCTATCGGAGCTCACCCGTCTCGACCTTCTACCGCGGTTCAAGCGTTCCATCCGAGTCGGGTCGTTCTCGAGCTACGACCGCACCGGCGGCAATGACGACGGGTTCTCGGGTACGTATTCCTTTGTCCGGAAAGACGACGAGGGTCTCGTGCTAGCCGAGCTCGACGGGCCGGGCGCCATCTACCGCATCTGGACGCCGACGCCGACCGATGACGTGTTCGCGTTCTATTTTGACGGCGAAGCGGAGCCGCGGCTCGAGATTCCGTTTCGGCAGCTCTTCACCGGCGAACAGGAGCCGTTCGTCTCGCCTGTCGTCGGCTACGGCGCGGGCGGCTTCTACTGCTACCTGCCGATTACGTTCGAGCAGTCCATCAAGATCGTGGCGCGTGCCGAGTCGATTCACTTCTACCAAATCAACTACGCGATCTATCCGGAGGACGCGGATGTCACGACCTTTGACGGCTACGACTCTCCCGAGGCCCGGGGGCAGCTCGCGGCGGCCGCGGATCTGTTCGGCTCGGCCGGCGACAACATCAGCGCCCTGACCGCGCCCCCCGGATCGACAGTCCGAACGGAGAGCCGTTCGCTGTCGCTCGGTGCCGGTGAAACCGTGACGTTGTTCGAGACCACTGAGCCCGGTCGGATTGTCGGGCTGCGTCTCGGACCAGCTTCCGCGTTTGCTGGCAAAGAGCGGGACGTTGTCGTGCGTATGTACTGGGATGACGATCCGGAACCGGCTGTGGTAAGCCCGGGCGGCGATCTTTTCGGATACAGCTGGGGTAACCCCGCCATGCGTTCTATCGTGGCGGGCACCGCGGATGATACGAATTACCTGTATCTGCCGATGCCGTTTGATCGCTCGGCGCGGATCGAGCTCGCGTCCGAACGCGCCATCGAAGTACACGGTGAGATCGACTGGACGAACGTGCCCCGAGCGTCGGACGAGGGTCGTTTCTATGCGGTATGGCGGCGTGAGAATCCGACCACCGTCGGCGAGCCGTTCACGTTCATCGACACCGAAGGGCGCGGTCACATCGTGGGCGCGGTGCTACAGGCTCAGGGATTCGAGCCGGCGCAAACGGGTTTCTTCGAGGGCGACGATCAAGCGACACTCGACGGCGAGCTCGTGATTCACGGCACCGGATCAGAAGATTTCTTCAACGGTGGCTGGTACAACGTTACCGGGCGTTGGATCTCACGAGTATCGCTTCCGTTCAGTGGCTGCCTCGATTACAAAAACCCGCTCGGGCGAAGCGCGGGTTACCGCTTCATGCTCACCGATGCGTATGCGTACGAAGAGAGCGCGCTTTTGACGATCGAGCACTCTCCAACCGAGAACAGCTTTGCGACCGACTACGCCGCGGTGACGTACCTTTATTCCGAAGAGCGTCCGACAATGCCGTTCGAGATTCTTCCGGTCGCTCAGCGACGCGTCAGCGATCCGGATCGAATCGTGTTTCGACCGGGCTGGAGCGTTCCTGTCGATTCCTTCTCGTTCCAGAACATGACGGTGACGAAGATCCAGGAGGCACTCGACGGAGAGAACACGCGCTACCTGAAGGTGCGAGCGCAAGGTGATGATATGTTCGGACTGCACAGCATCGGCTTCCGGTGCGAGCTGCCGGAAGCGGGAACCTATGCCGTGAGCATCGAGGCGATCGCCGGACCGGACCAGGCGAGCGTCCAAATCTACAATAACGAGAAGGCAGAAGGGGCGGTCGTGGATCTCTACCGGCCGCAGCGGGAGAAGAGTGGCCCCATGCCGCTCGCGGAGATGGAGTTCGTCGAAGGGGAGAACGTCGTCCTGTTGAAACTCGTCGACAAGAACCCGCAGTCCTCGGGTCTCGGTCTCGACGTGACGACGCTGACGTTCGAGCGCGTTCGCTAGATGGAATCGCGTTGTGGCTAGCTGTCCGTGTGGAACCGGGCACGAAGCAGTGCGGATGGACCCTGCTCCCGCCAACGGCGCATACCAGCCCGAGTACACCTACCCCGGTCACCGGTCCGCTCCGTGTGTGAAGTTGTACGGGGGTTGGAAGGCTGAGAATCGGAGTGTGAGTTCTGCGGCTCGCTCCTCCGGTGTTATACGTCCAAGTTCGTTGTCCTGCATGTCAACATTCTCCTTCTGTGTCTTAATCGGTTTTGCTTGCAGCGCCCAGGCGCTGTTGTGGCCCCCTAAGATGCGAGCTAGAGGAGTACGAGGACGGCGTTCAGTGGGGGTGCGCCGAGGGTACGCTAGGTTGTCTAGCGAATCGGCCTTCTTCTACGCGGTCGAGTCGAGGGCCGCTCTGGGCACCTCCTTAACCATTGTCTCTTACGTCTTGACACCTAGATCCCGTTTAGCAGGCGAAAATGGGCACCTTTCGGGAATCTTTTTTTGGGCTTCTACTTTTCCCTTTATCCATAAGGAACCGCCCGATTCAGTAACAGACAGTCGTGTGGACGCCAGCCGAGGCCGCGCTGACCTCGCGGTCGGTGTCAGGGAAGCGGTTTCCAGCCGGGCGTTCGAAGAGCAGCCTCATAGCGAGGGCTTCGCGCTCGCTAAAGCCGTTGATCGAGTAGCGCGAGAAGTACCGGCTCATGAGCTCCTCCCAGGCGTACGTGTGCTGGAGTCCGATGGAGTGACCCAGCTCGTGAGTCACGACGATCGACAGTCTCGCCGCGTCGAGACCGCAGTACCCGATCTCGCCCCCCGTGATCTCTCCCCGCGCGTTTCCATTCGCGCTGAAGTACCCGAGAACGTTGGGCGCACACGAGCCCCCCGGGTCGAGACCGACCTCGAAGGTGACGCCCCCCGTGGGTTGCGTCGCGGTGAGGATGTAGATCGCACGCCCTTCGAGAGCCGCGTTCATCTCGTCGATTGCAGACTCGTGGACACGGGCAGCGCGGTCGTCCTGCAAGATCTCCTCGGAGATCCAGACGAACACCTGGGTCATCCCCTCCGGGATTCGCTCCAGTGAGCTCGTCCCGTGTTCGGGCTCCTCGCTCCAGCCGAACGTGTAGACGAGTTGTGCTGTGAACTCCTCGCTCATCCCGTTGGCCGTTTCGCGGGGCCAGAGGACGAACCGGGTGTTTCCGTCCGGGCTGACGACCGTCTGACGGCCGAGAAAGCCCGTAGCGACGATGCCAACGAAGCCTCCATAAGGGACATCCTCTGCGAGCACGACGTGGCCCGCGCCGTCAGTGGTGTACTCGCGCCCGTGCAGGATGACGGTCGCCCCGTCCACGGGGCCGTAGTCTTCCCCTGAAACGACGCTCAAGGTGGTGCCGGCCGTCACTGCTTGAGGAGCCGGCGTCGCGGCCCGCGTCGGCGATTGCGGCGAACTCCGGTCCGAGCCACCGCAGCCCGTGAGCCCGAGGCATAGCACCACTGCCACCGTGCCCCTGGTTGCGCGAAGTTTGGTCATGCTTCCTTCCTCCTGCAGTGAGCGGACGCTCCGAAGCTCCATCCGTAGCCGCTACTGCACCTGCCAACACACACCTTCATTGTCTTGTCGCAAGCACCACGTCATCTTCGAAGGACTTCCACTCCTCGGCGGACATCTCGGTCCTTGCCTGTTCCGCCATTCCTTCGAGTGCCGCAAGTGGGATCTGCATCTTCTCCAGCATGACAGCCAGCTTCACCGTGTTCTGACTTTGGAAGACGCGCACTATGGCCCGAAGACGGTCGAGGCTTTCGAGTCCGGCCAACAATAGAGTAAAGGCATAGAAGAGAAAGATCCTTTGATCCCAATAGAGCAGGACAGCCGCGAGGAGTACCCGCACGAAGTGGAACACGAACCGCTTCCAGAATCTTTTCACGTACATCTCTGTTGCACTCCCTTCTGACTCAGGGCGTTGGGTCGTCTATCCCTCTTCCCGCATCTGAGCGACTAGGCTTATGCGGGTGCGGTCGGGAAGGGGCCGCGTCAGTTTCATCTCCCTGTTAGGCAACGTTCCTCACTTCGTGTGAAGGCCTCTCAGCGCCGGCCCGACCTGTTCTGTGGGCAGACTGAGCACCTCGGAATACACTTCGATAGCCATGGCACAGACTTTGGCGCGATCGATTGTTTCCGGCTCTGTAAGCTGGTCCAGAACGAAGAAGTCGTCTCCATGCCGCTCGGCAACGCGGGCTAGCACGTCGTCGAAGGCGGCCTCTGAAGCGCTCGGGTCCAGCGGCGACTGCTACATCAAGATCGTTGAAGCCCTTCTTACAGTTCTTACAGCCCGCGTGACGACAGGTCGAGGAGTGGACGACATGGCTGCTGACGTTGCCGACGAAGGGAGTGCTCACGGCCAGAGCCTTCGGTGTGGCTCGATACTCCCAGGGGGGGATGGCGCCCGGATCGCCCCACAGGCCTCGCTTCGCGGATCGGGCCTGCTCCTCAGCGACAGCCAGGGTTGCCTCGCTTGAGTACGCCTTGTAGTGCCACGCCATGCCCGCTTGCACCAGGGTGAGGCTGACGTCGTTGCCTCCGACGTAGACGCGGCCAACCGTGCGCCCATAGCGGTCGTGGTCTCGGACCTCTACCAGCACGTCCTTCCCGAAGACGAGCGCTGACGTCTGCTGCTTGGCCCGTTGGCCGAAGTCCTGTCCGCCCTCGGGGCAGTCGATACCTTCGAGGCGGACCTTGACGGCGCGTCCATCCCGCATAACGGAGATGGTGTCGCCGTCAGAGACTCCCACGACGCGACCGGAGAAGTTCTCGGCCCCGGCACCGGATGTCGCCCAGCCCAGGGCAGCGAAGAGGGCGAGCGTTCTGAGGAACATGAGGGCCATCTCTCTCCTCGTAGTGTAGGGATCGAAGGACTGGCCTACCCTAGTCCATTCGACCCATCCTCGGAGGCTCTGAAGAAAGGGCGCTACTACTCTGTACCTCCGGGGGAGGGAAGCCCAAGCTGAAGCAGGGTGTTGTCGGTATTCGCCATGCGGGCCGCGGCAGCGTTTCCCGCCCGGGTCGCGAGGGATCGGTCTCCGTCCCGGTAGCGCCTCCCAGACAGCAGAACGCCCCTGTGACACTCCCGGAACCGACACACGGGGCCGGGATCGACGCCTCGCCGCCCGGTAGTCTGCTTTGGATTCATCGAAGCACCCGTATTCTACTAGCTAGGAAGCGGCCCCGCGCCGCTGCACGGGGGCCCAACTGTTTCATTGACGAGGCGGGCCAGCCTGAACTAATCTTCCGTTCGTCTCCGATTGGCGGTCTCGGCCCCCGCGTTCCCTCCTCCAAGCCGAGAAGCGTCGTGCGCAACCGGTCCAGCGTTGGTGCAACGACAGGGACTGACGAGGACGCGTCTCGCTTCTGGGAGGGAATAGCAAACAATGGCGGAGAGGGTCGCAGCCCGGATTGTTCCTGCACGTCCCATCACCGTCGCCGTCGCCGAGGACAACGGCCGTGCCGTCGCCTACGGAGTGCTCGCCAACGTCTCCGACGGCGGCGCCTGCCTCTGGACCGACGGCTTCCTCCGAGTGGGCATGCACCTTCGTCTGCAGATCAGCTTTGCGCATCCCGCCGAGATGCACGAGGCGACCGGGCTCGTCGTGTGGGGTCAGATGTGCCGTGCGACCGGAGGCGAGACACGCAAGTACGGCCTCGAGTGGCGAGGCACCGCGGTTCAGTCCAGGGAGCGCCTTCGCGACCTCGCAAGCCGGCCCGTGCCCGATGAGGAGGCGCGTCCGCGTCCCTCCATCGTCCGCGCCTCCTGAGCGTCGGATCCTCGCCGTCCACCGCCGAAGAAGTCGTGCACCGGACCTTCGGCGCGAACCATCCGTGAGACGATGAACCGACCCACTCTCCCGGAGGCTCAAGAATGATCCAACGCGTCGTCTCCCCTCCTCGCGGCGCTCTCCTCTGTCTGCTGGCCTTCATCGTGATCGGCTGCCTGCCCGACGAAGCGCCCGCCAGGGGCACGCCGACGCGCGCCCGGGAGCGTTCGGGGGCACGGGCACGAGAGCAGCCCCGCCCTCACGGCAGCCGCGTCCCGGTCGACCCGGCGCGCGTCGATGTCGACGACGGCGACACCGTGACGATCCGATGGACGAAGGGCGACAAGGAGATCGTCCGCATCCTCGGCATCGACACCCCCGAAACACGCCACGTCGACCACGGCATCCCGTACGCCCAGTCCTGGGGTCCCGAGGCGCGGGCGTTCGCACAGGGTGCCTTCTCCACCGCGACTCGCGTGGAGCTTCTGCGCTCGGCCACGCTGGACCCCTTCCAGCGGACTCTCGGATACCTGTTCATCGATGGCCACAACTACTCCGTTCTCGCCATCGAGGCCCGGCTCGCGCTGGAGAGCGTCTCTCATTTCGGGGACAACGGGCTCCCCAGGGAAGCCGCGGAGGTCCTCGCCGCCGCCGAGAAAGCGGGCCCCATGCCCTTCGAGCCCCCGCACTTCTTCCGGCGGCGCATGGCGACCGTATCGAAGTGGATGAAGGCGAACGGCGTGTACCCGGAGAAATGACGGTTGGGGGGCGGAGGGCAGGGTGAATTGGAGGGAGTGATGGCGCTCGTGACCGACACCGTTGCCGTCTCGACCCGGGGCGACGGGCAGATGCTGGACATCACCGAGGACGTGCAGGCGGTGGTGGGACGCCACGGCTTCCACGAGGGCGCCGCTCTCGTGTTCGTCTCGGGCTCCACCGCGGGTCTCACCACGGTCGAGTACGAGCCGGGGCTGCTCGAGGACATTCCCGCTGCCTTCGAGCGACTCGCACCCCGGGACATGCGGTACAAGCACGAAGACACGTGGCACGACGGGAACGGGCACTCCCACGTCCGGGCCAGCCTTCTCGGGACCTCGCTCACGATCCCGTTTCGCCAGAGCCGTCTTCTCCTCGGCACCTGGCAGCAGATCGTGCTCATCGACTTCGACAACCGGCCGCGGAAGCGAGACGTGGTCGTGCAACTCACGGGTGAGCGCTCCTCCGGAGAATGAAGAGACCCCCCAATCGGATCCTCCTCCCGCTGGCCCTTGGCGTGGCGGCGCTCCTCCTCTGGGACACCGTCGTCGCCTACCCGTTCCGGGTCTTCGTCGTCTTCCTTCACGAGATCTCCCACGGGCTCGCCGCCGTGCTCACAGGGGGCCGTATCGTCTCGATCGGACTCAGTGTCGACGAGGGGGGCGTGTGCGTGACCCGGGGCGGGTGGCGCTTCGTGGTCCTGGGCGCGGGCTACCTCGGCAGCCTGCTGTTCGGGGCGCTCTTCCTGCTCCTGGGCGGCAAGCGCCGCCGGGCACCTGGCTCTTCGACGAGAGGAAGATCACCAGCTCCCGCATCCAGGACCGCAGGCAGTACGTCGAGGACCTGGCGGAGTTCATCGCGGACAAGAGGATCACCATCGAGGTCTGCCTCACCTCCAACCAGCAGACCGTCCCCGAGTTCGCCGACGACCTCCACCGGCACCCCTTCCGCGAGATGCAGAAGCGGCGGCTGTCCACCACCTTCTGCACGGACAACCGCCTCGTCTCCCACACCACCGTGAGCCACGAGGTCCAGCGTGCCATCGAGACCTTCGACCTCAGCCCATGGGAGGTCCGCGACATCCTCATACATGGGTTCAAGCGGAGCTTCTTCCCGGGCACGTACCTCGAGAAGAGAAGCTACGTCCGGAAGGTGATCGATCGCACCGATCGGCTCATGCGCGACGCCGGGCTCGACCCCGTGCGGCCGATTGCGATGTCCTCGGGCGCCTGAGTCTGCCGCCCGGCTACCAGCGGTGGTACGCCGGGTGCCCCTCGCGAACCGCCACGAACACCCCTCGGCAGGTGGCTGTCGTCTTCCCCCCCGCCACGAGCTCCGCCTCCACCGTCGCCCGGTCGGAGGACGAGTCGACCACCCGCGCCCGCAGCTTCACCGGCCTATCGGTCGCCGTCACCCTGCGCAGCTTGACGTGGAACTCGGAGGTCACCGTGCAGGGCGGTGACGACGCGCCCGAGGCCTTCATCAGGTGGATCGCGGCCGCCCAGTCACTGTGACAATCGAGCAGCGCCCCGATGATGCCGCCGTTCAGCATCCCGTCGAACGCCTCATGGTGCGGCTCCGGAGTCCACTCCGCGCGGAGCCCTTCCCCGTCTTCGAAGCTGCGGATGTGCAGCCCCTTGGGATTCGCGGGCCCGCAGCCAAAGCAACGGTTGTTCGGCGCATAGCGCTCCTGCACGCAGAGCGTGTCGTTCATGTCTTCTCTCCTCGCCTCCCTGTCATTCCGAGGGCTTCCATTCGTTTGGCGGGTCCGAAGTATCTCCCGATAAGGCTATTGGGAGATGCTTCGTCGCACGCGCAGAGTCGAAGCTCCTCAGCATGACGGAAATGTCCGTGGCAGCGCCCCACCCGGGGCTGTGGCCCGAAGAATCCATGCCGTTGCCGACAGATGCTCCGTCGCCGGTCCGATGACGAAGCTACTCTGCATGACTGCTCCAGTGGCTGCCCGTTCAGTGCAACCGCTCCAGCGCTTCCCGGGCCGCGCGCTGGACCCCGGCGTCCGAGTCCCCCGTCGCCCGCTGCAACGCCGCCGCGGAACGAGGATCCGGCCCGATCCGTCCAAGGGCCCGGGCCACCCGGAGGCGCACCCCCTCGTTCGGGTCCCCCATCGCCTCGATCAACGCCGGCACTGCCGCCACCGCCCCGGGTCCGATGCGCCCCAGAGTCCGAGCCGCACGCCAGCGCCGCCCCTCGGCGAGGCTCGCCAGCTCCGACACGAGCGCCGGCACCGCCTCCTCGGCGGCAGGTCCGATCCGGGCAAGAGCCGCCGAGACGACGACGTACGTGTCCGGCCGCTCCAGAGCCAGCGCCAGGACGGGTACGGCGCCGCGCGCTTCCTCCCGGAAGTTCCCCAGCCTCCACGCTGCGAACGCCCGGACGTAGACGTCTTCGCTTTGAAGCGCAACCACGAGATGCGGGATGTCGTCCGCGACGAGCTTCTGCCGAGACAGCGCCTGGGCCGCCGCGTACCGCACCGCCTCGCTCGGCTGGCCCAGGGTCTCGAAGAGCGCGGGAACCGCCGGGCGCCCTCCGTCTCCCAACGCTCCAAGTGTTTGAGCGACGGCGGCACGCACTCCGGCGGACTCATCCGCCCGCAGGGCCTCCACCAGCGCCTCCCGTGCTCCGGCCGCCTCGGCCCCGAGCGTCTCCAGACCCCACGCCGCCGCCAGACGCAGCGACTCGCCGCCCGTCTCGAGCGCCCGCCTCAGAGCAAGGATCCCCGCCTCGCCCAAACCGTCCCCCCGCGCCTCGAGCCACGCCATGACCTCGACCTCCCCGGCCTCGCCCTTCTCGCCGAAGTGCTCCTCGAGGACGGCCGGGTTCGAGTACCCCTCGGGCAGCAGCCCGCTCGCCAGCAGCGTGTCGGCAGTGAGCGAAGACCCGAACGCGCTCAGGTGGTCGTAGTCCCTGAATGAAGAGGGGCCTGCACGCTTCAGCGTGGGCAGCATGTCCAGACAGGCGATCTCTTCCGAACGGCAGAACTCCGCGATCTGCTCCTGCACTCGGGCCGGCGGCGCCCCGCCTGCCACCTGGAAGCGAAACGGAAACACCACCATGGCAAAGCTCGCCCCGTCGCTTTCCACCTCGGCACGCAGCGCCCGAACTTCCTCGAAGAAGCGATCCAGCGCTTCTTTGACCTGCGGCGCGTCCGGCGTTTCGAAGAGCCGCTCCACGTCTTCGATCTCTCGCCCCTCAGCACCCACAAGGGCCCGCACCAGTGCCGAGCGCTCGTGCAGCCAGACCAGCCACCCCGGGGGCCGAGTCAGATTGTTGTGCAGCTCCGGAATGTCGTTCAGGCACACCGCCAGGATCGCCTGGTCAGGCGAATAACTCCTAGCGATCCGCTGCCACGCGATCCGCTCCTGACGCGTGGACCAGCCCCAGAGCGCCACGCTCATCACTTCGATGCGCCGCCCCGCGGCCTCGAGCCGCGCCTCGAGAAGCCGCGGGTACGCCTGCCGAGGCTTGAGCTCCGCGCCCAGCGTCACGCTGTCGCCCAGGACCGCGGTGCGCCACACCCCTCCCGGCTTCTCTCCGGGCCGTGTCCGGTCCCGGAGCCCGTCACCGTTGAACTCCTGTGAGGGCGGCCACCCCACGCTCTCGGAGATCATCACGTAGAAACCGCCGGGCATCTTGTCGTCCCAGTCCCAGATGTAGTCGGCCACCTCGCGCTCCGGCGCCCGAGGCGTCTCCACGAGGTGCGCCAGTCCCTCGAGCGCCGCCAGGAACGCCACGCTCACCACGAGGCCGAGCGTCAGGTTGACCACAAGCCCACGTCTCACGACGCCACCACCTCTTCGAGCGTGTCCGCGATCCTGTTCCAATGCGTCCCACGCCAGAACAGGCGATCGCAGCCCGCACAGACGAAGTACTCGTCCAGCCACCGCGCCGTCCGGGGCGGGATCCGCGGCAGGACCGTTTCCTTGGGCGTCGGCACCAGCTCTTCCCCGCACGCCATGCAGCGCGCGTCCCGCAGCCCGAGTGCCAGGTCCCGCATCACCATCCGAAGCTGCTCTTTCATGGTGAGCGCCGACGGCACCCACACCACCACGAGCGACCCGTCCCCCACGATGCGGCGCAGGAGGACCTCGGTCTCGGTCGTCAGGAGCGCCAGCCCCCGGCGCAGCGCCTCGTCCGGGAGTCGGTGGCCCGGAACCTCCGAATCAATCGCCGCCTCGTAGCCGGCCGCCCGAAGCCAGCGCGCCAGCCCTCCGAGGCTCGGGTCACACAGGAACCGCGGCGGCGAGTCGGCGAACGTCTCCCAGGGCGGCGAGCCCCAGTTGCACCCCGTCAGCTCGAGGCGCCGTCTGACCTTCGTGCGTGTTTCTTCGTAGAGGTCGGCCAGTGCCCGCCCCAGCAGCACGCCATCACGGGCCGCACGCTCCCGCCCCCGCTCGACCAGCAGGTGCACACCAAACTCCAGCCGCTTCGGCCCCACCAGGGCCAGGAGCGCGCGGAACCGGTGCCGAAAGCCGGCCTCTGTGCGTCCGTCCACGCCCCAAGCTTACCGCGCCAGCAGAGACCGCCGGATACCGCTATCGGGAGATGCTTCGTCGCACGCGCTCAGTCGAGGTTCCTCAGCATGACTGTGTGGCCCGCCGGTCACTCCCCTGTGGAAACTCTGTCCGGACAGAGTTTCCACAGGAAATCTACAGCGCTCTCACGCCGACACCATCTTGCACGCTGCCGCGCTGTTCGTGTATTCTCGTCTCTTCAGTGGCCCGCTAGCTCAACTGGCAGAGCAAGAGACTCTTAATCTCTGGGTTCGGGGTTCAAGTCCCTGGCGGGTCACCAATACTCTCCCACCAATCTCATACTGTCGGCAGTGCGCCCTCTTTCGCGGACGCTTGACAGCCTCTTTCGGGCTGAACGAGGATCCTCAGATGGGGGCAGGCACCTTGCCGAGGGCGTCCGGCAGATCACTGTCTCTCCGCCTCGTGACGTTCACCGCCCGGATCTGCGCGGCGGCTCTTCTTGCGAGCTCGTGGATCGGAGAGGGGCGAGCCGCGGCCCAGACGACGCCAACCGCATCTCCCAGAGTTCTGGTGACGGGCCGGCAGGAGCCGACGCCGGACACCGTGTCGTCGGGGGTCGGGCTCGTGCAGGTGGAGGTGGTCGTGACCGACGACCTCAACAGTCCGGTGACCGGCCTTCTGGCAGAGGCGTTTCGCCTCGAGGAGGACGGCGCGCGCCAGCGGGTGGTGAGCTTCCAGGCGGTGGACCTCGCCGTGGCGCCGACGTCTGAGCCTCCACGAGTGAGCACGAACGCAGTCGACCCAACCGTCAACCAACCCCGAACCTTCGTGGTCGTCTTCGACGACCTGCACCTCGGGCTCGCGGGGGCCGCCCAGGCGAGGGAAGCCTCCGAGCAGTTCACCACACAGCACACACGACCGGGCGATCAGGTTGTCCTCATCGCGCCGGGGGAAGGCCTGGTGTCGTCCGTCGTGATGCCGGGCGGGAGGGCCGCACTCGCCGCCCTCATGAGCTCACTGCGCGGGCGACGCGAGGCCGGCCCGGCGCTCACCGACTACGAGTCGTTCCGCATCGTCGAGGCTGACGACTCGGCCATGGCAAAGCGCGTTCTCGAGCGCCTTCGGGACGCCGGGACCGTCCCGGCGCGGGAGCAGGCCGAGTACGTGCGGTCCGAGGCAAATCAAGTCCTCGAGAGCGCTCGCGATCGTCGGCGCCGCCTGCTGAGCGCCATGGCCTCTACTCTCGAGGTTCTCACTCCGGCCGGGACTCGCAAGACCGTCCTGCTGTTGTCCGAGGGCTTCGTCTACGAGCCGGGGGACCCGCTGACCTACGAGGTGATCGCCGCCTCGCAGCGGACGGGCGCCGTCGTCCACTTCCTGGATGTCCGCGGGCTGACCGTGGGAAGCCGGCCTGACGGCTCCCGCCGGGCTGTTCGCGGCGACGCCACCGGAGCGGAGATCCTGGCCACCATCACCGGCGGCTATGCCGTCCGCAAGGTGAACGACCTAGCCGAAGCCCTGGACCGACTCTCCCAGGAAGCCTCTCACCACTACCTCCTCGGCTACCGCCCCCAGGGCGAACGGCGAGGCGGCCGGCTGCGGAGGATTCACGTCGAGGTGGACCGTCGCAAGGTGATGGTTCAGGCCCGGAAGGGCTACTACGACGCACCAGACGCGAGCCTGGGCCCCGACGACGAGACCGCCGCGTTGGACGTCCGACTCCGGGACGCCCTCGGGTCGTCCTCTCTGATCAGAGAGATCCCACTTCGGCTCACCTCGCTGGCGCTGGCGCCCGCCGACGACGGACGGATCCAGGTCACCTTCGCTTCCGAGGCGAGTGCCGAGCGGCTGAGCCTCGCACGGATGCCCGACGGGTCGCTCGGCACGACCCTGGACGTGGCGCTGGCGATCTCGCACGTGCAGCCCGAGGCGAATCGAGTCGTTTCCGTGGAGGGAATCGCGGTCACGGTCCCCGGGGGAAGCCGGGTGAAGGAGGCCTGGCTGCCCTTTCAGCGTTCGTTCAGCCTGCCGCCGGGTCTGTGTCAGGTCAAGCTCGTCGTGCGGGACCGCGGGACCGGCGCCATCGGAACCGTGGTCCACCACCTGGAGGTCCCCGACGCGGCCGAGTTTCGCATCTCGTCTCCGATTCTGAGCGACATGCCGCAGGGAGAAGGCGTGAAGCCGCCTCGCATCGTGGCGCGCCGGAGCTTCGCACCGGGGAGCGTCCTGTACTGCTACTTCGAGGTCTACCCTGAGCCCGGGACCTCGGCCCGCCCCAACTTTGGCCGGCTCCCGGCCTACCAGATCGTGGACAGCAGGGGCAGGGTGCGGCATCGAGCGGCCCTGCCGCTCCCGGTCCGGCGCGACGGCGGGGGTCTGGGTCGTCTGATCGAGGTCCCACTGGCCCGGATCGAGCCTGGAGAGTACGAGCTCGTCGTGGAGCTTGCAGGCGAGGTCACGGGGGGGCCCGACGAGCTGCGGGAGCCCTTCTCGGTGACGAAGCCCCGGCGCTTCAACGATGACCTCTACCGGAGCGCCCTCGGCGCTTACCTCGACGGCGACTTTCAGGGTGCGGTCACCACTCTGCTACAGTGGCCCGCAAAGGACGTGCTGGCCGCCGCCAAGAGGCTCCCCAAGACCGATGACAGGCTCAGGGAGACGGCCCTGCTGCTCCACACCGACCTCGCCATGGTCCTCGGGAGGCACGCCAAGATCGACGGCGCCAAGACACACCTCACCATCGGCCGGGCTCTTCTCGAGGGCGCCCCGCTTCCGGACCTCCATCGGGACTGGCTGCTGGCGCTGGCGTATACGCACCAGGCCAGCTTGCGCCCGGCCGAGGCGCTCGCCTTCTACACCGAATGCGCCGAGGCCTTTCCCGAAGCGGGCGAGGCCAGGCTGGGAGCCGGGACACTCTACGAGCGCAACGCCTTCCTTCCCGCCGGCTTCGGGCGCGGCAATCTGAACCTGCCGCCCCCACTGGCGGCCAAGGCGGCGGAGCGATCGTACCGGGAGGCCCTGCGCATTCAGCCCTCCTTGACCGAGGCCCGGCTTCGGCTCGCCCGCGTCTTCCAGGAAACGGACCGGGTCGACAAGGCGCTGCTTCAGCTGTCTCTCGTCGTGGAGTCCAGCCAGGACGCCTCGCTGAGCGCCCTCGCGCACCTGTTCTGGGGAGAGATCCGCGAGACCCAGGGTGATGTCGAAGGAGCCATCGAGCACTATCGGGCGGCGCTGGCCGCGGATCGGGATCTCCAGGTCGCGGCCCTGGCCCTCGCCCAGACCCTCCACCGGCGGGACGGCCGCCAGGCCGCGGTCGATGCACTGGTGCCGGCCCTCGATGGAGCGCGCACCAGCCCCTGGCTCGCCTACCGCCGGGGCCCGCGGCGGCTGTCCACCTCGTCGCTCCACGACCTGCGCTTGCGGTTGCGCAAGGCGGCTGGGGGCCCGCGGTGAGGCGGGTCTTCATCTTTTTCGTGGCGGCCGTCCTGCTGGGTGGAGGCGGTGCCAGGAGCGACGACGATCCTCTTGTCTTCACGAGCTCCGTCGAGATGGTGCGGTTGGATGTGGCAGTGACACGCAACGGCCGGGCCGTCAAGGACCTGAACGGGCGGCACTTCGAGGTCACGGACAACGGCGTCTTGCAGCAGGTCGAGATCGTGGGCCATGTGGAGAAGCCCGTGCATGCCGTGCTGGCTCTCGACAACAGCGGCAGCCTCGCTGGCGATCGGATGGCGCGCCTCAAGATCGCCGCCCATGCCCTGCTCGATGTCCTTGGACCCGACGATGCGGTCTCTCTGCTCACCTTCTCCAGCCGCCTCGAGCTCAAGGCCGGCCCCGGCGCGCCCCGCGAGCAGGTCCACGCGGCGATCGAGGCGACCGAGGCACGGCTCAGCACCTCGCTCTACGACGCGACCTTCGCGGCCCTGACCGTAGCCGACCCCACGCTCGGTCGACCCGTCGTGCTGATCTTCACGGACGGCCAGGACGTGGGCAGCTGGCTGCGCCCCGCGCAGGTGCTCCAGGCGGCCAGGAGCTCCGATCTCGTGAGCCACGCCGTGGTCAGCGGACAGGCGGGATCGGACACGCTCTTCCTCGAGGGGCTGGCGAGGGCCACCGGCGGCGAGGTCTGGAAGGTGGAGCACCTCGAGCTCGAGGACGCCTTCCTGCAAGCCCTGAAGGAGTTTCGCGACCGCTACACCCTGCAGTACGCCGTCCAGGGCGACGATCAGGAGACGTGGCACGACATCGACGTGCACGTCCGGATTCCCGGGGCGAGGGTGCTGGTGCGCGAGGGATACCTGCGCAGGGGGACTCTCCCTTGACGGCCGGCGGCCCCAGGCTCGGGGGTCGGTGGAAGCCAGGCATCGCCTGCGGTGCCGCGGGGCCGCCCTGCCGCAGCAGCGACTGACCCGGGGCGGGCCCCAGCCCGCGCCCGCGTGTCCCGAGGACGATCACCACAGGGTGTAGCCCCCGTCGATGACGAGGGCCGCGCCGGTCATGAAGGCCGACGCCGGGCTGGCGAGGTAGACCGCCAGGGGCCCTAGCTCGTCGGGCTCGCC
The DNA here is from genome assembly GCA_963578825.1 of Vicinamibacteria bacterium. Taxonomy (GTDB): domain Bacteria; phylum Acidobacteriota; class Vicinamibacteria; order Fen-336; family Fen-336; genus JAJDNS01. Next base: position 102,573 of record CAUZDW010000009.1, read on the forward strand.
GGCCCGCCCCACCGGGATTCCGGCCACCAGCTTCTCGATCACCTCCGGTTTCTTCTCGTTCCACTCCCGGTTCGTGTCCGTCATGAACAAGCCGGGGCAGATGGCGTTCACCGTGATCTGGTGGGGGGCCCAGTCCGCCGCCGCGCAACGCGTGAACTGGGAGACGGCCGCCTTGGTCGCCTCGTAGGAGCGACCGCCGATCCCCCGGTTGGCGATGAGCGCGCTCATCGAGGAGATGTTGATGATGCGGCCGCCCGCGCCGCGCTCGATCATCGACGCCCCGACGATGCGCGTGCCGAGGACGCAGCTGGTCAGGTTCAGGTCCACGGCGGCCTGCCAGCTGGCCAGCGACTCCTTCTCGATGGGCTCCGCCGTCACCCGGTTCCCCACGTTGTTGACCAGGATGTGGATGGGGCCGCTCTCTTTGACCAGGCGATGGAACGCCTCCTCGCACTCCTTCGCCACCCCCATGTCCGTCTCGAGGGTACTGGCCTTCCGGCCGTGGGCCCGGATCTCGGCGGCCGTCTTGTCCAGCGTGTCCTGGTGGCGCCCGGTGATGATCACGTCAGCGCCCGCCTCCGCGAACGCCAGCGCCACCGACCGACCCAGCCCACGACTCCCCCCTGTCACGAGGGCGGTCTTCCCGTCCAGACGAAACTGCTCGAACAAACCCATTGGTTCAGCCTCCGTGGCGTGAAAAAGTGGGGACCCTCAGTTCCCCCGGGTGAGCTGCAGGATCTCGTCATCCAAGCCGGTCAGCTCCCAGCGTGCCAGCGCGATCGGGATGCTGTCGATGGCGTTCAGACGGTCGAAGAAGTCCCGGAGCCGAAAGGGCTCACCCCGTTCCTCCTTCTGCCGAGCGTAGTCGGCCAGGGTGCGCTCCAGCAAGTACTTTCCCGTGACGTAGCTGGTGCCGTATCCGGGCTGCCGCAGGTAGAGCTGCTGCTCGAAGACCAGAAGCTCCTTCTCGGTCTTCATCCAGCCTCGCGGTGTCCCGTCCACGTGGACCCGACCCGCCTCCTCCATCGTCATCTGATTGGCGTGGGCGTAGAGCGAGCCCAGCCCACGGGCGGCGCGCTGCGCCAGGAGGATCCACACCAGCTCGCGGGAGCGTGGGCTGTCGTCGTAGAGACCGGCGTGGAGGAACATCTCCTCGACACCCGTAGCGGTTCCCTCGCTGCGTGAGTCGAAGATGTTGTAGAGGAGGGCGCCCCGTCGGATGGGACTGGCGTGCGGCTCTCGGTCCATCCGGGCCAGCTCGAACCAGTGCCAGGAGTGGGTGTAGAGCGGCAGCGGGTCGTAGTGGGCGGTGATCCAGAAGAAGTGGCGTCTGTCCGCGGGCACGAACTCGCCCAGGTGCCGACGAAGAGCAGGCTCGAAGTAGTCGGCGACGGTGACGATCTCCTGGTTGCCCAGGAAGCGCATCAGGCGCGACGCCGCGCGATCGGCGAGGGCGGCGAACTCCTCGGGCGTCTCCGCTGCCTTCGCCGGCGGCAGGTCCCGATTGCGGTGTTCCTCCAGCTTCAGCGAAGACCAGGCGCGGTCCAGCTCCCGCTTCAGGAGCTGCACTTCGTCCTGCCAGCTCATCGGCACCAGGTGGACGTTCTGTTGGTACCAGGTGTACTCATCCCGACCGATGCCCGACGGCCCTTGCTTGCTCGGCGCCTCGGCCTCCAGCCACTCGATCAACTCGTCGGTGGCTCGCTTCGAAGTCTCCAGGACGGCCGCCAGCTCGGCACTCGCTCCATCACCTGCCCTCTCGGAGATCTCGTTCAGGGTCTGGCGCTGCTGCCGGATGTTGCGAATGCCAGCCACCCACAGCTCCCTGGCGTCGCCCGTGAGGTTATGCTGCGCCTGCTTCATGAGCGGCGGGATCACACTCAGATTTTCGATCAGGCGCCGCTCCTCCTCGGCGCTCAGGGGGAACCGGTACGTCCAGAGCTCGGTCAGCGCGTGATGGGTTGGACCCTCGTGCCCCGGCACATCGCTGCGCTCCGTCCAGACAGACGCGTAGAAGGCCGGGTCCCGGGCCCAGGGCTTCAGCACCCGGTGGTTGAAGTCGAAGCCGTTCATCTCGGCCCGCACCAGGTGCCAGTCCACCTGTTGTGGAATCGGCCAGCCGCTGGCGTCGATCGCCCCGAGCCGCGCGCGCAGCCCCCGAAAGGTCTCGTAACGCTCGGCGAAGCACCGAGCGGTGTAGTCCGGAGCCCCGTCCGTCCACGGAGGCGCCTCGAAGGCCCGCCAATCCTCGAACAGCTGCAGCAGGACCTCGTGGCTGCTCGCCGGCGACTGGGCGGAACAGGTGACGGCAGCGAGCAAAAGGACCGGCACTCCGAACCGCAGCATCTCCAGTCGTATGGTCACTCCCGTCCGGACGGTGTCCGGCGCAACGAACGACGGTGCAGCCGCGACACCTACGAACTGGCGCGGCAGGTTCCTCAGTCGGCGGGCCCCATGTCTCCGGAGGAAGCGCTCGCCCAGCTCCGTCGCGGGCGGCGGTGGCGGTCACGGTCCGTCGATGCGGCGAGACGACGCGTCCCGGGTCCAGTACGGCTGGTAGTAGTGGCTGGGGCTCAGCTTCCGGGCCGGCTTCTCGGGCCGGCGGAAGGCGCCCTGGACCATGGACCGCAGCTCCTTCGGGTGCTCGAAGATGTAGATGAGGGCTCCAAGGCCGAAGAGTGACAAGGCACCGCCAGCGACCAGGGCAAGCGGCACCAGGAGGATGAAGGCAAATCGCAGGACGTCCGGCAGCGTGTCAGCCATTGTGGGTCACTCTCTCTCTGACGTCTGGGGCCGGGGCAACTATATCCGCTAGTCGAGCCGGGGTCAGGTCTCATGATGGTGATTCGGCCGGCCGGCGCCCAGCCCCGAGCTAGAATGGAGACAGGATCACACCCTCATGCCTCACGCTCGCCTCCGGCTCATCCTTGCCGCCTCCACGCTTCTCGTGGCCTCGTCAGGCGCGAGCGGCGGCGAGCCCGCCTCTCCCGCCGTTCGGGTGATCCGGATCAAGGCGGTGGCCGACGAGGCCTTCCGCGAGAAGAAGGGCTGGGAGAAGGAGATCCGGGAGCACGTCGCCTGGTCTGACGAGAAGCTCCGCGAGCTGGCGGGCATCGGTCTCGACCTGGTCGCGGTGGAGCCATGGAGGACGCACCAGGGCTCGGCGATGACGCTTCTGCTCAACGAGCTGCGCCTCGGGGTCGAGAAAGACGGGGCCGAGGCGGTGATCGGGTTCACGGGCCACCCGCCACCGGTGACGATGACGCACCTCCGGGGCGGCACGGTGAGATATCCGGTGCCCTTCACTGCCGGGATCGCCTTTCCCCTGGGTGACCGCGCGGTCGTCCGCCGCACCGAGTGGAAGACGCTCACCCGCCACACCCTGATGCACGAGGTCACCCACCTCTTCGGGGGACTCCACGTCCATGACAAGAGCCTCCTGGAAACGAACGCCGAGCGGATGAGCTTCCGTCTGGACACGTTCAACCGCCGAGTGCTCGACCTCACTCGGGACCGCGACTTCGATCGCGGAATCCGGGAGATCCCTCGGGACGAGCTCGCAGCCCTGGTCGACCTGTACCGCCAGGCCCCCCTGCGCGGAGAGAACGACGCCGACACCACCATCCGGATCGCCTACCTGCACATGTTGATCGGAGAGGTCGAGGACGCCCTCGAGGAGTTTCGGAAGGCGGTGAAGATCGCTCCAGAGCAGAGCCGGGACATCCTCCGATACGCGATCATCCCCGAGCTCGAGGCCTGGGCCGAGCAACAGGAGCAGACGGTCAAGAGCCGGCACGTGCTCGCGCAGGCGTATTACCTCGACGAACGCTGGCAGGACGCCTCCGTCCTGCTGCTGCCAAGCTGCAGCACACCCCCGGAGGATGCCCCCTCGTGCGAGCTCCTCGGGGCCGTGTACCTGAAGTCCGAACAGCTGGGCCTGGCCGAGGAGGCCCTCAAGACCGCCCTTCGGCGGGACGACTCTCTGGCCGCGGCCCACAACACCCTCGCCAGCGTCTACGCCGCGACGGGCCGCTACGACGAGGCCCTCGAGCTGTTCGGCCGGGCCCAGGAGCTCGACCCCGGCCACGTCGACACCCATTTCAGCACGGGGGTCACGTATCTCGCCGCCGACAGGCCGGGTGCCGCCGAGGCCTCGTTCCGGGAGGTGCTCCGTCTGCGCGAGTTCCACGATGCCGCACGGGCCAAGCTGGCTCTCGCGCTGGCCCGGCAAGGCCGGGGCAAGGAGGCCCGCGCGGTCGTCAGGCCGTTCGAGAAGCGCCAGTTTCTGTCGGCCTTCGTCCTGCGCGACATGGCGGAGGCCTACTTCCTGTCCGGCGACACGAAGGAGGCGTTCAAGAACCTCCAGCTGGCCAAGAAGGGAGGCATCGACGTCCAGGCCGTGGAGGTGCTGATCCAGGAAGGCACCTGGCGCCCCCGGGAAGTCGGCGTCGGCGATCTCATCGCCCAGGCGGAGGCCTACTACCGCACCGGCAGGTACGACACGGCCCGGGAGCTCCTGAAGAGCGCGGAGGAGAAAGGGCCGCGGGAGCCAGACGTCCACTACTGGCTCGGCCGCGTGGCCGCCGACGAGAAGGACGAGAAGGGGGCGAGGGGCCACTTTCAGCGCTCCATCGACCTCGATCCGGACTTCCTCCCTTCGCGGTACGAGCTGGGCCGGTTTGCCTACGGCGACGAGGACTACGCCCAGGTGGTGTCGTGGCTCGAGCCGTACGTGGAGAGCGGAAACGCCGACAGCAGCGCTCACTACATGCTGGGAAGGAGCCAGTTCCAGCTGGGCACCCTGGGCGAAGCCGAGGAGCATCTGCGCTCGGCCATCCGCAAGCGGTCCGACTACGGCAACTCCTTCTACTTTCTGGCCCGGGTCTTCCTCCAGCAGGGCCGCGACGGGGAAGCCCGACGGGAGCTCCAGCTGGCCGTCGACTCCCTGTCTCTCCCGGACTGGAGACGAGAGGACGCTCACCTCCGCCTCGCCCGCCTGCTGGACGCCGCCGGCGAGGGCGAGAGAGCTGGGGATCATGTGGACATCGCCCTCCGCCTCGGAGCACACGGGACGACGAGCACCGCCGTCGACCTCACCCCCCTCCCCAGCGACCGGATCGAGCTCGTCCGGGTTGCGCCCTCGCTGGCAAAGGCGCTGGCTCGAGGCCAGGAGATCCGCATCGTGTCCACCGTGCGCTTCGACCTGCGGAGCGCCGAGCGGGGCATCGTGCTCCTGATGCCACAGGACGAGAGCGGCACCACGCTGGCCCGGCCCCAGCCTCGGGCCAGCGTGGAACGGGGCAGAGGAGAGGTCACCCTCGAGGCCACGATCATCACTCCGGCAAGCGGTGCTTTCGTCGAGATTTTCCTGGCTCTCCATGCCGAGGGACGCAAGGCCACCACGGCGGTGACCCGGGCGCGCTACGCCCTGGAGTGAGCCCGATTCGCCCGGCTGGCGAGCCGGCCTTCGGAAGGGTATTCTTTGTCCGCCTGACGGCATACAATCGGCGAGAGACATCCCATGAGGATCCCCTTCGCGGCCTCGCTCGGGCTGCTGGGCGCTGTTGTTGCGGCGCACGCCCAGGAACCCCCGACGTTCGCCACCGGGGTCGAGTTGATCCAGATCGAGGTCCGGGCGACTGGCAAGGACGGTGAGCCCGTGGGCGACCTCCAGCTCGAGGACTTCTTCGTCGAGGAGGACGGGGAGAGGCAGCAGATCGAGCTCTTCCAGTATGTCCCGGGTCCGGGCGAGGAGTCGGCTCGGGTGGAGGCCGAGGAGCCGGACTCGCTGCCGGGCAAGGATGCCAGCCTCTCTCAGTACACCTGGCTGTATATCGCCGCCGAGGTCCGAAGTCCCATCGAGTTCACGCAGGTGGCGGGTCCGCTGAGGAGCTTCCTCGAAGACCTCCCTGACAAGTTCGTCGTTTCGCTGGCCGGTCTCCCCTTCACCGACAATCGCCAACTGCTCGTCGCCTCCCTGGACCGGATGGTGGACAAGCCACTGAGCGACGAGGGAAGCGTGGTCGACCCCCTCCTGGAGTATCACAACGACCTGACGTTTGAGCGCGAGGTGCTCCTGGGTCTGCGGCAACAGGAGGCGATCCTGCCGGCGTTCGTCGGGCTGTATCGGGAAGCCGGCGCGGACGTCTCCGGGAGTGACGCCACGCGGATCGACGACGTCCGAGGGATGCTGTCGGTGGAACGGATCGATCGCCAGATCATCTTCGTCGGACGACTGGCCCTGATGCGCTACCTGGATCTCATCCAGCGGATGGGGGCCTTCCCCGGGAAGAAGATGATCCTGCTCTACCGATCCGGTCTGTTTCTGGAGGTTGGCCACGGGGAAATGCTGAGGCAGATCACCGCCGCCGCAGTCCGGCACCGGGTGAGCTTCTTCACCCTCGACTCCCGCGGGCTGGAGGCCCGCCTGCCGGTCGAGGATCGACGAGTCAGCGCTGCGTGGGCCGTGGGGACAGGACGGCCACCCCAGAATGCCCTGGGCCTTCCCGAAGCCCGCAAGCAGGAGGTCAACGGCCTGGTGACGCTCGCCCGCAGCACCGGCGGGCGATCGATCGTCGACTCCAACGACATGAGCGCCATCCTGCGGAGCGTTCTCGAGGAGTCGTCGCACTACTACGTCCTCGGGTACGCCCCTCGCAATTCCAGCGAGCGGGGACGTTTTCGCGACCTGCGGGTGAAGGTGAGCCGGCCCGGGGTCAAGCTGCGCGCGCCACGGGGCTACTACGAGCGAAAGCCGTTCGACCGCCAGTCGGGGAAGGAGAAGTCGGCCGCGTTGCACCGGGCACTTCTCTCGGAGACCCCATCCGACTTCCCGGTGAAGGCGAGCGTCGACTTCTTCGCTGCTCCCGAGAACAGGACCGCCCTCTTGTTCAGCACCGGCGTCCGCCCCGGGGACCTGGCCGCGAAGAATGGGCGGAAGCCCGACCTGAAGGCAACCGTCATGCTCAGGGTTCGGAGCCGAATTCGGGAGTCGATGCCCGTCCTCCTCGAGCAGGAGCTCCGGCCCAAGGTCGGCCCGGAGTTCCTGCAGGCAGCGGCCGACGACCCGACGCGCTACCTGGCCTACAACGGCCGGATCGACCTTCCGCCGGGGCCCTACGTGCTGAAGGTCGTCTTTCGGGACGACCGCTCGGGCCGCATGGGGAGCCACGAGCAGATGATCGACGTGCCCAGCTTCGCCGGGTCCTCGGTCCCGAGCTCGCTCCTCCTCACCCGCCAGGCCGGGCCGCTGGACGATCCGCAACGGGACGTGAACAACGGCGAGGCGGCGGCGCCGGCTCCCTTCGCCGACCCCCTGGCGATGGGGAACGTGAGGCTGATGCCGGAGCCCGTCCGGGTGATTCGCCAGGGACACGTCGTGTACTGCGCCTACCATCTGTACAACGCCGCTGAGGAGGACTTCGAGGCGGCCGAGGAGGGCATGCAGCTGGGCCTGCTCCGCGGGCAGGAGTGGGTGGGCCCCGGCGAGGTGAGCGCTGGCGGTCAGCCCTTCCCGGACCCCGAGAACGGCATCATCCGCTTCGTCGGATGGATCGACACCGACAAGCTCTCGCCCGGCCGCTACACGCTCATGGCGGTGCTTCCCAACTCCCACCAGCGGCAGATCCCGGATCTTTCGGGGGAGTTCGAGGTTCTTCCCCGGTAGAGTCCGTCCGCGGCGAGACGATCAGGAAGCTCGGTCGAGGCGCGGACCGTCGAAAGGGAGGTGTAGAGTGGCCTCCGATTTCCCAGGGAGGTGACGCATGCGGTTTCTATCCACGGCTGTGGTGGCGGCGGTCTTGTTCGCGGGGCTCGCTCTGCTCTGGGTCGAGGACACACGAGCCGCATCGGAGCACAAGTTCATGCGGTTGCCGGACCGCACCGACAACAATCCATACAGCAACGCCGTTCTCGTAGGCGACACTCTCTATCTCGCAGGCGACATCGGAATCGACCCCGAGACCGAAGCTCCGCCCCCGAAGATCGAGGACGAGGTACGCATCGTCATGGAGAGCATGAAGACCCGCCTCGAGATGGTGGGCATGTCCATGGACGACCTGGTGATGGTCGAGGTGCACTGCCCGGACCTCTCGCTGTACAAGCAGTTCAACGACGTCTACCGAACATACTTCAACGACCACTTCCCCGCCCGTGCGTTCCTGGGCTCGGGTCCGCTACTCCTGGATGGACACTTCGAGGTGACGGGCGTCGCCGTCCGCCAGTAGCTGCGAGAAGCGCGAGACGGGTCCCCGAGGATCTCGGCCGTCAGCCCGCTCTCCGGGCCGAACCCGGCGACCAGACGGTCTTCCGTTGCAGCGTTGGGTGTGGACCAGCCTCCGAAATAGAGAACCTCGCTCGAGGCAGTAGGGGTTGGACAGACGAAGACCGTCTGGCCGCCGACCCACCACAGCGCTTCGCCGCTCGCGGCGTCATAGGACTTCACGACCGTCGACCCCGCGACGATCAGCTCAGCACGATCCCCGTGCCGCCAGATGAACGGCGTCGAGTAGTTGAGGGCGGCCTCAGGCCGGGAGGTGACCCAACGCTCCTCCCCCGTCGCTGCGTCGAAGGCGTGCACGGCGGAGAAGCCGTCCACGTCGCGGACGAGGTAGAGGGTGCCCCGGTCTAGGATCGGCGAGCTGCCGGTCCCGAAGGCGCTCTTCTCCACCGGCAGTCGGTGCTCCCAGGCGAGCTCGCCGTCCGTGCATGGCGTGGGCGCCGCGGGCGTGGTATCCCGATGCTGGAGTTGCTCCTCGCCCGTTGCCGTGAAGTCTCGCTTCCAAAGGAGTGATCCGTCGAGCCGGCTGTAGGCGAGAACGGAGAGGGTCGATCCTTCGCTCCCCGTCAGGAACACGCGATCGCCCCACACGATGGGAGACGAGTGTCCTGCGGGCACCTCCTTCTTCCACAGGACGTTGCGCTCGGGTCCGAACTCGTCGGGGATGCGCTGACCGACCGCCTTCGCCAGCCCGGCCGGGCCCCGAAACTGGGGCCACTCGAGCGTCTGGCCGGCAGCGGAGCCGGCCAGACCGGCCAAGACAACGACCACCGTCGCGCACCGCAAGAGCCACACCGCCATTCCACGACCTCCTGAAGACCGCGTTTGCATTGGACGACGCGGGGACCGGGCTCATCTGAGTCGGATGTGAGCGGCCGCCATTGTGGCACAGTCGGCAGACGCCGCCGCCTGAGGCGGTGCCGCGCCGTCGACCAGTCACCTCGGGGGTGTAGTCGAACCAGGGTTGCCGGCCCCGAGGAGCGCGCGTAGCCTTGCTTCGCCTGATCCCACCAGCCTGAAGAAAAGTCATGCCTCTGTCCGCGGGGACTCACCTCGGCCCCTACGAGATCCTGGCTCCCCTGGGAGCCGGGGGGATGGGCGAGGTCTACCGTGCCAGTGATCCAGGTCAGTCGGTTGAGCCGGGGGCAGGCCCTTGGCGAATTGCCCCGGCTCTTATCGAACCAGGTACCGGACGCACTCCTCGTCGAACCGCACGCCAGCCTTTCGCAGCTCGACGCACACCTGGTAGTTCCGGGGGTTCGGGCCGGACAGGACCCAGCGCTTGAAGTGGCGCGGGTAGTGCTGCCGCTTGTCGAAGGGATCGCAGTCCGACTCGACAGCGCTTCGGCCGTTCGGCAGGAGGAATACGACCTCCGGGCAGTAGTACTGCTCCACCTCGGGACCGACGATCTCGGCGCAGACGAGGACGCTCTTGAATCCTCCCCCCGGCGCGATCGAGGCCGGAGGCGTCGCACGGAGCAGCAGTCCGGGCTTGTCGTGCTTCGCGCCGATGAGCGGCGCCGCCAGGAGCAGAAGAAGCCCCGCGGCCACCGGAGACGGTACGCCAACCATGCGTGTGGCTCGACTCGCCCCAGTGGTCGCCTGCTGCCCGAACATCACAACAGCACCTCACCTTGGGAATGGAGGCCCGGCCTCTTGATGGACTTCTCAGAGTGGCTGCGCCAGTCTACCGAAAAATCGGGGTCGAGAATGTAAAAACGCAGGCGCGGAGCGGCATTCGACGACCCGTCGGCCTGATGGCGGACCTGGCGGCGGCACGCTCCGCCCTAGAATGAGCCCATGTGCGGCCGCTTCAACCTCACCGCCTCCGGGGAGGAGCTTGCCGAGGCATTCGATCTCGGCGACACGCCCCACCTGGCGCCCCGGTACAACATCACCCCCACCCAGCCCGTCGCGATCGTCCGACTCGACGACGCGAGCCGTCGGCGGCAGCTGGGGACGGTGCGGTGGGGGCTCGTCCCCGAGGGTGCCCCCGAGAGCGATCGGGGCCACATCAACGCTCGCGGGGAGACCGCCTGGCAGAAGCCCTCCTTCCGCGACGCCTTCTCCCAACGGCGGTGCCTCGTCCCGGCAACGGGGTTCTACGAATGGCAGACCCTCACCCTCAAGCCAAAGCGTCGCCAGGCGTGGGCCTTCGCCCTGGGCTCGGGTCGGGCCTTCGCTTTCGCGGGCCTCTGGGAACCTCCGGCTCGAGAAGGGGCGCCCCCAACCTGCACCATCCTGACCACCGAGCCCAACGACGTGACGCGGCCCGTCCACGATCGAATGCCGGTGATCCTCGAGCCCGACGCGTATACCCGATGGCTCGACCCCGAGCCCCGCGGCGCACTGGCTCTTCGGGCCCTCCTCCGCCCCTTCCCCGCAGCGGCGATGACGGCGTGGCCCGTGAGCCCAGCGGTCAACAGTCCGGCCTGCGACGAGCCGATCTGCCTGGAGCGTGTCGAGCAAGATCGCCCACCGCCCCTTCTGTTCTGAGGTAACCTGCCCCCATGCCGCGCACCACCAAGAAGACGACCCCTCGCCGCCGCACCAGCCGTCGCGCCACCCGGCTCAAGACGCCCCCCATCCTCTTCAAGAAGACCCAGGCGATCGTGGACCGCATCCAGGGAAAGGTGGACGGGACCTTCTTTTCCTATTGGACCTCCACCAGCGGGTCGGTCTGCGACAACGACGTCCTGGCCCTCCACGCCATCCTCAAGGCCCGGGGTCCCCAGGAGCGGATCGCGCTCCTCGTGAAGTCCGACGGGGGCAGCGGCATGGCCTCCTTGCGCCTCGTCCACCTGCTGCGCCGCTACGCGAAGAAGCTCACCGTCATCGCTCCTCTCAACTGCGCCTCGGCCGCCACCATGCTGGCCCTCGGCGCGGACACGATCCAGATGGGGCCGCTGTCCTACCTGACCGCCGTCGACACGTCTCTCGAGCACGATCTCTCGCCCCTCGACCACACGAACCAGCTCGTCCCGGTGAGCAACGACGAGGTCGACCGGGTGATCCGCCTGTGGAGGGACACCGTCGGACGCAAGGGCGACGGCGTGAACCCCTATCAGGAGCTCTACAAGTACGTGCACCCCCTGGTCATCGGCGCCCTCGACCGCGCCAGCAGCCTCTCGCTGATGCTGTGCCGCGAGATCCTCGCCTATCACATGAAGGATGCCCGCAAGGCGCAACGGATCTCCAAGCAGCTCAACTCCTCCTATCCGGCCCACCAGTACCCCATCACCAGCCGGGAGGCGAGGCGCGTAGGCCTGGACGTCCGGGACATTCCGAAGGACCTCGAGCCGCTCCTGCAGGAGCTGAACATGCTCTACTCGGAGATGGGCCAGCGGGCGATCACCGACTACGACGAGATGAACCACCACGACAACGAGATCACGAACATCCTCGAAGGCAAGGGCGCCCAGGTGATCTACCAGATCGAGAAGGACTGGCACTACCGCAAAGAGGAGCGGCGGTTCGTGTCGATGAACGACGTCTCCGCCTGGTATCACTGCTCCCTCCGCGCCGGCCGAGTGGTGAAGGAGAAGTTGCATATCAGGTAGTGGCCTGAATGCCTGGACTGGGCTCCATTCAGGCCACGCCCAACGCGCGCCCCGATGGTCGACGCGCGAGGCCCCTTGCCCCCTCCGCCCCGCGGCTGCTTCCGCCCCTTGCCGCCCCCGCCCTGCGGCCGCCTGAGCCCTCCCCCCTATCCCTTCGGGAAATGCCCCAGCACCCGCAGCTCTCGGGTGATCCCCTTGAGGTCCTCGATCGCCTCCCCCACCGCCCCCCGAGGATCCCCCAGCGCGTCGAGATAGAACGAGTACTCCCACGCCTTCCCACGCAGCGGCCGCGACTCCAGCTTGCACAGGTCGATGCCTCGCGAAGCGAAGAAGCCCATGGCCCCGTGGAGCGCCCCGGGCTTGTTGTCGAGCACGAACACCATCGACGTCTTGGTCGCAGCCTCGATGGGTCCCGGCTCCGCCGCGAGCACGAGAAAGCGAGTGTAGTTCTCGGCGTCGTCCTCGATCCCATCGAGCAGGATCTGCCCCCCGTAGAGCTCGGCGGCCAGCGCTGACGCAATGGCCCCCTGGTCGTCGGCACCGCTCCGCATGACATCCCGCACCGCTCCCGCCGTGTCGTAGGCCGTCACTGCCTCGATCGCCGGGTGCTCGGAAAAGAAGCGACGACACTGAGCCAGGGCCACGGGATGGGAGGACACCTGCTTCAGCTGACCAAGCGACGAGCCCGGCCGGGCAACGAGGCACTGCCGGATGCGCAGCTGCGTCTCCCCCACGATGTGCAGCGGGCTGTGAAGCAGCCGATCGTAGTTCTCGTGGATCGAGCCGTGAAGCGAGTTCTCGATCGGGACCAGCGCCCGGTCGGCTCGCTCCTCGAGGACGCTGGCGAACAGCTCCTCGAAGCTCGCCCGCGGCACCACCTCGGTCGCCGCCCCCAACGCCTCGATGGCCGCCTGGTGGCTGAACGCGCCCCGCTCCCCCTGGATCGCCACCCTGAGCGGCTTGTCGCTGCTCATCTCACGCCTCCGACTTCACGCCTACGTCACCGCGCGGCACCAAGTATAGAGGGTCTCCCTGCCAAGCCTCGAGTCGCCGGCCGCGGGACCGAAGGCCCGGAGTCCCCTGCCATCAGTTCGCGAGCAGCAGGCCCAGATCGATCGACTCGGCCATCGCCTTGTAGCCGGCGTCGTTCGGATGCAGATTATCGCCGCAATCGTAGGCATCCAGCAGATACTCCGGGCGCTCGGGGTCACGCAAGACCCGATCGAAGTCGATGACGCCGTCGAAGGCTCCGCTCGTGCGGATCCAGGCGTTCACCTCCCTCCGCATAGCGTCCTTCGCCGGCGAGTAGTAGACATCCAGCAGCGGAACGCCCTGGATGCTGTCCGCGAACGGTGTGAGCGTGGCCCCCAGGATCCGGATGCCGTGGGAATGGGCTCGATCAATCACCATCCGGTAGATTGCCGTGATCTCTTCGACGGTGGGCGCACTCGCCGGGTCGAGGACCATCTCCGCCCACCCGATGTCGTTGATGCCCAGCATCATCACCATCGTGGTCACACGAGGCTGGGCCAGAACGTCGCGGTCCATGCGAGCAAGGGCGTTCTCACCCATGCCGTCCCTCAACACACGCGCACCGGAGATGCCGGCGTTGACGACGGCGACATCCGTGTGGCCCGAGTCCTGGAGGCGCTCGGCAAGGACATCGGGATACCGGCGGTTCATGTTCAAGGTCGAGCAGCTTCCGTCCGTGATCGAGTCGCCGAACAACACGATCGCTCGGGCCCCGGGGGGTGCGTCGACCATGATGCCGCTCAGCACCATGCGACCCTCGCTGGTAGCCACCGCCTCGAATGTGGTGTCCCCAACGACATTGCCCGGGCCCGAGACGTAGGCAAGTTGCCTTCCGTCCCAGTGAATTGTGTCGATCCGGGATTCGCCGGGTAAAAACAGGCTGACCGCCAGGGTCTCAAGAGGCTCCATTTTGAAGGGAATGGGATCGCTCACCAGGCGAGCGCCCGGTGGAATCCGGATCGCCTCTTCTCCGGCGAACGTCAGCGCCGCGCTCGACGTCGGTACAATCACTCCGTCGGAGTCCGACCGCGCCACCGTCGCCGCTCCGATCTCCAGCGGCAGGTGTCCATACTCGTTGGACACCACGACTCGCATCCGATTCCCGCCGACGCTGATCCGTGCGAACTGCCGGATGGTCTGGTTGGTCAGGGTCAGAGGCGTGATGTTCGCCACCACGAACCCATCCGCCAGCCGAGGCTGAGGGGATGCCGCCCAGGTTGTGATCCACTCTCCAGCACCAGAGCTTCCCGGCGCCGCGAGGGTCAGCAGCGCCAGCACACCCGTCACTAGCCAAGAGCTTGGTCTGCCTGTCATCTGGACACTCTCCTGTCCGGGTCGAGGGGGACGCTACGCCTTCGCGCGGAGACCGTCAAGACCCTCGCGCGCCGTGGAGCGCAGGGGCGCCGTGGTGCCGGGCCCGCCAGAACGAGAGGGCGACGACGGAACGGAAACAGAACGGAAACGGAAGGTATCGAGATCGCGTGTCCAACCGGGGCGATCTCGATACGATATGCGGAAGGGGGGAGTCGAACCCCCACGCCCTTTCGGGCACACGGGCCTAAGCCGTGCGCGTCTGCCGTTCCGCCACTTCCGCCCCGGCACTGCCAGTTTACCCCGATCCGCCACACTTCCCCAGCGCGGGTCGTCGCACGCCGGCAGGCCTTTCTGGCCCCGCGCGAAGGATCGGGAGCGCGGTGTGGCGTAGGCGTCCGTGCTACCCTTATGGGTCACTCGCAGCCTCCGTTGGGCTGCACGTGCAGCCTCGGTCCCAAGCAAAGGAATCCCTTGAAAGTCGACTACATCGAGGAGACTTCGGTCCGGAAGGCCCTTGCCTTCGAGGTCGACAAGGAGCTCGTCCAGGCCGAGATCGACCGCCGCGCGAAGGAACTGGCAAAGAAGGCCCGGCTCCCCGGCTTCCGCCCTGGAAAGACCCCGCCAGCGGTCGTCAAGAACCGTTTCAAGAGCGAGATCTTCTCCGAGACCGCCGAGGCTCTCGTCAACAAGGTCGTCTTCGACGAGCTCGAGGGCCGCGGCCTCAAGCCGCTCGCCGCGCCGCAGGTCGAGGAGCTGAAGATCGAAGAGGGCGAGCCCATGACGTTTCGCGCCGTCTTCGAGATCCTGCCCCTCATCGAGCTCCCCGACTGGAAAGGCCTCCGCGTCTCCGTCAAGGGTGCGAGCGTCAGCGACGAGGACGTGGACAAGCAGCTGGACCGCCTCCGCGAGGAAGCCGCCCGCTTTGATCCCGTCGAGGACCGCCCGGCCCGAAAGGGCGATCACGTCGTCGTGGATCTCGTGTGGACGCCCAGTGACGGCGGCAAGGGCGGAAGCGACGAGAACGCCCTCATCGAGATCGGTCACGAGGGCAACCACCCGGACATGAACGAGGCCTTCCTCGGCATGGCCGTCGGCGACAAGAAGGAGCTCGACGTCACGTGGGGCCCCGACGCCGCTCCGGCGGTGGCCGGCAAGACCGTCCACTACGCCGCCACCGTCAAGGGCATCAAGGACAAGATCGTCCCCAAGGCCGACGACGAGTTTGCCAAGGACCTCGGGGAGCTCGACAGCCTGGCCGAGCTGAAGGACAAGCTCCGAGCCCAGCTGCAGGCCCACGAGGAGCAGCGGGTCGCCCGCGAGACACGCGCGGCCCTGGTCGAGGCCCTGGTCGCCAAGACGGACTTCGAGGTCCCGGACGTCCTCGTCGAGCACCACATGACCCAGCGGGCCGAGAACCTGGCCCGGGGCCTCGCCCAGCAGGGGCTCGACCCCCGCAAGGTCGGCGTCGACTGGCGCGAGTACCGCGAGTCTCAGCGGGACGAGTCGGTGAAGGCCGCCCGGGCGGAGGTCCTCCTGGATCAGATCGCCGAGCGGGAGCACGTCAAGGTCCTCGACGCCGAGGTCCAGGCGGAGGTCACCCGCCTCGCCGAGCGACTGCAAAAGTCGCCTGAGGCACTGCGCCTTCAGATGCAGAAAGATGGAGATCTTGGAGCGCTCGGCGGGCGCATCCGCGAAGAGAAGATCCTTGACTTGCTCAAGGCCAATGCTAGTATCGAGCTAACATGAGCGCTCACAACGTCTTCGGCGGCACGCTCATCCCCATGGTCGTGGAGCAGACCGCCCGCGGAGAGCGAGCCTACGACATCTACTCCCGCCTCCTAAAGGACAACATCGTCTTCGTCGGGACGGCCATCGACGACATGATCGCCAACCTGATCATCGCTCAGCTCCTGTTCCTGGAGGCCGAGGACCCGGAGAAGGACATCCACCTCTACATCAACAGCCCGGGCGGATCGACCACCGCGGGGCTGGCAATCTACGACACCATGCAGCTCATCCGGCCCGACATGCAGACCATCTGCGTGGGCCAAGCGGCCTCCATGGGGGCCGTGCTGCTGAGCGCCGGCACCAAGGGGAAGCGCTTTGCGCTGCCCAACTCTCGGATCCTCATCCACCAGCCCTGGGGAGGGACCCAGGGCCAGGCCTCGGACATCGCCATCCAGGCCAAGGAGATTCTGAGGATCAAGGACCGGCTCAACGAGATCCTGTCCAACCACACCGGCCAGCCCCTCGAGAAGGTGGTCTCCGACGCCGATCGGGACTTCATCATGGACGCAGAGGAAGCCAAGGGGTATGGTCTCGTGGATCACGTGATCAGCAGGCGCGAGCGGTGACCATGAAGAAGGGGACGGGCGAGAACGAGACCCTGCGCTGCTCGTTCTGCAACAAGGACCAGAACGACGTCCGCAAGCTCATCGCGGGCCCCACGGTCTTCATCTGCGACGAGTGCGTTGACGTCTGCAACGACATCATCGCTGACGACCGGCGCACCGAGAGCAGCACGGGCCGGGTCGGCCTCCCCACGCCGCAGGAGATCAAGAAGTTCCTCGACGAGTACGTGATCGGCCAGGAGCAGGCCAAGAAGAAGCTGGCGGTCGCCGTATACAACCACTACAAGAGGATAGAGATCGCCAAGCAGCGCGGCCGCAACGAGGTCGAGCTCACCAAGGCGAATATCCTGCTGATCGGCCCCACGGGCACCGGCAAGACGCTCATGGCGCAGACGCTGGCGCGCCTCCTGTCGGTCCCCTTCACCATCGTCGACGCCACCACCCTCACCGAGGCGGGCTACGTCGGCGAGGACGTGGAAAACATCATTCTCAAGCTGCTCCAGGCCGCCGGCGGGGACATCGAGCGGTGCCAGGAGGGCATCATCTACATCGACGAGATCGACAAGGTCTCGCGAAAGGACGAGAACCCCTCCATCACCCGGGACGTCTCCGGCGAGGGCGTCCAGCAGGCCCTCCTCAAGATCCTCGAGGGCACGGTCGCAAACGTGCCGCCCCAGGGCGGGCGCAAGCACCCGCATCAGGAGTTCTACCAGGTCGACACCACGAACATCCTCTTCATCTGCGGAGGGGCGTTCGTGGGGCTCGACAAGGTCATCGAGCGCCGGGTCGGGAAGAAGACCCTGGGCTTCTACACGGATCGGCCGACGAAGAAGGTCAAGGCCCGGGACAAGACGTCGCTGGTCGGGCAGACGCAGCCCACGGACCTGATCAAGTACGGCCTCATCCCCGAGTTCGTCGGGCGCCTCCCCGTGGTCGCCAGCCTCCACGACCTGGATCGGGCGGCGCTGATCGAGATCCTGACCCAGCCCAAGAACGCCATCGTCCACCAGTACCAGCGGCTCTTCGACTACGAGAACGTCAAGCTCCGCTTCACGGATGACGCGCTCCTGGAGATCGCCGAGCTCGCCAAGGAGCGCAAGATCGGCGCCCGGGGTCTCAGGATGATCATCGAGGACCTCATGCTCGACCTGATGTACGACCTTCCCTCCAACAAGAAGGTGCGGGAGTGCGTCGTCACACGCGAGGTGGTCCGCGATCGCGAGAAGCCGATCACGCTCGTCGAGAAGGCGGGCTAGGTCCCACCGGCGTGCTACCGTGTAGGTGAGCCCCTGCCGGGCGCGCCGGCAGTTGGCCAGATGAGCGAGGCCTCATGTTCGGGCAAGACAATACAGACGAGATAGAGACACTCCCGATGGTGCCGCTGCGGGACGTCGTCGTGTTCCCGCACATGATGATCCCCTTCGTCATCGGCCGCCCGAGCTCCATCAGGGCCCTGGACTTCGCGCTGGCCCGGGAAAAGCGCATCTTTCTCTCGGCCCAGCACGACGCCACCCACGACACCCCGGCCCCCGAGGAGCTCTACACCCTCGGCACGGTCTGCAACATCGTCCAGAGCCTCAAGCTCCCCGACTCCAACGTGAAGGTCCTGGTCGAGGGGATCGACCGGGCACGCGCCCTGGAGTTTCGCGAGGAGGACGGCCACATGCAGGTGGTCGTCAAGGTGGTGCCGACTCAGGACGAGGCGGACTCGGGGCTCGAGGGCCTCATGTCCAAGACCATCGGGCTCTTCGAGCAGTACGTGAAGCTCTCGAACAACCTCCACTACGACGCCATGCTGGCCGCCGTCCGTGTCGAGGACCCGGGCAAGCTCGGTGACACCATCGCCTCCCACCTGGTCGTGCCGGTGGAGGAGAAGCAGAACCTCCTGGAGATCGTCTCGGCCCAGGAGCGTCTCACCCGCATTGCCTCCATTCTCGAGGCCGAGGTCGACAAGCTCAACGTGGATCACCGCATCCAGGGCCGGGTCAAGAAGCAGATGGAGAAGGCCCAGAAGGAGTACTACCTCAACGAGAAGATGAAGGCGATCCAGAAGGAGCTGGGCCGCAAGGACGAGAAGGGTGACGAGACCGACGATCTCCGCAAGAAGATCGAAGAGGCGCGCATGCCCAAGGAGGCCGAGGAGAAGGCCGTCCAGGAGCTCAAGCGCCTCGAGTCCATGCCCCCCATGTCGGCCGAGGCCACGGTCTCCCGCAACTACCTCGATTGGCTGATCGCCTTGCCCTGGGCCAAGAAGTCCCGGGAGCGCAAGGACCTGACGCTGGCGGAGAAGATCCTCAACGAGGACCACTACGGGCTCGAGAAGGTCAAGGAGCGGATCGTGGAGTTCCTGGCCGTGCGCCAGCTCGTCAACAATCCCAAGGGGCCGATCCTGTGCTTCGTGGGCCCTCCGGGCGTCGGCAAGACCTCGCTCGCCCGCTCGATCGCCCGGGCCACCAATCGGAAGTTCGTCCGCCTCTCCCTGGGGGGCGTCAGGGACGAGGCCGAGGTCCGGGGGCACCGGCGCACTTACATCGGCGCGTTCCCCGGGCAGATCATCCAGATGATGAAGAAGGCGACGAGGCGCAACCCCGTCTTCCTCCTGGACGAAGTGGACAAGATGTCCATGGACTTCCGGGGTGATCCCTCGTCGGCGCTCCTCGAGGTCCTCGACCCGGAGCAAAACCACAGCTTTTCCGATCACTACATCGACACCGAGTTCGACCTCTCGTCGGTCTTCTTCATCGCCACGGCGAACGTGCTCCACACCGTTCCCCAGGCCCTCCAGGATCGGCTCGAGGTGCTACGGCTCCCGGGATACACCGAGCGAGAGAAGATCGAGATCGCCAAGCGCCACCTCCTCAAGAAGCAGATCAAGTCACACGGCCTCAAGGCGAAGAACGTCACCATCGACGAGGATGCGCTTCAGGAGCTCGTCCGGGGCTACACCCGCGAGGCGGGTGTGCGGAACATGGAGCGCGAGATCTCCTCCATCCTCCGCAAGGTCGCCCGCAAGGTCGTCCAGGAGGGCAAGGACTACTCGGTGAAGATCACCGCCCAGAACCTCGGCGAGTACCTCGGCATCCCCCGCTACCGTGCAACCCAGCGGGAGGAGCGCCACGAGGTCGGACTCGCCACCGGTCTCGCCTGGACCGAGGTGGGAGGAGAGATCCTCCCCATCGAGGTGACGCTCATGCCGGGCAGGGGGGTGCTCCGGCTCACCGGCAAGCTCGGCGACGTCATGCAGGAGTCGGCCCACGCGGCCATGTCGTTCGTCCGCTCCCGAGCCGAGGAGTACGACATCAAGCGCGACTTCAATCGCCGGCTCGACATCCACATCCACGTCCCGGAGGGGGCCATTCCCAAGGACGGTCCCTCCGCCGGCATCACCATGTGCACCGCCCTCGTCTCGGCTCTCACGGGACGGAGGGTCCGGCGCGACGTGGCCATGACCGGGGAGATCACGCTCCGAGGCAAGGTCCTGCCCATCGGGGGGATCAAGGAGAAGCTGCTCGCCGCGCACCGCTTCGGGGTGACCAGCGCCATCGTCCCGCGGGAAAACGAGAAGGATCTCGCGGACGTCCCGAAGAACGTGCTCGAAGCCATAAACATCAGTCTCGTCGACCACATCGACGAGGTTTTGAACATTGCCCTCCTTCCACCCGAGTCGTCTCCGGAGCAGGAGGTCGCTCCCGAGGGTGCGGAAGAGGACCTGGGCCAGTTGCCGGACGGTATGACCCACTGAGGCGACACCGGCCGGGTCCGGCCATCTGTATCCGGATGCCGGCTCGACCGCCAGCCAGATCGTGAACCGACCAAACGTGACTTTTTCCGGGAGTGCGTCCTCCTCCGCTCAGTTCCCCCGCGACGGGCTGCCCGAGGTGGCCTTCCTCGGCCGCTCGAACGTGGGCAAGAGCAGCCTGCTGAACGCCCTTGCGGGAGCGAAGGGCCTCGCCAGGGTCTCCTCCTCCCCCGGGCGCACCCGGCTCATCAATTTCTTCAACGTCAAGGGCCTGGGGAAATCGGCGCACGGCGGGCACAGCGAGCTGTACCTCGTGGATCTTCCCGGGTACGGGTATGCGAAGGCCTCGCGCTCCGCTCGCGAGGAGTGGGAGCGGCTGGTGAACTCCTACCTGGAGGCACGCGAGACGCTTCAGCTGTGCGTCTTCATCGTGGACGCCCGCCACGAGCCGAGCGAGGGGGACCAGACGCTCCGAACGTGGCTGGATCACCATGGCCATCCCTACGTCGTCGCGGCAAACAAGATGGACAAGATGGGCCGAGACCAGGGCCGGCGCCGTGCGCGCTCCCTCGGCGAGACGATCGGGCCGTGTGCCGAGGCCGTGGTGCCGGTGAGCGCCACGAAAGGGACCGGCATCGGTGAGCTGTGGAACCACATCCGGGCGGCGGCGTTCGACCGCCCGTTCGAGGCAAGCGTGTGATGGACCGAGACGAGCAGCCCCGCGACGAACAGACCGAGCCCAGGAAAGAGAAGAGGCCGCGGCGGAACGGGCCAAGGCGGCGAAAGGCCGCGGCCACTGAAGCTGGAGGGGAGAAGGTGCCTTCGGAAAACGCGGTCGAAGCTCCCGAGGCCGTCGAGGCCGAGCCTCTGGTGAGCGCCGAGCCGTCGGTAGGCGCCGAACCGTCGGTGGCCGCCAAGGCGCCGATGGTCGCCGAGCCCGAGGCGGAGCCGTCTCCGATCGCCGACGTCCTCGGCGGTCCCCTCGGCGATCCGCTCCCGGACACCACGTCGACGGAGGACACCAGCGAGCCCGCGAGCCTGTACGGCTACAAGTCCATGACGATCCAGGAGCTGAACTCGCTCGCCCTCGAGCGGGGCCTGCCCGAGGCCGCCGGCCTCAAGAAGGCGGACCTCATCTTCCAGCTCCTCCATGCCGAGGCGAAGCAGAGGGGCCTCCTCTTCGCCGAGGGCGTTCTCGAGATCATGCCCGACGGGTACGGCTTCCTCCGCGCCCCCCAGGCCAGCTATCTCCCCGGACCCGACGACATCTACATCTCGCCGTCCCAGATCCGCCGCTTCGCCATGCGCACCGGAGACACGGTGAGCGGCCAGGTCCGACTCCCGAAAGACGGCGAGCGATACTTCGCCCTGATCAAGGTGGAAGCCGTCAACTTCGACCCGCCGGAGGCCGCCAAGGACAAGGTCATCTTCGACAACCTGACCCCGCTCTACCCCAACGAGCGCCTCTCCCTCGAGACCGAGCCCGACAACATGACCGCTCGCGTCCTCGACATGCTCACCCCGCTGGGCAAGGGTCAGCGTGCCCTGATCGTGGCCGCGCCCCGGACCGGAAAGACCCTCATCCTCCAGAACATCGCCCACTCCATCGCCACCAACCACCCGGAGGTCTTTCTCATCGTCCTCCTCGTGGACGAGCGCCCCGAAGAAGTCACGGACATGATGCGCACCGTGAAGGGCGAAATCGTCTCCTCGACCTTCGACGAGCCCGCCACCCGCCACGTCCAGGTGGCCGAGATGGTCATCGAGAAGGCCAGGCGCCTCGTCGAGCACAAGCGCGACGTCGTCATCTTGCTCGACTCGATCACCCGCCTCGCCCGCGCCTACAACTCCGTGGTCCCCCCCTCGGGCAAGGTCCTCTCGGGAGGCGTCGACGCCAACGCCCTCCAGCGCCCCAAGCGCTTCTTCGGCGCCGCCCGGAACATTGAAGACGGCGGGTCCCTGTCCATCATCGCCACCGCCCTCGTCGAGACCGGCTCCCGCATGGACGACGTCATCTTCGAGGAGTTCAAGGGCACCGGAAACTCCGAGATCGTCCTGGACCGAAGGATGGCCGACCGCCGCACCTACCCCGCCGTCGACATCAACCGCTCCGGCACCCGCAAGGAAGAGCTCCTCCTCACCCCGGACGAGCTCCACCGCGTCTGGATCCTCCGCAAGGTCCTCTCCCCCCTCCCCCCGGTCGAAGCCATGGAGCTCATCCTCGACAAGATGGGCAAGACCAAATCCAACCAGGAGTTCCTGGCCGGGATGAGTGTGGCCTAACGTTCCTCGAACCGCTCCCCAAGACCCGGTTCGAGGAACAGTCCGTCAGTCCGTCAGCCGTCAGCCTCCGCCCGTCAGCCCCCCCGTCGTT
>CAUZDW010000010.1:0-117244 GCA_963578825.1 Vicinamibacteria bacterium
GCTGCTCGTCGATCGGACGGTGCCGATTCCGTCGACACCATTCCGAGATGCGATGCATCGTCCTGGTGAAACGACTCCGGGCCGTTTTCTGCTTCACCACCCAGACTCCCTTGAGAGAGCGACCCCAGTGATAGTTGAAACCCAGGAAGTTCCCCGCGATGACGTGATTGGACGAGCCAAGCAGCCGGATGGCAGTCCCCGGGGAACGGTTGATAACGAGCCCTCGGATCGTGCTCCCCGAGCTGCCGAACTGCAGGCTGAGGGTGTTGGCGCCACCCGACGTTGCGTTCAGCTCGATGACCGGCGCGAAGGGGGCTGCGGCCACGAGGCCCGGCTGCGTGGTGCCGTCGATGGTCACGACGGTCGTGATAGCCGGATAGGCCGAGGCGGGGGTGATCGTCTTCGCGCCGGCCGGGGCGATGTTGAAGTTGATGATGTCGGCGCCGGCCAGGGCGTTGGCCTCCTGGATGGCGGCGCGGAGGGTGCGGACGGCGCCGGCGGTCAGGCAGAACGTGTCGCCCGGGCTGGCGTCGGGCCCATCGCCGATGTTGTTGACGACGAAGGTCGCGGCGTGGGCGGATCCAGCCAGAAGAGACAATCCGAGCGCCAGCGCCCCGAGCCGGGCTAGGGTGGCGAGGGACTGGCGCTCGCTCCACTCTGCCGGCGCTTTCCGTCGCCGATGCATTCCCTGCCTTCTCCCAAACCCTGGTCCCTCGCCGTTTGTTGGCCGAGCGAGAGACCGCGGACTCTACCAGGGGTCAAGGTGCGCAAAAGGCGAGCCGGCCGGCGACGTATTCTGAGAATTCCCGGAACTTCTTTCATTTGAATGTGATGGGGAGACAAGACGGGTTCTCCCAGCGGAGTCACGGCAGGCGAGCCGAGTTGTTGCCAACCTGTGCTCCGGAATCTGGACCAAGGTGCGCCGGGCTGCCCAGGGGGCCAATGGCGACGTCTCCCCCGAAAGGGGCCCTGGCCCGGGGACACGGCCCGTCCAGAGATGCCCGCCGGGGTCACTGTCTCAGAGGGAGCGCTCGTGCCCGCTCGTAGTCCTCGGGGGCGTTGACGTTCAGGAAGAGCTCGGCCGGATCACCGAATGGCGCGAGCTCGTCGGAGCCGACCTCCCGCACGCGGACGTCGGGCCAGAAGACCGTCATCTTCAAGTCCCCGGCCGCGATGCGTCGGCGCACAGGCTCCAGACACGTCGCGCCGTAAAGGGCGCACAGCGGCTCGGGGCCTCGAGGCGAGACGGGTACCACTGCGTCGGCGGCTCCCGTGAGCGCTACGAGTCGCTCGAGCAGCCGTGAAGGGACCAGCGGAAGATCGACGCCCAACAGGAGTGCCGCCCGCCCGGGCGCACTTTCGAGGGCGGCAAGTAAGCCGGCCAGGGGTCCCTGGTCCGGCGCAGCGTCCAGATGCTCGGCGACCTCGCGGTCCGTGTATCGGCGCTCGGCTCCAGGGAGGATGCCGACCTCATCCACCACCCCGCTGAGCCGCGCGAGCGCGTGGCCCAGCAAGTCGGTGTCGCCCCACGGCAACAGCGCCTTGTCCTGCCCCATCCTCCGGCTCCGGCCCCCGGCCACGGCGAAGCCGACGGTGCTCATCCGCGGATTCGCTTCTTGAAGGACCAGGTGATCTCCATCTCGGCAGCGACGGCGCCGGACTCGTCCCGCCCGACGGGGTGCCCGACGAAGAGCTCGGGCTCGTCGGACGAGGCGGCCTTCTCGATGGCGGCCCGCATCCCGGCCACGTCCTCGAACGCGAAGACGGAAGGCCCCACGATCTTCTTCGAGTACGTCGCACGGAGGCTCACGACGAGCACGGCCACCGAGGCAGGGGCGTCGGCCAGCAGGACGAGCGCCGGGGCTCCCGTGGACATCTCGGCCGCCATCGCTTGCGCGGCGAAGTAGGTGGAGCGGAAGGGGTTTTGCGTCCGCCATCCTCCGGGGAGCCGGACGGAGCAGCCTGTCTCGTCGAGCCGGACCACCCGCAGACCCGCAAAGGCCGCCAGAGGCAGCATCTTCCACATCCACAACGTCATCGGAAGACGCCCCAGCACCTGACGCCGCAGCCGCTCCGCCTTCGGGCCGAAGCTCATGCGTCGTCCTTCTCGTCCTCGTGGGGGGGGGGAAGGTTGCCCCAGCCCCGCTTCAGCTCGACGTATGTGTAGATGACACGCTGGATGGCGGTGATGTTGGACAGCACCGCGATGATCCAGAGCACTGCCACCATCTTGTTCAACAGAGCGCCCAGGATCAGGAGCACCACTCGCTCGGGACGCTCCATGAGCCCCACGGTGCATCGGGGGATCAGGCTCTCTGCTCGGGCGCGTGCATACGACGTCATGAAGCCGCCAAAGGCCGCCACCCAGACGAGCACCATCAGGAGCGTCTCGTCGAGCCTCGCGTAGAGGATCATCAGGCCCAGGTAGAGCAAGCCGTCCGAGTACCGGTCCATCGTCGAGTCGAGGTACGCGCCGAAACGTGTTTCGCGGCCCCGAAGGCGGGCGACGCGCCCGTCGAGCATGTCGAACGCCGCGCCGGCAATCGCCACGAGACCCCCGACGCGGAGCATGGCCGGGCTGACGTATCCCGGACCGCCTGCGAGCGCGAAGAAGGCACACGCCACACCGTTGAGCACGAGGCCCGTGATCGTCAGAACGTCCGGGCTGATCCGGGCGAGGGCCCGCACCAGCGCGTCGAGGGGCCGCGCGAGGGCCGCTCCGATCCTGGCGGTGAGCATGGCGGTCGCCCTTCGAAGGCCGTCCTCCAGGGCGGCGGCGAGTCTATGCCCGGCCCCTCGGGGGAGTCAAACTCTCCGCGTCAGCCCGATCAATCGCGGATCACGACGACCCGTGAGCCCGCCCCCGCCGCCGCGGCCAGTCCCACGTCCGTATCCGGATGCCGGTTTCCCGGGCTCCTGTGGGCGTACATCATGTGGAGCGCGATGGGCGCACCTGAATACGCCTGTTCTCGCGTGAGATAGCCCGGAGCACTCACTGTGACCCTGTCCCCGGAGCTCACGGTGGCGGGGGTGGCCTCGGCCTGGAGCGCCGCCTCGCTCCAGCCGTCGATCACCGCCGGGGCAACCGGCTGGTTTGCCGGGGTTGGCGTGGGCGTGGGACGGGGCGTGGGGGAGGGAGTCGAAGGCGATGACGACCCGCCGCACGCCGGGCCGAGAAACAGGAGCGCTGCGACAGGGAGCAAGAGTGCTGTTCGCCTCATCCCGTGCCTCGCGTCGCCCCGCACAAGACCAGCCTAACCTGCCGGGGCGTTCACCTTGGTGCAGGCGAGTGGCCGCGGTGATCCCAACCAAAGCCGACCCAGAACGACCGGGGTGGGCCCGGGAAGCCGATCAAGCTCTCGTAGCCCCGATCCGACAGGTTGTCGAGCCGCGCCCGCACGGTCCAGTCCCCGAGAAACCGCCACGAGCCGGCGAGGCCCAGGACGCTGTAGCTCGGCACCCGGGTCTCGTCGGGAACGGGGATCTGGCGGTCGAGATAGTGTGAGACCGCTCGGGCGTCGAGGCGCAGGCTCAGACCCTCGGCCGGCTGCCACGTGAGGCTCCCCCCGCCGAGCCAGCTTGGCTCGCGCAGGAGCGGAGCCCCCGAGAGGTCCTTCGCATCGAGATACGTGGCCTCGACCGCGATCCGGAGTGTTTCGTGAAGCTGCCAGCGAGCGGTCATCTCCACCCCCTGGGTCCGCACTCGGGCGCGGTTGACGTGAAGGAAGGCGTCGAAATCGAAGTCGACGAGATCCTTGTACTCCTGGAGGAAGACCGCCGCCCCCAGCGTCAGCCCGGCCGAGCGGAAGCCGTGCTCGAGAGCGATCTCGCCGCCCACCGTCCGCTCCGGCTTCAAGTCGGGGTTGCCGCCGAGGGCAGGAGGGCTCGCCAGGGCGAAGAAGCTCGGCAGCTTCGTGGCACGGCCCCCCGAGGCCCGGAGCCGCGTTGCGCCAGAGCCCGGGCTCCACACGATTCCCAGGTGCGGGTTCAGCTGAGGCCCCAGGCCCGAGGCGCCGTCGAGCCGGAGGGCGATCTCGTACAGGAACGTGCCGCGCTCGTGGCGGAAGGCCCCGAAGACGCCCCCGCTCACACGGTTCTCTTCGTAGTCCCCGGGCACGAGGCCTCCGAACTCCGGGGGCAGCTTCAGGAGGCTCGAGTTCTTCGCCCACTCGCCCTCACCCGAGGCGCCGACGTCGATCTGTGTGCGGTCCGCTCGTCGAACGGGCACGAGCCAGCTCAGACGTAGCCGGGTGTAGATCGTCGACTCGTCCGACTCGGGCACGACGGGCGGGATGGCCGGCGTGAGCCGATCCTGCGCTCGCCGGGACAGACCGGCACTCAAGACGTGCCCACCCCCATTCGACTCGCCCAGCTTCAGGCGAGCACCGAGAGCGAGATCATGGTGCTCCGTGTGGCGCACCTCTCCTGTCCCGAATACGGGTCCTCCGGAGCCGTCGGCGTAGTCGTCCTGCTCGCCCGTGGCGAAGCGCGCGGTGAGGGCGAGCACCGCGTCCGCCCCGAGGGCGAGGTCGGTGTTTGCCCAGATGTCGATCTGCTCGAAGCGATCGCGCGCGATGCGGAACCGCTCCTGGTCGTAGCTGACGCCCGCCGACCAGCCTCCCTCTCCAGCAGGCCCCGAAACACGCGCGAAACCCCGTCGCAGGTCGGCGTTGCCGAGCTCGGCTCCGACGGCCGCTCGCAGGGGCCCGGGGCCGCCCCGTGGGGAGAAGAGCTGCACCACTCCCGAGAGGCTGCTCATCCCATAGAAGGAGCTCCGCGGACCGCGCACCACCTCGGCGCGGTCGATGAGACCTCGAGGAAGCTCCTCGAGATTGACGGCCCCGCCCTGTCGGTCCGTCGTGTCGTTGAGCGGGATCCCGTCGAGGAGGATCAGGGTGAAGTTCGGATCGCCTCCCCGGATCCACGCGTGGGTGATCCCGGACCGCCCGCCGGTGGGCAGGAGGTTGAGGCCCGGCACCTCGCGCAGAACCTCGGTGCCGCTCCGCGCTTCCGAAGCTGCGAGCTCTTCGCCGGTAATGACCGTGACCGACCCCGAGGAGGACGACACCGGACGGGCGGTGACCGTCGTCGTCTCGTAGAAGACCGGCGTGTCAGCCGGCTCCGCTGGCTCGCTCGAGTCGCTGCCCTCGACCGGTTCCGCCGTCGTATGTTCGGTTTCCGAAGGCCCGTCCTGGCGGGGGTCCGCCACCCTCGTCGCCGCCCCAGCGGCTTCGGGTGCGTCACGAGCCGCGGAGGACAGCGGTGAGAGAGCGAGGGACCCGATCGTGAGGCCTGTCCAGAAGCGACGCATCCTCACATCATAACGGCAAGTCCCCGGACACCCCGGCCCCGCTCCTCAGTCGGCGCAGATCCGGTCGCGCCCTTCTCGCTTGGCCCGGTAGAGCAGCGCGTCCGCCCGGGCGAGGAGCAACTCGAGAGTCTGCTCGGGGTCGGTCGGATGCATCAGGGTCAGACCGATGCTCGCGGTGACGCGCGGGGCCGGCTTGCCCTCGACCCGCTCGGCTGGTGCGGCCAGGTGCCAGCGCACCCGCTCGGTGACCTGACGTGCCCCTGCCAGGTCCGTACCTGGCAGGGGCAGGCCGAACTCCTCGCCGCCCAGCCGTCCCGCGAGGTCGGTCTCCCGCACCGAGCTCTGGAGCACGGCGGCCGTCTCGACCAGCACCCGGTCCCCGGTCAGGTGGCCGTAGTTGTCGTTCACCAACTTGAAATGGTCGAGATCGACGATGGCGAGGGCCAGGGGCTGACCCTGGCGGCGGAGTCGCTTGAGCTCCTCGACCAGCTCCGTCAACCCCACGCCCTGCTGCTGGATGAAGAGCCGGCCCTTCGACTCGCACAGGGCTCCGAAAGCGGAGTCCGGCTTCCAGATCGTGAGGTCTTCTGCCTCAAAGGGCAGAGGCCCGTTCGATGACGGCGTCGCGGACTTCGCCCGCCAACGGAACAACCGCAACCACGACTGGAAGAAGACGCCGTCGGGTCGCCCCTTGATGATCCAGACGTCGCCGAACTCGCGGTCGCCCTCGGGGATCTGGTCCACGAGCGAGACGTAGCGCAGCCGGCCCTCGGGGTCGTGGTCGACGTAGCCCAGCTCGTTGACGCCGCCGACCAGAATCCGCCCGTGCACGTCCTCCCCGAGCGAGCGCACGATCCCGTTGCGAACCGGCACGCTCTGCCACGAGACCCCGCCGTACTCGTGGACGCCGCTTTCCCCACCCACGTATGAGGAGACCCCGGCGGCTCTGATGGACCGCCCAGGCCCTGGGTTTGGCCGCGTCGTATTCACGCGCGCTGATGTTCTGGATCGGCAGCCTGCCCGCACCAAGAGCGAGCGCGGGCAAAAGCAATACGCCCAGGAGGATGCCCAGAACGGCGCTCGCTCCAAGGCCCGATAGTCTGGCGACGCGAAGCCGATCTCTCAGTCACATCCCCATTCAGGCGTCGGCGAGCGGGTTCCGCCGCCTGAGCCTGGCAAACCGCGAGAAGCCCCCGTCCGTGGAGTGGAGGGTCGCTCCGTCGTGATGTTCTGCCATGAGCAGCGAGATATCCACAAGGCCGAGTGGAAGAGCGAGTGGCTTGCCGCCATCGAGGCTCCCGAGGTCGGCCCGGGCTCCTAGGCCCTTCGGGGCTCCTGGGCGAGAGGACCGGCGGCGCGGCCGAGGGCGAAGTCGAAGTGGTCCCGTGCGTTGAAGAACGAGACGTTGGCCACCAGCCGTCCCAGGGCCTCCCGATCGTCCGGGAGGTGCCCGCGGCGCACCTCCGCGCCGAGGATCCGGCACAGCAGGCGCCGGAAGTAGTCGTGGCGCGAGTACGAGAGGAAGCTACGAGAGTCGGTCACCATCCCGACGAATCGTGACAGGAGCCCCACGTTGGCGAGCATGCGCATCTGGGCTTCCATCCCGTCGAGCTGGTCGAGGAACCACCAGGCCGATCCCCACTGCATCTTTCCGGGCACGCTGCCGTCCTGGTAGTTGCCCACCATCGTGGCGAAGACGGCGTTGTCGGTCGGGGTCACGTTGTAGAGGATCGTCTTCGCGAGCTGGTCCGTCTCGTCGAGGCGGTCGAGGAAGCGGGCCAGCGGCCGGGCCTGCTCGAAGTCGCCGATCGAGTCGTAGCCGCTGTCCGGCCCTAGGAGGCCGTGCATGCGCGTGCTGTTGTTCCTGAGAGCGCCCAGGTGGAACTGCTGCACCCATCCCCGCGCGTGGTCGAGGCGCGCCAGGCGGTGGAGGAGTGCGGCCTGGAAGCGGGGGACCTGGGCGGGCTCGAGCAGCCGGCCGGAGCGCAGGTGGTCGAAGGACGCGCTTGCCTCGGCGTCGGTGAGGTGCCCGGCGGGGAGCGCCTCGAGCCCGTGGTCCGAGGCCCGGCAACCGGCCTCGTGGAACGCCGTGTGACGTTGCTCGAGAGCCTGGAGGAAGGTCTCCCAGCTGGTCACCGCGACGGAAGAGGCTTTCTCCAGCCGCTCCACCCAGGCGTTCCACGAGGCCACGTCCTCGACGAATAGGGCCTTGTCCGGTCGCCACGTGGGGTAGACGCGGGTCTCGGGCTCCTCGCGCGCGGCGAGGGTCGCGTGGGGTTCCAGGGTGTCCGTCGGGTCGTCGGTGGTGCAGACGACCGCCACCTTGAACTGTCGCAGCAGCCCCAGCGCCGTGAAGTCGGCCTCGCCGAGGCGCTCGTTGCACCGGTCGAAGATGGCCGGGGCGGTCGCCGGAGAGAGCGGCGCTTCGATCCCGAACGGCCGGAGGAGCTCCATGGCCGTCCAGTGGTAGAGCGGGTTGCCCAGGGTTTCGGGAACCGTTCGGGACCAGGCCTCGAACTTCTCCCAGTCGGGGGCGTCGCCCGAGCAGAACCGCTCGGGGATTCCGTTCGCGCGCATGGCCCGCCACTTGTAGTGGTCACCGTCGAGCCAGAGCTCGGTGATCGACCGGAACCGGTGGTCTGTCGCCATCGCCTCGGGCGAGAGGTGGCAGTGGTAGTCGATGATGGGGAGATCTTCCGCGACGCCGTGGAAGAGCTCCCGGGCGACCTCGGTCTCCAGGAGGAAGTCGTCTTGGATGAAGGAGGGCATGGTCGACCTCTATTTGATGAGACCCAGGACGTCGCGGGGGAGCCACAGGCTCAACGCAGGAAAAAACGACACGGCGAGCAGCGCCAGCACCATGGCGACGAAGAACGGCACGAGCGGCTTGACGAGCTCACCGATGGAGAGCTTCGCCAGCCCGCACCCGATGAAGAGCACGGTCCCCACCGGAGGGGTGCACAGCCCGATGCACAGGTTGAAGACGATGATCACGCCGAACTGGTACTTCATCTCCTCCGGCGTGACACCGAAGGCCGGGGCCAGCGATGTGACCACCGGCAGGAAGATGGGCGTGAAGATCAGCACCCCGGGGGTCATGTCCATGAACGTGCCCACCGCCAGCAGGATGATGTTGATGAGCAGGAGGATGACGTACGGGTTCTCGCTCACGCCGCGAATGAACGTGTCGATGAGCTGGGGCACGTCTGCGTAGGCAAAGATCCAGGCCATGGCCATCGAGGTGCCGATGAGCACGAACACCATGCCGGTTGTGGCCGCGGTCTCGAGGAGGACGTTCGGGATGTGGCGCCACTGCATCTCGCCGTACCCCAGCGCCAGGACGAGGGCGTAGAAGACAGCCACCGCCGAGGCCTCGGTGGCGGTGAAGAGGCCGCTGACGATCCCGCCCATGACGAGGATGAGGAGCCCCAGCGTGGGCAGCACGCGGACCGAGGCGCGGGCCACGTCGGCCAGGGCGGGGCGCGGCTGCCGGGCCCCGAGGCCCTGGCGGCGGGCGAGTGTCCCGGCGACGACCACGAGGGCCAGCCCGAGCAGCATCCCCGGCAGGTACCCCGCCACGAAGAGCGCGCTGATCGAGACGCCCCCGGCCACCATCGCGTACACGATGAAGACGTTGCTCGGCGGGATGAGGAGCCCGGTGGTGGCCGCGGTCACGGTGAGGGCCGTGGCGTACTCGCGAGGGTAGCCCTCCCGTTCCATGGCCGGGATCATGAAGCTGCCGATCCCTGATGCGGCCGCGGCCGCCGAGCCCGACACGGCGCCGAACATCATGTTGCCCATGACGTTGGTGAGAGCGATTCCGCCCGGGAGGAACCCGACGCTCACCCGGGCAAAATCCAGGAGCCGGCGGGCGACCCCTCCGGTGGCGAGCAGCTTGCCTGCCAGGATGAAGAAGGGGATGGCGAGGAGCGGGAAGCTGGTGACGCTCATCCCCACCCGCTGCGCGATGGTCATTGCGGCCGGATCGGCGGGAAGGCTGCAGAGCATGGCTGCCAGCGAGCTCAGCCCGATGCAGAAGGCCACCGGCACTCTCAGGAAGAGTAAGAACACGAAGACGCCGGCCAGGACGGCGATGGTCATGGCCGCTCCTCGGCGGGTGCTCGGAGCGAAGCCAGCAGCGTCTCGATGGCGAACAGGGCGAGGAGAATCCCTGCCACCGGGACCACGGAGTAGACGACGGCCATGGGCCAGCCCAGCGCCGCCGTCAGCTGATCGAGCTCCCGGGTCATAAGCACGAGGCGGCAGCCGCCGTAGACGAGGACGACGATGGCAAAGAGGGCGACGAGGCCGGAGCCGAGGATGTCCGCCCCGCGCCTGAGCCGTGGCCCGAGCTGTCGATACACCAGGTCGAGGCCGGGGTGTCCGCCCTGACGGAGCACCCAGGCCGCGCCCAGGAGCGCCACCCACGAGAGCTCGAACCCGGCCAGCTCTTCGGTCCATCGGCTTGGCTGAATGAAGACGGGCCACTCCATGGCGAGACACAACCGGGCGAGAAGACGCGACGACACCTGCCAGCCCACGGTGAGGGTCATGACGCCCACGAGCGCGACGAGGACCCGCCCGAGGGCGCCGTGGATGGCGTCGCAGACCCGGGTCACGACGCCTCGCTCCCGGTCTCCGCCGCGCCCACCGCCCGGATGCGACCCACGAGGTCGCGGATCTCCGGTCCCGCGAAGTCGTCGTCGTCGTACATGGGCGCGGTGCGCGCACGGAAGGCCTCACGATCGACGTCGCGCACAACCTCGACCCCGGCCTCCTCGATGATGGCGAGCATCTCCGTTTCGGCCTCCGCCCAGAGCTGCCGCTGATGCCGGGACGCCGCGTCGGCGGAGGCCTGGAGCCAGGACTGCTCCTCGGACGACAGGCGGCTCCAGGCGTCGACGCCGACGATGAGGATGTCCGGAACGATCGTGTGCTCATTGAGCGTGTAGGCGGCGGTCACCTCGTACTGACGGGTCGTGTAGAGCGACGGAGGGTTGTTCTCGGCGCCGTCCACGGTTCCCGTGTCCAGGGCCGTGTAGAGCTCGCCGAAGGGGATCGGGATGGGCTTTGCGCCGAGGAGCTCCACGAGACGCACTGCGGTGCGGCTGCGCTGGACGCGGATCGAGAGGCCGTCCAGATCCTCCGGCCGACGCACCACGACGTTGCGCTTCCGGCTGATGTAGAAGCTCCGCGCTCCCGCGTCGAAGTAGCACAGCCCCTTGAGGCGATACGGGATCGACGCGTCGAGCAGCTCCCGGCCGATCGGGCCGTCGGCCACCTGCCAGAAGTGCTCACGGTCCCTGAACAGGTAGGGAAGCGAAAACACCTTGATCAGTGGGGAGAAGTTCTCGAGGGGTGCGGTCGAGACCTTGGTCATGGCCAGGCTACCGATCTGGAGAAGCTCGATCAGGTCCCTCTCGGGGCCGAGCTGTCCGTCGGCGTAGATCTCGATCCTCAGCCGACCCCCGGACTTCCGCTCCAGGTCGGCGGCCATGAACTCCATGCCCTTGTGGACGGGGTGATCGCGGTTGAGGCTGTGGGCGAGGCGCAGAACCCGTCCGCCGGCCTCGGGAGACATCGCGCCGAGCCACAGGCCCCAGGCCACGAGGGTCAGCGGCGTGGCATAGGCCACAGCGGCGACCCAGCGGACGAAGGTCGTCTTCAACCGTCGAGTCTCACTGGTTCACGCCGCTGGCGAGAAAGCCTCCGTCGATGGCGATCACCTCGCCGTTGACGAAGCTCGCGGCCTCCGAGCTGAGGAAGATCGTCGCGCCGACACACTCCTCGACCTGGCCGAACCGTCCGAGCGGCGTTCGCAGCTTCAGCTCGTGTCCGCGCTCGGTCCCGTCGAGGAGCGAGGCGTTCAGGGGCGTCCGGAAGACGCCCGGGGCGATGGCGTTCACGTTCACGCCCTTCCGGCCCCACTCGATGGCCAGCGCTTTGGTGAGCCCGACGACTCCGGCCTTGCTCGCGGTGTAGGAGGCGACCTCGAAGAAGGCGACGTAGGACGTCAGCGAGGCCACGTTGACGATGCGTCCCCACCCCTGGGCGAGCATCGGGGGAGCGAAAACCTGGCAGGCCCGAAGCGTCCCGGTGAGGTTGATGTCCAGGATGGAGCTCCACTCCTCTTCGGTCAGCTCGAGCGCGGGCGTCCTCTTGATGCGGCCGGCGCAGTTGACGAGCACGTCGATCTTTCCGAGGCCCTCGACCACCGCGTCGCGCGTGGCTTCGAGCGAGCCACGGTCGGCGACATCCGTCGTCAGGCGCAGGGTCCGCCGCCCGCGGCTCTCCACCTCGGCCGCCGTCGCCTCCACGGCGTCGCGCCCCCGGGCGCACGGCACCACATCCGCTCCCGCGTCGGCGAGGCCTAGAGAGAGGGCGCGCCCAATGCCCGAGGTGCCGCCGATGATCACGGCCACCCGGCCCGAAAGGTCCAGCGATGGATGTCCCACGATGTTCCTCCTCAACGACCCTCGTCCGCGCGCTGGCCCGCGGCCGATCCTGCCGGGGCCCCCTCCCGGGCTTGCGCGTGCTGCGCATGCTTCAGGTGCTCCGCCATGGCGCCGCGGGCGGCTTCGGGGTCCTTCGACCGCACGGCGCGAAAAACCCGCCGGTGCATCTCCGCGGACTCCCGCAGGTCCCGAGCGCCCGCCACGGTCTGCCGCCGTTGCTCGTAGAACTGTGCGGCCACCATCTCCACGAGGGCGGCCAGCACCTTGTTGCCGCACCCGGACGCGAGCGCCCGGTGGAAGCGCACGTCGTGCAGCAGAAACGCCCGCGGATCCTCGAGCGCCGCGAACATCTCGCTCAGCTCCTCCGCCATCGAAGTCAAGTTCTCGGCAGCCGCGTGCTCGGCAGCGAGGCCGGCCACGCCGACCTCGAGAACGCGGCGTGCCTCGAACATCTCGTCGGGTGTGAAGCCGTGGAGAGCCGCCAGGAGCCCGAGCGGCTCCCGGCCCAGGTCGGGGGGGCCTTCGGCGATGAACGTCCCGGCGCCGGGCCGCGAGAGGACGACCCCCATGGCCTCCAGCGCCTTGAGGCCCGAGCGCACGGTGGGCCGGCTGACCCCGAGGCTGCGAGCCAGGTCCCGCTCTCCCGGGAGACGATCCCCGGGCTGGAGCCCGCCGGTCTCGATGAGCTGGCGGACGTGCTCCGCCACGCGATCGCCTGTGGTGGCATGGGCGATGGCCCTCACCTCACCTGCACGCCCTGCCCTCGGGCTGCTCGGTAGATGGCCTCGACGACGGCGAGGCTCTGCCGACCGTCGCGTCCGTCGCACGCCGGGGGCGTGCCTGTCCGGATGGCCTGGGCGAAGTTCTCCAGCACGCGCCGGTGAGCGGCGGCGCCGTCGAGCTTTGGCGAGGAGGCTCCCGAGATCGCCTCGCCGCCCGGGACCAGCAGATCCGGCCGTGGGGTGCGCAGGTCGGCGGCCACCACGTCGTCGCCCTCGACCGTCACCGTACCCTCGGTCCCGCTGATCTCGACGCGGCGCGGGTAGCCGGGCCACGCACAGGTGGTGGCTTCGAGGGTGGCCACGGCGCCCGACTCGAACTCGACGAGCGCCAGCGCCACGTCCTCGCCCTCGATCTCGTGGACGCTCGTCGCAGTGAGCCCGCGCACGCTGGTCACCGGTCCGAGCAGCCACAGCAGGAGGTCGACGGTGTGGATGCCCTGGTTGATCAGCGCAGCCCCGCCATCGAGGTCTCGCGTGCCCCTCCAGCGCGACGCGGAGTAGTACTCGGGTGGGCGGTGCCATTTCACCCGGGCCGAGGCGAGGAGCGGTCGCCCGAGGACACCGTGATCTATGGCCTCCTTGAGCCGCAGGAGGGCGGGCCTGAGGCGGTCCTGGAAGAGAACCGCCAGTCTCACGTCCGCTCCCTCGGCCGCCTCGATGAGGGCGTCCGCGCGCTCCGTGGTCACGTCGATCGGCTTCTCCACGAGGACGTGCACGCCCCGAGCCACGGCGGCCAGGCCGTGCTCGGCGTGGAGCCCGGAGGGGCTGCCAATCACGACGAAGTCCAAACCGACACCCAGCAGGTTCTCCAGTCGTCCGAAGGCCTGCCCGCCATGCTCCGCCGCGAGGGCCGAAATCTTCTTTTCGTTGGAGCCGTAGAACCCGGCGATCTCGAGATCCGGACAGTCTCCTGCCGCCCGTGCGTGGGTCTCGGTGATCCCGCCTCCGCCGATGAAGCCGACCCGGAGCGGCACCCTACTTCGGGTACTCCGCGACGAACGCCTTCCAGGCGGCCTCGGCACGCTCGGCAGAGAAAGGCCCACGGAGGACGGCGATCCTGTGGCGAAACACGGTGCTTTGCCCCTTCTCGAGAGCGAAGTTGAGCTCTTCTTTCCCTTCGGAGAAGACCTTCTGGCCGAGCGGGTTTGCCGCGAAGAGTCCGTATCCCCGAGCGTGCCAGTACGTGGGATAGCCGGGGTTTCCCGGGTGATCGAGCACGAGCAGGACCACGTCCTCGTCGTCGACCCGGCCCGAAAGGGCCACCCAGCGCGCCCGCGTGCCCCAGACCGCCGAGCCCGTCAGTCCCTCGCTGCTCGTGTAGACGCCGTTGACTCCCTCGTTGTTCATGGCAGCGACCGTCGTGGGCTTGCCGCTCTTGTCGGTGAACACCTCGGGCTTCGTCGAAGGCTCCTCGAGCGCGCGTGTCACCCGTATCCCGAGGGCGCCCTCCTTGTTGTCGGCGAAGAGAACGCGCCCGCCGCCGGCTGGGACTGCGAGCGTCGCGATCCGGTCGATGGTGCGGGTGTCTTCGGTCCCGCGGAACACGTATCGCGTGGTGTCCTTCAGGACCGTGCTCCCGTCGGGCATCACCCAGTCCGCCTCCACCTCCAGGGTTCCCCCGTCGGCGCCACTGGTCGTGCTGCTGATCCCGCGATGATGGATCGTGCCCATCTTCGCCGCCTCCTCGGGCGAGAGGGCCTCCGAGTTGTTCCAGAAGTCGACGCCGTTGACGTCCCCGTAGTTGAGCCAGAGGCCGACCTGATGGGGGTGGTCCACCCGCTCTCCCGCTCGCGGCTCGAGGGGGAAGCCCCGTGTGACGAGGGTCCCGCCTGCGGTGCGGATGGGAAACAGCACGGGCTTCGCCAGTCGCTCCGGCCAGATGTAGGAGGTGAACGGCGCTCCTCCGATCTGCACGTCCACGCGCCGCTCGTCCGGCCGAGGCGCGACGTCGACCTGCGCTCCAGTGGCGCGAGGGATCGCGGGGCCCACCAGGAGGCTCGCGGCAAAGACGGCGGCGGGAAGGCGGCGTGAGGAGGCTTTGCGCTTATTGGTCATACCACTCTCTTCCTTGATGTGATCCTTGGGCGGACTTTTATCGCTCTCCGCCGCCTCTGTCAAGCTGTTTTTGAACAGCGACATATCCCGTGAGTGCCTCGATTGGAGACCCGCTTTCGGAGGATTCGGCCACCAACGCCGCCAGGAGGAGCAGCGTGGCCCATTGCGGAACAGGTCATACCAGCCACTTGACCGGGGAGGGCCTTCCGCCTAAGCTTCCCGACACCGCGCGACTCGTTCGCTCAGGGCGTCGCCCGGTGCCTGACCCCAAGGATCTGCATGAAGAGCCGCCTTGATGAGCTCGAGCTCGACATCCTGCCTCGCTCGCGTACGACCGAAGCTGGCGTCGAGTGGGCGCTGGCGCGCAAGGGCGAGGAGCACCACCTGGTCGCCCTCGTGCCTCCCGGCAACGAAGCTCTTCTGGACGATTTCGAGGGTCGGACGGAGAGCGACGCTCGCGGGACCCTGCTCGTCGGACCAGCGGGCGCGCGGAACGCCGCGGGCCTTCGGTCCCACGTGCCGTGGCTCCGCCCCCAGCCTCTTGGAACGGCCACCTCGGCGGGGCTGGGAGATCGTCTCGGTCTCGCCACCCCCGGTCACGTCCGTGCCGTACGGGCTGCGGGGTCGGGTGTCCGACCGATCTTCGCCCAGCAGTCCATCCGGGAGATGTCCCGCACCGGACGCACTCCCATCGAGGTGATGGACGACGCGACCTGGGGCATCTTCGGTGAAGGGTGGCGCGAAGGAGTGGGCGCGGACGCCGACCACTTGAAGACACCCGAGGACATCGACTCGTGTGTCGCCGCCGGCTTCTCGCTGTTCACCATCGACCCCGGCGACCACGTGAGCTCCTCGGCGGACGCTGCCGACATCGCGACCCTGCGGGCCGCGGTCTCGGCACTGCCGTGGCCCGAGCTGGAGGACACGCAAGACCAGCTACGAGCCCGCTACCTCGACCGGAAGGTGGTCGTCGAGGATCACGAGCTCTTGCTCGACGAGATCACCCTCTCGAGGGCGGCGGCGAAGTACGGACGGGCCGTGGCCCACGTCGCCCGGATGGAGCGCCACCTGCGCAAGGTCGCCGGTGATCGGGAGGTCGAGCTCGAGGTCTCGGTCGACGAGACCGAGACGCCCACCGCGCCGGCGGAGCACTACTGGATAGCGAGCGAGCTGGCGCGTCTGGGCGTGCGCTTTGCGAGCCTCGCGCCGCGCTTCGTGGGACGTTTCGAGAAGGGCGTCGACTACATCGGCGACCTGGACGAGCTCGAGGCCGATCTGGCCGCCCACGCGGCCATCGCCCGCCAGCTGGGCCCCTACAAGCTCAGCCTGCACTCGGGCTCCGACAAGTTCAGCGTGTACCCGATCGCCGCCCGCCAGACCCGCGGGCTGGTGCACCTCAAGACCGCGGGCACGAGCTACCTCGAGGCCCTGCGGACGGTGTCCGCCGTCGATCCGTCGCTCTTCCGGGAGATCTATGGCTTTGCTCGCGAGCGGTACGAGACCGACCGCGCGAGCTACCACGTCTCGGCGCGCCTCGACCGGGCCAGGCCCGCGAACGAAGTGCCCGAGTCCGGCCTCGCCTCGCTCCTCGAGGAGTTCGACGCCCGGGAGATCCTCCACGTGACCTTCGGCTCCGTGCTGAACGAACGCTCGAACGGCGAGGGCTTCCGCTTTCGGGAAAAGCTCATGGGCCTCCTGACCGCCAACCCCGAGGCCTACGCAAAGAACCTCGAGGCGCACTTCGTGCGCCACCTGCGACCCTTCGTCCGATGACCGTGGTCGGGCGCGGTCTGACGGAGGGCTGGCTGACGGAAGCGGAGTTTCGCCAGGTGGCTGCGGCGGGCCTTGCGGGCCTTTCGGTCGACGGCCGGCGCGTGCTCGTCCTCATCCCCGACGGGACTCGCACGATGCCCATGCCCCTCGCCTTCGACTTGCTCGAGCAGGAGCTCGGTCCGCGAGTCGCCGCCCTCGATTTCCTCGTGGCGCTGGGCACTCACACGCCCATGAGCGACGACCGGCTCGGGGTGCTGGTGGGTCGAGAGGTCGTGGACGGCCGCGCCGGCGAACGTCGTGTCATGAACCACCGGTGGGACGATCCCGCCAGCTTCGTCACCCTGGGTACGATCGGTGCCGGGGAGATCGAGACGCTCACCGGCGGACTGCTGAGCCGGGATGTGGAGGTCGCGCTCAACCGTCTCATCCTCGACTACGACCACATCTTGATTTGCGGCCCGGTCTTCCCCCACGAGGTGGCCGGGTTCTCCGGAGGGACCAAGTACCTCTTTCCCGGCATCGCAGGGGCGGAGATCATCCACTTCACACACTGGCTGGGAGCACTCATCACCAACCGGGAGGTCATCGGTACCCGAGACACGCCGGTCAGGGCGGTGATCGATCGGGCGGCGAAGCTCGTCGACCGGTCGCTCTCGCTCCTCGCTCCGGTGGTGACCCACGACGGCGTGGCGGGTCTCTACTGTGGCGACGTGCAGGAGACCTGGGAGGCGGCGGCGTCCCTCAGTGCCCAACGGCACGTCATCTGGCTGGAGAAGCCCGTCGAGCGCGTCCTGTCGGTCATGCCCGCCATGTACGACGACCTCTGGACGGCGGCGAAGGGCATGTACAAGGTGGAGCCAGCCGTCGCCGACGGGGGAGAGGTCATCATCTATACGCCCCACGTGACCGAGGTGAGCTACACCCACGGCCGCCTGATCGACGAGATCGGCTACCACTGCCGGGATTACTTTCTCCAGCAGTGGGATCGATTCGCGCGCTTTCCCGGCGGGATTCTGGCGCACTCCACATATCTCAAGGGGGACGGCACGTTCGACGCGTCCACGGGTGTAGAGACGTCCCGCATCGACGTGAAGCTCGCCACGGGAATCCCCCGGGAGAGGTGCGAGAAGATCAACGTCGAGTACCTTGACCCGGCGACCGTCGATCCCGAGGCCTGGAAGGCGCGAGACGAGCCGGGCCTGCTGGTGGTCTCGCCGGCGGGAGAGCACCTCTACCGTGTCGGGGCGCCGCCTCGGCGATCCACGGAGACAAAGCCATGAGCACGACCCTGAGCATCCCACCGGAAGGCGCGCTGGACTTCGTTTCGCTGGGCGCCCTCGTCCATCGCCTCGATCCCGGGATCATCCCCTTCCGCAAGGCGACCGAGTGCAGCATCCACGTGAGCGGTGGGGAGTTCAACGTGGCTGCCAACCTGGCCGACTGCTTTGGCCTCAGGACCGCCGTGGCCACCGCGATGGTGCGCTACCCCATTGGCGACCTGGTCGCGGAGCGGGTCCGGGCCATGGGGGTCAAGGGGTTCTACCGCCACTTCGACCACGACGGCGTTCGTGGCCCGAACATCGCCACGGTCCTGTCCGACCGGGGGCACGGCGTCCGCGCGCCCGTCGTCTTCTACAACCGGAGCAACGAGGCGGCCGCTCTCCTGAAGCCCGGCGACTTCGACTGGAAAGCCGTTTTTGCCGGCGGCGTGCGCTGGTTCCACAGCGGAGGGATCTTCGCAGCGCTCTCCCCAACCACCCCGGAGCTGATCGTCGAGGCGATGAAGGCGGCCCGAGCCGCCGGCGCCGTCGTCTCGTTCGACCTGAACTTTCGTGAGAAGCTGTGGCGCGTCTCCGGCGGGGCCGATCAAGCCGTGGAGGTCATGAACCGGATCGTGGAGAACGTGGACGTGCTCGTGGGCAACGAGGAGGACCTGCAGAAGGGGCTGGGTCTGCCCGGCCCGGAGGTCGAGAGGAAGTCGAAGCTCGATCCCAGCGCGTTCTTCGCCATGATCGACGTCGTGCGCAAGCGCCATCCCCACGTCAAGGTGGTGGCGACGACGCTCCGCGACGTCCACACGACGAACCGCCACTCGTGGAGCGCGGTGGCCTGGGTGGGCGGACAGACGCACGCGGCGCCCACCGCCGAGCTCGAAGTCCTCGATCGCGTCGGGGGAGGCGACGGCTTTGCCTCGGGCTTCTTCTTCGGTCTCCTGGCCGGCGAGCCGCCGGAAGAGGCGGTCCGGCTGGGCTGGGCCCACGGCGCACTCCTCACCACGTTCCCCGGAGACACGACCATGGCGAGCATCGAGCAGGTCCGAGCGTTCGCCAGCGGAGGCTCGGCCCGGATCCAGCGTTGAGGGCTAGCGCAGAGCCGATTCGATCTCGCTCCGCATCCGGCCACGGTGGGCCGGGTCGAGCTCGTGCTTGCGCAGGATGTCGCGCTGTGTGCCCGGCTGGACCCATGAGCGCCGCGCCTCCTCCTCGGCCTCGGCCACGAAGCGGTCGATGTCGTCGAGCAGCTGGCGGATCTCGACCTCGAGCACGCCGCAACCGCCCGGCTGCACCAGGTCGGTCGAAGTGCGGCAGCCGTCCCGGTAGATGCGCAGCTTTCGGTTGACGATGAGGACTTTCGGCTCGAGTGTGCTCAGCGCGGCCTCGAAATCTCCCCGTCCCTCCACGCGCCGTACGTCCAGCGAGTGCTCATCGGGGGTTGGCTCGGGCGTGGGCTCGGGACTCGGCTCCTCGATCGGCTCTGGTGCCGCGGTGGGGATCGATGTCAGGACGGGGGTCGGGACGGGCGGTTCGGGATCTCTCCACCGCCGCCCAGGAGGGCGGGGCGTCGGCGGAGTGCGCTCCTGCACCAGCGCGCTGGGCTCGGGAGGAGCGACGACCGTCGGAGTCGGCTCCGGTTCTAGAGGGGCGTCGGAGCCGAGAAAACCCAGCGCGACGACGACCGCTGCTGCCAGCGCCAGCCCAATGGCGGACCACGACGGGCCCCCTCGTCGGGCGCCCAACTCCCTGGCCCTGAAACGATCGGCTGTCTCGCGATCCGTACCGCAGTAGCAGTCGTCGACCCGCGCCGGCACCGTGCGCTGCAACTCGGACAGGCCCAGGCGGCCTGCGTGCCCGTCACGCCCGGGCTCTCCCGATCGCCCGCATTCGGAAAGCGTAGCATGAGCGCACGAAT
This sequence comes from Vicinamibacteria bacterium, assembly GCA_963578825.1. GTDB lineage: Bacteria > Acidobacteriota > Vicinamibacteria > Fen-336 > Fen-336 > JAJDNS01. The sequence goes on from CAUZDW010000010.1 coordinate 19,566, forward strand.
GGCGATGGGAGTTGGGTCGGCGCTGTTTCACCACCGTGGGGCACGACGATGATTCCCGTCGACGCAACCTCTCCATGAGCCGCTTTCAGACGACGCATTCTCTCGAGCTGGTCGATCGCCTTGCGTGCTTCATCCCTGAGCCCGGGAGACCGTTCATTGGCAAGGAGGACCGTTCGTTGGCCGAAAAGGACCGTTCATTTGCTCTCGAGGACCGTTCATGGCAGAAGGCAGCGCCTGAGCGGTCAGCTCCGTGCCGCGCCGGAAGTCCGCCTCCGTATGGGGTTCGCGCCGCCACCCACGCAACCAGTAGAATCCTCCCTCTAGAGAGGTGTGCTCATGAAACTAAAGACGATCCTCCTCGTGTTTTCCGTACTCGCGAGCTTGATATCGACCGCCGACGCGGCGAACGACATCACTCCGCCCCACACGTTCTTCGGCTTCCAACTCGGCACCGACCGTGAACTGGCTCGCTGGGACAAGATCGTCGAATACTTCAAGCTTCTCGAGAGCGAGAGCGATCGAATCCAGGTTACCGACCTCGGCCCGTCGACCGAAGGACAGCCGTACCTTCTCGTGATCATCTCATCGCCCGAGAACATGACGAATCTCGACCGCCTCCGGGAAGTGAACGTCCGCATCCAAAATCCTCGCACGCCCGAGGCTGAAGTGAAGGAGCTGATCGACGAGGGTGTCGCGGTGGTGAGCCAGTCGTTCGGTCTGCATGCGACCGAGGTCGCCGGCGCACAAACAGCCCCCGAGCTCGCCTACGCTTTTCTCTCCAGCGACGACGCGGAAACGATGCGGATCCTCGACAACACGATCCTGTTGATGTTCCCCTGCTTCAACCCCGATGGCCAGATCATGGTCACCGACTGGTACTACAAAAACAAAGACACCGAGTACGAAGGCGTCGGCATTCCGTGGCTGTACCACAAGTACGTCGGCCACGATAACAACCGCGATGCTGATTTTCTCAACATGGTCGAGGCGGTCTACACCGCCAAAGTCATGTACGTCGATTGGAAGCCCGAGGCCTACGTCGACCATCACCAGATGGGCGGCTACGGCGCTCGGCTCTACGTTCCTCCGTACAGCGAGCCCATCCGCCCTTACGCCGATCCGCTGATGTGGCGCGAGATTTCCTGGTACGGCGCCCACATCGCCTACAAGCTCGAAGAAGCCGGCAAGGCCGGCGTTCTCAATGCCGGGCAGTATCCGGGCTGGGGTCATTTCGGGTGGCACTGGATTACCCCATTCCACAACATGGCCGGCATGTTGACCGAGTCCGCAAGCGCGAACCTCGCGACACCGCTCTACGTCCATCCCGATCAACTGCGCGGAGGAGCGCGCGGGCTCCCCGAATACGCCGCCCAGTCGAACATGCCGAACCCGTGGCCGGGTGGCTGGTGGAGGCTCCGGGACATCGTCGAGCAGCAAAAGATCGCGGCCTGGGCCATTCAAGACCTCGCGGCCCGCAACAAAGAGACGGTCCTCTGGAACGCCTACTTGAAGGCGAAGCGGCAAACGGAGCGCGGCGCCTCCGGTTCGCCGAAAGCCTACGTGATCCCGACGACCCAACACGATCCTCTGACCGCGACCAAGCTCATCAACACGCTCTTGATGTCCGACATCGAGATCCAGAAAGCGGACCAGACTTTCACGGTCGGCGGCACCAGCTTCGACAAGGGTTCGTACATCGTGTCGCTCGCGCAGCCCAAGATGGGGCTGGTCCGAAACCTTCTCGGGCAGACGTTCTATCCGGACAACGATTGGACCCGCGACCGAGACGGCACGCCTCTGCGACCGTACGACACCACCACCCACACGATGGCCGAGTTCATGGGTGTGCGCGTCCATCCCGTCAACGAGGCGGTCGACGAGTTCCAAAGGCTTTCGAGCGCTGTACCGGTGTCGGGAAGCGTGGCACCGGGAAGCTCGCGGTACGTGCTCGACGGGAAGCTCAATGCAAGCTACAAGGCGGTGAATCTGTTGCTCGACCAGGGCGCGTCGGTGCGGCGCGTTGACACGGCCAGCGCCGGGCTACAGCCAGGCGATTTCATCGTATCGGGTGGCTCCGGGTTGGCCGACGTCGCCGAGGCGACGGGAGTGGACTTCCGAGCTGTGGCTCGGGTGCCTTCATCAGGCGTCCACGATCTCGAGCGCATGCGTGTCGGAATGTACCAGCGGTATCGCGGCGGGAACATGGATGAAGGCTGGACTCGTTTCCTCCTGGAGCAGTTCGACTTCCCGTACGAATCGATCAAGGACAAAGAAATCCAAGCCGGCGGCTTGAACGCCAACTACGACGTCATCATCCTGCCGCACGACAGAACGGCGATGATCACGGGGGAAGAAGAACCGGCGCGAGAAGGCCGTCCCCCGACCGTCTACCCGCCCGAGTATATGAGCGGCATCGGCGAGGACGGTACCGCTGCGCTCAAAGAGTTCGTCGAGAAAGGCGGCACGCTCATCGCTCTCGGGGGCGCCACCGACTTCGCCATCGACAAGTTCGAGCTCAAGGTCAAGAACGTCGTGGCTGATATCGATCGCAAAGAATTCTACTGCCCGGGCTCGACACTCAAAGTGAACATCGACAATAGCCAGCCTCTCGCGTATGGAATGCCCGCGAAAGGCCTCGCACTCTTTTGGGAAAACTCCGCGTTCGAGATCACGCCGTCACGAAGCAACGATCGCTACGAAACCATCGCGCGCTATTTCGACCGCGACATCTTGCAGAGCGGCTGGCTCATCGGCGAAAAGCACCTGGCCAACAAGGCGGCGATGGTATCGGCGAAGCTTGGCGATGGAAGCGTCGTGCTCATCGGCTTCCGCACCCAGCATCGAGCGCAGACACACGGAACGTTCAAGCTCTTGTTCAATTCAATATTGAAATAGAGGAACTTGATCGGACGCACCCTCGCCCACTACAAAATCTTGGAGAAGATCGGAAGCAGTGGGGTGGGGGACGTGTACCCAAGAGGGCCCACACGAGAAGGGCCTGGGCGCGGCCGAGAACTCGGAGCGCCCGAGTTGATGCCTTGACGCTCAACTCGGTCCGGACCGAGTTGGTTGAGAATCCACTTGAGGTCTGGGTGCGAATCTCGTCAGAGGACCTTCGTGGCGACCTGCCTTCCTCGGTGGCCCGACGGGTTCTTGAGACTATCGGGTTCCTATTTCTCCCAGCTCCCCTTCATTCCTCCGCCCTTTACCTTGCACTCGTGTGGAAAACTCAGGTCGCATTCATCGATCGGCTTGCGCAGCTCGGGTCTCATGAGCTCGTGGATGTCGAGGCGCATCGCTTCCCTCGAGTAGGCCGCGAGGTCGAGGATGCCCGTGTCCATTCGGATCGCGTCCTCGGGGCACACCTCGACGCAATAGCCGCAATACACACAGACCCCGAGGTCGATGTCGAAGCGCACGGGGTACTTCTCGACGGCCGGATCCGGATGCTCCCCAGGCACGATCGTGATGCACTTGGCCGGGCAGACCGTCTCGCAGAGCATGCACCCCACGCAACGGGGCGTGTCGTCCTCGCGCACCGTGAGGCGGTGGCGGCTTCGGTACCTCGACATGAGGGGCCGAAGCTCCTCGGGGTATTGGACTGTGACGCCGGCGCGAACGTTCTTGAGCCACCCGACGGCGTGCGCGATATGGAGGAACAGGTTCTTGAAGAAGTGCCGGAACGTGATCCTCAGCCCGGAGACGATCTGGGGGACGTAGAGGCTCTCCCAGAACGTCAGCTCCGGTCGGCGGACGACCTTGACCGCCATCAGGGCGCATCCCCGAAGAACAGCAGCACCACGGCCGTCACCACCACGTTGACCACCGCGATCGGGAAGAGCCCCTTCCACCCCAGGCTCATGAGCTGGTCGTAGCGGAAACGGGGCAACGTCCAGCGCAGCTGCATGAACAGGAAGGCGAAGGTCAGGCCCTTGATCGAGAAGCTCGCCACACCGAGCAGCACATAAGTCAAGTTTGAGACGGGGACCTCCCATCCCCAGGGGAAGTGAAAGCCGTCCGGATAGAGGTAGGGGACCTGCCAACCGCCGAAGAAGAGCGTGGTCGCGAGGCTCGCCACCAGGATCGTTTCCAGGAAGTCCGTCAGGAAGAACATCCCGAACTTCATCCCGCTGTACTCGACGAAATACCCGATGATCTCGGACTCGCCTTCCGGCAGGTCGAAGGGAAGTCGCTTGGTCTCCGCGAGCGCCGCGGTGAGGAAGACGAAGAAGGCGACGGGCTGCACAACTATGCCCCACATCGGGATCCAGCCGCCGATCATCCGGCCCTGGGCGTGCACCAGGTCGCTCAGGTTCATGGTTCCGTAGACCATGACGACGCCGATGAGCGCGATCCCCAGGGCGATCTCGTAGGAGATCATTTGCGCGGTCGCTCTCAGGCCGCCCATGATCGCGTAGTTGTTGCCCGAGGCGAAGCCGGCGAGAATCACGCCGTAGACCCCCAGAGAGAGCATCGCAAAGACGTAGAGCAACCCCGCGTCGAGCTTTGCGATCTGCAGCTCGATGACGCGCTCGCCGATGATGAGGTGGTCCCCGAAGGGAATCGCGGCGAACGCGACCAGGGCGAAGAAGACCGAGAAGAACGGGGCCAGCGTGTGAAGGGTCTTGTCCGCGCGGTCCGGGACGATGTCCTCCTTGGTGAACATCTTCAGCACGTCCGCCAGGCCGTGGAACATGCCCAGCATGCGGAAGCCGAAGATGGGGGCGCGGTTGGCCCCGATGCGGTCCTGGATCAGGGCCGACTGCTTGCGCTCCACCCACGTGTGGAACCCCGCCAGGTTCAGGACGAAGCCGAGGACCAACCCGGTCAGGACGAGCTTGATGAGCATGTCGACCATCATGGTGAGGTCGCTTTCGCCCCCCCATTGTCGGCGGACTCGGTCGGCGCGATCGGGGCGCCCGTCTCTCCGATCGTCTCGTAGCTCGTGCCAGCAAACGTCGTCTCGGCCTGCGCGAGTCCCTGGAAAATCTCCCGGGGCTCGCGCCAGTCAAACGACAGGTCGAGCCGTCCGGCCAGCTCCAGGAGAACGCGCCAGTCCTCACGCGAGTCTCCGAGAGGAGGGAAGGTCCGCCCGATGCGCTGTAGGCGGCCGTGGCAGTTCACGAACGTCCCGTCCTTCTCGACGTAGGCGGCGGTGGGGAGGACCCAATGGGCCAAGCCCGCGGTCGCGTTCTCGTTGGTGCCAGAGAAGACGAGGAGCTCCACCTTCTCCCTCAGCTCGCGTGCCGCTGCGCCGAAGAGCTCCTCCAGGTCGTGCCCGAAGACCCACAGGAAATCCAGGTTCCCGGCGAGCGCGTCGTCCACGAGCGCTTGCGCCTCGGGTGCGTTTGGTCCGGCGAGCCCCAAGAGGCTTGCTCCACGCGTGTTCGGGTTCTTGTCTGCCTTGACGAGGAAGTCGTCGCTGGAGCCCGGCTTCTCCGGAACGGAGGCGGTGACCCGCGCGCCCAGACCGCGCTGGAAGATCTCCCGGATCAGGAAGAGCTCCTCGTTCGTGAGCTGCGCTGACGCGATCACGCCGATCCGTGCGCCCCGCACGCCTTGAAGGGCACCGGAGATCGCCGAGAGCGAGTGCTTCCAAGTCGCGTCCGCGCCGTTCGCCGCCGGGCCCCGTACCTCTCCGAGCCGATCCCGATCCAACCAGCCGAATCCGAACCGTCCCTCGTCGCACAGCCACCACTCGTTGACGTCCGCGTTGTACCGTGGCTTGACGCGCACGAGCCGGGTGCCCTCGTTCAGATGGGGCCGGTCGAGCACGAAGTGCATGTCGATGTTGCACCCCTGGCTGCAGCCGTTGCAAACCGTCGGTGCGCTCGAGAGGTACCAGACCCGCGCCTTGAACCGGGAGTCCTCCTCCGTCAGCGCACCCACCGGACAGATGTCCACCACGTTGGCCGAGTACGGATTGTCCAGGACCTCGCCCGGATACAGCCCAAGCTCCGCACGATCGCCGCGGTTGAAGATTCCGAACTCGCCGGTCTGCGTGATCTCGTCGGTGAAGCGCACACAGCGCGAGCAGAGGATGCAGCGCTCCTGATCGAGCATCACGTGCGGGCCGAGCCGGACGGCCTTCTTCTTCTTGACCTTGTGCTCGCGGAATCGCGGGTCGTAGGCCCCGAAGTTCATGTAGAAGTTCTGCAGGTCGCACTCGCCGGACTGGTCGCAGACCGGGCAGTCGAGCGGGTGGTTCGCCAGAAGGAACTCCAACACCGCTCGGCGGCCGTCCTCGGCCTTGTCGCTCCCTGTGTGCACGACCATTCCCTGGGCAACCGGCAGGTTGCAGGCGATCTGGAGCTTGGGGAACTTGTCCACTTCCACCAGGCAGATGCGGCAGTTGCCCGCGATGGAGAGCCCGGGGTGGTAGCAGTAGCGCGGAATGAAGACTCCGAGCTGCTCGGCCGCCTGGATGACCGTGGTTCCGCCCGGGACCTGGACCTCGCGATCGTCGATCGTCAGGGCAGGCAAGCGTCGACCTCCCTGCTCTCGATCCTGCGGCCCGAGCCGATGAACTCCTCGAACTCATGGCGGAACTTGGTGATGTACGATTGCACCGGCCAGGCGGCGGCGTCCGCGAAGACGCAGATGGTCTTTCCCTCCATGTCGCCCGCGATCGCCAGGAGCTCGTCCAGGTCCTGGGGTCTTCCCTTCCCGTCGACGATCCGGCGGAGGATGCGATGAATCCATCCGGTTCCCTCGCGGCAGGGCGAGCACTGCCCGCACGACTCGTCGGCGAAGAAACGGGACGCGGCGTGGAGGGCCTCGACCATGGAGGTGGTCTCGTCCATCACGATCACACCTCCCGATCCCGCCATGCTGCCGGCGCCCATCAGGGAGTCGAAGTCCATGGCGACGTCGATCTCGTCCGCGGTCAGGATCTTGGCCGAGATGCCCCCGGGGATGACCGCCTTGAGCCGCTTCCCGTCGGGGACGCCACCGGCGGCGCCCTCGATGAGGCTGCGCAGCGACACGGTGACCGTGGCTTCGTACACGCCGGGCCGGGCGACGTGTCCACTCACGCAGAACAGCCGCGTCCCTCCCTGCCGGTCCGTGCCGATGCCGGCGAAGCGCTCCGCTCCGTTGCGCAGGATGAACGGGACGCAGGACAGTGTCTCCACGTTGTTGACGATGGTGGGGCACTTGAAGAGACCCGAGATAGCCGGGAAGGGGGGCTTGAGCCTGGGAAAGCCCTTCCCGCCTTCGAGGGAGGTGAGGAGCGCGGTCTCCTCCCCGCAGATGTACGCCCCGGCGCCGCGGTGGATGACGATGTCCAGATCAAAGCCGGTCCTCTGGACGTCCGCCCCCAGCCACCCGTTCTGGTAGGCCTCGTCGACGGCGCGTTGCAGCCGCACGGCCGACCGGAAGTACTCGCCCCGGATGTAGACGTACGCCTTGTGGCTGCCGATCGCGTACGCCGCGATGAGCATGCCTTCGATCAGGGCGTGCGGATCTCGCTCGAGGATGTAGCGGTCCTTGAACGTGCCCGGCTCGCCCTCGTCGGCGTTGACTACGAGGTACACGGGCTTGGTGGTCTGCTTGGGGACGAAGGACCACTTGCGACCGGTGGGGAAACCGGCTCCGCCCAGGCCGCGCAGGTTCGCGCTCGTGACCTCCTGGATGACCTGCTCCGGGGTCATGGAGGCCAGCACCTTGCCGGCCGCGACGTACCCGCCGTCGGCGACGTAGCCTTCGAACCAGGTGCCGTCCGGGTCCTTGAAGCGCGTCGAGAGCACCGGCCCATCCGTCGAGATGTAAGGCTCGGGCTCGGGCAGCGGAGCCGAGTCCGCGGGGGCTTCGAGTGCGCTCTGGAGAACCGTCTCGAGGGTCCCCTCGTCGAGCGGTCCGACGAAGGCCTCGTCGAGCTGGGCCATGGGGGACATCTCGCAGGCGCACAGACACTCGACTTCCGTGAGCGTGAGCTCCCCACCGGCCGTCGTCTCGCCGGGGCCGATCTTCAACTGGTCACGGATTCGTTGCAGCACCTCCGCGGAGCCGCGAAGCAGACACGGAAGGCTCGTGCACACACGGAGCTCGCGCCGGCCCACCGGCGCCGTGTGGAACATGTTGTAGAACGAGACAGCCTCGCGGACGTGGGACCGGGCGACGCCGAGGGTGAGCCCCACCCAGGTCTCCGCCTCCGGGGAGACCCAACCCTGGTTCTCCTGGACGAGCCACAGGAGAGGAAGCATGGCCGCCTTCGGGACCTCGTACCGCCCCACGATCTCCGAGGCCTTCCCTTCGAGCTCAGAGAGCTTCAACGGTCGAGCTCCCCTCCGATCATGTTGACCGAGCCGAACGTGGGGACCATGTCGGCGATCATGTCTCCCTCGAGCAGCCTGGAAAGGGCCGACATGATCGCGAAGCACGGCGGGCGGACCCGTACCCGGTAGGCATTCCCCCCCCCGTCGCTCACGACGTAGAACCCGAGCTCCCCGTTCGCGCCCTCCACGGGGAAGTAGACCTCTCCCACCGGAGGCCGCACTCCGTGGCCCGTCATGACCAGCTTGAACTGCTGCATGAGCCCTTCGATATTCCCGTAGGCGTCTTCCTTGACCGGGAGGAAGACCCGCTTGTCGTCCGTGGCGGTGGACGGACGGTGCGCGCGACCCGAGCCCTCGAGCGTCGGGCCCACCACGGCGCAACCGCCCGAGATGGCAGCGATGTTTCCCGCTTTGCCGAGGTCCACCATCTCCGCCGCCGGGATGGGGCGTCCCGTCTCGGGGTCCACCATGACCGGGCCGGGCGGCATCTGCTCCAGCGCGAGCTCCACGATCCGCATGGACTGCTCCATCTCCTCCATCCGGACCAGATAGCGATCCATGTTGTCGCCCTCGCTCCCGATCGGCACGTCGAAGGGCAGCCGGTCGTAGACGGCGTACGGGCAGTCCTTGCGCACGTCGTAGTCCGATCCGCTGGCGCGCAGGAAGGGGCCCGTGATCCCGTAGGAGATGGCCTCTTCCGCGGAAATGATGCCCGTCCCCTTCATACGGTCCGTGAAGATGCGGTTGCGCTCGAGCAGCCCCCTCGTCTCGTCGAGGACCTTGCGCGTCTCCTTGAACGCCTCGCGGCAGGGGTCGGCGAAGTCCTCGGGCAGGTCGGCCTTCACGCCGCCCACGCGGCAGTACGTGACCGTCAGGCGGGCGCCGGTCACCTTCTCCACGAGGTCCCAGAGAAACTCGCGCGCCTTGATCATGTAGAGAAAGACCGTGACCGCCCCCAGCTCCATCGCGGTCGCGCCCACGCACGTCAGGTGGTCCGTGATCCTGGAGATCTCCGAGGTGATCACGCGCACGTAGTGGCAGCGTTCGGGGACCGAGATCCCCAGCAGCTTCTCCACCGCCATGCAGTAGCCCATGTTGTTGATGAGCGGGGAGACGTAGTTGAGTCGGTCCGCGTAGGGAATGACGCCGTTGTAGTCGACGTTCTCCGACATCTTCTCGAAGCCGCGGTGGAGATAGCCGATCTCCACGTCGGCCTCCTCGATCACCTCCCCGTCGAGCTTGGCCACGATCCGGATGATCCCGTGCATGGCTGGGTGGGCGGGGCCGATGTTGAGGAGCATGTCCCGGGTTTCGAGACCGCCGGTGGAGGCGTTCGACGTCGACTTCGACTCCGGCGACGCCGAATTCGTCCCCGGGGAGTCGATGGACACGGTCAGTTCACCGGCCCGATCAGGGGCTGCCGCTTGTTCACGGGATAGTCCTTGCGCAGGGGGTGACCCTCGAATTCCTCGTACATGAGGATGCGCCTCAGGTCCGGATGCCCTCGAAACACGATCCCGAACATGTCCCAGACCTCGCGCTCGAGCCAGTTGGCGCCGGGCCACAGAGAGGTCAGCGAATCGACCTCGGGGTCGCTCTCCTCCACCGGCACCACCAGCCGCAGCCGGTGCTTGTGAGTCGTCGAGAAGAAGTGATAGACGACCGCGAAGCGCGACGAGTCCGGGGGCCCCGGCCAGGGGTTCTCGTCCGGAATCAGGGGAGAGGGCTTGACCGCTACCCCGGACGAGGCGAAAAACGCCGGCGTGGGCCCCTTCCCGAAGGCGGAGTAGTCGACGGCGGTCAGGTCCATGAGGAAGTTCATCAGAAGCTTCGGCTCCTCCTTGAGGAAGCGCGCTACCTCCAGCAGGAATCGGCGGCGGAGAACGACGGTCTGGTCGCCGCGCCAGTCGTGGGAAGCCGCCACGGCGCCGGGGAAGCGACTCGCGACGTCCTCGATCAAGGTCGCCATTAGAGGTTCTCCGGGCGCGTCTCGGGTGCGGAGCGTGCGCCGGAGGAGTGCTGCTCCTGAATCTTGTCCTGGAGCTTCATCAGACCGTCGAGGACCATCTCCGGTCGCGGCGGACATCCCGGGATGTAGACGTCCACCGGCATGATCGTGTCGATGCCCATCACGGTCGCGTAGTTGTCGTAGAACCCTCCCGTGCACGTGCAGACTCCGAAAGCGACCACCCAGTTGGGCTCGGCCATCTGGTCGTGGATGCGCTTCAGGACCGGCGCCATCTTGTGGCTGATCGTGCCGACGACGAAGAGCACGTCGGCCTGACGCGGAGAGAACCTGGGGAAGCCGGCGCCGAAGCGGTCCACGTCGTAGTGGGAGCAGGCGGTCGCCATGTACTCCATGCCGCAGCACGCGGTCACGAAGGGGTACTGGAAGATCGAGTACTTGCGGGCCCAGCCGATGGCATCGTTGAGGCGGCTCGTCAAGAACGACGTGCTCTGAGCGTTCACTTCCATTCGAGCGCACCGTTGTCCCAGGCATAGACGAAGCCGACCATCAGGATCCCCAGGAAGAACCCCATCTCGGTCAGGCCGAGAACTCCGAGCTGGCGGTAGATCACCGCCCACGGATAGAGGAAGACGAGCTCGACGTCGAACAGGACGAAGAGAATGGCGGTCAAGTAGAACTTGATCGCCAACCTCCCCATCGGCAGGGCGAAGGGATCCTTTCCGCACTCGAACGGGGCCATCTTGGCGGGGGTGGGGTTCTTCTTCCCCAGCGTGGAGCCCAATATCACCATCGCGGCCGTGATCCCCCCGGCCAGAACGAAGCAGGCGACGATACCGAAGTACTCGCTCACAAGTGTCGAACCTCGCCTGTAGCGTACAGCATCGTCGAGCTCACGGCGACACCGCCCAGGGCGCGAGGCTTCCCGGCAGGAGTCCACCGATCAGCGTGATCAGCGCGGCCAACGCCAGAGCCGCGGAAAGCGCCGCGGGAGTGCGTTCGGGTGCGGGCTCCCGTGGTTCCTTCATGTACATCAGGACGGCGATCCGCATGTAGACGAACGCCGACACCACGCTGAACACGACGGCCAGGACCGCCAGCTCGACGTGACCCGCGCGCACCGCGCTCTGGATGACGACGAACTTGGCCGTGAACCCGCCGGTCGGGGGGATGCCGGTGAGCGAGAGGAGGAAGAGTAGCATGAGCGCGGCCGTCCCGGGCCGCTGCGCGGCCAGGCCCTCGAAGCCGTTCAGGGTCTCCCCGCGCTCACCCAGCGCGGCGACCACGCTGAAGGCTCCGAGCGTCATGAAGACGTAGAAGAAGGCGTAGGTCATCGTCGCCGAAGCCCCTTCGGAGGTGCCCGCGATGAGACCCAGGAGGGCGAAGCCCGCGTGGGCGATGGACGAGTATGCCAGCAGCCGCCTGATGTGGGTCTGCGAGAGCGCGACGATGCTCCCGACGATGATCGACAGCGCGGCGAGCCCGACGAGGATCCCCGACACGAGCTCGCCACGGTAGCCGAACGCGACCAGCGACACCCGCCCCAGCGCGGCGAGACCGGCCGCCTTGGAGCCGGCCGCCAGGAATGCCGCCACCGGCGTGAGCGAGCCCTGGTAGGCGTCCGGCGCCCAGGCGTGGAACGGCACCGCCGCGATCTTGAACGCGAGCCCCGCGACGACGAGCCCGATGGCGACCACCAGGAGCGGGGTGCTGTCCAGGCGATGCTCCACCAGCGTCGACGCGATCGCCCCGAAGTCCGTGGCACCGGTGATGCCGTAGGTGAGGCTGATGCCGAACAGCAGGATCGCCGAGGCGAAGGAACCGAGCAGGAAGTACTTGATGGCGGCCTCGTTGGACGCGGCTCTCTCCACGGTGATCCCGACCAGGACGAAGGAGCAGAGCGTCATGAGCTCCAAGCCCAGGTACAGGACCAACATATCGAGGGCCGAGACCGCGAGCATCATGCCCGTCGCGGCCAGGAGCATCAGAGCGTGGTACTCGGCGTGCGGAACTCGCGCCAGCTCGATGCTCTTCCGGGAGACGAGCGCGACGATGACCAGGGTGCACACGATGAGGACCTTGAAGAACTGGGAGTAGCCGTCCACGACGAACATCCCCCCGAAGCCGGTCGACCCGGGCCCGGTGACGCGAGACAGGGCCCAGCACGAGGTCGCGCCGGCGGCCACGGCGGCCAGGATCGTCGCGACCGCGGCCACGGGTGCGCGTCGGATCCGGCGCGCGATGACGAGGAGCACCAGGCACGTTCCGACCAGGATCAGCTCTGGGACCAGGAGCGCCAGGTCGGAGGTCGTCGCGGTCTGCGCGGCGACGGCTGCGCTCATGGCGTCGCTCCCGTGCCCAGGAGCTCTGCCACGGGGGCATGGAGGAAGGAGAGCACCCACTCGGGATAGAGCCCGAGACCCACGGTGAGCAGGGCCAGTGGGGCCAACGTGGCCACCTCGCGCGGCCCGAGCTCGAGTGCGAGCCCTTGCAGTCCAGAGTTGGTCTTGCCCATGACCACCCGGTAGAAGAGCCAAATCACGTAGGCCGTCCCCAGAGCCACGCCCCAGATGGCCACGGCTCCGAGCCACTTCTGCGTCTCGAAGGCCCCGCCGATGATGAGAAACTCTCCGACGAACGAGTTCAGGCCGGGGAACCCGGCGGCCGCGAGACAGAACAGCGCCAGAAGGACAGAGTAGGCGGGCGCCACCTTGCCGACGCCGCCGTAATCCGTGATCTCACGCGAGTGGGTGCGCTCGTAGATCATCCCGACGCAAAGGAACAGCGCCGCGGAGATGATCCCGTGGTTGATCATCTGGAGGATCGCGCCCTCGACCCCATTTTGCTTGAGCGTGAAGATGCCCAGGGTCACGAAACCCATGTGGCTGACGCTCGAGAAGGCGATCAGTCGCTTGATGTCCGTCTGGACCAGCGTCACATACGCGCCGTAGACGATGGCCACGACGGATACGACGAGCATCGGCCAGAGGAAGACCTCCACGCCCTCGGGAAGGATGGGAAGCGAGATGCGCAGGAAGCCGTACGCGCCCATCTTGAGCAGGATCCCGGCCAGAATCACGCTGCCCGCCGTGGGGGCTTCGGTGTGGGCGTCCGGGAGCCAGGTGTGCACCGGGAACATCGGCACCTTGACGGCGAAGGCGGCGAGGAAGGCCGCGAAGAGCCAGGCCTGGTGCTTCGGGTCGAGGCTGTCCCGGGCGAGGACGAGCGCCTTGAAGTCCAGCGTACCGCACAGGTGATGCAGGGCGATCATGCCCACGAGCATCAACACACTTCCGGCCAGCGTGAAGAGCAGGAACTTGATGGCGGCGTAGACGCGGCCCGGCCCCCCCCAGACTCCGATGAGCAGGAAGACGGGCACGACCATGAGCTCCCAGAAGACGAAGAAGAGGAAGAGGTTGGAGGCGGCGAACAGCCCGATCATCGCTGTCTCCGCGACGAGGAGCGCCGCATAGAACTCTCGAACTCTCGTCTGGACGGCCGTCCACGAAACGCCGATGCAGAGCACGCTCAGAAGCGCGGCGAGGAAGATGAACGGGAGGCTGATGCCGTCCACGCCCATGCTGTAGGCGATGTTCCACCCGGGGATCCACTTTGCCGACTCGACGAATTGCAGCGCGCTGGAGCCCTTGTCGAACGTCCAGTAGAGCGGGGCCGAGACGGCCAGCGTCGCCAGGGTCGTGATCAGGGCGATCCAGCGCGCTCGGCGCTCGCCGCCGACGAGCAGGATCAGGGCCGCACCCACGAGGGGCAGAAACGTCGTGATCGAGAGGATCGGAAAGGCGCTCATGAGAGGAGCACCGCCAGCACCAGGAGTGCGAGGATTCCAGCCGCCATCATCAGCGCGTAATGCTGCGAATGGCCGCTGACCAGGGTCCGCAGGACCCGACTCGACGCCTGGGTCGAGCGTCCGATGCCGACGGCGACGAAGTCGACGACTCCGGTGTCGACCCTGCGCAGGAGCTCGGCCACGCCGAGGACGGGCCCTCGGATCACGAGCTGGTAGATCTCTCCGACGAAACCGTACTCGAGACGCGTGAGGGGCCCCCTCATCACCTTCGCGAAGCCGGCCGAGCTCCGCCGGTAGAACCAGTCGGTGTCCAGGCTGATCGTGAGCACGGGATCCAGGTGCTTCAGCAGCAGGAAGAAGCCCAGCGCCGTGAAGGCCAGCATCCCCAGCGTGCTCGTCACGTGCGCCAGCGTGTACGGGACGTAGTCCACGACGTGCGGGAGGCGCTCGTACAGGAGTCCGGGGAAGACCCCGATCGCGAGGCACAGGGTCGCGGCCAGGCCCATGGCGACGAGCATGTTCCCTGGCGGCTCCCGACCCTGCAGGCTCGTGTCCCTGGTGTCCTTTCCGAAGAACATGTAGTAGGGGAGCTTGAGACCCGTGTGCAGGAAGGTCCCCGCCGAGGCCAGCGTGAGCATGAGAAAGACGGAAGCCCGCTGCGCCTCACCCGCGGCCGAGACCACCATGGACTTGCTCACGAAGCCGCTGAAGAGCGGCACGGCGGAGATGGCGAAGGCGCCGACCATGTACAGCCCGAGGGTGATGGGCATGGTCTTGTAGAGTCCGCCCATCTCGCTCAGCTTTCGCCGCCCGGTCACCTCCAGCACGGCGCCGGCTCCCATGAAGAGCAGCGCCTTGTAGAGGATGTGCGCGAAGGCGTGTGCGGTGGCGCCGTTCAGGGCGAGCTCGGTCCCGATTCCAACGCCGCACACCATGTAGCCGACCTGGCTGATGATGTGGTACGCGAGCAGCCTTCGGGCGTCGTTCTCCAGCACGGCGTAGACCACGCCGTAGATCGCCATGGCCGCCCCGATCCAGATCAGGAGCTCCGTTGCGGGAAAGCCGCGGATCAGGACGTACACCGCCGACTTCGTCGTGAAGGCGGTCATGAAGACGGCGCCCGTCACCGACGCCTCGGGGTAGGCGTCGGGTAACCACGCACCAAGCGGCGGTACGGCCGCGTTCAGCAGGAAGGCGGCGAGGATCAGCCACCACGAGACGCTGCCGGCGAAGTCTCCCATGTCCCCGAACGCGAGCGACCCGCTCTCGGACCAATACAGCACGATTCCGGCAAGGAGGAGCAGTCCGCCGAAGACGTGCACTAGGAGGTAGCGGAACCCGGCCGGAACGGAGGACCGCTGTCCGCCGAGCCACACCAGAAGAACAGACGCGATCGCCATGAGCTCCCAGAACACGTAGAGCGAGAGGAAGTCCCCGGCGAACGTCACCCCCAGGGCGCCACCGGCGTAGGTCAGGGCGGAGACGTGTTGGAAGTCGTCGTCGACGTGGAGCGCGAAGACCATCCCCAGAAGGGCCAGGCCCGAGAAGACGTAGGAGAAGATCAGGCTCAGGCTGTCGACCCGGCCGAACACGACGTCCTGCCCGAGGAAGCTCACCACACCGTGGGTTCCGGGCTCGGAGAGGATGCACAGGATCAACGCCGCGGCGGGCAGGCCCAGCATGGCGGCTCGCTTGAGCCGGCCCCGGAGGAGCGGCAGGAGCCAGGCGCCCACGATGAGCACCAGCCCGGGATGCAACCACTCAAGCGTCATAGTAGTCCTCCCGACGCATGAGCCACAGCTTCCCGAGGAGCTTGGACACGACGATGATCGCCACGCACGAGATCAACCCGTAGAGCGAGCCCCAGGCCGGGAAGCTCTCGAACGAGAAGTAGTGGTGACCGCCGTGAAAGACCAGCGGCAGGACGATCTCGGCCACGGCGGCGAGGATCAGGCCGACGATGGACCAGCGCTTGATCCGCGCGAGGCGGACGGGATCCTCCAACTGTCTCGCGAGGAGGCTCAAGGCATCACCCTCCTGGCCAGCTCCAGTACGGGGCCGGGGAAGAGCCCCAGGAGCAGGCTCAGGGCGGCGGTGATCGCGAGCGGCGCGACCATCCACGGCACCTCGCGGACCTCACCCGTGTGCTCAGCGTTCCCATTGGGCGGCGGCCCTTTCTCGAAGTACGCCTTGTAGACGATCGGGCCGAGGTAGGCTGCGTTGAGGAGCGAGCTGACGAGGAGCACGCCGAGCAGGACGTACCTTCCGGCGTCCACCGTGCCGAGCGCCAGGTACCACTTGGAGACGAAGCCGCTGGTTGGAGGGATGCCAATCACGCTGAGGGAGGCCAGCGCGAACGCGGCCATGGTCCACGGCATGCGCCTGGCCAGTCCGGACAGCTGGCTGACCTTCGTCTTGCGGGTCGACACGTAGATCGAGCCAGCGCACAGGAAGAGCGTGATCTTCGAGACCGCGTGGAACGTGATGTGCGCGGTTCCGCCCAGCACTCCGTTGGAGTTGAGAAGCGCCGCGCCGAGGATGATGTAGGAGAGCTGGCTCACCGTGGAGAACGCCAACCGCGCCTTGAGGTTGTCCTGACCGAGCGCGAGGAGCGAGCCGACGAGGATCGTCACCGCGGCGGCGACCAGCGCGAGATCGTCCGCGCCGACCTCGCGCATCGCGCCCACACCGAAGATGAAGAGGAAGACGCGCAGCGTGGAGAAGACGCCGGTCTTGACCACCGCCACCGCGTGCAGCAGCGCGCTCACCGGCGTGGGCGCAACCATGGCAGCCGGAAGCCAGCTGTGCAGCGGCATGACCGCGTTCTTGGCGAACCCGAACAGGAAGAGGACGAACACCACCAGGACCAGCGCCGGCTGCTCGGCGACCATCGCGTCCGGCAGGATCCCGCCCGCCTTGAAGTCCAGGGTTCCCGCCAGCTCGTACGTCAGGATGATGGCTGCCAGCAGAAGGACCTTGGCCGCACCCAGGAGATAGATGATGTACTTGCGGGCGCCCGCCCTCGCCTCGGCCGTCTCCTTGTGGCCCACCAACGGGTAGGTGACAAGCGTCAACGCTTCGTAGAACAAGAACAAGGTGAAGAGGTTGGCTGCGAACGCCACGCCGATGGTCGCGGAGAGCGCCAGCGCGAAGCAGGAGAAGTAGCGGGTCTGTGCGTGCTCCTCGAGAGTGCGCATGTACCCGATCGAGTAGAATGAGGTCAAGATCCACAGGAGCGACGCTCCCCCGGCGAAAAGCAGGCCAAAGGCGTCCACCCGAAAGGCCAACTCGATCCCGGGCAGGATTCGGAAAAGCGTGCACTCCGGCGCGCGATCGGCAAGGACTTCGGGGATCATCGCGGCCACCAGCGCGAACATCACAACGCCTGCCGCGACGGACCAGAGCTCTCGCAGGTTGGCGCGACGCTGGCCCGTGCAGGCGATGAGGATCGCGCCCACCGCCGGAGCGAGCACGGCAAGCGGGGGCACGATCGACCACGTCACCACCTGAGTCCGGTCAGGTCCCCGATCCCTGCTCTGGGTTTATTCCGGTTCAGAGCGATCACGAGCCCCAGCCCGATCCCCGCTTCTGCGGCCGCCACCGCGATCACGAAAAGGGCGAGGACCTGGCCGCGCGGGTCGACCAGGTGCCGACTGAACCCGACCAGGCTGAGGTTGACGGCGTTGAGCATCACCTCGATCGATACGAACATCAGGATGATGTTGCGCCGCGCGAGGAACCCGAACACTCCGATCCCGAAGAGGATCGCGGAGAGCCCCAGAACCACTTCCACGGGCACGATCACGCCTTCGCACCTCTCTGCCGGGCCAGGACGACGGCGCCGATGATGGCAGCCAGGAGGACGAGCGAGGCAATCTCGAAGGGCAAAGCGAACGGACCGAACAGAGCGTTGCCCAGGCCCGACACGCTCCCCAGCGTCTCCGCCGACGCGGACCCCGCTCCGGGCGGGAGCGCCTGGTCGACTCTGGCGAGCCATGCCAATGCAAGGAAGGAGAGCCCCGCCAGAGCGGCGAACGGCCAGTGCACGCCGAACCGCGGCCTAGCCTCCTCACCGGGCAGGTCCAGCAGCATGACCACGAAGAGGTAGAAGATCAGGATCGCGCCTGCATAGACGATGACCTGCACCGCGGCCAGGAACTCTGCGTTCAAGAGCAGGAAGATACCGGCCACGTGCAGGAAGAGCGCCAGCACCCAGAGCATGCTGTGGACGGGGTTTCTGCGGGTCACCGCCAGCAGCGCGCTCGCGACGCTGGCGACCGCCATGTAATAGAAGGCGACCTGAGCGGTGGCGAACGACATCAAGCGGGATAGTCGCCCGAGATGTAGGCCTCGAGGTCGTGGATCGTCTGGTCTTGCTTCGAGATGATCCAGTTGACGAGGTCGCCGATCGACACGACCCCGATGACCTTCTCCTCGTCCATCACCGGAAGGTGACGGCAGCGTCTGTCCGTCATGTGCTGCATGCACTCGTCGACCGTGCTGCTCAGCTGTACGGTGATCACCGGATGGGACATGATCTCGCTGACCTTCATCTCCTTGGACGAGCCTCCCGCGAGGATCACCTTGCGAGCGTAGTCCCGTTCGGAGAAGATCCCGGCGAGCTCCGACCCATCCATGACGACCAGCGCGCCGACCCGCTTGTTGGCCATCAAGACCAACGCCTCGTAGACGGTGGCCGTGGAGGCGATGGAGTACACCTCCCTGCCCTTCTTCTTGACGACGAACTCGATCGGGTCCTGGAGTTTCACCGTGAGACCTCCTGAGCAGGGGGGATTGCACCAAGACTCTAGCACACTGAAATCAACAGGCCTCTTCTTTTTCGGGCCTGACGCCGCCGCACCGTCACGACGACTCCTGGAGGCCCCCGACGAGCTCCTCCAGGATGCGGTGGTGGGCGATGGTCTGGCCGGTCAAGGGTCCGAGACGTGGGACGGGACCTCGCGCCAGGCTCCTGCCGTCCTACCGGAATCGAAGGCGGATCCTGGGCGAGACGGAGTGCCGCCAGTAGAGCTCGTCGTTCAGGACCGCGATGGCGCACACCATCTCCTTCGACGGGTCGATCACGGCGTCGTCGTCGTGGCCGGCGTCGAACCGACGGGACACCTCGAGCGTCCAGGCTTCTCCGTCGTGAGTGCCCTTGCCGCGAACATCAGCCAGGCTGCCGGAAGGCTGTCCGTGGCGAAAGGAATCGACGACGTCCGTGCCTTGACTCTTCGGCGGTTCGATCACCTGGTACGCCGCCGTGCCGCCGTCCATCAGGCGCGCGACATAGACGGTGCCATGCCCTCCGAGCTGGTAGAGGCCCGCCTTCGACACCGGCTTTTGACTGATGATGTAACGCTTGTCGTCAACCCAGCCGACGGGGTTTCCGCGACCCGCCTTCCAATGCCAGACGTCGGCTTCGTACTCGTGCTCCGTCGTGAGCATGTTGATGTCGAACTCCCCGCTCATGGGAAACTCCAGGGCGAACTGGTCGTCCGGGCGGGAGGGTCGTTCATAGGTTCTCGTTGCCGAGCTCCAGACGTACGGATCGCGCATGTCGCTCTTCGTCGCGTCCGGCCACCTGGCGAGGACGTAAAAGGCGACGTCCGCGTGGAGCGCCCGCAGATCGACCGTCACCGGATTGTGCCCGCCGAACGCTTCGCGGACCGTGACGAGCAGGGGCTTTGCTGTCTGCCACACCGGATTGATGCTGCCGTCGATCTTCGGCGCGGTCGATGTGTGGCGGGACTCCCAGACGTACGCGTCGTCCTCGCCCAAAACGGATCCGACCTTCGTCGCCACCGCGAAGTCGTCGAAGTGTGTGACCGAGTCCGCCTTGGTCCAGATGCCGACCTTGCCCCCTTCGGTGAAGGTCGTGTCCTCGACGTCGAAGAGCTTCTCGCCGTTGAGGGACATCGAGGAGAGGCTGCCCCGCACGACCACCCGGAGCTCGCTCCAGGCGCCCGAGGGGACTCTCGCCTTCTTCCCGTAGGCTCGTGGGCCGGCGCCGACGGGATCGAGGTCCGAGCGCTTGCCGTTTTCGAGCTTGTACATGACCACGTTGCTCTCGAGGGCATTCGCGCGGACGACGTAGTAGTTGTCCTTGTCCCGGTACCGCCAGACGAGCCCCGCCGCCTGATCCTCATCTTCCCGAAATGGGCTTGAACATCACACGAAGATCCACGTCCCGGGCCGTCACGGAGTCGAGGACGCAGTGGGGGAAACGGTAGCTCGTGGTGTCGGCATCGGTCTGAGCCAGGACCTGAGCCGCGCTCGGGGCCGTCTCATCCCGGTCCACCGTCCACGTACCCGGCTTCCCCTGTCCCGTGAGGGCACAGGTCCATCCCGCCGGCCCCTCGCCGGCCTTCTGGTCGTCGAACGCGATGGGCTGCCCGTACCCGTGGGCCGCCCCCAACCCGAGGACTGCCACCAACAAAGCTCGCCCGAGTCTCATGCGGACCTCCTATCGTTTCCCGGAGTCCTCCGGGGCTCGGTCTTCTCCAATCCAGCTGAGGTCGTCGAACAGCGCCCGGACGAAGTCGTTGGCCGGGCGAGCCCGAAGCTCGTCCAGGGTTCCGTCCTGCACGATCCGCCCTCCCTCCATGACGCCGATACGATCGCTCAACGCCGCGGCCTCGCGCAGGTCATGGGTGACGTAGAGGGCCGTGGTACCGCGCTCCCGCAGCAGCTCCCGGAAGAGCCTCAGCAGCTCCCTCTTCAGGTTGACGTCCACGTTCGACAGCGGTTCGTCCAGGAGAACCGCCCGGGGCTCGAGAACGAGGGCACGTGCGATGGCAACGCGCTGCTTCTCGCCGCCGGACAGCTCGCCAGGGTAGCTTCGCTCCTTGCCCGCCAGGCCGACGCGCTTCAGCATCGTTTCGATACGGACGGTTCGCTCCGGGCGGGGGACTCCCCTGGATTCCAGTACGAAGGCGAGCTGGCCGGACACGGTTGAGGTGGGGCCACAGCGCCAGGTCCTGGAACACCACCGCCAGGCCGCGCTCCTCGGGCGGCGTCAGGATGCGGCCGTCGGTGCTCACGATCCGGCCCGCCACACGCACGCTGCCCCGGCTCGGCGGGACGAAGCCCAGAACGATCCGCAGGACGCTGGTCTTGCCGGAGCCGGATGGGCCCAGGAGGGACAACACCTCGCCCTCCCGAAGGGACAGGGGCACGCCCTCGAGGATGATCCCGCCGAAGAGCCCCTGCCTCTTCGACCGGGTCCGTGCGATCGCTCCGTTCAAGTGGACCGTCAGCGCGTCCCAGCTCTGCGAAACGATGAGGAGCGCCGCGAGTCCCGTCCCGGGCTCGCCGCTGACCGTGGGCAGAAGTACCCCGACCTCGGTCGCGATGCTCGGCCCGCTCGCACCCTGAAGGCTTCCCTTCCGCAGCACCCCCTTGAGGAAGAGCCCCGTATCCTCGAGGGCGTGGCTCGACCGGCCCGGCACGTCGTCTGCCGCAAGAACGTTGGCTCCTTGCAGGACGACCTCCCAGCGCGCGGACAAGCCCCAGTTCAGCACGATCGCAGGCGCAATCACGAACTCCGCAGAAGCCTCGCGCAGGTAGCCCACCGGACCGAGCTCGATCTCGAGCACCCCCTTGTCCACGACGGCCGCGTCGGTGCCGTCGAACGGCCGGTAGGCCTCCGCAGCGTCGGGCCATGTCAGGGCGATGAGGAGGACTGCGAGCAGCCACCAAACCGCCCGAGCACCCGTCCGGACGTCGTGCCCGTAGCCTCGGCGATGCCATGCGGCGCCAATGTTCGCACGCCCTTCGCTGGCGTCATCCGGTTCTTGGCGCAAGAGGACATCTGACTGGCCGTACGCCAAGGGCCTTTCCTTTTGCTGCCCTGATCGGCCTCGTTCTCGTCGGCGTCCGCGACGACCAGCCGCCGGCGCCGCCAGGGCGGTGCGCTCAGGGCCCACGGGCGGATTTGCGTCAGCCCGTCACACGGGGTTTGATGAATGGCACAAGGAGAGTCTGGAATGTCGAGCACGAATGCCACAGCGGACATCGGTCTCATCGGTCTTGCGGTCATGGGCCAGAACCTGGTCCTGAACATGAACGACCACGGGTACACCGTGGCCGTCTTCAACCGTACGACCTCGAAGGTGGACGACTTCCTGGCCCAGGAGGCCAGGGGCACGAAGGTCATCGGCACACAATCCCTCCAGGAGCTCGTGTCGCATCTCAAGACGCCGAGGCGGGTGTTCATGCTCGTGAAGGCGGGACCGGCGGTGGACTCGCTCATCGAGTCCCTGCTGCCGCTCCTCGAGAAGGGCGACATCATCATCGACGGTGGAAACTCCCATTTCCCCGACACCATCCGACGCACCGCGACGGTGGAGTCGAAGGGTCTCCTCTACGTCGGCACCGGGGTCTCGGGCGGGGAAGAGGGGGCGCGCCACGGCCCGTCCATCATGCCCGGCGGCTCGCCCGACGCGTGGCCCCACGTCAAGGAGATGTTCCAGAAAATCGCCGCCCGGGCTCCCGGGGGCGAGCCGTGCTGCGACTGGGTGGGCGAGGACGGGGCGGGTCACTACGTGAAGATGGTCCACAACGGCATCGAGTACGGGGACATGCAGCTCATCTCCGAGTCGTACCACCTGATGAAGGTCGGGCTGGGCATGTCCAACGAGGAGATGCACCAGGCCTTCACCGAGTGGAACGAGGGCGAGCTGGACTCATATCTCATCGAGATCACCCGGGACATCCTGGGCACGAAGGACGAGGAGGGCCACTACGTTCTCGACCTGATCCTCGACACCGCGGGCCAGAAGGGAACCGGGAAGTGGACGGTCGTCTCCGCGGCCGACATGGGCGTGCCCATGACCCTCGTCGCCGAGGCCGTGTTCGCCCGCACCCTGTCTTCGGCCAAGGACGAGCGAGTGGCCGCCGCGGAGGTTCTCCGTGGGCCGGACCCGACTGGAAGCGATGATCGGAAGGCCTTCGTCGAGGACATCCGCCAGGCGATGTACGCGTCGAAGATCGTGTCCTACGCCCAGGGCTACATGCTCATGCGGGAAGCGGCAAAGGAGCACGGCTGGCACCTCAACTACGGCGGGATCGCCACCATGTGGAGCGGCGGCTGCATCATCCGCAGTCGATTCCTCGTGGACATCCGCGACGCCTTCGCCAAGAACTCCGACCTCGAGAATCTCCTGGTCGACGACTTCTTCAAGAAGGCCATCGACCGCAGCCAGGCCGCCTGGCGCCGTGTGGTGGCCCGGGCCGTCCAGATGGGAGTGCCGCTGCCGGCCATGTCCTCGGCGCTGGCGTTCTACGACGGGTATCGTCTGGCTCGCCTGCCCGCGAACATGCTCCAGGCCCAGCGCGACTACTTCGGAGCTCACACGTACGAGCGGGTCGACAAGCCCCGCGGCGAGTTCTTCCACACCAACTGGACGGGCCGTGGCGGCCGAGTGTCCTCGACGACGTACAACGCCTGATCAGCTCGCCAGTACCCCGGGCCTTCAGACGCTACCCCGGCGAGTGCCACCGGGGCTGCACGGCAATACGAGCCCCGTAGACATCCACCGGCACAGAGGCCCGGCTCGCAGAGGCTCGGAACCGCGCCATGACGTCCTCGCCGTAGTCCTGCTCGGCCAGGAGGGTGTTGTGGGCCCGGCACATGAGCGTCACGTTGGACGGGCTGTGGTCGCCGCCGCGGGCGAAAGGCTGTTTGTGATGGAACTCGAGGTCGTGGCGCTTGGCGCAGCGGCGCCCGCGTTTGTCCCGTAGGCGCAGCGGCCGCCGTCGCGGTCGTGGACGACCCGCCTCACCGCGGCCGGGATGTGGCGTGACGTGGGAGCGGTCTCGGTCTCGGTGAGGTCCTTTCGGGGCGCCCTGGTCTTCGCGAAGCGCTTCGCCTCCACCCGTTCGAGCTTCTCGGTGATGGCGATGTCGATGATCCGCTCCAGATCGCCGCCCGGCACCGAAGAGCGCATGAGCGCTTGCAGGCGCGTGAGCTTCTCGCGAAGCTCGGCGCTGGCGGTGAAGCGGACTCTGTAGCGGCCCGGGGACAGGGGCTCCACGACTGCAGGGCGGGCTGTTGCAGCTGGCTCCGATGCAAGGTTGAGGCGACCCGACTCAACTCGGTGCGCACCGAGTTGCAGCGAAGCCACGCTCGTCGGCGAGGAACGTCCGGCGAGCCTCCGGATCGTTGGTGCGACGTCGGGCTTCGGCTCCAGCTCGCAGACGAGCTCCCTGATCTCTCGATACGACATGCCCGACGCCCGTTTCAGAACCGTCTCCGAGTTCTGGCGGGTCAGATGCGGCGCCAGACGAGCGATCCCGCTCAGGTGAAGCCGGCCGTCGCGGAGCATCGTCAGCAGAACCGGGTTCTCCCGGGCGGCCCGGGCCACGGTGATGCGCAGGTAGGCTTCGTTCTCCCTGAGACCCAGGACCCCGCGGCAGTATTCGAACATCGACGAGCAGGCCTCTGCGGCGTACAGCCGTCTCAGCTCCACCTCGCCGATGTGGGCGACGACATCGGCCTCGACACCGCGGGACTGCTTCACGAGCTGGGACAGCTGACGGAGGAGGTCCTCGTCCGGGACGTTTCTCATGCTCAACATAACGACTCCCTGGGAGAGATGACCTGTGACGCCGACCGGTGGGGGAGAGCCGGTGGCTCAGCCGCGCGGCATCCGGGCGACGTGAGGAGAGTCTATGTCGGTCCGTTGCCCCAGGAGGTCCGATTGCGGGTGGAAAAACCGCGAGTGTTCTATCCTGGAAGCACGACCAGCTTGCCTCGTGCCTTGTTCGCTTCCATGTACCGATGAGCCTCGACGATCTCGTCGAGGGAGAACGTCCGGTCCACTGCCACGGGGACTCTTTCGGAAGCCACGTCGTCGATGTACGCCTGGAGCTGTTCCGTGGTGACGCCTCCCGAGCCCCCGCCGTAGGAGGTGAGAACGACGCCGTTGGGCACGGTAAGAAAGGGCTCGAAGTCCTTCCACACCCACTGCCCCAGGCGCGTGTTGTTGACAAGTGAAATGTCCGGGCTGTTTTGACAAGTGATCGGTCCGCTTTCGCTAGGCCTTCGTAGCCGTTCGGGATCGACGAGTTCTCGCTGGAGGGAGCCGTAGGCGAGTGGAGGCGGGCACTCGCGGCCGGGCTCGGCGGCCCGAATCCCTGTAAGTGCTGATAGCGGCCACGACCCTGGAGTCGTCCCGACCCCGTTGCGTCGCTCCTGGGGCATCCTCGTGCGTCGAGGTCTTGGCCTCGAGCCGACACGGCCGTCCATCCGCCTCGTAGACGTCGAACACCTGAGCTCCTCGGCGAATGGTGTAGCGGCCGTCGAGGTGGCGTCGAATGTGGACAGCCAGCCCAACACAGGTTCGCCGTCCCACCTGCTTGCCGATCTGGAAGTACAGTTCTTCGACGCTAACGGTGTTGTCCTTGCCGACCTTGCGAACGACCTGCTCGAAGAAGATCTCATCCAAGTCGGTCTTGCCGAACTCCACAAAGGGGCTCGCCTTGTCCGCAGGTTCGCGGGCGAACGCCTCGTTGTGAGTGGGAAGGTAGTGCTTCAGCAGATAGGCATTGGCCGCCTCGGGCGTCGTGGGGGGGGGGGGGGGGGGGGGGGGGGGGGGGGGGGGGGGGGGGGGGGGGGGGGGGGGGGGGGGGGGGGGCGGTCCCCCCCCCCCCCCCCCCCCCCCGCCCGCAGCTCGTTAACGAGCCGATCCTGCAGCGTACGATTCATCCGCTCAGAGCGACCCCGAGCCTGAGGTGAATAGGAGGGGATGTGCTCGATCCCCAGCCGATCGAGCGCCTCACCGACCTGGGTCAGGTGGGTCTTGTTCACTTTCCCCCCAGTTCCCCGGGTCTCAAAGGCCCAGCTCGCCCAGTCCGTGTACAGCGATTGGGGGATGCCGTGGGCCTGGATCACCTCCCGCAGCGTCGTCATCACCGCGCCGCCTGGGCGGTGTGCGGGCCGCTCAGACGCCGCGGGCCATGTCGTGGATCCGCGCCACCAGCATCTCGACGGCGACGAAGTTCTCGCCGCCTTCCGGGATGATGATGTGGGCGTGCCTCTTGCTCGGCTCGACGAACTCGAGGTGCATCGGACGGACCGACTCCAGGTACTGGGTCACCACGGAGTCGAGGGTCCGACCCCGCTCTTTCATGTCGCGCCGCAGCCTGCGGATCATCCGAATGTCCGGGTCCGTGTCCACGAAGACCCGCATGGCCATCTGCGCTCGGAGGTCCGGGTTCGCCAGGACGAGGATGCCCTCGACGATCACCACCTTGCGGGGCACGAGCGGCACGACCTTCGCCGTACGCGTGTGGGTCGAGAAGTCGTACACCGGAACGTTCACGGTGTGCCCGTCCCGGAGCGATCGGACGTCCTTCACCAGGAGCGACGTCTCGAGGGAGTCGGGGTGGTCGTAGTTGACCTTCGCCCGCCCGGTGGGGGAGAGCTCGCTCCGGTCCCGGTAGTAGGAGTCGTGCTGGATCAGGGCGACGTCGTCGGGTCCCAGCCTGCTCACGATCTCTCGGACCACCGTGGTCTTGCCCGACCCCGATCCTCCGGCGACGCCGATGATGACGGGCCGGGTTCCCGTGTCCGCGCGGCTCATGTCGCTCCATCCCGGACCGCTTCGACGCGGAGAGTGCCCGCCTCCGGGTCCCAATCGATCTCGAGGGTGCCGAGGGGGACCTCGTCCAGGTAGGCGGCCGGCCGCGTGGACGCCAGCGCCAGGGCCTCTCCGAGGGTGAGGTCGGTGAAACGCGCGGCGTTCGCCACGGCGTCGTTCATCAGCAGGGCCGATCCCGCCAGCGTTCCCGATGTCGCAGACCACACCCGCCCCTCGGGGCTGAGCGTCACGTCCAGCGTGCCGAGACGGTACTCACCCGGGGGGCAACCGGCGCACACCACCGCGTCGGTCACCAGGATGGAGCGCTCCTTCGTCTTGGCCCGGATCATCGTCTTGAGCATGCCCGGGGGGACGTGGATTCCGTCGGCGATGAAGCCGGCGACAAGACGGTCCTCGCCGAGCTGCGACCAGAGGATGTTCGGGTGGCGCGGGAGGACCTGGGCGCACCCGTTTCCCAGGTGGGTGGACATGGTGGCTCCTGCCGATGCGGCGTCGGTGATCTCCTCGGGGGAGGCGTTCGAGTGCCCGATCGCCACCTTGACGCCGAGATCGACGAGGTGCTCGATCAGGGGCAGGGCCCCCGGGACCTCCGGGGCCAGAGTGACGAGGCGGATCCGGCCGTCGGCGGCATCTTGTCGTCGGGTGAAGTCGTCGACCGAGGCGTCCCGCACCGCGCCGCGGGGATGAGCGCCGCGGAAGCCGTCTTCGGGCGAGATGTACGGCCCCTCCATGTGAAACCCGACGACTGCCGGATGACCGCTGGCCAGGACGGCCCTGGCGCACGGAGCAAAGTCCTCGAACGAGGACGTGATGACCGTGGGCAGGCACCGGGTCACGCCGGTCTTGCGCACGTCGTCGAGGGCGCGCGACACGGCCTCGGGTGTCACGGCGGGGTCGTTGAAGTCGACTCCCGCAAATCCGTTGAGCTGAAGGTCGAAGAAGGCGGCAGTCTCGAGTCGCATGGGAGGATCCCCGCTCAGGTTCTTTCCACCGGCACGCGACCGCTCAGCCCGGCTGCTGCGGGCTCGTCGAGGTAGATCGTCACGTCGGGGTGGTCCTGCAGGATCGAGGCCGGGGCCATGTTGCTGACCGACCCCTCGAGGCATCGGGCGACGGCCTCGGCCTTGCGCGCGTCAGGAACGACGCACTGGATGCGACGGGCCTTCAGGATTTGTCGGATCGACATGCTGATGGCCTGTGACGGCACCTCTTCCAAGCTCGGGAACCATCCTTCGCCGACCTGCTGCCGGCGGCAGGCCTCGTCGAGCTCCACGACGAGGAAAGGCACCTCCGTGTCGAAGTCGGCGGGGGGGTCGTTGAAGGCGAGATGGCCGTTCTCGCCGATCCCGACAAACGCTACGTCCACCGGGGCCGCGGCGATCGCCTCCCCCGTCTCCGCGCAGACGCGGCTCGTGTCGGCCTCTCCGTCGAGCAGGTGCGCCTCGGCCACGGCGACCCGATCCAACACGCGCTCGCGCAGGTACCGTCTGAAGCTGGCAGGGTGGGAGGCCTCCAGCCCGACGTACTCGTCGAGGTGGAAGAACTCGATCGCGCTCCACGGTATGTCCGCGGTCGCCACCAGCGCGTCCACGAACTCCAGCTGCGAGGCGCCGGTGGCGAAGATGCAACGTGCCCGACCGGTGGCCGCCGCCGCGTCGCGGATGGCCGCCGCCGCGTCGGCCGCCGCCACGGCTCCCATGTCTGCCTTCGTCGGAAACACTCTCACGCGCACGTCACGCACCTTGTCCGATCTCGTAGTGGCTGAGGATCGCGTCCCATCGTCCCTGGGCCCTCAGAAGCAACTCCACGACCTCGCGGACCGCGCCATGGCCTCCCGCCGCTGTCGTCACGTGATGGGCCTCTGCCTTCACCTCCGGCCTGGCGTTGGCGGTGGCCACGCCCAGGCCCACACGGTGCATGATCACCACGTCGGTGTAGTCGTCGCCCACGTAGGCCACCTGCTCGGACGACACCCCCGCCTTCTCCAGGATCTCCTCCAGGATCGGGACCTTCTCCACGTGCCCTTGGTAGACATGGACGAACCCGGCGGAGCGGGCCCGCTCCGCGACCACGGGGGAGTTTCGCCCCGTGATGACACCGCCGGCGATCCCGGCTTCGCGCAGCCAGTGGAGCGCGATGCCATCCTGCGAGTCGAAGACCTTCGTCTCGAAGAGGCCCCCGTTCCCGTCGGGCACATGAAAGTAGGTTCCGTCGGTCAGCACGCCGTCGACGTCGAGCAGGAGCACCCGAATCCGCGCGGCCCGCGCCAGCAGCTCTTCATTCACAGGAGCTCCGCCTTTCCGGGCGGGATCGTCTCACATCCGATGCAAGCTCTCCAGCGGTGGAAAGAGCATGGTCCCGCCGGTGATAGGATCCCGGCATGCGCTCCTGAGAGGGAGGCCCGGAGGTCGACATGTCACACAGCCCGACGCGTCGCGATCTGATCCGGACGGGGGTGGCTTCGGCCGCCGCCCTGGCGCTGGGCGGCCGCAGCCTGGCGGCCCGGGCGCTGGCGAGAGTCGAGGACACCGACCCCGGCCGCTTTCACCTCGGTCTGGTCACGTACAACGTGGCGAAGGCCTGGGACATCCACACGATCCTCCGCCTCCTCCCGGAAGCCGGCTTCTCGGGCATCGAGTTCCGAAGCACCCACGCCCACGGAGTGGAGCCGGCCCTGAGCGCGACGGAGCGGGCCGAGGTCCGGAGGAAGTGCTTGGACGCAGGCATGAAGCAAGTGAGCCTCGGCACGGCCTGCGAGTTCCACTCTCCCGATCCCACCGTCGTCCGCAAGAACATCGACGAGTGCCGCGACTTCGTCCGACTGGCCCGGGATCTCGGCGCCCGCGGCATCAAGGTGCGCCCGAACGGGCTGCCGACGGACGTGCCGGTGGAGAAGACAATCGAGCAGATCGGCCGGTCCCTCACCGAGTGCGGGGCGTTTGCCCAGGAGCACGGAGTGGAGATCTGGGTCGAGGTCCACGGCAAGGCCACGAAGGAGCCGGCGATCATGCGGCGGATCATGGACGCCTGTGGTCACCCGGCGGTGGGGATCACCTGGAACTCCAACGACTCCGACGTAGCGGACGGCTCTGTCGGCGAGGCCTTCGGGCTGCTCCAGCCCTTCATCCGCTCCTGTCACATCACCGACCTCTGGAGCGACTATCCATACGGGGAGCTCTTCTCGCTTCTCGAGGGATCCGGCTACGATCGCTTCACCCTGTGCGAGTTCCACCAGCCGGTGCCGGCCGCCAAGGGCGCCGCCTGGTTGCGCCGCTACCGCGAGCGCTGGGTGGAGTTGACGGGCGCCGCCGTTGCCCGACGCCCGTCATCCTGAGGAGCTCAGCGTTTGGGCGAGCGACGAAGGATCTCCCACTACCCGACGAAGGATCTCCCGATACCGCTCGGGAGACTCCTTCGCCCGCGGCTCCGCGCGCACCTCACCCCGAAAGCTGAACGGTGAGAGAGGCTCACGGGCAGGCAGAGCCGGCTCAGGAAGAGGAGACCTTCTCCGCGCCCCTCTCCGCGCCCTTCGACTCACCGTCGCCCTGCTCTTCGTCCTGCTCCTCGTCTTCCAACGGCTCGATGTCCGCGAATTCGGCCCATGGGAGTGGCTGCGGTCCGGGCACGATGCCCGCGATGTCCGGGTCTTCGCCGCCCGACAGGGCCGTGCCCTTTGAAGACTTGTCGGCCGTGCGCTGCGCGCGCTTTTCGGCCTTGGCCGCCTTCTTCTCTCTCCGGCTGGCCTCTTTGCGTCGCTTGTTGACTGAGGGTCGAGTGTTCGCCACGTCTTAATACTCTCCGTTCAGGGGCGTTTTGTCACGCCCCCCCTGCACATTTTCAGCTCGGGTCGAGCTGGCGGATCTTGATGTTGCGGAAGGACACTTTGTTGCCGTGGTCCTGCAGCAGGATGGGTCCTTCCGGGCGCTCTCCGAAATCCTTCCAGATCTTGTACTTGCTGCCCGCCACCAGCTCGCGGAACTCCGCGCTGCCCCTCTCGTACTCGAGGACCTTGTTTCCGTTGAGCCAATGCTCGACGTGGCTCCCGTCGGACACGATCCGCGCCGCGTTCCATTCGCCCACCGGCGCGACCTCCTTGTCCTCGGCCGCCGGGATGAGGTCGTAGAGAGAGGCCATCGTGCGGTTGCCGTTGATCCCCTGCTTGGCGTCGGGGTGGCCCTCGTCGTCGAGGATCTGGAACTCCAGGCCGATCGCCGAGCCCTCTTCCTTGAGCAGATCGGTGTCGACGAAGTACTTGATGCCGCTGTTGGCGGCAGTCGTGATCTGGAACTCGAGACTCAGCTCGAAGTTGGAGTAGAGGTCGACGGTGACGATGTCGCCGCCGGCTCTCGACTCGTCGCCCCCCGATTCGAGGACACTCAGGACACCGTCCTGGATCTCCCAGCCTTCTTCCGGAAAGTCCTCGCTCCTGGCGCCCCGCCATCCCCAGGAGGTGTTTCCGTCCCAGAGGAGCGTCCACCCGTCCGCCCGCTCTTCCTCCGTCAGCGTGTTCGGGTGCCGCCCGGTCAGGACCCCGGAGAGCTCCTGGAGCTTGATGTTGCGCCAGCGCACCTCGAGCCCCTCTTCCTTTGCCGCATGCACCTGCAGCCCGATGAAGCCCGACTGATCCATCGCATCCACGAGGTCGGCCACGGCCACTCCGTTGACCCACGTCCGGATGCTCTCTCCCACGGCCTCGATCTCGTAGCGATTCCATTCGCCGGCCGTGAAAGCGTTCAGCGCCTCCTCGTTGCCCTCGGGATTGTCCAGCCAGCCCCGCCTGGCCTCGTCGTAGATCCCGCCGCTGTAGCCTCGGTCCGTAGGGTCGATCTCGACCTGGTAGCCGTGGACGCGGCCGTCCTTGTAGTCCGGAGTCGAGTGGCTGCGGATCTGCACACCGGAGTTGAGGGCGGGATCGACCGTGACCTCGAATTCCAGGAGGAAGTTGTCGTAGTCCCGCTCGGTGCAGAGGAAGCTGTTCGGGGTGTCGAGCACCGTCCGCCCGACGATCGTTCCGTCCTCGACGCTGTAAAGGGCCTCGCCTCCCCGCTGGACCCAGCCTTCGAGGCTCTCGCCGTCGAACAGCGACAGCACGATCGGCTCGTCGCCGGGGGGGAGCGCTGGCGCGCATGCGGCGAGCACGGCGCCGGAGAGTACGACGAGAGCGGCCGTGCGAAGCCGTGTGGTCATCCGGGACATGGAGCTCCTCCTCATTCCTTCTTTGATGTGGCCGCCACAATATACTCCGGCCTTGCCGGGGGCGTCGCGACCGGCGTCGGCGTGCGCGAGCCGTTTGTCGGGTTGACCCCCCTGCGGCAGGGAGTGTAGCGTCGAGCGCGTCATGAGCCGAGCGCTACCGGGCGGTCTCCAACAGACCATGCTGATCCTGCTCCGCACCCTAGTGGGCTGGCACTTCGCCTGGGAGGGCTTCGTGAAGCTGTGGTGGCCGTCCTGGAGCCGCGGGGGGTGGCCCCTCGAGCGGTGGTCGGCTGCGGGCTATCTCCAGAGCGCCACCGGGCCCCTCCAGGAGTCTCTCCGCGGGCTGGGCCACTCGAGCTGGATGCCGGTACTCGACGTTCTCATTGCCGTCGCCCTCCTGCTGATCGGGCTATCCCTCCTGCTGGGTCTGTTCACCCAGACCGGCGCCCTCGGCGCTCTGGTCCTGCTCGCCCTCTTCTATGTCGCCCACATCCCCTCCCACGGCGTCGCCGTGTCGGGAGCGGAAGGGAACTACCTCTTCGTGAACAAGAACCTCGTGGAGGCGGCGGCGATCCTCGTCCTGCTCGCCTTCCGCACGGGCCGGATCGCGGGCCTCGATCTTCTCCTGGCGCATCGTCGCCAGAAAAAGGCTGCCGAGGCCGCCCCGCCCGCCGAACCCGCAACGGAGGCCGCTTAATGAACCTCACCCCCGAGCAGCAGGAGCTGGGCCGCCGCAACTTCCTGCGCGCCCTGGCCGGGACGCCGGCGGTGGCGGCCCTCGGCGCAGCCGCGATCATGAAAGGACCTGTGCTCGGCGGGCCCGTGCGACTGGGCTACGTGGGCCTGGGCGGGCAGGGCCGCGTCCTCCTGGAGCAGACCGATGCCCGATACGGCCAGGTGGTGGCGCTGTGCGACATCAACCCCGCTCAGCTCCAAAAAGCCGACGAGGCCCTGGAGCGGGCGGGGAAGCCCCTGGCCCGGCACTACGTGGACTGGATGGAGATGATCGACAAGGAGGATCTCGAGGCCCTCATCGTCGCGGCGCCTCTCTTTCTCCATGCCGAGATGTCCGTGGCAGGGCTGGATGCCGGGCTCCACGTCTTGTGCGAGAAGATGATGGCCCGGAACGTCGAAGGGCTCCGCCTCATGCTCGAAGCGGCCCGGCGCACAGGGCGCCTGCTGGAGATCGGTCACCAGAGACACTACAACCCGGTCTTCAAGGCCGCCTACGAAGGGATCATCGAGCCGGGGCTGCTGGGCGAGGTCTACTACTCGCGGCTGCACTGGCACCGCAACGGGAGCTGGCGTCGGCCCGTCGAGTCGCCGGCACCGGGCTACGATCCTTCGGAGTGGGGCTACCCCGATCTCGAACGCATGATCAACTGGCGCCTCTACTGGGACTACTCCCTCGGGCTTCTCGCGGAGCTGGCAAGTCACCAGGTGGCCATCGCCAACTGGTTCTTCGGGGCCGTCCCGGACGCGGTCGTCGGTCACGGCGGCGTCTTCCGCTACAAGGACGGACGCGAGGTGCCCGACCACATCTACGCCACCTTCGAGTACCCGGAGGGTCGGACGGCTCTCCTGTCCTCAATCCAGTCGAATGCCTTTGGCGGGTACTACGAGGCCTTCTTCGGGACCGAGGGGACTCTCGTCCTGCGCGGAGAGAGCGAGGCGTACCTGTTCGACGAGAGCGAGCGCAAGGCCACCGGCATCGAGATCTCACCACGAGACGGCAGCCCGCTGGGTGCGGCCTCGGAGAGCCGCGCCACCGAGGCGGCCGGGGGAATGATGCCCGCCGGCCAGACGCTTCAACGGCGGGTCAACGCCTACCAGCTCGAGATCTCCGGCTTCTGCGCCTCAATCCGCACCGGTGTCCCTCTGGCGTGCGGTCCGGAGCTGGCCGCCGGCTCCGCCCGGGCCTGCCTCGCCGCCCACGAGGCCATGGAGAAGAAGGCGCGCGTGGCCGTTCCCGCGATCGTGTGAGACGCCGAACGACGCCCGTCATGCTGAGGAGCTCCGCGTTCGAACGAGCGACGAAGCATCTCCCCGTTGGACGCTCCGTGATCGAGAGGGAGGCACGCATGCATCGATTGTCGGGTCGCTGGCTCTGCGCAGCTCCGCAGGCGCTCCTGCTGCTCCTCGCCGTCTCGGCGCCTGCCCTCGCCTCCGTCGATCCGCCTCCTCTCGAGCAGGTGCCGGGCCGCAAGCCCATGAACCTGATCCTCATCCTCACCGACGATCACCGCTACGACGCCCTGGGCTTCATGCACCCCTTCCTCGAGACCCCTCACCTCGACACTCTGGCCCGGGAAGGCGTCCACTTCAAGAACGCCTTCGTCACCACCTCGCTCTGCTCGCCGTCCCGGGCCTCGATCCTCACCGGGCTCTACGCCCACCGCCATCGGGTCGTGGACAACAGCCACGCGGTTCCTCCGGGCACGGTGTACTTCCCCCAGTACCTGCAACAGGCGGGCTACGACACCGCCTTCGTCGGGAAGTGGCACATGGGGCACGAAGGGGACGATCCCAAGCCCGGCTTCGATCGCTGGGTGAGCTTTCGAGGTCAGGGCTCGTACCTTCCGTCCCCGAACGGGCTGAACGTCGACGGAGAGAGGATGCCCCAGAAGGGCTACATCACCGACGAGCTCACCGACTACGCCGTCGACTGGCTGGAGGATCGCTCGGACGAGGCACCCTTCTTCCTGTACCTCTCCCACAAGGCGGTGCACGCCCGCTTCTTTCCTGCGGAGCGCCACGCCGGTCGCTACAAAGACCAGGAGATCACGCCTCCTCCGACGATGCTGCTGCCCACGCCCGACCAGAACCTGCCCCGGTGGACCCAGGACCAGCGCAACAGCTGGCACGGTGTCGACTTTCCGTACCACAGCCGCCTCGACGTCTGGGAGTACTACCGCGACTACCTCGAGGCGCTCCTCGGTGTCGACGACAGCGTGGGCCGGGTCGTGGAGCTCCTGCGCAGCCGGGGCTGGCTCGAGAACACCGTCGTGCTCTACATGGGCGACAACGGCTTCGCCTTCGGGGAGCACGGCCTCATCGACAAGCGGCAGGCCTACGAGGAGTCGATGCGCATCCCCATGCTCATGCGGGCCCCGGGGGTACCAGGGGGCACGGTCGTCGACGCGGTCGTCGCCAACATCGACGTTGCCGCGACGATGTTGGACGCGGCGGCTCTTCGCCCCCCGAGCGACCTGGATGGGCGGAGCATGCTGCCGCTCCTTCGGGACGACGAGGCGCCGTGGCGCACCGAGCTCCTCTACGAGTATTTCTGGGAGCACAACTTCCCCCAGACGCCCACCGTGCACGCGCTGCGCGGGGATCGCTACAAGTACATTCGCTATCACGGCATCTGGGATCTCGACGAGCTCTACGATCTGCGCGAAGACCCCCACGAGACCCGCAACCTGATCGCCAGCCCCGAGCACCGGCAGATCGCCGTCGACATGAACCACCGCCTGTTCGAGATCCTCGAGGAGACCGACGGGATGTCGATTCCTCTCTCGCCCGACAAGGGACGCAAGAACAACCTGCGTCGGCCGGACCTCGCCGCCCCGGCGCCCTTCCCGGTTCCCTTGATCGCGCCCGAAGAGAACTGACCGCGAGCCCCGGCCGCGCGGCCGTCAGACCTGGGAGAAGGACGTGGGTCGGAGCGTCAGGCTCGTGAGGTTCGACAGGATCTCGCGGTCGGAATAGCCGGGCGTGTTCTTCAGCTTCTCCCACGCCGGGTCGGCCACGAACGTGCGCCAGGCCTTCTGTTTGGCCGCCTGGTCCGCAAACGTCAGCATGTACACGAAGTTGGGGAGGCGACGGCCGACGAGCGCCCGCCCGAAGAAGACCGGGGTCAGGCCTGCGCGCCGGAAGATCTCGAGCTCACCCATGGTCGTGAACATCTCCACCTTCCGGGCGTGGGCCTGCTCGCTGTGGCTCTCGTAGGTCCGCAGCTCGAAGATGCGCGGCGCGTCCGTGTCAGGGACCTCGATACGGGGGACGTTGGGGAACGCGTGGAGGAGAGTGCTCTCGAAGCGGATGTAGCCGGGAGCCGTGGCCGGTCGGTTGAGCTCCGCCGCAGCGGCCTTCTGGAACTCGGCATCGGCGTCGAGCCGCTCTGCGGATGCGGCAAGGGACGGACAGTCCGGGTGGGTCAGCAGCACGTGGACCTTCGGCATCTCCGGGCCCCCCGTCGTCTCGAAGACCCCCACGGGCCGGATCCCCTGCCGGTTCCAGGCGGGCACCGCGGCCTCGCGGAGGAACGCGTCCAGCGCGGTCTTCTGCTCGCCGATCCGAATGTGATAGGTGCGCAGCTCGTAATACTCCGTACCCTTCGCCTGGGCGTCGAGCCTGTCGGCCCGGCCCAGCCCGGCGCCTGCAGCAGCACCGGCTCCGACCAGCCACTGTCGTCGCTTCATGGCCCCTCCTCTCCGAGTCCCGGGTCGGCTCACCGCCGCACACTATTCGCCCGGGGCGCCCGGGGTCAACGGGGGAGCCGGGGCGGTTATCATGACGCTCTCGCTTGGCCACCCCGGAGGTGACGATGCATGCCCTGCGGCGACATGGCGTCTTGCTCCCGTCTGCGCTGGGACTGCTGTCCATCGGCGTGGCGTGCACCCTCGACGTCTCCGACTCCGAAGAGGGCACGCCGCGGCCCCCGAACCTCGTCTACGTCATGGCCGATGATCTGGGCTGGGCTGATCTGGGGAGCTACGGTCAGACGCAGATCGCGACGCCGCGGCTGGACCGCATGGCCGCCGAGGGAACGCGCTTCACTCAGTACTACGCCGGCAGCACGGTCTGCGCCCCGTCCCGGGCGACGCTCATGACCGGGCAGCACACCGGCCACGCGTGGATCCGGGGAAACGGCGAGTTTCCGATCCGGCCCGAGGACGTGACCGTTGCCGAGGTCCTCAAGGAGGCGGGCTACACCACCGGGGTCGTGGGGAAGTGGGGACTGGGTGTCGAGGACACCGCCGGCCGCCCGGACCGCCAGGGATTCGATTTCTCCTTTGGCATCCTTCACCACGTCTACGCCCACCGGCAGTATGCGGGCCACCTCTGGAAGAACGGGGAGAAGACGCGAATCTCCCGTGAGGACTTCGTCAACGACCTCTTCACCGACGAGGCGCTTGCGTTCATCCGCCGGAGCCAGGGGGCGCCTTTCTTGCTCTACCTCGCGTACACGAGCCCCCACGCCGAGCTCCGTGTCCCGGACGACTCGGTGGCCGAGTATCGCGGCCGCTTCGAGGAGACGCCGTACGTGAACGAGGAGGCCGATGCGAACTGGCCCCGGGCCGACCCGCGAAAGTGGAGCGGCTATCGCTCACAGCCGGAGCCCCGGGCCGCGTACGCCGGGATGGTGACTCGCATCGATCGTGACGTTGGGCGCCTCCTCGATCTCCTGAGCGAGCTCGGCATCGACGACGAGACCATCGTGTTCTTTACCAGCGACAATGGTCCGCACAAGGAAGGGGGACACGATCCCTTCTTCTTCCCAAGCGCCAGGCCCCTCCGCGGCATCAAGCGCGATCTCTACGAGGGGGGCATCCGCGTGCCGATGATCGTGCGGGCGCCGGGGCGTGTTCCAGCCGGACGCACGAGCGACGCGGTCTGGGCGCACTGGGACGTCCTGCCCACCCTGGCCGACCTCGGCGGTGCCGTGGCTCCCGCCCGCCTCGATGGCATCTCCGTGCGAGAGGCCCTCGAGACCGGGGAGATGCCCGGAGAGCACCCGCCTCTCTACTGGGAGTTCCACGAACGCGGCTTCGAGCAGGCCGTCCGGATGGGCCGGTGGAAGGCCGTGCGACACGGAGCCGATCAACCGCTGGAGCTCTACGACCTGGAGGCAGACGTCTCGGAGAAGACCGACGTGGCGGGCGAGCATCCCGAAGTGGTGGCCAGGATCGAGGAGTTCCTCGGACAGGCCCGCACCGAGTCGTCCCTCTGGCCACTGGACGAGTGACCGACGCCGGCGCCCGCCCGTCCGCCCCGTGGATCCTGGCGCAGGATGGCCCGCGGCTGCTTCGCTTCGACTGCCCCCGGGACGTGCTCGAGGCTCGGACGACCGCCGAGGTCCAGGCGGCCCTTCAACGGGCGGACGCTGTGCTGGCGGCGGGGGCGTGGATCGCGGGCCTGCTCGCCTTTGAAGCCGCGGGCGCGTTCGGGCTGACAACGCGTCCGCCCGATCCCGACGGGATCCCACTCCTGTGGCTCGGTGTCTTCGGAGAGCCAGCGGTGGTATCAGCGGATGTTCTCGAGACGTCGGATGCCGTGTCGCCCGATCCCGCTCGGTGGCAACCCGAGCTCGGCGCGGACGCCCACGGCAGAGCGCTGGTCCGTCTCCACGAGCACATCGGCGCTGGCGACACGTACCAGGTCAACTTCACGTTCCCGCTGAGGGCTCCTCTCGAAGAGGATCCGTTCCTCCTCTTCTCCCGCCTCGTCGCCACCCAGCGGCCCCCTCACGCGGCCTTCGTCGACCTCGGTCGATTCGCCGTGGCCTCCGCGTCACCGGAGCTCTTCTTCCGCCTCGAGGGGGAGACTCTCACCACGCGGCCGATGAAGGGCACGGCGCCCCGCGGAGTGACCCTGGCCGCTGACGCGGATCGGGTGGAGGAGCTCCGCTCATCGGAGAAGGATCGGGCCGAGAACCTGATGATCGTCGACATGCTGCGCAACGATCTCGGCCGGGTGGCGGAGATCGGCAGCGTCGCGGTGCCCTCGCTCTTCGACATCGAGCGCTACCCGACGCTCCTGCAGATGACGTCCACGGTCACCGCCCGGAGCCGGGCGTCGCTCGGCGAGATCCTCGGTGCTCTCTTCCCGTGCGCCTCGATCACCGGCGCGCCCAAGAAGCGGACGATGGAGATCATCGCGGCCACGGAGTCCGCTCCGCGGGGCGTTTACACCGGAACGGTAGGGTGGGCGTCACCCGATCGGAAGGCCTGCTTCAACGTGGCCATCCGCACGGCGGTGGCGGACCGCAGACGCGGCACCGTGACCTACGGCATCGGCAGCGGCATCGTCGCCGACTCCGTGGCGCGGGAGGAGTATGCCGAGTGCCTGCTCAAGGCCCGCATCCTGGAAGAACGGCCCTTTGCGCTTCTCGAGACCCTGGCGCTCGTCCCGGGGAGCGGCTATCGGCGGCTCGACGGGCACCTCGCTCGTCTTCGGAGCTCGGCACTCTACTTCGGCGTGCCCCTCGACGAAGCGCGCCTCGAGGGCGAGCTCCACGCGCTGGCGTCCAGCATCGAATCTCCTCGCCGCGTCCGAGTGCTGGTCCACGCGGACGGGAGCGTGGCTGTGGAAGACACGCCCCTGCGGCCGCTCCCGGGAGGTCCTGTCCGAGTGGGCCTCGCCGTGGACCCGGTGGATCCGCGGAGCGTCTGGCTCCACCACAAGACGACCCGAAGAGAGATCTACGACGCGGCCCGGGCTTCACGGCCGGACTGCGACGACGTGCTCCTGTGGAACAGCCGGGGGGAGCTCACCGAGTCCGGCATCGCCAACGTGGTGGTCGAAAGGGGCGGTCACCGACTGACCCCACCGGTCTCCTCGGGCCTTCTGGCAGGCGTCGAGCGGGCGGCGCTGCTGGCTGACGGCCGCGCTCGCGAGGAGGTCGTGCCGGTCTCCGAGCTGCGCCGGGGCCAGCGGCTCTGGCTGGCCAACTCGGTCCGGGGCGAATACGAGGCCGAATACGTCGGATGACGGGTCGGGCAGCGTCGGCTCGAGCCAGCCGAACGCCTGCCCTCGGCCCGCGAGGCTTGACCGGTGCCCGGGGCAGCCCTAGCCTGAGACGGCAAGACGGCGGCCGGTCCTCGAGGTGACCTCAATGCGCAAGCTGGTCGAGTGTGTCCCCAACTTCTCGGAGGGGCGTGATCCGGCCGTGATCGAGGCGATTGCGGCCGCCGTCCGTGTCACCGAGGGGTGCACGCTCCTCGATGTCGCCCCGGGACGCTCGACGAACCGTACCGTCTACACCTTCGTCGGCTCGCCCGAAGCCGTCGTGGAGGGTGCGCTAGCCGCCGCGCGGGTGGCTCGAGAGCGAATCGACATGCGGACGCAGACGGGCGAGCACCCGCGGGTCGGGGCCATGGACGTGTGTCCCTTCGTGCCTGTCTCCGGTGTGACCATGGACGACTGCGTGGGCCTGGCGAACGCCTTTGGCGAGCGCGTGGCGGCGGAGCTCCGGGTGCCCGTCTACCTCTACGGCCACGCCGCAAAGGCCGACCACCGCCGATCGCTGCGCCAGATCCGGGCCGGGGAGTACGAGGCTCTCGGTGAGAGGATCGGAACCTCGGAGTGGGCGCCCGATTTCGGCCCCGGGGAGCTCGTGCCGCAGTGGGGCGCAACCTGCACTGGAGCACGGGATTTCCTCATCGCCTACAACGTCAACATCCTGGGCACAAAAGAGCAGGCGCACCGCATCGCTCTCGACGTACGTGAGCAGGGACGCGGCCCCGACCAGCCGGGGCGCCTCGAGGCCGTGCGCGCCATCGGGTGGTTCGTGGACGAATACGACCTGGCGCAGGTGTCGATCAACCTCGAGGACTTCAAGACGACCCCACCCCACGTGGCATTCGAGGCCTGCGCGGAGAAGGCCCGGGAGCTCAAGCTCGCCGTGGCCGGCTCCGAGCTCGTTGGCCTCATCCCCCTCGACGCCATGCTCCTCGCTGCCGAGCACTACATGAAGAAGGAGAACCTCTTCCTCCTCGACGAGCGACAGAAGATCCTCCTGGTCGTGGAGAGGCTTGGGCTGTCCTCGGTGCAGTCCTTCGTGCCCGACAAGCGGATCATCGAGTACATGATCCCCCGGGAGGACGAAGAGCCCCTCGCCACCATGAGCGTGCGGTCGTTCGTCGAGCTCGTGGCCGCCCGGACGTCTGCCCCGGGCGGAGGCTCGGCATCGGCCTTGATCGCCGCGGTGGGAGCCGCCCTCGGCGCCATGGTCGGCTGGATGACGTACGGGAAGCGGAAGTTCGAGGACCAGGACGCCACGATGCGGCGCCTCATCCCCCCGCTGGACCAGGCCATGAAGAGCCTCCTGCCCATGATCGACCGCGACACCCGGGCCTTCGACGGCTACATGGAGGCCCTCGGCATGCCGAAGGAGACCGGGGAAGAGAAGGCGGCCCGGGACCGCGCCATGCAGGAGGGGCTGAGGGCCGCCGTGCAGGTGCCCCTCGACGTCATGCGCATCGGCGACCGGTCCTGGGACGCCATGGTGGAGATGGCCGCCCACGGCAACATCGCCTCGCGCTCCGACCTCGAGGTGGCCGCGAAGGCTCTCGAAACGGGCATATGGGGCGCCTCGCGAAACGTCGCCATCAATCTCCCCGGGATCGAGGACGAGGCCTATCGGAAAAAGGCTGGCGCCGAGTCGGAGTCCCTCGCGGACCGCGCCGCCGCGAAGCGCGACGAGGTGCTCGCGGCCCTGGCCGCGCGCCGGGTCTGAGCGGCGTGAACCGCAGCACCTTCCGCATCCCGAAGATGGACTGCGCGGCCGAGGAGCAGCTCGTGCGGATGGCCCTGGACGGGATGGACGAGGTCCGCGGGCTCTCGTTCGACCTGCCGGCGCGAACGCTGTGCGTCTGGCACGAAGGCGAGACCCACCTCGTGAGCCGAAAGCTCGACCCGCTCGCCCTCGGCGCGGTCCTCTCCGACACGGAGGAGGCCACGTCGACACCGCCCCCCGCCGTCGGGGAGGCCACCCAGGACTCGACGGAAGCGCGCACGCTCTGGATCCTTCTGGCAATCAACGCCGTCATGTTCGTGGTCGAGCTCGTGGCTGGCTGGCTGGCGGAGTCGGCGGGCCTGATCGCCGATTCTCTGGACATGCTCGCCGATGCCACCGTCTACGGGGTCGCTCTCTACGCGGTGGGGCGGGCCGCGGCCCTCAAGCGTCGAGCCGTGCACCTCACCGGCTGGCTCCAAATCGTTCTTGCCCTCGGAGTGCTCGGCGAGGTCTTCCGACGAGCGGTGTTCGGGAGCATCCCCGAGGCTCCGACGATGATGGGGGTCTCGCTTCTCGCCCTCGCCGCCAACGTCACGTGCCTCCTCCTGATCACACGACACCGCCACTACGGTGTCCACATGATGGCGGTCTTCATCTGCTCCGCGAACGACGTGATCGCGAACGCGGGCGTGATCGTCGCCGGTGCCCTGGTGGGGTGGACGGGCTCCAACGTGCCGGACCTGGTCATCGGGACCGGCATCGGCATCGTCGTCCTGGTCGGCGGGCTCCGGATCCTGCGTCTGCGCTAGAAGACCGTGGGGGCGCCGGCCCTGCCCAACAGGTCGCCTCGCCGCAGGAAGGCGAGCTGCGCCTCGGCCCAGATGCGGTTGCCCGCCTCGGTCGTGGTCCGGGCCAGAACCGCGTGCGGGCGGGTCGACCAGC
The DNA here is from genome assembly GCA_963578825.1 of Vicinamibacteria bacterium. Lineage (GTDB taxonomy): Bacteria > Acidobacteriota > Vicinamibacteria > Fen-336 > Fen-336 > JAJDNS01. The sequence goes on from CAUZDW010000010.1 coordinate 61,822, forward strand.
TTCCCTCGTACTGAAGGTAGTGCGGCACGCCGGTGACCACCACGGGCACGCCGCGCTCGCGCCAGAACGTGATGGCCGCGGACAAGACGCGCATGGAATAGGCCGTCTTCTCCTCGAGGTTTGCCGTCACCGTCGTGGCGAGCCAATTGCAGAAAGGAGAACAAGCGGCTATGCCGGTTCAGGAGGATGCTGATGCGCAAGCGGAGGGGCTTCTTCTCGATGCCGAACGGGGTGAGAACGTATTCAGCCGCCCGGTCCGGCACACCGACGATCCGCTCGGGCAGACCGCGGCCGTCGAAAACCGTGTACGCCTCGTAGGCGCAGTCGTTGGCCAGGTCCGTCATGTCCACGGTGATGATCAGCAGGTCGGGGGCGTAGTCGGGAAGCACCCTGGTCGCCAGGAGGTAGTACATGAAGATGGAGTAGCTGGAGGTTCCGGTGTTGATCCGCCTGGGGATCCCTGGTGGAAGCGATGGGCGTGAAGGAGGGGCAGACGCTGCTCGTTCGCGGCGGAACGTCGTCGATCGGAATGGCGGCGGCAACCATTGCCAAGGACCTGGGGCTGACCGTCATCTCGACCACCCGGAACGAGACCAAGCGCGAGGCGCTGATTGAGAACGGGGCCGACCATGTCGTGATCGACACCGGCGAGGTCGCCGAGCCTGTTCGGCAGATCTTTCCCGGCGGCGTGAACGCGGTGCTCGAGCTGATCGGCACCACAACCCTCCTCGATTCGCTCGCCTGCTGCTCTCCGAAAGGCATCGTGTGCAACACTGGCATCCTGGGCAACGCCTGGGCCATCGAGGACTTCCAGCCGATGGCCGCGATCCCGTCGCCGGTCCGGTTGACGACGTTCCTCAGCGAGACGGTGGAGGCGGCGAACGCGACCGCTGCGCTTCAGAACGCGGTCGATGCTGCGGCCGAGGGGCGGTACAGGGTCAACATCGGGTCACGTAGCCGGAGCCCGTCCGGCCGCGAACGGCGTTCACCCGGCATTTCGAAACAGCGCCTCGAATCGGGGCTCGCCTCTCAGTCGCTCGAGCTCGGGCTCGTTCCGCGCCCGGGCGATCGTCAGGGCCCGACGCCCGGCAGCCGCGTGCTCGAGGGAGGCGAGCGCCTCCTCGGTCGATCCGAGCGGCCAGGGTCTCGTCGACCTCGCCGTCCTCGGCTCCCGCGTGGCGCATCGCCTCGCGCACTCGGGCCGGCGTGACGACCGCCAGCCCCGGCAGCTCACGCAGGTCGGACATCACGGTCTCCGCGATTCCCGTACCGAGCCAGTCGTCCTCGCCTCGGCCCGAGATGTTGGCAAACCCGAGGACGGCCAGGGCCTGGGCCAACTCGGCGCGAGGCAGGGCGGGTGCGCCTCGGCGCCCCGCCGCGATTCTCTCGCGGACCTCCGCCATCGAGGCCGGGCGAAGGCTCGGCTCCTTGGAGAGCATCTCCTTCACCAGCGTCTCGACCTGGGGCGCACGAGAGTCGTCGTTTTCGGCGGGCAGGGATGGCGGGGGCCGATGCAGCACCGCATCGAGGATCTGTACCGCGTTCTCGCCGGCAAAAGCTGCTTCACCGGCGACGAGCTCGTAGAGCAGCGCTCCCAGGGAGTACACGTCGGCCCGTGGATCGACTGTCTTTCCCCGCGCCTGCTCCGGAGACATGTACGCCAGCGTCCCGAGCAGCGCCCCCCCCCGACCGGGCAGCGTCGCGGCTCCACGTCGAGCCGTCCGGAGTGCCGAACACGTGCTGCTTGGCCAAACCGAAGTCCAGGATCTTGAGGTGACCGTCGGCGGTCACCATGACGTTGGAGGGTTTGATGTCCCGGTGCACGACGCCGCGGGCATGGGCCTCGCCCAGGGCTTTCGCCAGGTCGTCCACCATGTCGAGGGCTCTCTCCACGGACGGTGGTTACCTCCGCGCGTGGTCCGCCAGGGTTTCCCCGGCGACGTACTCCATGGCGATGAAGCGGATCGGGCCCTTTTCCCCTTCGACCTCGTCGATCTCGTAGATGACGGCGATGCCCGGGTGGGTGAGGGCCGCGGCGGCTCTGGCTTCGCGCAGAAGCCGAGCGTGAGCCTGCTCGTCCGTCTGCGCGTCCTCCCGCAGCCGCAATGTCTTGAGCGCTACGGTCCGGTGCAGCCGGACGTCCTCGGCGAGATACACCTCACCCATCCCGCCCACTCCGAGCCGCTCGAGGACGCGGTACCGCCCGATGGTCGTGCCGATTACAAGGGATCTATTATGGACCCCGGGGGGTGGCGGAGAGGTCCGTCGCTCAGGGGGCCGGCGGTCTCCGCCCGAGCGCGGCGGCGATGATGCTGCGTGCCTCGTCTTGAATCTGCTCGAGGTGCGCGCGATCCCGGAAGCTCTCCGTGTACAGCTTGTAGACGTCCTCGGTGCCCGAGGGGCGAGCCGCGAACCAGCCGTATTCGGTCACGACCTTGAGGCCGCCGATAGGCGCGTCGTTCCCCGGCGCGCGGGTGAGCTTGGCGACGATCCGATCGCCGGCGAGCGTGTCCGTGGTCACCGCCTCGGGGGAGAGCTTCGCCAGGGCGGCCTTCTGGTCGCGGGTGGCGGGGGCATCGATCCGCTGGTAGACCGGGCTCCCGAACCGCTTCTCCAATTCGCTGTACATCTCCCCAGGGTCTTTTCCTGCTTTCGCCAGGATCTCGCAGGCCAGGAGGTCCAGGAGGATGCCGTCCTTGTCGGTGGTCCAGACGCTCCCGTCCTTCCGGAGGAATGAGGCCCCGGCACTCTCCTCGCCGCCGAAGCCGTATGTCCCGTCGAGCAGCCCATCGACGAACCACTTGAAGCCGACGGGCACCTCGGCCAGGCGCCGGCCGAGGCTCTGGGCCACGCGGTCGATCATCGAGCTGGAGACGAGGGTCTTGCCCACCGCGGCATCGTCGCGCCACCCCGGCCGGTTCTGGAACAGATAGGAGATGGCCACCGAGAGGAAGTGGTTCGGGTTCAGAAGCCCCGCACTCCGGGTGACGATGCCGTGGCGATCGGCGTCGGCGTCGTTGCCGAAGGCGATGTCGAAACGGTCCTTCATCCCGATGAGCCCGGCCATGGCGTATCGCGACGAGCAGTCCATGCGGATCTTGCCGTCGTGGTCGAGGGTCATGAACGAGAACGTCGGATCCACGTCCGGGTTAACCACCTCGATGGAGAGCCCGTACCGCTCGGCGATCGGGACCCAGTAGTCGACCGACGAACCACCCAGCGGGTCGGCACCGATCTTGAGGCCCGCGCCGGCAATCGCCTCCATGTCGATGACGCTGGCCAGGTCGTCGACGTAGGGCCCGACGAAATCGTGCTCGTGAGTGCTCCCGGCCCGCAGGGCCTTCGCGAACGACATGCGCCGCACATCCTGGAGGCCGTCCGCGAGGATCTCGTTGGCCCGGGCCTCGAAGGCCCTGGTGAGCGCGGCGTCGGCGGGTCCGCCGTTGGGCGGGTTGTACTTGAATCCGCCGTCTCCAGGCGGGTTGTGCGACGGCGTGACCACGACACCATCGGCGCGGCCGCGCTTGCGCCTGTGATTCCAGGCCAGGATGGCGTGAGAGATGGCCGGCGTCGGGGTGTAGCGTCGCCCCTTCTGGATCATGACCTCGAGGCCGTTGGCCGCGAACACCTCGAGGGCGGTGGCGAGGGCCGGCTCGGAGAGGGCGTGCGTGTCCATGCCCAGGAAGAGAGGGCCGTCGATGCCGCTGGCCCTCCGGTGCTCGCAGATGGCCTGGCTCGTGGCGAGGATGTGGCCCTCGTTGAAGCTGCCCTTGAACGACGAGCCCCGGTGACCGGACGTGCCGAACGCCACCTGCTGGGCGGGCTTCGAGACGTCGGGGCTCAGCGTGTAGTAGGCCGAGACCAGCCGCGGCACGTTGACCAGCGACGATCGAGGGGCCGGCTGGCCCGCGTTCTCATGCAGCGTTATGGTTGCATTCCCAGGTGAGCGATCTCATCCGTCCATCCTCGCGCGCGTTTGTACCACCGTCCAGTGGTTTCTCCTACGGGTCCACTGCGGTTGTCACGTCCATTCCCACTGGACCTCGTGATCGGCCAGAGGCAGCTCGGGCCCAGAGGGGGGCAGCCTCTCGAGCAGCCGACGCGCGGCCCGCGCGCCCTGGCCCGGCGCGTAGTGCAGGATCACGCGCCGCGTGGTTGGCCCGTCGTGAAGGACGAAACGTGCGGCCTCCATCGCGCGGCCGCCTGGAGCCTCGGATCTGGAGACGCCTAGGAGCTCGACGACCATCGTGGCCTTACCGGGCCAGGCGGCGAGCGTGAGAGCGCTGGCCCCGATCGCCCACCCGAGGCTCCGCCGCGAAGCCCCGGAGCTTCGGGTCCATGGTGGCCACCGCCAAGTACACCGAGGGTTGTGCCCCGAACGCGCCGGCATCGAGCACTCGAGGCACGCCGAGCAGAACCGCGGCGAGAACGACCGAACCCAGCCGGCTAAGCACTATCCCGGAGTATAGCCGCCTGTTCCCGTCGTCTCGAGCTGGCAAAGCTGCGGGAGCCTCCGGTCTCGTCGGAGGTGGAAAGCGAGAGCTCCACCGCGACGAGGAGAATTGCCATCACAGCATGATGTGATTACACTAAGCTGATGATTCGCACACAGATTCAGCTCACCGAGGCCCAGGCCCGCAAGCTGCGCGCCCGGGCGCGAGAGGAGGGCGTGTCGCTGGCGGAGACGATCCGCCGCCTGGTCGACAGAGGGTTCGAGGAGGAGAAGGCCAACCGTGCCGACCTCTACGACCGCGCCGCCCGCATCCTGGGCCGTTTCCCGGATCGACGAGGCGCGAAAGACCTGGCGAGGCGTCACGACCACTATCTCGACGAGGCCTTCGACTGACTCCGGCCTTCCTCGACACCTCGGCCATCCTCGCCCTCATGAACCCAAAGGACGAGGCGCATCGCCGCGCGCGGCGGGCTTTCGAGGCGCTGGGCGCCGAGCGAGCGGTCCTGGTGACGACGTCCCTCGTCCTCGTCGAGACCTACGCTCTCCTCGGGCGGCGTCTCGGCCTGGCGGCGGTTCGGGCCTTCCGCGCGGACCTTGCGCCTCTCGCCGAGATCACCTGGGTCGACGAACCGACATTCGAAAGCGGACTCGATTTTCTCCTAGCCCGGAAGAAGCGTCACCTGAGTCTGGTCGACGCCGTGTCCTTCCTCGTGATGCGGCAACGAGGCCTGAAGCGGGCCTTCGCCTTCGATCCGCACTTTGAGGAAGAGGGCTTCGCGCTGGTTGGCTGACCGCGATTCGGTTTCGCGCCTCCTCCTGGCCCTGCTGCCGCCCGGGGACTATGGGCTCACCTTCTCTCTCGGCTGACGACGCACTCCTGCAGGGCGACGAAAAGGTTCAGGATCACGACCTCGCGGGCGGTTCGATCGGCCTCGAAGGCTTCCGAGGAAGCCGCCGGGCCAGGAATGCCCGCAGGTAGGGCGCCGTCCGCGACCGCTTCGATCGCGCGACCTGCTCGGGTGTGCCCCGGGAAACGACGCGGCCCCCGGCCTCACCGCCCTCGGGGCCGAGGTCGATCACGCAGTCGGCGGCGGCGATGAGATCGAGGTTGTGCTCGATGACGATCACGGTGTCGCCGCGGTCGACGAGGCGCTGGAGAGAGGACACGAGCCTGGCCACGTCGGCCATGTGCAGCCCGGTCGTGGGCTCGTCGAGGACAAAGAGCGACGGGCCGAAGCCGGGCGACGTCAGCTCCGCCGCGAGCTTGATCCGCTGGGCCTCCCCGCCGGAGAGGGTCGGCGACGGTTGGCCGAGCGCCAGATACCCGAGGCCGACCTCGGACAGGAATTCCAGTGGCCGCCGGATGACCCCTATCGCGGAGAAGAGCTCCTTCGCCTCGTCGACCGTCATCTGGAGGACGTCGGCCACCGACTTCTCCTTGAAGAGGACGGCCTGGGTGTCGGCGTTGTAGCGGCGCCCGCGGCAGCTCTCGCAGGGGATGTAGACGTCGGGGAGGAGCGACATCGTGACCCGGAGCCGCCCCTGGCCCTCGCAGCGCTCGCAGCGTCCGCCCTTGACGTTGAAGGAGAAGCGACTCCGGCTGTATCCGAGGGCGCGGGCGTCGGGCACGGCAGAGAAGAGCGTCCGGATCATGTCCATGATCCCGACGTAAGTCGCCGGCACCGAGCGGGGCGTGCGACCGATGGGGGACTCGTCGACCTCCAGGGCCCGGGAGATCCCGCGAGTGCCTTCCAGCTTGTCGAGCACCGGCGGCAGTCGCTTGCCCGCCAGTCGTGCCTTCACCGCGCGATAGAGGACGTCGCGCACGAGGGTGGACTTGCCGGATCCGGAGACTCCGGTCACGACGGTCAGGCGCTCGAGGGGGATGTCGACCGTGACGTCGCGCAGGTTGTGCAGCCGCGCGCCGACGACGCGGAGCGCCGCGGCCTTCTTCAGGCTCCGCCGGGGCCAGGGTGGGTGCTCTCCCTGGCCCCGAAGCCATCGACCGGTGGTCGAAGCGCGATTGCGCGCCATCTGCTTGGGGGATCCGGTCGCCACGACCCGTCCCCCGTGCGGCCCGGCGCCGGGCCCGAGGTCAATGATGTGGTCGGCGGCTCGGATGACGCTGTCCTCGTGCTCCACGACGATGACCGTATTGCCCCGGTCGCGCAGACCCAGGAGCGCCTTCGTCAGCGCCTCGTCGTCGCGCGGGTGCAGGCCCACCGTCGGCTCGTCGAGGACGTAGCAGACGCCGCGCAGATTCGAGGCCAGGGCGGCCACGATACGAATGCGCTGGGCCTCCCCGGTGGAGAGGGTGTCGGCCCCGCGCTCCAGCGTGAGGTAGCCGATCCCGAGCTGATCGAGGAGCTCCAGGCGCAACGTGAGCTCCGGCCACACGCGGTCGCGCACCTCCGGGGGAAGGACCCCCTCGAGGGTGCCCAGCCAGCCTCGAGTCTCCTTCACGGTGAGGGCCGAGATCTCACCGATGTGGCGGCCCGCGATCTTCACCGCGCGGGCCTCGGGACGGAGCCGGGTCCCGCCGCACGAGCGGCACGGGAGCTCGGAGCGCCGTCGGCCGCTCTCGTCGTCGTCGAGACGCGGCGAGCCGAAGCCGTCGCACGCGGGACAGGCGCCGTACTTCTGGCTCCACGAGAAGAGGCGGGGGTCCGGGGCGGGCAATCCCGATCCGCAGCTCGGGCACGCGCGTCGAGTCGAGTAGAAGCGCTCGCCGCGTTTTCCTGCTGCCAGGAGAGTGCCGCCACTCAGCTCGAGCGCCTTCGCGATCACCGCTTCGAGGCGCCCCGGACGCCCGCGGCCACCCGCAACCCGCCCGACCACGGCCTCGACGTCGTGAATCTGGAAGCGGTCCACACGAGGAGGATTCTGCGCGTCGTAGCGCGTGCCATCGATCCGGACGCTTGCCACGCCGCGCTTCGCCGCCGCGGCGATGACGTCGAGATGGAAGCCCTTGCGTCGCCGCACGAGCGGGGCGAGAACGTCGAGAGCGCCGGACGGGAAGTCCTCGGCCACGCGGGCCGCCAGCGACGCAGTGTCGACCACCTGTCCCGGCAGACCGCACTTCGGGCAGTGCACCTCGCCCAGCCGCGCCCAGAGGAGCCGGAGGTGGTGATACACCTCGGAGGTCGTGCCCACTGTGGAAAGAGGCGTGCCCCGGGAGAGCTTCTGCTCGAGGGCGACCGTGGGGGGGACGCCCTCCAGGCGGTCCACCTCGGGACGGGCCAGGGGGCGGATGAACTGACGCACGTACGTCGACAGGCAGTCGAGGAAGCGTCGTTGTCCCTCGGCGAAGAGGACGTCGAAGGCCAGCGTGGACTTGCCGGAGCCCGAGACCCCGGTGATGGCCACCAGACGGTCACGGGGGATGTCGACATCGACGCGGTCGAGGTTGTTCTCCCGGGCCCCCACGATGCGGATGACATCCCTTGCCTTCCTCGTCCCGGCGCCTCGGGAGCGGCGAGCGGCCCGGAGGGCGCGGACGGACCGAGTCGCCGAGCCGATCGTCTTCCCGTTCGCCGAGAGGGGAGTGCGTCGCCGCTTCATCCTCAGAGCGGAGGCCAGCGCCCGGCCTGTGGGGGTGGCGAGTGCCGCCACCCTTTCGGGCGGCCCCTCGCCGACGATGCGGCCTCCGTCGTCGCCGGCCTCGGGTCCGAGGTCCAGGACCCAGTCCGCTGCCTTGGCGACCTCCATGTCGTGCTCCACGACGACGACGGAGTGGCCGGCGTCGACGAGGCGGTGGAGCGCGCCCACGAGCACCGCGACGTCCGCTGCGTGGAGCCCGGTGGTGGGTTCGTCGAGCAGGTAGAGACGGCCCTGGCTCTCGCCGGCCTCCGTCAAGGCCCGGGCGAGTTTCAGCCGCTGGGCCTCGCCCCCCGAGAGGGTGGGAGCGGGCTGCGAGAGGGAGAGGTAGCCGAGGCCTAGGTCGATGAGCGGCTGGAGGGCCCTGGGCAGGCCGCGGACGTCGGCAAAAAGACGCGCCACCTCCGTCGCGGGGAGGTCCAGTACCTCGGCGATCGAGAGCCCCTTGCACCGGATCTCCAGCACCTCGTGGCGGAACCGGCGCCCGTCGCAGGCCGCGCAGCGCACGAGGGCGTCGGGCAGGAACTGCATCTCGACCTTCTCGTAGCCCGCGCCTTCGCACACGGGACAGGCTCCGGCTGCGGAGTTGAACGAGAAGGCAGTGGGCTGGAGCTGCTGCGCCCGGGCTTCGGGCGTTGCCGCGAAGGCCTTCCGCAGCGGCTCGAGCACCTTCATATATGTCGCAGCGTTCACCCGCGAGCTCGCCCCGAGGGGTGCCTGGTTGACCAGCGTGACACCCGTGACGCCCGACGCCCCGTCGATCCCGTCGCAGTCGCCCGGCTCGGACTCGCCGAGGCCGAAGCGCCGCCGCATGTTGCGATGGAGGACCTGATCGACGAGGGACGACTTGCCCGAGCCGGAGACGCCCGTCACGCAGACAAGCAGACCCAGGGGGATCTCGACGGTGATGTCCTTCAGGTTGTTCTCTTTCGCTCCGCGGATGCGGAGGCGCCGCTTGCGGTGGGGTCGGCGCCTCTTCGGCGGGCGAGGCGTCTCGAGACGTCCCGCGAGGTGCGCGCCCGTCTTCGACCGCGGCTCCTTCACGAGCCCGGCCACCGGTCCCTGGTAGACGACCTCGCCCCCCTCCCGTCCCGGACCGGGGCCGAGGTCGATGACGTGGTCGGCGGAGCCGATGAGGGCCGGGTCGTGCTCGACGACCACCACCGCGTTGCCGGCATCGGCAAGCCGCTCGAGCACCGCAGAGAGCCGCCCCGCGTCACGGGGATGCAGCCCGACAGACGGCTCGTCGAGGACGTAGAGGGTGCTCGTGAGCGAGCCCCCGAGAGCGGTGGCCAGCGTCACCCGCTGGGCCTCGCCGCCGGAGAGCGTCCGCGACTGGCGTCCGAGGGTCAGATACTCGAGACCCGTGTCGACCAGGAAGCGTAGGCGCCCCCGGACCTCGTGGAGCAGCTGCTGCGACGCCGGATCCCTGGCCGGCACCGACCACTCCTGAAAGACGCGCTCGGCCTCGCTCACCGGCAACGCCTCCACCTCGGGCAGCGTCCGCCCCGCGAGGCGGTAGAGCCGCGCCTCGGGGGTGAGGCGCGCGCCACTGCAATCGGCGCACGTCCCGTAGCTGCGAAAGCGCGAGAGATACACGCGCACGTGCATCCGGTACGTTCGCGACTCCAGCCACTCGAAGAAGCCCTCGATGCCGTACCACTTCCGTTGCCAGTCCTTGCGGCCTCCGGGCTCGCCCTCCCAGACGAGCTGCTTCACCTGTTTGGGCAGCCGCGTCCACGGCACGTCCGTGGGGAGCTTTGCCCGACGGAAGAAACGCTCCAGGTCGTCCTGGCAGTCGCTGTAGAAGTTCGTCTGGAACGGTTTCACGCAGCCCTGGTCGATGGTCTTTCCGGGATCCGGGATGACGAGGTGGGGATCGATCGCCATCGTCCGTCCGAACCCCTTGCAGGTGGCGCAGGCCCCGACCGGGTTGTTGAAAGAGAAAAGCGCCGGAAAGGGGTCGGCATAGTCGATGTCGCAGCGGGCGCAGTGCAGCGTCTCGCTGAACCGGAGGGGTCGGGCCTCTCCCTCGATGCGGAACTCCACGTGTCCTTCGCCGTGTCGGAGGGCACCCTCCAGCGAGTCGATGATCCGCTGACGACGACCTCGCTCCACCCTGATGCGGTCGAGGACGACGCTGATCCGTCCTGCCTCCGGGCGCAGCCGCGCCTCCTCGACTCGCACGGCCTCGCCGTTTTCGAGGACCCGCCGGAAGCCGGCTTTCTCGAAGGACTCGCGCACGACACTGGAGCTGACCTTCGCCCCGACCCGGTGGGGAAAGCAGACGAGCGCGTCCCGGCCCTCGCCGGCGGCCACGAGGGCGTCGAAGATCGCCGACGGCGTGTCGCGGCGCACCGGCTCGTGGCAGCTTCGGCAGTGGAGCGTGGCCGCGCGCGCGTAGAGCGCTCGCATGTAGTCGGCCACCGAGGTCATCGTTCCGACCGTAGAGCGGGAGGTCCGCACCGGCGCCGTCCGGTCCACCGCGACGGCCGGCAGCACGCCGTCGATCTTCTCGGCCCGGGGCCGGTCGAGGCGCTCGAGAAACTGCCGGGCGTAGGGGCTGAACGTCTCGGCGTACCGCCGATGCCCCTCGGCGTACAGGACGTCGAACGCGAGCGAGGATTTTCCGGCGCCCGCGACCCCCGTGACCGCGGTCACGGCGCCGATCGGGACGCTCACGCTCACACCCTTCAAGTTGTTCTGACGGGCGTTCACGACCTCGATGTGGCGCCGGGGCATCCCCCGACGATGGCCCAGGACGCCACCGAGGGCAAGCTGAAGCGCTTGAACGCGGCGCCATCCGCTGAGCTGCCTATACTGAGTCCCTCAGAGGGTCGAAGGGGGCAGGCTGGCAGTGATCGGCACCACCATCTCGCACTACCGCGTCCTCGAGAAGCTCGGCCAGGGTGGCATGGGCGTCGTCTAAAAGGCCGAGGACACGAAGCTCGAGCGCATCGTCGCCTTGAAGTTCCCGCCGCAGCACATCCGAACCACGCCGACGGCAGTCGACAGATTCACGCGCGAGGCGAAAGCAGCGGCCGCTCTCGACCATCCGAACATCTGCACGGTCTACGAGATCGACGAGGTCGACGGGCAGGCGTTCATCGCGATGGCCTGTGTCGAGGGAAAGACCTCGAGCGTGCCCTCACCATGGAAGAGGCAGCCCTGATCTACAACGAGATTGCCTATGCAGAGACGCTGTCTGGGGACCTCGAGAAGGCCGAGGCCGCCGCTCGAGCCGCCTTGGAGATCGCCCCCACCGACGTCTGGTCTCGTTACACGCTCAACGAGATCCTCCTCGAAGCGGGGCAAGCCGCCGAGGCCGAGACGCTGGCTCGGCAGGCCGTCGAGGACTCGCCGGGGTTCCACAGCTGGAACCTGCTGGCCAGAGCTCTGGTCGCAGGTGGTATCGACGCCGAAGAGGGCCTCGCGCTGGCCCTCGACACGGTCGACCAGCTGCCGCCCCGCTACGAAGAGCGAGCCAGCTCGAAGATTTTCTTTCCGCTGGTCGAGGAGACCCTCGGCCAGACCTATGGCTCGAAAGGGGACCACGAAAAGGCCCTGCTCTACCTCGAGAAAGCTGCCGAGCTGGCCCCGTTGGGACCGAGCCTCCAGGAGAGTCTGCGGCGCACTCGGCAGATCGTGGCCGCCAGATGAGAGGGGGTTGAAAATCCACCAGTCTCTGGCTGACCCCTTGCCCCGCGAACGTCGAGCGCCCGGCGAGTCCTGATTGCGCTCACTGCTTCGCGATTGCGTCTGCCTCCTCGGCGAACTTGCGGTAGACGGCCCGCGCCTCGGCGAACTGAGCGTAGACGTGGTCCTGCTCCTTCTGCGACCGCCAGCCCGGCCACTCTTCGGCCATGCCCCGGAGCTTGTCGATCCAGCGCACCGAGTACTCGGCCGCCTCGCGGCTGCGGACGGGCTGACCGCCCACTGTGACCCAGACCGGGTTCGTGAAGGCCTGCGCGTAACGGGCATCGAGAGGGAATCGCTCCTCGGGATGGCCGTCGGCGCGCAGGTGAAACCACCCGCTCTCGTCGACCGCAAGGGTCCTCGTGAAGGTGACGCTCTTCCTGTCCCCGTCCAGCGGGATCTCCTCGAGGACTCGGCCGTTGAAGAGCACCCTCACGCTCGAAAGAGGCGTGATCGACCGCACGCGGCCGCGGACCTCGACCGTGCCACGCCCCGCGAGCGCCACCGTCTCGCCCGGCCCGGAGCCGTCCACGGTGAGCTCGACCAGGGGCCCGGTCGAGACGAAGGCGTGCCCGGCCCTGAGGCCCGTGAACCATGCATCCATGTCCAGGCCGCGATCGCCCGTGTGGACGTACGTGCGCACGGACCCGACGAGCTTGCTGCGGTGAAGGTTGCTGATCGAGTCCTCCCCGCCCACGGCGGTGACCTTCAGGCCGTTGTTCCACACGGAATAGAGCGGAGGGAACCCGGCCTCGCCTGCCGCGGACCACTCCACCGCGTCCGTGGTCCCCAGGGCGGCGTCGACCATGAAACCCCGGGCGACGCCGAGAGTGCCCTCGAGCGGGTCGTCGTCGCCGGCGAACGCGTGCACGTAGCCGACGGTGGCGCCCTGGGCCCTGGCCTTGCGGAACATGTCGGTGTTGCTGGGGTACAGGCTCTCGATCGCCGTGCCTTCGTATCCCGTCGTGTAGGGAGAGATCAAGTGATCCTTCATGCCGAACATGAAGACGTGACCGTAAAACGGCGGTCGGTACTCCTGGCCCACGACGAGGAGCCGCTCGGGCGTGGAGAGCGGGTGAGGCCCGCCGCCCTGGATGAAGAACTGATGGTCAAGAATCCGGTTGTCCTTGTTGGCCACCTGCTCGTTGACGACGTCCTGGTCCTCGGCGGTCGACATCATCATCAGGTTCTCGAGTGTGTTGTGGAGGTTGCCCGCGTAGTTCATGTGGACGTGGGTGGAGCCGTCGTACCAGCCCTCGGCCGCCACGTCGGCCATGCGCTCGAGAGTCATGGTGAGCTCGGCGATCTCGCCGGCCTCGATACGGACCTCCGCCGTCGTGGGCCAGAACTCGAACCCCTTGACCGCGGTAAGACGTGTCGTCCCCACGGGAAGCTCGACGCGGAAGCGTCCCTCGGTGTGGAAGATCGGATCTCCGGCAGCACTGACCCGGGCGTAGGAATCTGCCGGCGCGTAGAACTTGCCGTCGGCCGCGGTGAGGTGCATGCGCGCGCCTGTGACCCCGTCCGTCCCGGACTCCCGCGTCGACACCGAGAGAACGCCCGTCGGCCGCTTCCAGTGCCTCTTGGTGATCCGGACCGTCCTCTGCTCGCCACCGTAGGTCTCGAGGAGCGCCAGGCGGGGGAGACCGCCCTCGTTGGAGATGTAGGCGATCCACTCGCCGTCGGGAGACCAGCGCGGGTGGAATGCGTCGTGCTCGAAGAAGGTCAGCTTGTACGGCTCTCCCCCCACGGTGGGCTGGACGTAGAGGTTGGAGAACTGATCGGCCGCTCCGCTGGTGGAGGAGTAGACGAAGCGCTTACCGTCGATCGAGACATCCGGCCGCGTGCGGTAGAGCGTCTGCTCTCGGAGGACGGTTCGACCCTCCGCGATCCCGTCCGGGCCGGCCGGAATCCGGAGCACGTTGCCGGAGCCGAGCGGCACGTCCCGATTGGACACGATCAGGAGCTCGTTGCCATCAGGAAACCAGGCCGGGGTGAGATGCATGTCCCACTCGCCGAAGTAGAGGCGGTTGCGCCCGAAGGTGTTGTCCCGACTCGCCGCCACCTCTTCGCTCGCCCATTGGCCGTGTGCGATGGATCGCACGTAGACGTTGAAGTGCCCGGAGGGCTTGGTCGAGACGTAGGCGACCTGTGTCCCGTCTGGAGAGAAGACCGGGTCCGTGTAGATGAACTCGTCATCTGTGAGGCGAAAGGTCTCGCCGCGCTCCACGTCGAGGATCTCGAGCTGGATCGTCCGGCCCCCGTCGTCCGCCGTAAAGATGATCCACTTGCCGTCGGGCGACCAGTCCGGGGAGGAGTGGTACGTCTCGCCGTGGGTCAGCTCGTGCGAGACGCCGGTTTGCGGGTCGACCTTCCAGATCGAGCCGCTCATGGCCACGGCAATCCACTTGCCGTCGGGGCTCCAGTCCGGGGCCCAGGGCGTCGAGCTCGGCGCGGGCGGAAAGTAGAAGTTGTGCATGTAGTTGCCGCCGTGCTTTGCGGACGGGTAGGTCCGGCTGGGCTGGGCGGCCACCGGCCAGGCGATGAGCAGAACGCCGAGGGCGAGGAGGGCTGTTCGTCGGATCATGACGGTCTCCTTGAAGAAACGTGAGGGCGAAGGCCCTTCGGGCCGGGGCCGATTGTGGCACGTCAGGGAGTGGGCCCGGCGAGAAGCGCCTTCACGGCGCCACGCACGGCGCCACGCACGCCGGGCCCGGCGGTGCTTTTCGGATTGACGCGCTCGAAGTGGCCCGCACGCGGGAGCACCTCCACCTCGACCCGGTCGCCGGCTCGGCGTGCCCCATCCAGCCCTGAAGCGGCGTCTCGATGGCATCGTGCAGGTGGCGCGCGACGAACGCGCACGCCGGGGCCCCCGGTCCGCCGTTCAGGTACTTGTAACCGCTCCCCACGGCCAGGTCGACGCCCCACGCGTCGAGCTCGAGGGGCAGGGCGCCGGCGCTGTGCGAGAGGTCCCAGAGCGCGAGAGCGCCGGCCTCGTGGGCCGCTGCCGTGAGAACCGGGATGTCCTGCGTCTCCCCGGTGCGGAAGTCCACGTGTGTCAGGAGGAGCACCGCCACCCGGTCGTCGAGGGACGCCGCGATCTCGCTTCGCTCCACGAGACGCAGATCCAGTCCCCCGAGCGTCCTTGCCACTCCCTGGGCCACGTAGAGATCCGTGGGGAAGTTGCCCTTCTCCGAGAGGATGAAGGGGCGGTCCGGTCGGAGACGGGTGGCGCCGGACAGGAGCTTGAACAGGTTGACCGAGGTGGAATCGCCGACGGCGACCTCGTCCGGGGAAGCCCCCAGCAGCGGTGCGAGGGCGGCGGCCACGCGCTCGGGCAGGTCGATCCAGCTGCGCACCAGCCCCTGCCCCCACTCCTCCTCGACGAGCGTCCCGAGGCGCTTGACCGCCCGGATGGGGAGCGCTCCGAGGGAGTTGCCGTCGAGGTAGACCACGTCGTCGGGCAGGACGAATGCGTCGCGCAGGAAGCCCAGCTCGTCCCCCTGGTCGAGCGAGTCGATGTCGGCGCGGGTGAGCGGGGGAGACACTGCGAGCATCATCATAGCGCCGCTGGTCCCTCAAACCCTGGAGGGGGTTGCATATCTCCCAAATGGCGCATCACGCTTGATCGGGTGGAGATGCGACCGATCGGCGTGGTGCGCAGCCCGCACCAGCAGGCCTCCAACGTCCCGAAGGGGCCGTGGGCCCGGCACCGTGCCGAGGGCACGCCTCGGGGCGACGGGTATGGCGCTGGGCGTTCTTCCCGAGACCCCGTACGAGGCGATGACCCTCCAGCTCCGGCCCGGGAGCCGGCTCCTCATGTACACCGACGGGATCACCGAGGCCGCCAACCCGGCAGACGAGGAGTACGGGGACGTCCGTCTGGAGGCGTACATCCGCAGCCGATCGCACGAGACGGGTCGTCAGCTCATCGACGGCATCGTGGAGGACGTCCTGCGCTTCTGCGACACCGTGCGACCCCACGACGACATGACGCTCATGTGCCTGAGCCGAGACGGTCTCTAGCCCCGGAACCCGGCCACCGCCGGTTCCAGACTCGGGATGAGTCGTCCGTACTGACTATCCTCGTTGCGTCGGTTCTGACTTAGACTGGTATCGGAAGAACCCACTCTTCATCTTGACCGCATTCGACAGGAGGATCCATGGCCAACGCCAATGGCAACGTGAAAGCTGCTCTCCGCTACCTCGACGCCCACCGCGCCGAGTTCCTCGAGCAGCTGGTCGATCTCAGCCGGATTCCCGGCGTGTCCGCCGACGGCTATCCCCCCCAGGAGCTCTACCGCTCAGCGGAGGCCGTCGGCGACGTCATGCGCACCGCTGGCGTCGAGAACGTCCAGATCCTCGAGGTCGAGGGCGTCCACCCCTACGTTTACGGAGACTGGTTGCACAAGCCGGGGGCCCCGACGGTGCTCCTGTACGGCCACCACGACGTCCAGCCGGAGGGCAGGCCCGAGAAGTGGATCTCGCCGCCCTACGAGCCCACCGTGCGCAAGGGCCGGCTCTACGGACGCGGCACCGTCGACGACAAGGCCGGTGTCATGACCCACATCGCGGCGGTGGCGTCCTATCTGAAGTCCGAGGCCGAGCTGCCCGTGAACGTCCGATTCGTCATCGAGGGTGAAGAGGAGATCGGCTCCGAAAACCTCGGTCGATTCCTGAAGCAGTACAGGCACAAGCTCGATGCGGACTTCATCGTGTTGTCCGACACCGCCAACTTCGACACCGGCATCCCAGCGCTCACGTACCAGCTGCGCGGCATCTGCCAGGTGGACGTGGAGGTGAAGTGCCTCGAGCAGCCCCTCCACAGCGGGATGTGGGGCGGTCCCGTGCCCGACCCCGTCCAGATCATGTGCAAGCTGATCGCCGACCTGCAGGGCAAGGACGGCGAGATCAAGGCTCCGGGGCTCTACGCCAAGCTGAAGAAACCGAGCAAGGCCCAGCATCAAAGCATCCGGAAGCTGCCCTTCAACGAGGCCAAGTTCAAGCGCGACGCCCGGATGGTGAAGGGCATGAAGCTGGCGGGAGAGAAGGGCTACACCGTGTACGAGAAGCTCTGGAGCCGGCCCTCGCTGACCGTGATCGCCTTCGAGGCTCGCCCGCTCCAGGGCTCGTCCAATCAGATCATCGACAGTGTCCGGGCGCGCCTTTCGCTTCGCATCGTGCCGAACATGGACCCGAAGACGGCGGCAAAGGCCCTCGTCAGGAAGCTCACCTCGAGACCTCCCTATGGCGCGAAGGTGACGGCGAAGGTGACGGGCGTCTCTCCCTGGTGGACCACAAACCCCGAGGGGCCTGCCTTCGACGCCGCTCGGCGCGCCCTCCAGAAGGGCTACGGGAAGGAGACGGCCATGATCGGCGCCGGTGGCTCCATCGGGTTCGTCGGTCCGTTCGCCGATCTGCTGGGTGGAGCGCCCTGTCTCCTCATGGGCCTGGAAGACCCCAGGTGCAACGCCCATTCGGAAAACGAGAGCCTGGACCTCAGGGATTTCCACAAATCCATGAAGTCCGCCATCCACATGTACGACGAGCTCTCCCGGGTCCCGACAGGCAGCGGCAAGGGTAGGAAGTAGAGCAAGCACAAACACTTCCCGTGGGAGGAGCCTTGCCCCTGTATCCGATGTGGACAATCTCGCGGGCGCGGTGCTACACTCCCGCGATTTCCCAGGCCGGGCTTTCGCACATCAATTAAACCGCAGGCCGAAGGCTCACGACCAGCCTCACGGCCTCGTCGCACTCGCAATAGAGGGGGCAAGCACTATGTCTGCTGGTTTCGAAGCGGTGTTTCGATGGTTTCACGTGTTCGCGGGGATCATCTGGATAGGCCTTCTCTACTTCTTCAACTGGGTCAACGGCCCGTTCATGGCGAAGCTGGACGGGGCGACCAAGAAGACGGTGGTCCCCGAGCTCCTGCCGCGGGCGCTCTTCTGGTTCCGCTGGGGCGCGGCCTGGACCTGGGCGACGGGCGTCCTGCTCCTGGCGCTCGTCTACTACATGACCAACAATACGACCGGCGAGAAGTGGACGAACGGCGCTTTCATCATGATCGCCGTGAGCTTCCTGGCGGTGTTCGTCTACGATTTCCTGTGGAAGAGTCCCCTGGCCAAGAACGTGCGGCTCGCGTTTGGCGTGTCCTTCCTGCTCCTGGCAGGCGTGCTTTACCTCATGGTCAACGTCGGCGGCTTCTCCTACCGGGGCACGCTGATCCACACCGGAGCCATGTTCGGGACGATCATGGCGTTCAACGTCTGGTTCCGGATCTGGCCCGCCCAGCAGAAGATCATCCGCGCGATCAAGGAAGGGAACGCCCCCGACGGAGACCTGGTGAAGCTGGCCGGCCTCCGCTCCAAGCACAACACCTACATGTCGCTGCCGCTCCTCTGGGCCATGATCGGCCAGCACACGACCTACTTCGCCGGTGGGAACCTGGGCCTCACCGAGAGCACGTGGTGGATCGGTTGGCTCGCGGTCATCGCGCTCGGCCTCCATATCGTCTTCCACTGCTACAAGAAGGCCGCCAAGGTCCAGGGCTTCTAGCTGTCGTCCTGTCCAGCGAACGGCCGTACCTTCGCTGGACAGGACCCTTCCAAACCCCTGGCCCTGAATCCTCTCCCCGAGGGCAACTCGGTCCAGACCGAGCTCAGCCTATTGCCCGGGGCGAAGAGGGTACTGCCATCGCAGCCCCTGGAAACGGTCGTAGTCCGAGTCGGTCGTCACCATCGTGCAGCCGTTCTCGATGGCAACGGCAGCGTGCTGCGCGTCCGCGACGAGCTTGGCAGACCTGACCCCAGACTGTGACGCACACCGTCGGACGCATTCGATGATGGTCCTGCTATCATTGGCCTCTGGGGACGGGAGCGAAACATGATTCATTCCGCCACGAGTGCCGTGCTTCTCGTCGGAGCCCTGACGACATCTATCGCGACGCAGGAGGGGGCTCGCACTCGGGAGAAGTACCTGGGGACCTACGGCAGCGTCACGGAATCCGAGTGCAACGTAGACCTGGAGTTGCAGGACGGCAACAAGGCTCGGATCGTCACGACGTGCCGCGCGGAGGATGGTTCCCGCCGGGACACCTCCCAAACGACGCAGGCCACCTGGTCGCTCGAGGGAGATCGCTTGACAGTCGAGTACGAGAGTCGGCGAGATCTTCTCGAGTACGATCCACAGCTCTCCTACGGGGACTTTGGGCAACCGGGAAGCGGTCCGGGATTGAGGTTGCTCGAGCCTGTCGGTTCCGGCAGCAGGCTTTCCGGGTTCGGTCACTTGTGGAAGGGCCCCCTGGCTGAGATGAAGCACCACCTCTAGCCAGAACCAGATCCCCCGCCCCACCCGTGCCCGTGAGACGGCTCACGTGCTCATCGCGATGAATGGGGCGATCATAGGGACATGGGTTGCTCGGTCCCGTCCGGCACATCGGGAAGTCGCTTCACACGCGGGCTGGTCGCTGCATGGGCCCTCTCGGCCCTCGCGGCAAGCCCGGCCGCTGCCCTGACGAAAGAGGAGAAGAGGCTCGACTCCTGCCAGGAGGTCCTGGAGGAGCTGCTGGCCGGGAAGGAGAGCATCCCCCGCGACCTCCTCGACAACGCGGAGTGCGTGGCGGTCGTCCCGGGTGTCAAGAAGCTCGCGCTGGGGATCGGCGGGCGCTGGGGCAAGGGTGCCGTGGTGTGTCGAACCACGGACGAGTGGGGGCCGCCGCTCATGATCAGCCTCGGGGGCGGCAGCTTCGGGCTCCAGATCGGAGGGCAGTCCACCGATTTCGTGTTCCTGATCATGAACCCGAAGGGGATCGACTACCTGCTCCGGTCGAAGTTCACCCTCGGCGTGGACGCGGCGGTCGCCGCGGGACCGCTGGGGCGGACGGCCGAGGCCGGTACGGACCTCCGCATGAAGGCGGAGATCCTCAGCTACTCGCGGACCCGGGGCCTCTTCGCCGGTGTGTCGCTCGAAGGCGCCGTCGTCAAGCAGGACAAGAACGCCAACAAGAAGATCTACGGGGAGGCCGTCGACCCGGATGAGCTGCTTCTCCGGGCTGGCTACCGTGTCCCCGAGAGCGGGCGGGGTCTCGTCGATCTCCTGAACGGCGTCTCGCCCCGCTCACTCACCGACTGAAGGGGGTGGGTCTCCGGGCTCGAGGACCCTGGCCGTCTGTGGAAGCCCTTCGCGGAGCGTCGGGTAGGCGAGCGTCCAGCCGAGCTCGTTCTTCGCCCTGGAGTTCGAGAGCGGGAGCTGGGTGAAGAAGGCTTCGGCCAGGATCGGAGCGGCGAGGCGGATGAGCCACGCCGGTGCCTTGCGCGGGAGCGGGGCCCCGGCCAGCTGTGAGCTCAGCGACAGATACGCCATGAGCGGCATGGGCTCGTCGTCGACGACGTTGTACACGGCACTCGGCTGATCCGCTTCGAGCACTGCCACGGTCGCCTGCGCGGCATCGTCGGCGTGGACGAAAGAGGCCACGCCGTTCGCGCCGCCGGGAACGAAGACCTGCCGCTTGCGCAGACGCCGGGTCATAGCGACGGTGGACGGCACCTCGGGGCCGTAGACGAGACCGTAGCGCAGGACGACGGCCTCGATGCTCCCGGCCTCCCGCGCGTCCAGCAGCGTTTTCTCCAGTGTGCGCAGAGCGTTGATAGAGGCGCCGAGCGCCGAGCGCCGGGGCACGGGCGCGAGGGGGCTGTCCTCGTTCCGGAGCTCCGCGGAACCCGCTGTCCCGTAGGCGCCCATGAAGGACTCGGCCACGATCCGCTTTGCGCCTGCCTCGACGGCGGCCCGCAGGAGATTCGCCGTGCCCTCGACACGCAGCCGGTCCGTGCTCCGCAGGTCCTTCGATCGGAGCGGCCCCCCGGGCGGCAACGCGGTCAGGAGATGGACGATGTGGCTCGGCTCGACGGCGCCGACCGCGCGGACGAGCCCCGAAGCGTCGAGCGCATCGCCGAACACCACCCGCGCGCCCAGCGCCTCTATGAGGCTGTGCTTCTCTGGATGCCGCGTCAGCGCAAAGACCTCGTGCCCGCGCCCATGCAGGGCCCGCAGGAGCGGCCGGCCCAGGGCTCCGGTTCCACCGGCGACGAAGACTCTCATCGTCCCCTCACAGCTTGCCCGTCAGCCTCAGGATGCCCAGCGACAGGTCAGGTACGTAGGTGATTAGAAGGACGGACAGCACCATCAGGAGCAGGAAGGGCAGCACGTAGCGGAAGAGCGCCGTGAGCGGTGTGTTGAACCGGGACGCCGACAGGAACAGGTTCAGCCCCACCGGCGGCGTCAGGTACCCCAGCTCCAGGTTCGCCAGGAAGATGACGCCCAGATGGATCGGGTGCACTCCGAAGGCGGTGGCCATGGGGACGATGAGCGGCGCCAGCACCACGATCGCGGAGAAGATGTCTACGAGGCAGCCGACCACGATCAGGAGCAGGTTCAGGACGAGCAGGAACACCCACTTGGACTCGATGTGGGTCTGCACCCAGTCGACGAGCGTGTCGGGGATCTGAGCGTCGACGATGTAGCTCGTGATGCCCATCGCGGCGCTCAGCAGGATGAGAACGGCACCGGCCAGGACCGAGGACTTGATGAGTGCCACGGGCAGGGTCTTGAACACGTGGAGGTCCTTCGTGATGAAGCACTCCACGAACATCGCAAGGACGAGAGCGGCGGCCGCGGTCTCGACGAGTGAGGCGGTTCCGGAGAGGAAGAGGTAGACCACCGCCACCGGGATGACGAGCTCCCACTTGGCCACCCACGTGGCGGCGAGCATCTCCCGGGGGGCGAAGGACTGCCGTGGGATCCGAAGAGCGACCCCACGCTGCACGGCGTACGCTGCCACCATGGCGATCATCAGCACCCCGGGGACGAGCCCCGCGATGAAGAGGGCGTCGGCCGGGACGCTCTGGTCCCGCGTACCCGCCACGACGCTGTACAGGATCACGGGCAGGCTGGGGGGGAAGAGCAGCCCGAGGCTCCCGGCACTGGTGACGAGCCCGAGGGAGAAACCCTCCGGATACCCGTCTTCCCGGAGCATGGGGTAGACGAGCCCTCCGATGGCGATCACGGTGATCCCGGATCCGCCGGTGAAGGCGGTGAAGAGAGCGCACACCGCGATGACAATCAGCGCGAGGCCGCCGGGCATCCAGCCGAGGATCGACTTGAAGAAGCGGAGGAGTCGAAGCGACGCGTTGCTCTCGGCCAACACGTAGCCGGTGGCGGTGAGGAGGGGTATGGCCGGGAGGGTGGGCGACGAGATGAGGCGATAGACCTCGGCACTGACTGCGGCAACGGGGATGCCGTCGCGGAAAAAGAAGAAGAGGGCGAAGGCTGCCATTGCAACGAAGACGGGCGTTCCAAGGATGAGCGCCGCCAGGAAGAAGACCGACATCGGCAGGGCCCAGCCGGCCACGGCGTCGGGGATGAGGCCGAGAGAGAACGCGAGCGGGATGGAAGAGAGAGCGATCACGCGGCCGGGCCAGCGCTCCGAGGCGCCCCACGCAAAGCGCAGAGCCATCAGTGCCAGGCTCACCGGCATGACGAGCTCGAGCATCCAGACCTGGACTCCGCCCATGAGCGTGCGCCCCTCCTCGCGGTTGGTGAGGACGAGGACGACGGAGGCGTAAGTCAAGATGGCGACGGTGGCGGCCGCGACTGCCGCAGCCAGGAGCCGGCCAAAGCGGCGGACGGGCGTGGGGAAGAGCTCGGCGGTGGAGAGCGCGAGGTGCCGACGCTCGCGCGTCGCGACGAGCCCACCCAGGAAGGCGAGCCACATGACGAGCTGCCGGAGATAGTCGGCGCCGGCGGGCACCGCGAAGCCGAACGGTCGGCCCAGCGTGTCGGCCAGCGGGAGAAACGCCATGCCCAGGAGGGCAGCGATCAGAAGGCCGTTCTCGAGGCGCCGCAGTCCCCGCCCGACGGGCCCCGGCAGGATCCGCGAGGGGCCGCTGGAGGGGAGCTCGTGCCCCTGCGGCTCGACCCGCTCACGACTGGCCATCCTCCTTCAGTCCCCGTGCTGTTTCCTGTACTCGTCCCGAAGGCGCATCGCTTTGTCGAAGGCCTCTGGAGGCACGACCCTCCCCCGGATCTTCGGGTAGAGCGTCTCGGTGAGCTTCTGCCACTCGACTCTCTGCGCCGCGGTGACCGGGACCACGGTGAGGCCGCGCTTCTTCATGGCCTCGACGTCCGCCGCTTCGGCTTCGCGGATCTCCTTCCGGAGGCGCGTTCCCGCGTCTACCGTGGCTTGGCGGATCGCGGGCCGAACGTCGGCGGGGATCTTCTCCCAGGCCGTCTTCGTGATGAGCGTGGCGCCGAGGAGGAGCTGCCAACGCAGATCGGTCATGTTCGGGGCGTGGTTGAAGAACTGGGAGGTCACTGCGACCTGCGGCGGCGCGCTCAGGGCTTCGATGAGCCCGGTCTGGAGGGCCGTGGCGATCGCCGTCGAGGGCAGCGGGACGGGTCTGAAGCCCCCCGCGCGCCAGACCTCGACCGCCTCGGCGTCGCCGGCCCAGGTGAACAGCTTTAGTTTCTGCAGGTCCGCCGGGACGGCCACCGGTTTCTTGGTGAAGAAATACACCCAGCCGCCGTCCATCCAGTTCAGGACGATGAATCCCCTCTTCTTCAGACCGGCCTCGAGGTCGGCCTTCATCTTCTCCTGGACCCAGTACACTTCCTCGTACGAGTCGTACATGAGCGGGATCCCGAGGGCATAGACCGAGCGGTCGATCTCGCCCACGCCCACGGCACTCAAGACCCCGGCGCTCAAGGTGCCGAGGCGCATCTTGCGCACAACGTCCGGGTCGTCTCCGGCCACGCCGCCGGGATAGAGACGGACTCGCACCCGGCCGCCCGACAGCTCCTTCCACTTCTCCGCGGTCTGCTTGAGGATGAGGTGCCACGTGGATCCGTCAGGGACGAGGGTCGCCATGCGGATGAGCACGCGCCCCTGGGCTTCCACGGGCCGGGTGGGCGACCAGGCCAGGGCCATGGCCACCGCGACAATGAGGGTGATCAGAAAGAAGCGCACACGACGCCGGCGCGGACACTCAGTCGTGAGATGGGGCATCGAGCTCCTCGTCATGATGGTCTCGGATTCTCATTCAATGAAGTACTCGTCGACTCTGGGGAGCAGCCAGCGCGCGCGCTTCTGCATGAGGATGTTGACCAGGCGCTGGTCGTTGGGACGAGCCGTGTCGATTGCCAGCGCCTTCTGGAGAGCCGCTTCAAAGGCGGCCCGGTCCTGCTCCGGGACGGTGATGCTCTCCGCATACGTGACGTAGGGGGAGGCCTTGAGGCCCTTCGAGAGCTCCACCGCGCTCTGGTAGTGCCCGAGGGCCTTCTGCTTCGAGCCCCCGATAAAGGAGCGTCCGGACTCCCAGCTGATGAAGAACTCGTGGATCGACCCCAGCTC
The DNA here is from genome assembly GCA_963578825.1 of Vicinamibacteria bacterium. Classification (GTDB taxonomy): domain Bacteria; phylum Acidobacteriota; class Vicinamibacteria; order Fen-336; family Fen-336; genus JAJDNS01. Next base: position 85,971 of record CAUZDW010000010.1, read on the forward strand.
CCAGGAGGGGTCGAGGACGAGTGCGCGGCGAGCCAGGGCGTCGACGATCGACTGGTCGGCCGACACCTCGGGGTCGTTGACCTTCAACGACAATGCCGCGGCCCACGCCGCCGCCGTCCAGTAGAGCAGCGGCACGTCCTTCTTCTTCGTCTTCTGGAGCGCGACCGCCGGATCCCGGGACAGCTCCCCCCTCAGCCTCGGATATCTCGCTTCCAGCCCGCGCAGGCCATACCCCAGCGCCCGCAGGTAGAGCTTGCGCGCCCGCTCGCGCATGTGAGTGGCCCGGGCCAGGCTCTCCTCTTCCATGTAGTCGGCCTCGAGATCGATCCAGCCGTAGGAGTACTGGACGAAGCCGGAGCACGTGGCCAGAAGCAGCCCTTCATGTTCAGGGGACTCCGCCAGGAGGGCTTCCATCGTCTTCAGGCCGAAGGGGACAGCGTCGCCCACCAGCTCCGGGTCGTCGTCCGAAGAGAAGCTCGAGCCGGTCTCGGCCAGGGCGTCGCCCAGCTTGTTGACCTCCATCTTGCGGATGGAGCACGCCGGAACCACCGCCGCCAGGAGGGCCACGGTGAGCAGACGGCGGGAGACGACCATGAACGTCCTCAATCGCTGATCCGATGGCTGTTCCGGACGATTCTAGCACCGGGTCGTAGGACGGCCGCTGTGACGCGCGCCACCGAAACCGCGACGGGCTCAGGCGGCCCCGCCGCCCACCGCGTGGAGGTTCGCCTCGGCCTCGCGGGCGAGGCGGCGTCCGCGCTCGATGTCCACTCGCGAAAGGAGGAAGGCCCCGAGCGCGAAGAACACGATCAGAAGGAGGATCGCCGGGCGGCTGGAGCCGGTCGTCGTGAGCACCACCCCGAACACGAACATGCCCAGGGATCCCCCGAAGCGGTCGAAGACGCCGAAGAATCCAAACATCTCGCCCGCCTTGTGCTTCGGGATCAGGGTCGCGAAGAGCGATCGTCCCAGGGCCTGTGCGCCTCCCTGGACGGTCCCGACCAGGACGGCGATGACGTAGAACTGGGTCGCAGTCTGGAGGTTGAAGGCGAGCACCGAGATGACCCCGTACACCCCCAGAGCCAGGTAGATGGCACGCTTGGCGCCGATCCGGTCCGCGAGGAGCCCGAAGGCAAACGCGAAGGGAACCCCCACGAACTGCACCATCACCAGGGCGCCGATCATCTCCCCCGCGTCGATTCCGACCTCATCGCCGAAGGTCAGAGCCATGCGGATGATGGTGTTGACTCCGTCGTTGTAGACGAGAAAAGCCAGGAGCATGAGCCCCGCGTCCTTGTATGTCCTGAGCTCCCGAAGCGTCTTGACCAGGCGGCGCGAGGCGACGACCACCGGGTTCTTCCCGGCCTCCTCGTCCGTCCCCAGTCGCCGCGGCGGCTCGGGGACCTTGCGGAAGAAGGGGATCGAGAACACTACCCACCACACGGCGACGCTCACGAACGACAGCCGGACCGCGGTGTCGCGATCGGGGATTCCGAACTGCTCCGGGTTCGCCATCATCACGGCGTTGAACGCGAGGAGGGCACCCCCGCCGAGGTAGCCGAGGGCGAAGCCGGCGGTGGAGACTCGGTCCACTTCTTTGGGGCCGGCGATGGCAGGCAAGAACGCGTTGTAGAAGGCCAGCGTCGCGGTCACGCAGACGTTTCCCACGATGAACGTGGCCAGCGCGAAGACCCACTGGCCCTCTCCGATGAAGAACATCGCCGCGGTGGCGATGACGCCCACCGCCAGGAAGGCGGCCAGGAAGCTCTTCTTGCTGCCCCGGTAATCGGCGATCGCGCCGAGCAGGGGACCGGTCAACCCTATGAGGATGATGGCGAGCGACGAGGCGAACGCGTAGCGTGCCCGGGCCTGGGGCTCGGTGAGGCCCCCGGCCACGCCCACCACGACGATGTAGATCTGGAAGATCTGGATGACCGTGGTCATCCAGGCCGAGTTCGCCACGTCGTAGAGCGCCCAGGCCCTGAGCTCCGGGCGGTCGAGCCCGAGCCGGTCGAGGAGCGATCGGTAGGCCATGCGAGGCCAAAGGGTAGCGCATGTGGGCCCGTGTCGCGGCTCACGTTGCCGAGCGAGATCGGCGTGCTAGTCTCGGGACGCCATGCCCGAGAGCGACAGCCCGCGATCCTCGCACACCCCGTGGGCGCTGGCCTTTGCAGCGGTGGCCGTGGTCGCCATCGTGGCACTGACGTTCGTCTACGTCTTCCGATCGGCACGGTCGCTCCCGCAGGACGTGATCCAGGGCGGGCACCAGGCCCTTCAGGACCTGGCCAGCGTGGCCGCGGCCTTCCGAACGCGAACCGTCACGACCACGTTCCGAAGCTACGCCACCGAGGTGACGGGCACCACGCGCCTCCAGTTCGCCGAGGTGAAGCAGATGGAGATCTTCGAGCGCCGCGACGCCGCGGTGGTGCTGTGGGGGACCTTCGCACTCCCCGACGTGGTGGTCGAGGCCCGCGCACCTGTGGAGTACGTGTACTTCCTCGATCTCGACAAGAAGTGGGAGTTCCGCCTGGAGGGGAAGGACGTGCACGTGATCGCCCCGGCGGTGGAGCACAACCGGCCCTCCGTCGATGTCTCCGCTCTGCGCTACGAGATCCGCGAAGGCAGTGTCCTGCGGGACGAGCAGATCGCCCTGGATCGCCTCCGCGCCGAGCTCAGCTCGCTGGCGGAGCAGAGGGCCCGGCAACAGATCCCGCTGGTGAGGGAGACCGGCCGCCGGAGCGTCGAAGCCTTCGTGGAGAAGTGGCTCGTTCAGCGCTTCGCCGACGGAGAAGGCTATCGTGCCCGTGTCCGCTTCGCCGGCGAGCCCGCCCCCGCCGTCGCCCCCCCGAGCGGCTGAGAGGCCAGCCGATCACTTCCTCGGCACCGAGCCCCAGCCGAGTTTCAGGTTCTTGCCCAGGAGGCCCCCCACCTTCGCGACCAGCCGGCGAGGCTCCCCGCTTTCGAAGATCCCCCGCATTCGCATGGACTTGCTGAAGTCGTCCCCCTCCACGTGCACGCGGATCACGTGCTCGCCCGGGGCGACCTCCAGCGTCCGCTCGAAGCTCCCCTTGTAGGTCCTGAGCGAGAGAACCTGCCGGGTCCCCCGCCCGCGGAGATCCTCGTTCAGGACCTCGTCGCCGTCGATCCACACCCGCACCGTCGCGTGGTCGAAAGGATGCTCGAGCTCGAAGAAGAGCTGCGCCGTCGGGACGATGGGGGCCAACGTGGGCAGCGGGATGATCGGCTGGCCACGCCACGGGATCGTCAGGGCGGCGAGGAAGCCCACGACCACCAGGGCGAGGCCGCCGACGAGCAGTCCCAGCGTCCGGCGACGGGGCGGCGCCGCCGGAGAAGCTGCAGCCCCGGGCCGAGCGCCGGCCGAAGCTGCCGCCGAGCGAGACACCATCGTCGACTCGACGTCGAGCTCCGGGAGCACCTCGGTGTGACGGGGCGGTTTCCCTTCCAGAACGTCCTCGAGGTCTTCCGCGAACGACTTCGCATCCGGGTATCTCTCGTCGAGGCTCTTCTCGAGCGCTCGGGCGACGACCGCGTCGACTTCGGCCGAGAGCCCCTCGACCCGTTTCGAGGGCGGTGGCGGCGTCTCCTCCTTCACCCGAAGCAGGATCAGAGGCAGCGAGTCGCCGTCGAACGCCTTCTTGCCGCTCAGGAGCTGGTACAGCACGGACCCGAGGGAGAAGATGTCGCTTCGGGCGTCCGCGACTGCACCGACCGCCTGCTCCGGAGACATGTATGACGGCGTGCCGAAGAGGTCTCCCGCGGCCGTCAGCTCGGAGGCGGGCAGCCGCGCGATGCCGAAGTCCATGATCTTCGGCTCTCCGGAGGGCATCCGCATGATGTTGGCGGGCTTGATGTCCCGGTGAACGATGCCCCGGTCGTGAGCGTGGTGCAGCGCCCACGCCGCGCGGGCGGCCAGGCCGAGGGCCTCGCGCCAGTCCAGGCGCTTTCCGCCCGCGGTCACCTCCTCGAGTGTCTTCCCCTCGAGGAACTCCATGGCGATGTAGGGCGTCTCCGTCTTCTCGTCCGTGCCCACGTCGTGGACCACCACGATGCCGGGGTGGGACAGGACCGCCACCGCCCGTGCCTCCGCGAGGAACCGCTTCTCGAAGTGGTCGCGCGCCTCGGCGGGGATGGCGAGGGCGACCCGGATCGCCTTGAGAGCGATCTTGCGGTGGAGCATGGGGTCCAGGGCCTCGTAGACCACGCCCATGGTTCCGCGTCCCAGCTCACGCTGGATCTCTTAGCGGCCCAGGGTCTTCGGTCGTTTCCGCCCCATGCGTTGCACAAGGTACCGCGATTGCACCACCGCGGTCGAGGCCCATGGGCTCGGGCGGGCCTCGGACCGGCCGGGCGTCAACGCGGCAAACCCATCCTGTCGAGCAGCACGTCGTACCGTGGATCGGCCTCGAGGCTGGCAAGCAACGGCGAGCCCCCATGAGAAACAGGCCAGCGTCCCGTTGCTCGAACGCTCGGTCCAGCCAGTCGAATGCCTCGTCGTGGTTTCCCTGGAAGGCGTAGACCTCGGCGATCTGAAGCGCCGCGGTCCGTTGGTGCTTCTCGACGAGCTCTGCCAGTGCCGCCTCGGCCTCTTTCTCGCGGCGGAGAGCGTGGAGCGCGAGGGCCCGGCCGATTCGACGCCAGCTGGGACCCGTCTCCTGCTCTATCTCCTCTAGCTAGGGCCGTCTCCGGTCGGCTCACCAGGTAGAGTCGACCGATCTTCTGGTGCGTGCCGGGAAACTGGGGGTCGATCTCGAGGGCTCTTCGAAAGGCCCCTTCGGCTTCTTCAAGGCGCCGTCATGCCAATGGCGTAGACCGAGGTAGACCTGAGCTGTCGTGCTGAGCGGATCCCGCTCGACCGCAAGCTGCCTGAGAGCCAGGGCCTCGTCAGCATCACCCAGCGCCTGTGCAACCATTGCCCCCATTCCGAGTCCAGCGAGGCTGCCCGGGTCCAGCGCGCGCGCCCGCTTCGAAGCCTTCTCTGCATCCGCCCAGTTCCAGTCATCGTTCAGCTTGATCCATGCCGTCAGGATGTGGGCCTCCGCCAGATCGGGATCCAGCTCGAGGGCTGTCGAGATCTCCCGACGCGCCTGCGGATAGCCGTTGAACGGGACGTAGCCCCGGGCGGCCCTGTTCACGTGGGCCCGGGCGAGCCCAGCCCAGGCAGGAGCGAAGGTCGGGTCGATGTCGAGGGCCTGCTCGTAGTAGGAGATCCCCTTCTCCAGCATCTCCCGGCTGCGTCGTCTGGAGAAATAGCGGCCCTGAAGATAGAGGTTGTAGGCCTGGGCGTTGCCTTGGTTCTCCCCCGAGCCCAGCGTCTCCCGACCGAGCAGAGTGAGCTTCAGAGCACCGGCCACCGAGCGAGCGATGTCGTCCTGCACGGCGAAGATCGGTGGACCTCGCCCCGCGAGGCGTGAACTCCGGCAAGGGCTTCCTCTTCGTCGCCCACACCGGCGAGATCTTCCCGAGTGGGGTTCTCCCGGTGCCGGTGGGCGACGTGAGGAGCATGAGCCTGGCCCAGGCCTACCGCGAGACGGAGCTCTTCCGAAACCTCCGCTCGCCCGACCTGTTCAAGGGACGGTGTGGCCGCTGCGAGTTCCGCGACATCTGCGGCGGCTCCCGCTCCCGCGCCTTCGGACTCACCGGTGACCTTTCGAGACGGACCCCTGGTGCTCCTACGAGCCCCTGGTCAGTTCAGCTGAAAATCGACGATGACCGGCAAGTGGTCGCTGGCAATCCTCGAGAGCGCAAGGCGGCACCGGCGTACCCCGGCGAGGCGCATCGGGCCACGAAAGTACAGCCGGTCGAGCGCTCCCTGGGGAAAGAACGACGGGAACGTCTGGATCGGCCCGTCTCGTCGGGCACCGCTCCCCGTCGCCGACCGGAAGCCCAGAAGCTCCACGAAGATCGGGTGAAGGAGCGAACGCCAGTCGTTGAAGTCCCCGCCCACCACGCACGCCACGTCGTAGGGCAGCGCCCGAAACTCCCTCGAGCGCACCAGGATGCCGAGCTGCTTCTCGCGCTCGCGAGCGGAGAGGCCGAGGTGCATGTTGAAGATCTCGAGACGCCGCCTCTTTCCGTGGGAGGGACGAACGTCGATGCGGGTGTGCTGGCAGCCGCGCCTCTTGCGGATCTCCACGGTGAGATCGATGTTTCGCTCGCGCAGGATGGGCCACCGGCTGAGGGTCGCGTTGCCGTAGCGGCCCTTCCGAAGCGTCACGTTGTGGCCAATGGCGTAGTGCTCGTAGCCGAGGGTCTCGGCGAGATCCCGCCCCAGGTCCCTCTCACGCGACCGCGGGACCCCTTCGTCCACCTCCTGCAGCATCACGACGTCGGGATGGTAGTAGGAGATGATCGAAGCGACGCGATCCGGACGGAACCGGCGATCGACGCCGATCGCCCTGTGGATGTTGTAGCTCAGCAGTCGCAGCTTCACGCACGGCCAGAATAGCAGACCGGCTCCTGGCAGCCCGTGGTGGAAGTGCTCCGCGGAAGAGATCCGGCCTCGACGCGGTCTGACTTTCACCGGGGGCTGCTCGCGCTCGCGACGAGGACATGATACGAAGTGGAGGGACTCCTTTGACCGACAGCTCCCCGGCCACCGCGCGATCGAGCGTCCAGGACCTGGGCGACGGCATCTGGTCCGTCGACACCGCCTTCAACCGACCGTTCTTCGATGCGAGCCACCTCATCGTCGAGAACGGCCGTGCGGCGTTCGTGGACGTGGCCACGGGCAACTGCATCCCGGATCTCCTGGCGGCGCTCGCCGGTCGAGGTCTCACCCCGGCCGACGTCGATCACCTGATCCTCACCCACGTCCATCTCGACCACGCCGGGGGAGCAGGCGAGCTCATGCGCCACCTGCCGAACGCAACGCTCGTGGTCCACCCGCGCGGGGCGCGCCACATGATCGACCCCTCCGCCCTGTTGAAAGGCGCGGCGGCGGTCTACGGCGAGGATGCGGTCAAGCGAGCCCACGGCGACGTGCTGGCTGTGGACGCCGAGCGCGTCGTCGAGGCCCCCGAGGGCTTCGTGCTCGAGCTGGGTGGCCGCCCCCTCGTGTTTCTGGACACCCCGGGCCACGCTCGCCATCACGTCTGCATCTGGGACGAGAGGTCGCAGTCCTTTTTCACGGGAGACACCTTCGGCCTGGCGTACCCGGAGCTCACCACCGACCAGGGCCCGTTCATCATGCCCTCGACCTCACCGGTGCAGTTCGACCCCGAGGCCATGAAGTCCTCGGTCGCCCGGATGGTCGAACGACAACCCCGCGCCATGCTCCTGACCCACTACTCCCGCATCACCGATGTGGAACGCCTGGCCGTCGAGCTCCTGGCCCAGGTGCGCACCCTCGCCGACCTGGCCCGCGCCTCCGACGGCCGCTCCGACCGATCGGCCCATCTCCAAACGGCTGTGGAGGAGTACCTCCTCGGCCGCGCCGTCGACCACGGCTGCCTCCAGACCCGCGACGAGCTCCTCAGCCTCCTCGCCCTCGACATCGAGCTGAACACCCAGGGCCTCGAGATCTGGCTCGACAAGGGGAAGAGGTAGGACGACCCTCAGCGGGCTGGCAGGATTCGGAAGCGCATCCGTGCCCTCCTGGGCCGCGGCGCGGGATGGGCGAGGTCTGGCACGCCTTCGACGAGAAGCTCCGGGTCGAGGTGGCGCTCAAGTCGGTGCGCTCCGAGCACTTTTCGGGTGAGAAAGGGCGCGAGTTCCTGCGCCAGGAGATCCGCGCCGCCCGTGACGTGGTGTCTACAGCCGCGGCCTCGAAGACACGACCGCCCGCCGCCCAACAGCGTCCGGACACTGTGAAGGCAGGGTGCCCGCCCGTGATGGAGACCCGACCGGCTCTCGCTCGAGGTTGCCCACTTCCGGGCTGGACGACGGTTCCCACATGGTAGGCAACCTCACGGGCGCTTCACGTGAGGCCCGGGTCTTCTCGACCACCCAAGTTTCGAGATTCGGATCCGCAGAATCCGCATAAATTCTTGAATGCAAGCTTCTTATGCCAGTTTCCCCAAGGGCGCAAGCTTAACCCTGCGCGCCAGAAAGCCAACATTTTCCCTTGTCATCGGTAGGTTTGACTGTGAGGATTAGCCCATTCATTTGGAGGAAGCGTGACCGTGCCATCCCAGATCGGCTGACGTCAGCCCACCAGGAGGCTCACGTGTGCTCGGGGTTCGGCTTCTTTGACTCGGAAGCAGGGAGAACTCTATGAGGCGGGCAATGACGGGCGCCGTTCTCGTCTGGCTGGCGAGCTTTGCTGGGGCTCTGGCGCAGGAAACCACCTCGGGCTCGATCGCCGGCAAGGCGGTCGATTCCCAGGGCGGAGGGCTGCCCGGGGCCATCGTCACGCTGACCTCCAACCAGGGCGAGCGAATGGTCGCGACCGACGCCCGCGGACGCTTTCTCATTCCCTACTTGACGCCGGGCACCTACGACGCGCGCGTGGAGCTCATGGGCTTCAAGACCTCTTCCCAGCACAACGTCCTCGTGCGTCTGGGTCAGCGTGTGGAGCTCCCTTTCACGCTGGAGCTGGGCTCGATCGTCGAGATACTCGAGGTGACGGCTACGTCGACGGTCGTGGACATGTCCTCGACGACCGCCGGCGGGACGTTGGCGACGGACGAGCTGCTGCGTCTGCCCGCTCCCCGACGCATGACGGACACGCTGTACATGGTGCCAGGCGTGAGTGGGTCAACGGGCACGGGGGACGCCAACCCGTCCATCGCCGGCGCGAGCGGGCTCGACAACCAATACGTGGTGGATGGCGTCAACATCTCGACCACGGGCTTTGGCGGGATCGGTATCTACATCATTGGCTTCGGCTCGCTGGGAACGGGGGTGACGACGGACTTCATCCAGGAGACGCAGGTGAAGACCGCCGGGTTCGAGGCGGAGTACGGCCAGGCCACTGGTGGCGTCGTCAACGTGATCACACGCAGTGGGACCAATAGGTTCCACGGCAGCCTCTTCGGCTACTAGCGACCGCCCGGGCTCGAAGCCGACTGGAGGCAGCAGCAGACGGAGCTCGGGCAGGTCAACGCGACCGCAACCCGCACCCTCGACTTCGGGGTGAGCGTCGGCGGGCCTGTTCTCCAGGATCGGCTCTTCTACTTCGCCGCGTTCAACCCCCAATACGAGACGCGCAGGCTGATCGCCCCTGAGGGCTTCCCGCTCGAGGAACTCGGGGAGGTGGATCGGAAGCGCCGCAGCCTCTCGTACGCGGGGAAGCTGTCGTGGCAGATGACGAGCAGTCACCGGCTCGACCTGACGCTCTTCGGGGACCCGTCCCATGGCGCGCCCGGGCCTCAGAGAGGCGACGCTCTGGCCGCGGAAGGCCTGGCCCGCTTCAGCTCGCTCGACAGCTACGGGGGACACAACCAGGCGTTGCGCTACAACGGTGTCCTGTCCTCCACCTGGCTGCTCGAAGGAACGGTGGCCCACGCAAGGACACAGCACGAGGAGCTCCCTGTTGTGGACGAATGGGCCGCAACGGATTTCTCTGTCTTTCCGTTCGTCCGCTCGGGGGGCCTCGGTTCCCACGAGGTGGGGACGGTCGGTCGAAACCTGCAGTTCGCCCTCATTTCGGCCAACATCCTGGGAGGCGGGAACCACGAGCTGCGGTACGGACTCCAGCTCGATGATATCGAGTTCACACGAAAGGAACGGCGCACGGGTCCGAGCTTCACCTTCCCCGACGGCGTGCCGAGCCGAACGGGTGTGAGCTACCAGGTCGTCCCGGACGCCTTCTTCGGTGGCGATCTCGGGAACATCTATCGAGTCAACGGGCCCAGGGGAGATCTCCCGGTCACGACCCAGACGTACCTGAGCTGGTTCGCTCAGGACACCTGGCGCCTGGGCACCCGTCTCACCGTTCGGCCGGGCATCCGCTGGGAACGGCAGCGGCTCGTTGGCGGAGGGACCCCTCTGTGCTTTTCGGACGAATCTTCCGTGGGTGCCGGGGACGGCACACCTGGCAACGAGACTCCGTACTCCTACACCTGGACGAACAACTGGGGCCCGCGCATCGGCGCCACCTTCGACCCGACCGGGACCGGGCGGTCCAAGCTTTATGCGAGCTGGGGCCGGTTCTTTGCAAAGATCCCCAACGACCTGGCGGTCCGGGCCCTGTCGGGCGTAGGGAGCACCCGGGCGGACTATTTCGACTCCGAATTGACCCAGTTGGTGCCCGACGGTGTCCTGGCTCTCGGGACCCGGACGCACTTCCGTTCGTTTGGTGAAAGTGTCTCCACCTTCGCGAACGACTCGCGCTCGACGTACCACGACGAGTTCGTGGCTGGGTTCGAGCTCGAGGCGGCGCCCTTTCTCAATCTGGGCGTGCGCTACATCCACAGGAATCTGCGCCGCGTCCTCGAGGACTACGCGCAGGCGCAGCCGCTCCTCTACGACCTCGGGTTCGAGGGCTTGACCGACGTCCACTACTTCGTCGACAACATTCGCTCGGGACTGGAGACGCTCGATCCAACGTCGATCGGGGTGCCCCAGGCGTTCTTCGAGGATCCCGTCCACAAGTACGACGCGATCGAGGTCACGGCGACGAAGGCCTACTCGGACAACGGGTCGTTGATCGCCTCGTATCGGTGGTCGCGGCTGCGCGGGAACTTCGAGGGCTTCTACCGCAGCGACAACGGCCAGTCCGAGCCGGGGACCACTTCGCTCTTCGACTTCCCGACGAACGACGTCAGCTACACACAGATCGGCGCGCCCGAGTTCGGCTATCGGGGCGACATCCGCTACCAGGGATCGACGCTCGGCACGGGCCCGCTGCCGAACGACCGCCCACATCAGCTGAAGATCTACGGAGCCTATAGCTGGGGGGATCTGGACCTCGGCGTGGGGCTCCGGGCCAGCACCGGCCAGCCCCTCACGGCACTCGCGGCGAACCCGACGTACGGAACCTCCGGCGAGATCCCCGAAACGCTCCGAGGGGAGGGGTTCGAGACCGAGGACGGCTTCAAGGCCCGGGCGCCGGCCCTCGCGCTGGTCGACCTGCACGTCGGCTACACGATTCGCTTGGGGGACAGGAAGCGACTGACGCTCGTGGCGGACGCCTTCAACGTCCTCAACGACCGTGATCCCGTGACGTATCGTCCGTTCACCGAAGTGATACTCGGCGTGCCGGACCCGGATGTCGGCTCGGCCTACGACCCGACACGGGTCACGAGCGTCTTCCGGGTCCCGCGCCAGGTCCGTCTGGGCGCGCGGTTCGAGTGGTGAGAGACTCGAGGGCCCACAATCGGGAAATGGGCAGAGCGCCTCCGCTTGGCATCCGGACTGAGAAAAATCCGTGCGTCAGAGCGTCACTCTTGCGCCTCGAGTGGCTCGCCGTGTGAAGGCCCTCGCGAAGACTCAGAAGACCAGAACGAGCCGGGTGATCGCCTCGCTCGCATGACCTTCGGTGACTCTAGTCCCTGAGCCGGCGGAGACGATCGACGGCGTCGTCAAGGGTGGCCTCGTTCTTGGCGAACGCGAAGCGCACCATGTGGCGCGGGCCGCCTTCCAGGAGGAAGGCGCTCAAGGGGATGGCGGCGACGCCCACGCGTCCGGGGAGCTCCTTGCAGAAGGTCACGTCGTCGTCGAAGCCGAGGGGTCGGATGTCGGCGTTGGCGAAATAGGTTCCCGTGGGGGGTTGCACGAGGAAGCCGGCGTCGGCGAGGCCCGCGCAGAGTCGATCGCGTCGAGAGCGGTAGCCCTCACACAGCTCGGCGTAGTACTCGTCCGGGCTCTCGAGGGCCGCCGCCATGGCGAGCTGGAAGGGCGTGGCCACGGCGAAGGTGACGAACTGATGAGCCGCCCGAACGGCGGCGGCAAGGGGTGGGGCGGCGCACGTCCAGCCGATCTTCCACCCGGTGAAGCTGAAGGTCTTGCCCGCGGAGGAGATGGTCACCGTCCGCTCGCGCATTCCCGGGAGCGTCGCCAGCGGGATGTGCTCCCCTTCGAAGACGATGTGCTCGTAGACCTCGTCGGTGATGGCGATGAGGTCGTGACGCGTGCAGAGGTCCGCGACCGTCTCGAGCTCCGTGCAGGAGAAGACCTTGCCCGCCGGGTTGTTGGGGGAGTTGAGGACGAGGGCCCGGGTCTTCGGGCCCACTGCGGCTTCGAGCTCGGCCGGGTCGAACGAGAAATCCGGTGGCACCAGGCGCACGACGCGCTCGCTGGCACCGGCGAGGGAGATGCCCGGGCGGTAGGCGTCGTAGTAGGGCTCGAAGAGGATGACTTCGTCGCCGGCGTCGAGGAGGCTCTGAAACGTGGCGCAGAGAGCCCCCGTGGCGCCGGGGTGGACGGTGATCTCGGTGTCCGGATCGTAGTCGAGGCCCCAGAAGTGGCGCTGGTGCTCGGCAACGCCCTGTCGCAGCTCGGGCATCCCGGGCATCGGGGCGTACTGGTTGTGGCCGGCCTTCATCGCCGCGGTCGCGGCGTCCCTGATGAAGTCGGGCCCGTCGAAGTCGGGGAAGCCCTGGCCCAGGTTGATGGCGTTGTGCTGGTTGGCGAGGGCGGTGATCTCAGCGAAGACGGACGTGCCGAAGGGTGCGAGGCGACGGGTGAGAGGGGAACGCATGGAGGGAGTCTAGCAGCGATGCGGAGGGGCTCGGATGCGCATGGGGAGAGGCGGACAGGACAGTCATGCAGAGGAGCTTCGATTTCGCGCGTGCGACGAAGCATCCACTGATAACGGTAATGGGAGATTCTTCGCGCCATCCTCACGGGGAGGCGCTCAGAATGACAGATGCGAATCGGCGGCCGTCGGGACGATGGTCTAGCAGGTCGGGGGGGCGGGAGTTTCGGATAGGGGCGCGGGGGAGTGGAGGCGTGGGATCTGACTGGCGAGCCCGGCAATGTAGTGGTGGAAGGTCCGTCCGCTCGTCAACTCGGGGTGGAAGGTGGCGGCGACGACGCGGCCCTGGCGCACGAGGACCGGCTCGCCGGCCACTCGGCCCAGCACCTCGACGTCGGGCCAGAGGGCCACGAAGCGGGGGGCGCGGATGAAAACACCGTCGATCGATCCGCCGAGTGCCGGGGCGTCGACCTGTCCCTCGAACGAGTCGACCTGGCGACCGTAGGCGTTTCTCTCGATCAGGGCGTCCAGGAGCGCCAGGCTCGGCTGGCGCGGCCGCACCTCGCGGGAGAGCAAGATGGCGCCCGCGCAGGTCCCGGCCAGGACGCCGCCTTCGTCATGGAAGTGGCGCAGAGCGTCGAACCAGGGCTCGTCCTCCATGAGGTTGAGGAGCGTGGTGCTCTCGCCGCCGGGGATCATGAGGGCGCGGAGGCCGTCCAGGTCCGAAACGCGTCGCACCTCGCGTACGGAGACGCCGACGTCATGGAACGCCGCTCGGTGGGCGGCGAACGCGCCCTGGAGCGCGAGGACTCCGACCGTCGGAGCTGTCATCACCAGCCTCTCGTCTGGAGCCTCTCCGCCTCGGGAATCTGCGAGACCTCGAGCCCGGCCATCGCTTCGCCGATGCCTCGGGAGACCTCGGCCACGACCTTGGCGTCCTGCCAGTGGGTGGTGGCGCGCACGATGGATTTCGCCCGGCTCGCCGGGTCGGCCGACTTGAAGATGCCGGAGCCGACGAAGACGGTCTCCGCTCCGAGCGCCATCAGGAGGGCCGCGTCGGCCGGCGTTGCGATGCCGCCGGCGGCGAAGTTCGGTACGGGGAGCTTGCCGGTCTCGGCGATGAGCTTGACGAGCTCGTAGGGTGCGCCCAGGTCCTTGGCCTCCGTCATGAGCTCCTCGGGCCCCAGGCTCGTCAGTCGCTTGATGCCCGACATCACGGTCCGCATATGACGCACGGCTTCCACGACGTTCCCCGAGCCCGCCTCGCCCTTGGTGCGGATGAGGGCGGCTCCTTCGCCGATTCTCCGGAGGCCCTCGCCGAGGTTTCGGCAGCCGCAGACGAACGGCACCTTGAAGGCGAACTTGTCCACGTGAAACGACTCGTCGGCCGGGGTCAGGACCTCGCTCTCGTCGATGTAGTCCACGCCGAGGGCCTCGAGGACCCGGGCCTCGGCAAAGTGACCGATCCGGCACTTCGCCATGACGGGAACGCTGACCACGTCCATGATGCGCGTGATGACGTCGGGGTCGGCCATACGGGCCACGCCCCCGTCCTTGCGGATGTCGGAGGGCACGCGCTCGAGAGCCATGACCGACACGGCCCCGGCGTCCTCGGCGATCTTTGCCTGCTCGGGGGTGGTGACGTCCATGATGACGCCGCCCTTGAGCATCTCGGCGAGGCCGGTCTTGAGAGTGAGTGTGCCCGTCTGCTTTTCATCGCCCATCGTGATCCTTTGCTCGGGGAATTGTATCGATACAATCCAACGTCGTACCGACCCTACGAAGGCAATTTAAGTGCTGGCAGCGTGTGGAGTCAATGCCTATATTGTCACCATGACAATATGGCAGCCGATCCTGGGAGAGCACTCCAGGCCCCGATACCTGGCGATCGTCGAGACGCTGGCCCGGGACGTGGCTTCCGGGGCCCTGGCGCCGGGCAGCCGCCTGCCCACGCACCGCGATCTCGCCGAGCGGCTGGGCGTCACCGTCGGGACGGTGAGCCGGGCGTACGCGGAGGCGGCCCGGCGGGGGCTGGTCTCGGGCGAGGTGGGGCGGGGGACGTTCGTTCGGGGCGAGGCGATCGAAGACGCGAGCGACGTGGGCGATGGGGTCGTGGACCTGGCGCAGAACCATCCCCCCGAGACGGCGAGCCGGCCGCAAAGGGCGGCGCTGGCCGCCTCACTGGCCTCGTTCGCCGGGCGTGCCGACTTCGGAGAGCTCCTCGACTATCCCGCGGCTGGTGGCAACGCTGCCGACCGCGAGGCCGGCGCACAGTGGATCGGGCGCGCGGGTGTGGAGGCGGCTCCCGACCGGGTGCTGGTGTGCACCGGGAGCCAGCACGGCATCACGGTGGTCCTGGCCACCGTGATGCAGCCGGGAGACCTGCTTCTCACAGAGTCGCTCACCTACGCAGGACTCAAGTCGGTAGCGGGCTTTCTTCACTTGAAGCTCGCGGGGCTGGCGGTCGACGAGCACGGGCTCCGACCGGAGGCGTTCGAGGACGCGTGCCGGAAGGGGAAGGCCCGGGCGCTCTACGTGATCCCCACGCTTCACAACCCGACGACCGCGGTCATGCCCCTCGAGCGCCGCCGCGAGATCGCGGAGATCGCCACCCGCCACGACGTGACCCTGGTCGAAGACGACGTGCACGGCCTTCTCCCCGAGGAGCGGCCGGTTCCCCTGGCCGCTCTCGCTCCCGACCGGACCCACTTTCTCACCAGCACGTCCAAGACCCTCGCCCCCGGCTTGCGTATCGCCTACGTCCTGGCACCCGCGCACATGGTGCCACGCCTGACCGACGGGCTCCGGGCCACCACGTGGGCGGTGGCCCCCCTGATGGCGGCGGTGGCGTCGTCGTGGATCGTGAGCGGGACCGCCGACGCCATACTCGCCGAGCGGCGCCGAGAGGCCCGTGCACGCCAGGTCCTGGCCCGGCGCATCCTGAAGGGCGCGGACTTCGATTCGCAGCCGGAAGCGTACTACTTGTGGCTTCGGCTTCCGGAGCCCTGGCGGCGGGACTCCTTTGTCGCGGTCCTCCGGGCGCGCGGGGTTGCCCTCACGTCAGCCGAGGCGTTCGCGGTTGGTCGCGACCCGGCGCCTCACGCGGTGCGGATCTGTCTCGGGGCGGCGCGGAGCCGGGGCGAGTTGACGCGGGGCCTGGAGCTCGTGGCGGACGTCCTGAGCGGGTCCGGCGAGGCCGAGGCTGCGGTGGTCTAGACAAGGAGAAGGGCTGAAGCGTGAAGCCAGGGCTCAGGATGACGGGCCCAGCCTCGCCGAAGCTCGGGCTCAGTCGAGCAGCTCGAAGGTGTGGGAGTACTTGATGATCAAGCTGCGCCCGCGGACGCCGACGCCGCCCATGTCTCTGTCCCGGGGATCCCGGTTCTCGTTGTAGACGATGTAGAAACCGCTGTTGGCCGCCCGCAGCCAGGCGAACCGCAGGTTCGTGGACCAGCTGTCGATAACGTCGTTGTACTGGAGAAGGGCCTGGATGTAGATGCGGGTGGTGAACGAATAGCTCAACCGCGCCACCAGCAGGTTGGTCACGAAGTCCCCCGTAGGGAGCCGGACGTCGTTGCGCTCGTATTCGACGGACGCCTGAAACCAGTCGCCGATCCGGCCAGTCAGCCCTGCATCGATGCTGAGACGGTCTCCGCTGAAAAAGCCGCCCGCGACGATCCGCGTATCGAACGAGAGCCGTGCCCCCTCGTTCGTGTGCGCCACGATCTGGCCCTCCGCGTTGTCGTAGCTCCCCGCCGGGACGATGACCCCCGGATGGATCTCGAACGGTTCGATGACGCCCTCGTGGGTGAGGTTCACCCCCGTGTCGATTCGCGCGCCGCTTCTCCACTCGAAGTGGTTGTCGATGTGGATTCGCGACGACTCCTCGAAGCCGTCGGGCTTGAAGAAAGCCTGGTACGAGATGTGAGGCCGGAGCTCCAATAGACCGAGGAGGTCGTCCGGTCGCCACTTGTACATGACCAGACCCGAGGGTCGACGGTAGTTGGAGCGTCTGAGGAAGCCCACGGTCGGGTTGAAATTCTCACCGACCTCCCGGTATCCGGCGCTCAGGAGCCAGCTCGGGGAGTCGTGATCTGCCCCGATGCTGAAGGCGTGGTCCCGGCCGGACAGCCCGGGGGTGGTGGTCTTTGCCGCGTAACCCTCGACGGCCGAATACCGACCGATGCCCCACTTTCCGTCGACGCCGTATGTCTGGTTGTTGGCTCCGGACGGGGCATCCTGACCGGTGGCCACGCGGTTGACGAAGATCGCCCCGGCACGTGAGCGATTGGGCAGGTTACGAAAGACCCGGGCCGCCGTGAAGTTGTTGGCCGGGACGAAATCGTCGACCGCCCGCGTCTGCATGTTCAGCAGGCCGATGTTGAACCCACCCGCCTTCCCCGAGAGACGGCCGCCGGCAAGGATTGGCACCTCCGCGCCGCCCGGGCCGATTCCGATCCGGCGGCTGAAGAACATCTCCACCTCGCCGGGCGAGCCCATGGTGAAGAAGCCGGCGTTCTCCAGGAAGAAGGGCCTCTTTTCGGGGAAGAAGAGGTTGAAGCGGTTGAGGTTGACTTGCTGCTCGTCCGACTCGACCTGGGCGAAATCGGTGTTCACGGTCAGGTCGAGCGTGAGACTCGGGGTGACGCTCCACTTGAGGTCGCCACCGGCGTCAGCGTCGGTGGTGCGCTCCACGTCGAGGGCGGGAGCCTCGGTGGCGTCACCGCGGACGTAGGGGAGGATCTGGAGGTTGCGTTGCCGGGGCGGCTCCAGGCCAGCCAGGGTGCCAGCCTGTGACAGCCGATAGAGGTTGAACTGCCGTGAGAGTGGCGACCAGAACGCCTGCTCGTTTCGGCGGCGGATGTTCCGTTGGAAGTTCATCCCCCAGGCTCTGGTTGACTTGCGATCGTAGCGTAGCGTCGAGAAGGGGATGGCGAACTCCGCGCTCCAGCCGAAGTCGCCGAGGACTGCGTTCACGGTCCAGGTCCCGTTCCAGTTCGGGTTGAAGCCGCCCAGCGAAGAGCCCTGACCACGGCCCGGTCCGCGCCCGCCCTCGCCCTCGTTCGTGACCTGCCCGTCGTACTCGAGCCCGTTGGGGTTCGTGCCGAAGACAAAGCCGTTCTGCCGGTCGAGGTAGGTGTCGAGGATGATCTGGAAGCTGTCGGTGTTGTCGAGGGGAGAGTCGCGGCGGCTCTCGCTCACGACGATTCCCGACGGATCCTCGTCGAAGCAGATCACCCCGAAGTACAGCGTCGTGTCCGTGAAGAGAATCCGGACCTCGGTGCGTTGCGACGCCGGGGCGCCTGCATCCGGGACGGTCTGCCAGAAATCGGTCAGAGGCTCGATGCTCGTCCAGGCCGGGTCGCCCAGCACGTTGCCGTCCATGACGGGGGTGACCTCGCCTGCGGGACGGGCTTGGGCCAGCGGAGGCTCCGCCGGCGGAGTGGCGACCGAGCCCGGGGCTGCAGCGGCGTGGGCGGCGACCAGACTGAGGAGGGTGGCGGCTGGCGAGATTCTGTTCATCACGTGCTGTTTCGAGCGTGAAGTTTATAGGCAAAGCGATGCCGGGCGTTTTTGAGCGATCTCCCGAGCCCGCGTTCTTCTCATATTTTTACGTTGCGCTTCGGCCCCCGAAGCGTCCGATTCGTTCCCTTGGACGCCGCGCTCCTCCATACTGTGGCCGGCGCAGAGCCCTACCCCCGGTGCTCGGGCGCCAGGACCCCAGTCATGCGTCTCACCGCAGCCTCGCTGGTCGCCCTGCTGCTCCTGTCGAGAGCCGCTCCGCTCGCTGTTGCCGAATCGGAAGCGGGCCTCGACGCCGAGGCCGAGGACAACCCCCATGGCCGCCGCTATCCTGTGCGGGTCTACAACACCGTGCGGCTCCAGGCCCCACCGCCGAACATCGATGGCCGTCTCGACGACCGGGCATGGCAGGAAGGGGAGTGGTCGGGGGACTTCACCCAGCAGATGCCTACCGAGGGTGCGCCGCCCTCGCTGCCCACCGAGCTCAAGATCCTCTTCGACGACCACAACGTGTACGTGGCCATTCGGGCCTATGATGACCCGGAGAAGGTTCACCGGTACCCCGGTCGCCGAGACAGCATCGCGGGCGACACCGTTGGCGTCGCTTTCGACAGCTACTTCGAGAAGCGCACGGGGTTTGAGTTCAACCTCAACGCCGCGGGCAGCAAGACG
Source organism: Vicinamibacteria bacterium (assembly GCA_963578825.1). Classification (GTDB taxonomy): domain Bacteria; phylum Acidobacteriota; class Vicinamibacteria; order Fen-336; family Fen-336; genus JAJDNS01. The sequence goes on from CAUZDW010000010.1 coordinate 104,761, forward strand.
GACCTCCTCCTCGGGAACGACGACGCGGACACCAGTTGGGATGCGGTGTGGCACGGCAAGGTCGGGATGGAAGAAGACGCTTGGACGGCCGAGTTCCAGATCCCCCTCAACCAGCTACGCTACGGCACGCACGAGGAGCAGGTCTGGGGCTTCCACGCCTGGCGATGGATCGCCAGGAACCGCGAAGTGGTCCATTGGAACCTGATCCCGCGGAACAGCACAGGCAGGATGCACAACATCGGGGAGCTGCACGGAATCAGGGGTCTCCCCGACAGTCGCCGCATCGAGCTGCTTCCCCACGTCCTTGGCGAGGTCGATTCGGCGAAGTTCACCGCGGACGACCAGCGTGAGAGAACGATCGCGAGCGGCTCGGCCGGCCTCGACGCCAAGGTGGGGCTCGGCTCGAATTTCACGCTGGATGCCACGGTGAACCCGGACTTCGGGCAGGTGGAGGCCGACCCGTCGGTCATCAACCTGACCGCGTTCGAGACGTTCTTCGAGGAGAAACGGCCGTTCTTCCTCGAGGGGAAGAACATCTTCGAGTTCGCACTGGGCGAGGGCTTCTTCGGCGGTGGCGACATGCTCTACTACTCGCGCCGCATCGGGGCGGCTCCTTCGCTCCTGCCCTCGTTGAGCGAGGGCGAGTTCACTGGCTCGCCGCCGGCCGCCACCACCATCCTCACCGCGTTGAAGGTCACGGGGAAGACGAGGACCGGCCTGTCGATCGGCCTCGTCCAAAGCCTGGCCTCGAAAGAGACGGTGCGTGTCTCCTTCAACGGCCGGGAGCGCAGCCAGGTGGTCGAGCCCTACACCAACTACTTCGCCGGCCGCGTCCAGAAGGACTGGGGCGGTGGCAACACGATCCTGGGTGGGATGCTCACATCGACCCACCGCTGGATCAGCGACCCGGCGCCTGCCTTCCTGCCCAACGATGCCGTCACCGGGGGCCTCGACTTCGAGCAGTACTTCTCCAATCGATCGTGGGTTCTTCAGGGGAAGGGGGCCTTCAGCCACGTGACCGGCGACCCGGAGGCGATTCTGGAGCTGCAGACGAACGCGGTTCACTACTTCCAGCGCCCGGACGCCGACTACCTGGAGGTGGACCCCACCGCGACCTCGTTGTCCGGCCACGGTGGCCTCGTGCGCTTCGGACGCTCGGGCAACAGCAAGTGGGTGTTCTCGGACTCGCTGCGGTGGATCTCGCCCGGCCTCGAGCTGAACGACGTCGGGTTTCTGCGTCAAGCCGACCTGATCTGGAACGATCTCGAGGTCGGCTACGCGGAGACGGATCCACGAGGTCCCCTGCGCTGGTGGTTCGCTTCCGTCAAGCGGCAGGATGCCTGGGACTTCGGCGGCCTGCAGACGGAAGCCACGAGCGAGCTCAATGCCCGGACGGAGTTCCAGAACCAGTGGCGCCTCAACGGCTCGCTGCGGTGGCACGAGCCGGTCGACACCCGTCTCCTGCGCGGCGGCCCGTCGCTGAGGCTGAGCCCCTTCCTCCACATTAACCTGAGCGGCGCGACGGATCCCTCGAAGCGGCTCCGGGTGAACGCGGGTGTACACACCCACAGCTTCGCGGATGGCACGTCGAGCCGGCTCGACATCTATCCCGGCCTGGGCCTCCGGCTCACGAACGCGTTCTCGATCTTTGCGACGTACAACTACACGCACGAGGTCAACGACCTGCAGTACGTGGACACGCCCGAGACGATCGCCGGCCCCCGCTTCGTCATGGGCCGCATCGACCAGACCACGCACACCCTCACGCTGCGCTTGAACGTGCACATCACCCCAGACTTCTCCATCCAGTACTACGCCAGCCCGTTCGTGTCGTCCGGGAGCTTCGTGGCCTTCAAGAAGGCCACCCACACGCTTGCCGAGCAGTATGAAGATCGATTCCACCTGTACGGCTCCGACGAGATCGCCTTCGTGCCGGACGAGAACACCTACGTGGTGCAGGAGGCCGAGGGCGGACCCGGAAGCCGCTACTCCTTCGGGAATCCGGACTTCAGCTTCCAACAGTTTCGGTCGAACCTGGTCCTGCGCTGGGAGTACCGGCCGGGCTCGTCGCTCTACGTCGTCTGGTCCCAGGGCCGCACCAGCGACACCGACTTGTTCGACGACTCCCTCGGCCACAACTTCGACGCCCTCTGGCAAAGCGAGGCCCGAAACGTCTTCCTCGTGAAGCTGCAGCACTGGTTTTCGCTGTGACCCATCGCAAGCGCCAGCTTGCGATGGGTCATCCTGAGCCTACCCAGCCCGGACGCGGGCGAAGGATCTCCCGATAGCGGTATCGGGAGATCCTTCGGGCTCGCCCAGCGAGTGGAAGCCCTCAGAATGACGTTCGTGGCGTGCTAGGCTCAGGCCCCATGCTCAGGTCGGGGGCTGTCGCGTGAGTCACGAGGACTAGGTCCTCGTCGGGCTCGCCGGGATCGCGGTCCTTGGCGTCGGGGCACAGTGGCTGGCGTGGCGCCTGCGGGTGCCGTCCATCCTCCTGCTGCTCGCGGTGGGCTTCGTCGCCGGCCCGGTGACGGGGTTCCTGGACCCCGACGCCCTCTTTGGAGAGATCCTCTTCCCCCTCGTTTCCCTGGCCGTCGGGCTGATCCTGTTCGAGGGCGGGCTCAGCCTGAGGGCGCGGGATCTCCGCGCCATGGGCGCGTCGGTCTGGAACCTGGTGACGGTCGGTGCGCTCATCACCTGGATCATGGCCACGTGGGCGGCGCAGGTCCTGCTGGGATTCGAGGCGGGGCCGGCGCTGCTCCTCGGAGCGATCGTCGTCGTGACCGGACCCACGGTGGTGGGGCCGCTGCTGCGCCACGTGCGCCCGGTCGGCACGGTCGCCCGCGTGGCCCACTGGGAGGGGATCGTCATCGATCCCATCGGTGCGACCCTCGCCGTCCTCGTGTACGAGACGCTCCCGGCTGCCACGACCGCCGGCTTCGCCGAGACCGCGCGGGCGATGGGCCTCGAGATGCTGTACACGGTCCTCGGGGGGACGCTCGTCGGGGGTCTCGGCGCGCTCGTCACGGTCGTCATCCTGCGGCGTTTCTGGGTGCCCGACTTCCTGCAGAGCCCGGTTTTGCTGATGCTGGTGGCCGGGGCGTTCACGGCTTCCAACCTCATGCAGGCCGAGTCGGGCCTCTTCACCGTCACGGTCATGGGTGTCTTCCTGGCCAACCAGCGCTTCGTTTCGGTCAAGCACATCATCGAGTTCAAGGAAAACCTGCGCGTGCTCCTGATCGCGTCGCTGTTCATCCTGCTCGCGGCACGGGTGAGCCCGGCAGACGTCCGCGAGCTCGGCTGGGCGGGACCCGCGTTCGTGATCTTCCTCATCCTCGTCGTACGCCCAGCGGCGGTCTTCGTCTCCACCATGGGATCCAGTCTGAGCCGCAAGGAGAGGGTCTTTCTCGCCTGGCTGGCGCCCCGGGGGATCGTCGCGGCCTCGGTGGCCTCGGTCTTCGCGCTGCGGCTGGGCCAAGCCGGAGACGGCCTCGTTCCCGCAACGTTCATGGTGATCGTCGGGACGGTGACGGTCTACGGCTTAACCGCGGCTCCCCTGGCACGGCGCCTCGGGCTGTCCAACCCGAACCCGCAGGGGGTCGTCTTCGCCAGCGCCAACCGCGGGGTGCGGGCCATCGCTCACGCAGTGCAGACGGCCGGGTTCCCCGTGCTCCTGGTCGACAACAACCGCGCCAACATCAACTCGGCGCGGATGGAACATTTGGCCACGGCCTACACGAGCATCATGTCCGAGCACGCGCTCGACGCCGCCGAGGAGGCCGGCCTCGGACGGTTGCTCGCCATGACGGCCGATGACGACGTGAACGTCCTGGCGACGCTTCACTTTCGCGAGCTGTTCGGGCGGGAGGAGGTGTACCAGCTTTCGCTTCACGCGAACGACGACTCCCGCGGGGCCGTAGCTCCCGCCCACATGCGCGGTCGGAACCTCTTTGCTTCCGAGGCTACATACGAGAGCCTGGCGGCGAGGTTTGCGAAGGGACAGGTGGTGAAGGCCACGAAGCTCAGTCAGGAGTTTGACTACGACGCCTTCAGGGAGCGCTACGGTGAAGAAGCGTTGCCGCTCTTCTTCGTCACCCAGTCGGGCTCGCTCGTGGTCTGCACCGCGGAGAGCAAGCTCTCCCCAAAGGCCGGACAGACGTTGATCAGCCTGGTGGACCCGAAGCGCGCGATGTCGGTGGAGACTCAGGAGACAGCCGCCGCCCGGGCGGACGAGACTGCTGCCTGACCCGGACGCGCCTACTGCGTCGTCCTCCAGCTCTGTAGCATGAGCATGTAGTTCGCCCGCTCATAGATGCTCCTCGAAGAGAGAGTGCATCACGATGGCGGCCGCGCCCGCGTCCCGCAAGGATTGCGGGAGTCCCTCCTTGGGCGTGATTTCTTGCGGGTGGGGGTGCGTGAAACACGGCCTGGACGCCGAACCCGGGCGGAACGTAGCTTGCATTGGTTCCCAGCGCCATGGCTGCCGCAGCGGGAACGAGAGTGCGCGCGCCGGTGCGTCGGCGCATTCTCGTGGTCGACGACGATCTCCACAGCCGGGATGCCGTCGCGAGCATCCTGGTCGAGGAGGGCTACGACGCTCAGGTGGCCGCAGATGGGGAGGAGGCTTCAGGGCTCCTCTCGTCCTGGTGCCCCGATCTTATCGTCACCGACCTCGACATGCCTCGTCTCGACGGGCGTGGCCTCCTTCGGCGGGTGCGGGAGCTCCGGCCCGGTACCCCGGTGATCCTCCTCTCGGCGCACGACGAGATCGGGGCCGGGACCGAGATCGAGGGCTTTTTTTCGAAGCCGGTCGAGCTGGAGTCTCTTCTGGCTCGAATCCGCGTTCTGGTTGGACACTGAATTTCGCTGGAGTCCTGGCGCGTCGCGGCGGTAGACTCCCCAACTGAGGACTCCGCAGGGAGGTGAGCATGAGGGCCGCACTCGATGCCCCCATCCGCACGACTTCGGCCGTGATCGATCAGATTCTGGCCACCGGCTATCCGGCGGTGATCGTCTTCGAGACGCCGGGTTGCAGGCCCTGTCAGGCGCTGCGACCGCTGCTCGACGAGCTGGCCCACGAGTACGAGAAGCGGGTCCTCGTGGTTCGCGTCACAGACTCGTCCGAAGGGTGGCTGGCGGCACGCCATCACTTGTCCTTCGTTCCGACGTTGCTCTTCTGTCGGGACCGGCGTGAGCACGCCCGGATCAAGGGCAACCCGGGGCGGGCCGCCCTTCGGGCCCACATCGAGTTCCTGATCTCACGGGAGCACCGGCCCGACCCGGCCGAGGGTCCCCGACACACGCTCGTGGCGCGCTTCGGGGCCCCGGCTCGACGCGACCGCCACAGGCGGCCGCGCGCGCTCCTGGCGGCCGGGGGGAGCTAGCTCCCACCGCGGCGCGTCACGATGGCTCCCTGCTGCTGATACTCCTTCAGCTTGTACTGGATCTTGCGCGCGCTGATGTCGAGGATCGAGGCGGCCTTTGACGTACTGCCCCCCACCGCCTCCAGCGTTCGCAGGATCGCCTCGCGCTCGAGCTCGGCCAGCGTGCTCCCGGGGATCCGCACCCCGAGCGCCGTCTCCTGCGTCGCCGCCGGGGCCTCGCCCGCGGCCTTGCGCAGCGTGGGGAAGTGGACGCGGTCGAGGACCGGCTCGTTGGAGAGCACCACCGCTCTCTCCATGGCGTTTTCGAGCTCGCGCACGTTGCCACGCCATGAATGGGCGAGAAGGAGCGCGAGGACCTCGTCGGTGAAACCGGTGATCTCCCTGGAGTTCGCCGCCGCGAACTTGCGCAGGAAGTGGTGGACGAGAAGCGGGATGTCGCCGGGCCGCTGGCGCAAGGGCGGGATCTCGATCTCGATGACGTTGAGGCGGTAGTACAGGTCCTCTCGAAAGGTCCCTTTCTCCAGCTTCTTCTTGAGGTCGCGGTGGGTAGCGGCCACGATCCTCACGTCGACCTTGAAGGTCCGGTTGCCCCCCATCCGCTCGAACTCCCGCTCCTCGAGGAATCGCAGGAGCTTGATCTGCACCGTGGGCGTGATGTCGCCGATCTCGTCGAGGAAGAGCGTTCCGCCGTCGGCGGCCTCGAAGCGTCCGGCGCGTGTGTACATCGCTCCGGTGAAGGAGCCCTTCTCGTGGCCGAACAGCTCGCTTTCGAGCAGCGTCTCGGGCAGGGCCGAGCAGGCCACCTTGATGAAGGCCTTTCGGCGCCTCGGGCTGTTCTGGTGAAGCGCCTGGGCGAACAGCTCCTTGCCGGTACCGCTCTCGCCGACGATCAGAACGGTCGCAGAAGAAGGGGCCACCTGACGGACCGTCTTGAAGACCGAGAGCATCTCGGGGCTCTCCCCGACCAGGTTCTCGAAGCGGTACTTGTGCTCGAGGCGCTGGCGCAGCGTGCGCGCCTCCTCGAGGAGCCCCTTTCGCTCGAGGGTCTTCTGGAGAACCACCTCGAGCTCTTCGACGTCGATGGGCTTGGAGAGGTAGTCCGCAGCCCCGAGCTTCATGGCCTTGACCGCCGTCTTCACCGTGCCATAGGCGGTCATCAGGATGACCATGGTCTCGGGCCGGATCTCCTTGATCCTGGCCAGCAGCTCGAGACCGTCCATCTCCGGCATGCGCAGATCGGCGAGGACGATGTCGGGCTCGATCCGCTCGAGGAGCTGAAGCCCGGTTTGCGCATCGTGGGCCCGTGCCACCTCGTAGCCGTCCTCCTTCAGCAGCGTCTCCAGCGCCGCCGCGGCGTTGACCTCGTCGTCGATGACCACCACCCGCCCCTTGACGCTCATGGCTCCTCTCCCGCGGCCTCCGGTGACCGCCCCTCGCCGGGCAGGGACACCGTGATGGTGGTCCCGCCGTCGGGCTCGCTGGTCTCGACCAGGCTGGTCAACGTCTGGTCGAGGATGGCCTGCACGTCCTCTTGTCCATATGCACTCGGGTGGCTACGTCGCCGAGGATCGCCAACTCGCGTTCGCGCGTCGCGACCGCCCGCTCGAGGCGCTGGAGGTCCCCCGAACGCGTCGAGTGTGGCGCCTCGCCCTGGGCCGCGTTCGACGCTCCTGTGAGGCCGATTTTTTCGGCAAATCCTTCACCGCGGACATTCATGATGTCACAAGCTATACAGTGGATACGAGCTGCCAGGTACAGCCCAGGCACTCTCCTGATCCCGGCGCTCTTCGATTGGGCGCGCAGATCGTTCCGTGGGCGCGCAACTCCCACGCGACGCGCTCTTCTTGCGTGCCCACTGGGCCGCCAGCGAGCCCCGGCCTTCGCCGGCGCTCGAGACTGCGTCGTTTCCCGGGGCCGTTGCTGCGTGGCACCGCCGAGGGTACAGTGAGTCCCAGGAGGCCTCTACGTGGACCGCGCAACACCAATTGTCGGACGGAACGAGCCTTGCCCCTGCGGCTCGGGCCGCAAGTACAAGCAGTGCTGTCTCAACAAGGACGAGACGAAGGCTCGGCAGGCCCGTGCCAAGGCCGCGGAGAAAGAGGCCAAGGCTGCGGAGAAGGCCGCCAAGCCCGCCGAGAAGGCCGGCAAGGGGGCAGACAAGAAAAGGGCGTCAGGTCCGGCCTCGGACAAGACCGCTCCGCCGAGACCGACCAAGCCGCAGACGCTCCAGCCGTGGAAGAAGTCGGCCACCAACACCCACGCCTTCCAGCGCATGACGACGCCGCGCAAGGTCGGCGGCGGCTAGCCGCATGTCGTCCGGTCGCCTCCGGGGGCTGGCCGTCGCCCTCGCGATTGCGGCCGGGATCTCCTGCCACACTCTCAACTACCTCGATCCCACCGGGCCGTCCCACGAGCGACGCTTCGCCCGCCCGGACCCGGTGCCGCCGCAAAGGGGCGCGCCGCTGCGCGTGGTCACGTTCAACATCGCCTACGCCGTGAAGATCGATGAAGCCCTCGAGGTCCTTCGGCAGAGCCCCGTACTTCGTGAGATCGATGTCCTTTTGCTGCAGGAGATGGACGCCCCCTCGGTCGAGCGGATCGCCCGCGAGCTCGGAATGAACTCGGTCTACGTCCCGAGCGCCGTTCACCCGAAGACGGACCGCGACTTCGGCTGCGCGATCCTGTCGCCCTGGCCCCTCGTCGAGCCGGGCAAGGTCGTCCTCCCCATAGCGGCGTTCGGGTCCGGCGTACGGCGTTCGGCCGTGCGGGCCACCGTGCTGCGCGGCACCGAGCGGATTCGCGTGTAGTCGGTCCATCTCCCGTCACCCCTGAGTGTAACGGGCTATGCGCGTCGGGAGTAGGTGAAGGTGATGCTCGCCGATGCCGCGGACTCGGCCGATCCGGTGGTGATTGCCGGTGACTTCAACTCCCACGGCCTCGGCAAGAAGTTCGTCGAGGGGGGCTACGAGTGGGTCACCAGAGATGTCGGCACCACCACACGGTTCCTCATCTTTGGGCTGAGCTACGACCACATCTTCGTGAAGGGGCTGGTGGCCGTCACCGGCACCGCGGCCTTTGGAGTGGTGAAGGACAACCGGGGAGCGAGCGACCACCGCCCCGTCTGAGCTCTCCTGGTCCCGCCAGGACCCCCGCCGCCCGAGCCTTGACGCCGGCCGGGCGCGCAGAATAGCGTGCACGTGCCTTGGAGGTGACCTCATGCAACGCGTGCTCGCCCTCGTCGTCCTCGTCCTGCTCCCAAGTGCGCTCGTTGGTGAGGACGACATCCCCTTACCCGAGCACCCGAGGCCCGACTTCGAGCGTGCGGACTGGGTCAACCTGAACGGTCCCTGGAACTTTCGCTTTGACTCACGGGGGGTGGGAATCGACGAGCGCTGGTTCGATCTGGAGCCCAGTGCCTTTTCGTCGACCATCCTGGTCCCGTTCCCCTGGGGCTCGCCCTTGTCGGGCGTGGCCGACGAGGCGGACGTGGCCTGGTACGGCCGCAGGGTGACGATCCCCAAGGGCTGGAAGGGACAGCGTCTCTTCCTCTGCGTGGGCGCATCCGACTGGCGGACGCGAGCCTGGCTGGACGGCCAGCCGCTCGGGGTTCACCAGGGGGGCTACACCCCGTTCGAGTTCGAGCTGACGGACCATGCCAACGCCGGTGGCGAGTACCGCCTCGTTCTTCGCGTGGACGACACGCCCCACTCGTTCAAGCTGGAGGGGAAACAGGGCTACGGCCCGGCTCGTGGTCTCTGGCAGACGGTGTATCTCGAGGCCCGCCCCGTCGCCTTCGTCGAGTCCTTCGAGCTTCGGCCCGATCTGGCGAAGGAGCAGGTCGAGGTGCGGGCACGCCTCGCGGAGCCCGCGGCCGAGGGAACTTCGGTGGGGCTGGAGCTGGGTGCGGGCGCCGCGGCCTCGTTCCACGAGGGGCCGCTCGTCCCGAACGGGGCTCGCGAGGTGCGCTTCGCCGTTCCCGTGAAGAGCCCGCGCGTGTGGTCGCTGGAGGACCCTCACCTCTACGCCGCCACCATTCTCCTCCGCACGCCGGAGGGCGAGGACCGGGTGAAGACGTACTTCGGAATGCGCGAGATCGGGACCGTCCGACTTCCGGGGCTCGGGCACCCCTACGTGGCGCTCAACGGAAAGCCGGTCTACCTCCAGATGACGCTCGACCAGGGGTGGCATCCGCAGGGCTTCACGACCTGGCCGAGCGACGCTGCCATGAAGGAGGAGGTTCTCCTCGCCCGGCGCCTCGGGCTGAACGCCATCCGCACCCACGTCAAGATCGAGCTGCCCCGAAAGCTCTACTGGGCGGACCGCCTCGGTGTGCTGGTCATGGCCGACGTCCCCAACAGCTGGGGCGAGCCCGACGCCGCGATGAAGGCGGAGTGGGAGACCGCGTTTCGGGGTATGGTGCGCCGCGACTTCAATCACCCGTCGATCTTCTCCTGGGTGCTCTTCAACGAGACCTGGGGGCTCTACACGAAGGATGGCGCCGAGCGGGACTATCTTCCGCAGACACAGTCCTGGGTCGAGTCCCGGGTCCACATGGCCAGGGAGCTGGACCCGACCCGCCTGGTGGAGGACAACTCTGTGTGCTGCGGCGTCGGCCACGTCGAGACGGACCTCAACACCTGGCACAGCTATCTCCCCGGGTGGCGCTGGCGTGAGGTCCTCGACGAAGCGGAGGAGCAGACGTTCCCAGGCTCGGGGTGGAACTATCAGGATGGGCGGTCGCAGGGCGAAGAGCCCATGCTCAACAGCGAATGCGGCAACGTGTGGGGGTACGAGGGCTCCACTGGCGACGTCGACTGGAGCTTCGACTACCACGCGATGATCAACGAGTTCCGGCGTCACCCGAAGGTGGCGGGCTGGCTCTACACCGAGCACCACGACGTGATCAACGAGTGGAACGGCTACGTGCGCGCCGACCGATCGCCCAAGGAGACCGGCCTCGGCGCCCTGGTTCCCGGGATGACGCTCCGCGACCTTCACGCACCGTTCTACGTCGCGGTCGGCTCCTATCCCACCACTGCCGCCAGTCCCGGCGAGCGGGTGCCCGTCCCGCTCTGGGCGTCGTTCCTCACCGACGCCTCGCCGGGCCCCGAGCTCACCCTGCGGATGGAGCTCGTGGGCCACGACGATCTCGGTCGCTTCCGGAGATGGTGGACCGACGCTCGAGCCATCCCGTTCGCACCCTGGACCTCCCGCGAGCTCGAGCCAGTTGTGGTGCCCATGCCCGACCGCCGCGCGGTGGCGGTGCTGCGTGTCGTCCTCGAGGACCCCGCCGGTCGGGCGCTGCATCGGAACTTCGCGGCCTTCGTGGTGGGGGAGACGCCGTCGGCGCGCGACGAGGTGCTGGTCGGGGAAGACGGAGAAAAGCGCCGCGCGCTGCGGATCGCGCCGGCCGAGCTCTCGGCCGGGAGCTGGACGCTCCGGCAGTGGGACGCGATGGACGGCCGGAAGATCAATGGCGCCGGCTCTGGCCACTTCGAGTATCGCATCCCCTGGCCCGCTGATCTGAATCCGGCAGAGGTGACCGGCGCGACGTTCCTCGCGGAGCTGGGAGCCAAGCAGCTCTTTGGCAAAGACCGCCCCGACAAGGAAAAGGCCCAGGGGGACTACATGCGCGGAAAGGGCGCCCACGACCCCGGCCTCAACCCGAACGCCTACCCCATGACCGACACGAGCACACACCCGAGTGCCGTACGCGTTCGTGTGGGGGGCGTCTCTCTCGGGGTGTTCGATCTGTCGGACGACCCGGCGGATCACCGAGGGCTGCTGTCCTGGCACGCGCAGACAAGGGATGGAAGGCTCCGCGAAGCCGGCTCGTATGGTGAGCTCGTCTCGGTGACGGTGCCCGCGAGCCTCCTCGCCCACGCCGCCGCGGCCGGCGAGGTCGTCATCCAGCTGGAGGTGGACGAGGCCGTTCCCGGAGGCCTCGCCGTCTACGGCGAGGATTTCGGGCGCTACCCGCTCGACCCGACCCTGGTCCTGACTCTCAGGTGAGGACCACGTGGGGAGGGCCACGCTTCCGAAACCGTTTCCTGCAGTAGACTGGGCAGAGTTACGATCCCCGGCACACCTAGATCTATTGGAGAGATCCCTCATGCGCCGTGTCGCGACGCTACCCTTGCTCGCCCTCACCCTGCTCCTGCCCGCCGTGTCGGCGCAGGCCCGGTGGGCGGAGACCGACGTTCCTCAGACCTTCTGGGTCGAGATCGGGGGGTTCCGCGTGTCCGCCGAGACCACACTGCGGTTGAGCGGCGGTGGCGAGCCCGGGGACCAGGTCAACTTCGAAGCAGGACCTGAACGTCCCCGGCGCGACGACGCAGGGCTACATCGAGGCCTTCTGGCGACCCGCGCGCCGTCACCAGATGAGCCTGAACTGGACGCGCGTCAAGCGCAACGGTGAGCCTGCGATTCTGGACGAGGAGATCAATTGGGGGGACGAGGTCTTCCGGGTCGGAGCAGAGGTGCAGGGTACGAACGACTCGGACTTTCTCTCTGGTGTCTATCGCTTTGCCTTGATCAAGAACGACAAGTTCGAGGTTGGACCAGCCCTCGGTCTCGGCGTCGGACCCCTCCGGGATCCTGGTCAGGCCCTTCTGCTCGAGACCCCTCTCGGTGTACCAGACGATGCTCGTGTGGGTCTCCTTCTTCTGCGCCTTCGAGACAGGATCCTTCCACCCGTACGTCTTGATCGCGGAGAAATCCACGTCCTCGGCCGCGTGGACCTCGACCTTCGGCAAGCGAAGCTGCTGGGCGAGCGCCGTGGGCGCGAGAGCGCACGAGGCGACCAGCACGAGAACATCCCGGCGGCGTGGCATTGTGGGTTCCTCCTTTGGGGAGAATAGCGCAGGCGTGGCAGGAGCACCACGGTTCGGCATCGAAAGAGCGTGCCGGGCTCTCGGGCCCCGAGGAAGACTGCCCAGCCCGGCCGGGAGGCCAGGCTGGGCCAGACGATCTCCTGGCCCGCATTATTCATCGGGCATGCGGGATTGAGTTCAGGCGTGTACTTGCACCGATCATTTGAGGAGTAGCAGCCGAGTGCACGGTCGAAACGGCTGGTGAGCCGCTGGAGGCGGCGCTCCTGG
>CAUZDW010000011.1:0-111057 GCA_963578825.1 Vicinamibacteria bacterium
CTTCGTGTGGACCAAGACCGCCGATCAGATCCTGGCCAGCATCGCCCGCTTCGCTCAACGAACGATCGCTATCGACCAAACAGACTCCTGATGCTAACTTCTGTAACGGGACACTAGCAGCCCGTGGTCCTATTTCTCGTCGACCATCTGCCCGTACTTCACGATGGCGGTGAGCAGAGACTGGCGCTGCTCGATGCTCAGCCTCTTGAGATCGAGGTCCAGACTTCGTCCGTCGGTGAGAACGAGGGACATCGAGCGCCAGTCGGGAAGCTCGCTGAACGCCAACTTCCGCGCCACGGGGTTGGGGCCGAAGCCCTGCTGGATCTGGGCGCGCTTCCACTCGAAACCGCTCACGTCCAGCGTCTCGATCGTGCCCCAGGGGATGTCCATGGGGTCGGCCGGAGGCACGCTGACGTACAGGCCGCTGTCGATCTTGACCTCCACGCGATAGCCCGTGAGGTTCACGAGACCCTGATACAGAAGCCACGCCGCGACGACCAGGAGCACCGCGGCAACCACCCGGGGAATGGTGCCGGCCACCGAGAAGTAGAGCCAGAGCGCCACGATGAGGAGCAGGCCGGATCGACCCAACACGATGCCCCAGTTGAACCCGCTGTCGAAGTGGAACGCGATATCCTCCGGGGCGCTGTAGCCACTCCCGTAACCAGGGAGCCTCTGGGGCATCTGGCCGGTCTGATCGGAGATCATGCAGCCGGCGAGGGCAATCGCCCCCAGGAGACAGAGGGCGATCACCCAGCTGGACGAGACGCGCATGGTCCTACCTCCTCGTCTGGACACCGTGACTGAGGCCAAGCGGCTGAGCTGCATTTGCGACGCCGGGTGAGGGGCCGTCAAGGCAGTTCTCAACGGCCTGGTGTTCGCGAAGCGAATTCGATAGCGTCACGAAGGAAGGAGGCCGCCATGGACGACTCACGCCTGCGACGGGATCTGATCGAGGTGCTCGAAGGGAAGGGTGCACACGTCGGCGTGGGGGCGGCTTTCGCCAAGCTGCAACCGGAGCACCGGGCGGCGCGGGGAGGGGAGGTGGGCCACACGGTCTGGGAGGAGCTCGAGCATCTCCGGATCGCCCAGGAGGACATCCTCCGCTACACCCTGGACCCGAGCTGGACGTCGCCCAAGTGGCCCGACGGGTACTGGCCGAGCGGCCAGACCCCGACCAACGAGCAGTGGCGGGCCTCGGTGACCGGGTTCCGCTCCGATCTCGACGAGGTGATCGCTCTCGCGCGGGACCCTGCCCGGGACCTCACGGCCGAGATTCCCCACGGCGAGGGCCGGAGCTATCTCCGGCAGATCCTGCTGGTCGCCGACCACAACGCGTATCACCTGGGTCAGGTGATCGAGATCCGGCGCCTGCTCGGGGCGTGGACCTGAGGCCTCGCGTCAGGCTGGGTCGTCCTCCCCCTCGGACGCCGGGTCGTCGACTCCATCGTCCGTCGGATCCTCGTAGCTGAGGCCGAAGCCGAACGGGAAGACCGGGTCCTTCGAATCGTACGCCACGTCCTCGTGCTGGTTCCGGACGGCCTCCATCGACGAGGGCAGCTCGAACGGGAGCTTGCCCGTGGGATTGAAGCGGCCAAACACGGCCTCGAGAATGATCTCGTCGGTGACTCCGAAGAGCCCGATCAGTCCCGCCGCCTCGTCCGCGATCTCGGGGATCACCGCCGGGCGGTCGAGGTTGATGGCAACGACGGTGGGCTTCGCTTTCAGGATCGCCAGGAGCCGACCGAGCTTCGGCTCCTGGAAGTCGAGGTGGCCCTGGTGGAACATCTTCTCGATCATGTCGCCGTCCCGGGGCTCGTACGGTGTCTGGAGGCGGAGGAGCGCCACGTCGGCCTCCTCGACGGTCTCGACGACCTGTCCGTACTCGGCGGCCAGACCCGGGTCGACGCCCTCCAAGTAGAGTCGACGGCCCGCGTCGAGGGGCAGCGTCGCCTCCTCTGCCTTTCCGGCTTTCAAGAGGACGATCGACTTGCGCTGGGCACTCTTCCCGGCCTCCACGAAATCCGCTCGACCCGCGATCTCACCGACTCTCTCGGCGTCGACGAACGGGTCGTCGAAGAGGCCAAGGATGAAGAGGTTCCGAAGCACCCGACGAGCCGAGACGTCGATGCGCGCCTCGCTCACCTCACCTGATCGCACAACCTCCAGGAGCACGTCGGTCATGTGATGCCCCCCGAACTGGTCCACGCCGGCGTCGATCCCCTTCTTCATCCGCTCGGGGACGGTGAGCTCCTCGACCCCGTGGTACTTGCCCTCTATGGTCAGGGCGCCAAAGAACAGGCTGACGTCGTCGAGGATCAGCCAGTCGGTGCACACGACACCGTCATAGCCCAGCTCCTCGCGCAGGAGCCCGGTCACGACGTCCTTGTTGAAAGACATGCCGACGTTCTCGGAGGTCTGGTCCAGCGGGATCCCGTAGTACGGCATGATCTGGGCCGTCCCCAGCTCGATCGCCGGCAGGAAGGGCCGCACGTGGTCTTCGAACTGGCCCCCGGGATAGGCCTGGTCCTTCCCGTACGCGAAGTGGGCGTCTTCCCCGTCCTTCTGGGGTCCCCCGCCGGGGAAATGCTTGGTCATACAGGCGACACTCTCGGGCCCCAGCTCCTCGCCCTGGAACCCCCGGATGTAGGCCACCGTCATCTCGGCGACCAGGTCCGCGTCCTCACCAAACGTGCCGGAGATGCGGCCCCAGCGGGGCTCGGTGGCCAGATCCGCCATGGGGTGAAGGGCCGTCCGGATCCCGACGGCCCGATACTCCTGGTTCGCGATCCGGCCGAACTCCTCGACCAACGCCACGTCCCGTGTGGCCACCAGGCCGAGCGGATCGGGCCACGCCGAGAAGCCGCTGGCGCGCACCGCGACGCCGGCGCTCTCGCCGGTGCCGTGGCGCGGATCCGAGCTGATCATCAACCGGGATACCCAGACGTGTCCGTGCCGCCATGTCCTGGACAGCGTTGTGCCACTGGGCCAGCAGCCCCGGCCCCGGCGTCCTGAAGAGGTTGAAGTGCCGAATGTGGCGGGTGATGACCGCCTCGGACGTCGCCATCGGGGCCATGGGTCCCGGGCGGTCGAGGACCTCGCCGTTCTCGCCCACCCCCATGATCGAGTGGAACCAGAGCCCGGCCTTCTCCTCGAGGGTCATTTGCCCAAGGAGGTCCTCGACCCTCTCCTCGAGGAGAGCCCGTCGGTCCTCGTAGTCGTCGAGCCGCCCGTCCTTGTTGAGGTCGCGGAAGGACAGCCCGTCGACGGTCAGGGTTGGGACGGACTCCGACAGCGTGGCCTTGGCGCGCCGGTCCTAGCCGGAGAACCGGAGGCCATATGCCAGGAAGAGGGCTCCGCCCAGCAGCACCAGCGCCACGACCACGTCCAACAGGATCTTCAGAAGCTTCTTCATCGAGGCCTAGTCGTCCGCGGCGATGGAGTAGAGGTGCTTCTGGCCGCGCAGGAGAATCTCGTCACCCACGACGGCCATCGAGGCGTCGAAGCCATCGTCGAGGGAGTTCGTTGCGAGGACCTCAAACTTCGGGCCGTGTCGGATCACGAGCGTGTTCCCGTCCCGGTCGGTGACGTAGAGACGATCGGCCACACCCACGGGTGAGGAGTAGATGTTGCCCAGGCCTTCGAGCCTCTGAGCCCGGTAGTGCTCCTTCCCGGTTTGCGCATCGAAGCTCGAGAGGACCGCGGAGTTCGTCTTCAGAAGGTAGAGCGTCCCCTCGTGGAGGAGTGGAGAAGGCGTGTACGGCGTATCCTTCTCGAGACTCCAGGTGATGGCGTCCGAGCCTGTGATGTCGCCCCGGGCCTCGGCGAGGCGGATGGCCAGGAGCGCGGCGCCCCGGAAGCCGCTGGTGACCACGAGTGTTCCGTCTGCGATCACCGGCGTGGGGATGACGTTCACCGTCATGCCGCTCGCGTGCCAGAGCACCTCCCCCGTGTCCGCGTGGTAGCCGACCACCTGGCCCGTGGCGTTCGTGACGATCTGAGGCGTTCCCTCGTGCTCGACGGCCAGGGGAGTGGACCAGGAGGAGATCTCGTCCCGGCTGACCTTCCAGACATCCTTGCCGGTCTTCTTGTCGAGAGCGAACAGGAACGAGGGGCCCTCGTGGTCCCACAGGATGAAGATCTTGTCGCCGAGCAGCACGGGTGAGCTGCCCTCACCAAAGTCGCGCCTCTTCTTCATCTCGCCGAAATCCCTCTCCCAGAGGACATTGCCGTCCATGTCGAGGCAGTAGAGGCCCCGAGAGCCGAAGTAGGCGTAGAGATGCGTCCCGTCGGTGATAGGCGAGTTCGAGGCCCACGTGCCGGTGGGATGTGTGCCCGCCGAGGGACGCTCCTCGCGAACCGTCTTCTGCCAGACGACGTGACCGTCCTTGCGGTCGATGGCGAGGACGACGAACTTCTGGGCGGAGGGCTCGATCGGCGGCTGCCGGCGTCCCCGCGCGGCCGGCGGGGCCGAGGCCTGGCCGCCACCCTCGACCGGGACGGCAGTCGTCACGTAGATCCGATCACCCCAGACGATCGGTGACGACGAGCCCTTGCCGGGAAGGTCGATCTTCCACCGGACGTTCCTGGTCTCGCTCCACTCCACCGGCGGGTCGCCGTGAGCCGCGGTGCCGCTGCCGCTCGGGCCCCGCCACTGGGGCCACAGCACCCCGGCGTCGCCGGACGGCTCGCCTGCCCAGGCGAGCGTCGCCAGGGCCAAGACGCACAGGATCGAAGACAGGATGGCTTTCTTCACGAGACCCCTCCGGAATGCGTTCGAGCGTATCGGACCTGATCCCGGGGGGCAATACCGATGAATCCCGGTTGACGCCCGCTGGCGGCGCAACCTATACTCCGCCGCAGAATGCGTCGATTCGCCGGCCACACAGCCAAGCTCAAGCGGGACTCTCGAAAGCACAAGAGTCGCCTCGGCGGTGTGGCCTCGAGCACCTGAAAGTCTCTCCCAGAGCAGTAACGGCCACCACGACCCGCCGAAGCGGCTGCACGCCGCCGGCGGGTTTCGTGCATCAGGGCAGCAGGGTCGTCGGCGACGGACGCGAAACGGGACGAAGGTGAGCGGAAAGGACAGGACAAGACGATGGTCGTGATGAAGTTTGGTGGATCGTCGGTGAAGGATCCAGAGGCGGTGCGGCGGGTGGTCGAGGTCGTGGGTCGCGAGAAGCGGCCACGGCTCGTGGTCGTCTCGGCGTTCGCCGGCGTCACGGACGGCCTCCTCGACATCGCCCGCCTGGTCGAGAGCGGTGAAGGAGACGCCGCTCAGGAAGCGGTCCGAGGGCTGCGCAAGCGACACGAGGAGATGGCCGCGCTGGCCCGGGACCCCGAGAGCAGGGCTCGGCTCCTGGCGTCGATCGACACCCTCTTCGATCAGCTCGAGGCGATCGTCAAGGCACTCGCCGTCGTCGAGGAGGTCTCGCCCCGCTCCCGTGACACGATCCAGTCCTTCGGCGAGATCACGAGCAGCCATATCGTCGCCGCCGCTCTCGAGGACGTCGGGATCGCGGCGCGCGCCGTCGATCCTCGGACGATCCTCGTGACGGACGGGCAGCACATGGCCGCGCAGCCGGATCTCGAGGCCACGGACGAGCGGCTTCACAGCCAGGTCGCGCCCCTCCTCTCCGACGGCATCGCTCCCGTGGTCGGAGGCTTTGTCGGCGCGAGCCCGAGCGGTCTCACGACGACACTCGGCCGTGGGGGCTCGGACTACTCGGCCGCCCTCTTCGGAGCCGGCCTCGGGGCGGAGGAGATTCAGATCTGGACCGACGTCGACGGGATGCTCACCGCCGACCCCCGGGTGGTGAGCCGGTCACGGGTGGTGCCGCATCTGTCGTTCGACGAGGCCTCGGAGCTGGCCTACTTCGGGGCGAAGGTCCTCCATCCCAGCACGATCGCCCCCGCCGTGCGTCGCGACATCCCGGTCCGCATCCTGAACTCCCACAGGCCGGAGGCCCCTGGCACGCGCATCACACGGGAGTCGGCCGACTCCGTCTCGGGCCCCGCCGCCATCGCCTGCAAGCGGGGGCTCACCCGCCTCGACATCGCCTCCACCCGCATGCTCATGGCGTACGGGTTTCTTCGGCGGGTGTTCGAGGTGTTCGAGCGCTACAAGACCCCGGTCGACGTGGTGACCACCTCCGAGGTGAGCGTTTCGGTGACGATCGACGACCGGAGCAACCTCGAAGCCATCGTGAGCGACCTGTCGGCGTTCGCCGAGGTGTCGACCGAGGACGGCATGGCCATCGTCTGTGCCGTTGGCGAGGGTCTCCGCCGGGACGCCAGCCAGGCCACCCACCTGCTCGGGGCGCTGGAGGGCGTGCCCCTGGCGATGGTCTCGCAGGGGGGCTCGCGCAAAAACATCACGGTGGTGCTCCGCGACGGCGACGTGGTCGAGGCGATGGAGCGTCTTCACCGCCGTTTCTTCGAGGGAGAGGACGTCCCCGCCGGCACGGCAGCCCGCACCGCCTGAGGACGAGACCATGCGACTCTTGATCGTCGGTCACGGAAGGATGGGACGGCTCGTCGAGCAGCTCGCCCCCGACTACGGCTTCGAGATGGCGGGGATCCTCGAGATCGACTCCAACGCGGACGGCAGCGGGGTGAGCGCCGAGACGTGCCGCGGCGTCGACGTGGCCGTGGACTTTTCCACCGCCGAGGCAACGCTGGCCACGGCCCCCCGACTGGCCGCGGAAGGGGTGAACCTGGTCGTGGGCACCACCGGCTGGCAGGACCGGGAGGCGGAGATCCGCAAGGCGATCGAGAGCGCGGGCGTGGGCGCTGTGGTGGCCGCCAACTTCTCCCTCGGCGCCAACCTCATGAGCGCCCTGGCTGCGACCATGGGGCGGCTTCTCAAGGACAAGGACGCCTACGGGGCCTGGATTCACGAGGCGCACCACAAGGCCAAGACCGACTCTCCCTCGGGCACGGCGCTGATGTTGAAGCGCGCCCTGGAGGACGCGGGATATGCTCTGCCTGTCGACGTCGCGTCGACCCGGGCGGGGTGGGTGCCGGGCACGCACACCGTGGGCTTCGACGGGCCGGCGGAGAGCCTGACGCTGACCCACGACGTGCGCGACCGTGCGACGTTCGCCCACGGGGCGCTGGAAGCGGCCCGGTGGGTGGTGGGTCGGAAAGGCTGGCACACGATGCGCGACGTGCTCGGGCTGGGCCCGGGCGGGAACTGACGTGGGAGGAGGCTGATCATGCGAGCTCCGTTCACAGGATGCGGGACGGCCTTGGTCACTCCGTTCGACTCGGCGGGAGCCGTGGACGCGGCGACGGTCCGGCGGCTC
This sequence comes from Vicinamibacteria bacterium, assembly GCA_963578825.1. Classification (GTDB taxonomy): domain Bacteria; phylum Acidobacteriota; class Vicinamibacteria; order Fen-336; family Fen-336; genus JAJDNS01. Next base: position 7,308 of record CAUZDW010000011.1, read on the forward strand.
GCCCGCAGGCAGATCGACGCCGGCATCCACTTCCTCGTGCCCTGCGGCACCACAGGCGAGACCCCCACCCTCTCTGCGAGCGAGAGACGCCGTGTCGTCGAGCTCGTGGTCGAGGAGGCGGCGGGAGAGGTGCCGGTTCTGGCCGGCGCTGGCGGCTACGACACGCGTTCGGTGATCGACGCGGCGCGCGACATGGAGGCTGCCGGGGCCCAGGGCCTGCTGTCTGTCACGCCTTACTACAACAAGCCGACGCCGGAGGGGCTCTTTCGCCACTACCAGGCCATCGCTCACGCGACGCCCTTGCCGATCATCGTCTACAACGTGCCGGGACGGACCGGCTGCAACGTCACACCGCCGACTCTCACTCGGCTGGCCTCGCTCCCGACCGTCATCGGGGTCAAGGAGGCCTCCGGAGACATCACCCAGATCAGCGAGATCTGCCGCTTGCTGCCCTCCGATTTCATCGTGCTCTCGGGCGACGACGCCATGACGCTGCCGGCGATGGCAGTGGGGGCCCGCGGTCTGATCTCGGTGGCGTCCAACGAGGCGCCGGCGGAGATGGTCGGTATCGTCGAAGCGGCCGAGAAGGGCGACTTCGCCAACGCCCGCGAGGAGCATCAGCGCCTGATGCCGCTCATGCTCGCCAACTTCGTCGAGTCCAACCCCATCCCGGTCAAGACCGCCATGGCGCAGATGGGGCTTCTCGAGGAGACGTTCCGACTGCCCATGGTGCCCCCGAGTCCGGACACACGCCAGAGGCTCGAGCACGTTCTTGCCGAGGTCGGACTCCTTCCGGCGAGCGCGAAGCGATGAGCGAAGACCTCGAGGCGCTTCGCAAAAGGGTCGAGCGACTGTGGTCGGCGGGCGAGGGCACCGACCCCGCCGAGGCGAGAGAGACCTTTGCCGACCTCCGGGGCGCGCTGTCCCGAGGGGAGGCCCGGGCCGCGGAGCCTGACGTCGGCTCGCCGACCGGGTGGCGGGTCAACGAGTGGGTCAAGCAGGGCATCCTCCTGGGCTTTCGCCACGGGAACCTGACCGACGCGTCGATGGATCACGGAAAGCTGACCTTCTTCGACAAGGACACTCTCCCCCTCAAGCCCCTCGATCTGTCGTCCGGCGTGCGCGTGGTGCCGGGCGGCTCCGCCGTGCGCGACGGGGCGTTTCTCGGACGCGGCGTGATCTGCATGCCACCCATGTACGTCAACATCGGAGCCTACGTGGACGAAGGAACCCTCATCGACTCTCACGCCCTCGTCGGCTCGTGCGCGCAGGTCGGGAAGCGCGTTCACGTGAGCGCCGCCGCGCAGATCGGGGGGGTCCTCGAGCCCGTGGGTGCCCTTCCCGTCGTCATCGAGGACGACGTCCTCGTCGGGGGCAACACGGGTCTCTATGAAGGGGCCGTGGTGCGCAAGCGCGCGGTCATCGGCGCCGGGACCATCCTGACCGGCTCGACGCCGGTCTACGACCTCCCAAACGGCCGGATCCTGAAGCCCGAGCGCGGCGTGCCCCTCGTCGTGCCCGAAGGGGCCGTGGTCGTCCCCGGCGCGCGCAACGTCACCGCGGGCGCCGGTCGCGAGTGGGGTCTCTCACTCGCCACCCCTGTGATCGTGAAGTACCGCGACGAGAAGACGGACGCCCGCACCGAGCTGGAGCAATGGCTGCGATGAGCGTCGTCGACCTGGCTCGTGGTCTGATCGACATCGACTCGACCACGGGGCGCGAGGGGGAAGCCTGCCGCTTCCTGGCCAGCGATCTTCGCAAGAGAGGATTCGTCGTCACCGAGCAACCGGTCGACGGAGACCGGGTCAACGTCCGGGCGTTTCTCGACCCGGCGCCGACCGTGGTCCTCTCGACCCACATCGACTGCGTTCCTCCGTTCTTCCCCAGCCGGGTGGCCAGCGGCCGGCTCTACGGCCGGGGCGCCTGCGACGCAAAGGGCACGATCGCCGCACAGGTCGCGGCAGCAGAGCGGCTACGGGACGAAGGCGAAGAGCGAGTGGGCCTCCTTTTCGTCGTGGGAGAAGAGCGCGGCAGCGACGGAGCCGCGGCCGCAAACGAGAAGGCGCCCGGCTCCCGCTTCTTGATCGACGGGGAGCCCACCGACTCCCGGCTGGGCCGGGCCACGCGGGGTGTGCTTCGCGTGAAGCTCACGGCGACCGGGCGAGCGGCCCACTCCTCTCAGCCCGAGCTCGGCGTGTCGGCCATCGACGCCCTGGTGGACGCCCTCCTGGATCTCCGCTCGCTGCCCCTGCCCGAGGATCCCAATCTCGGCACGACATTCTACATCGTCGGCCTCATGTCCGGCGGGATTGCCCCGAACGTGGTCTCCCCCACGGCGGAAGCCGAGCTCAACTTCCGGACGGTCGGGCCGGGAGCGGAAGTCCTCGAGGCGCTGAAACCCCTCCACACGCGCGTGGCCGTGGAAGAAGTGCTCGAGGTGCCGCCGGTGCGGCTCCACACCGTCCCGGGCTTCGACTCGGCCGTCTTCGCCTTCACGACCGACATCCCGCTCCTGTCGAACTGGGGTCGCCCGCTCCTCCTCGGGCCCGGCTCGATCGTGCTGGCCCACACCGCCGAGGAGAGCGTCGAGATCGCCGAGCTCGAGGCGTCGGCCGACGCCTATGTGACCCTCGCCAAAGGCCTGCTCGCCGAGGACGCCTGAGCTTCTGCCCTGCCGTCCTCGAGCCCTCACCAGAAGCCATGCCTCCGCTCGAATCCGGGCCGACGGAGTCCGTTCATCGGCTGTCGAGGACCGTTCATTGGCCGAAAGGGACAGTTCATTTGCTCTCGAGTACCGTTCGTGGCAGAAAGCAGCGCATGAGCGCTCCTCCGCACCGGGGCCTTTTCGGGGTGAGCCGAGCAAACGCCGTCTTGCCGCAGCAAACCGGCGTAACATCACGGGATCATGTCCCTCCAACCCGGCCGGAAGCTCGCTCACTACGAGATCGTCGAGCCCATCGGCAAGGGCGGTATGGGAGAGGTGTACCGGGCGAGAGACAGCAAGCTCGGTCGGGACGTGGCGATCAAGGTCCTGCCCGATGAGCTCGCCCAGGACAAGGAACGACTGGAGCGCTTCCAGCGAGAGGCTCAGGTTCTCGCGTCGCTGAACCACCCGAACATCGCGTCAATCTACGGTGTGGAAGAGTCCGAGGGCACGCACTGCCTGGTTCTCGAGCTGGTCGGAGGCGTGACTCTCTCGGAGCGCATCGCACGAAGCCCCATTCCCGTCGACGAGGCTCGAGAGATCGCCCTGCAGATCGCCGAGGCCCTGGAAGAGGCTCACGCACATGGGATCGTCCACCGTGACCTGACGCCCGAGAACATCAAGCTGACCCCGGACGGCAAGGTGAAGGTGCTGGATTTTGGCCTGGCAAAGACGTTCGCAGAGGACCCCACCGGGGCCGAGGACTCCAACTCTCCAATGCTGGCGAGGGAGGTCACACGAGCGGGAGCTCTTCTGGGAACCGCGCCCTACATGAGTCCCGAGCAGGCCCGCGGCCAGGATGTGGACGAGCGCAGCGACATCTGGTCGTTCGGTTGTGTCCTATGGGAATGCCTGACGCGGCAGAAGCTCTTCGGCGGCCCAACGTTGTCCGATTCGATCGGCGCGATCCTCCACACCGAGCCGGACTGGGGACGTCTTCCTGCGGACACACCCCCGACCGTGCGGCGCCTGCTCAGACGGTGCCTGGCCAAGGACCTGCGCCAGCGACTGCACCACATTGCCGATGCACGGATCGAGCTGGAGGACCCGGATCCCCCTCCGCCCGCCGCCGGGGGATCGACGCGCGGCTACAGGATCGCCGTCACGGTGCTGGCGGTCGCCCTGATCGCGGGCCTGACCGCTGCGCTTCTGTACTTCTCACGGCCGGCCGCCGGCACCTCGGACCCGGGGGGCGAAAACCCACTCGCCGGCGCGCGGTTCAGCAAGATCGCCGACTTCAAAGGGACTGGGCCCGCCGCCGCGATCTCGCCCGACGGCCGATTTGTCGCCTTCGTCTCCGCCCGCGACGGACCGCTCGATCTCTTCGTTGATCAGATCGATCTGAGCGAGTTCTCCAACCTCACGCAGGACCGAGCCGAGTTTGCGCTGGGCGTGGGCAACTTCGGGTTCAACGGAGACGGCTCCGAGATCTGGCTCGGCGGCGGCCCGGATCCGCTACGCATGAAGTCAATGCCGCTGCTGGGCGGGCCGGCACGCAATTTCCTGGGAAAAGATGTGGTCAAGGTGGCATGGTCGCCTGACCGAGAGCACCTCGTCTATTACACGAACGAAACGGGCGATCCGGTCTACGTCGCCGACCGCTACGGAAGGAACAGCCGGCTGCTCCCCCTCGGCTCGCCTCAGGGGATGCACCAGCACGACCCGATCTGGTCGGTCGACGGGCAGTGGATCTACCTGACACGTGGCCGGTCGGCCCTCGAGATGGACCTGTGGCGCGTCCGTCCGAATGGCGGGGAGCTGGAGCAACTGACCCGACGGAAGCTGGACGCCAGATCTCCGACGCCGATCGATGAGAGGACTGTGCTCTACAGCGCGCGCAAAGCGGACGGGGCCGGGCCGTGGCTGTGGGCAGTGGACGTGGAGACCCGCATTTCGCGACGCGCGAGTCTCGGACTGGAGCAGTATGCCTCGGTGGCCGCCAGTGCCGACCGGCGCCGCCTGGTGGCCACCGTCCAGGATTCCCGGGCGGGGCTGTGGAGCGTGCCGATCCTCGATCACCCGGCGACCGAGACCGATGCCGAACCCTTTGCCGATCTGCCGACAGCCCGTGCCCTGGCACCGCGCTTCGGTGGCTCTTCACTCTTCTACCTCTCGTCGCGGGGCGGTGGCGACGGGTTGTGGCGCTATGCAGGCGGTCAGATCGCCGAGATCTGAAAAGGCTCTGAGACGGCGATCCTCGAGCCGGCGGCGGTCTCCCCCGACGGCGATTGGGTCGTGCTGTTGCTCCGGCGCGATGACGGATGGCGCCTTCACGTTCTGAGCGCGGACGGCGAATAGCTGAGAGTGCTGTCGGAGAGCGTGGAGGCCCGCGGTGCGGCCGCGTGGTCGCCCGACGGGCGGTGGATCGTCGCGGGGGGCAACGAAGCGGGCGTCCCCGTACTGTTCAAGATCCCGGTGGACGGCGGCGTCCCGGAGCGCCTCGTCGACGGCGCGGGGTTGAATCCCGTGTGGTCTCCGGACGGGAGCCTGATCGTCTACGCCGGTGCGCAGGTCGACGCCATGATGCCGCTGCTGGCCGTCCATCCCGATGGAGATTCGGTCGAGCTACCGGAGATCGAGGTGCTGCGCTCCGGCGAGCGCATGCGCTTCCTGCCGGACGGGTCGGGACTCGTCTACATGCAGGGCCGCCAGCCCTCCCAGGACTTCTGGCTGCTCGATCTCGACACGATGACGAGCCGCCGCCTGACTCAGCTCGATCCGGTCGCCACCATGCGCACATTCGACATCGCGCCCGACGGCAAGCGGATCGTGTTCGATCGATTGAGCGAAGACTCGGACATCGTGATGATCGAGCTGGGTGATCCGGGTCCCGGGCCCGCGCCTCGGAGGGTCGAATAGATGCCTGCGGGCGAGTCGGGCGTCGCTTCGTCTTTCGGCGGGGTTGTGCTTCACTGCTCCCCATGACGTCCGAGCCGTCGCGGGACGCCGAGGACGCCCGGCTCCGCCCGACCTATGCGGTGGTGGACCTGGTCCGGCTCCGGACCAACCTGGACGCGATCCGGGCCCAGGTTGCGCCGGCCCGCGTGATGGTGACGCTCAAGGCCAACGCCTACGGCCACGGCCTCGAAGCGGTGGCACAGGCTCTCGCGCCCCGAGCCGACGCATTCGGCGTGGCGCTCGTCGAGGAGGGCATTGCGCTTCGACAGCAGGGCATCGAGAATCCGATTCTGGTGATGGGCGGGATCTGGACCCGGCAGATCCCCCTCTTCCTGGAGCACGACCTGACGTTCACCGTGCCTTCTCTCGCCCGCCTGCGCGACATCGAGGACGCGGCGACGACGACGAACGGAACGGCGCGTGTGCATCTCAAAATCGACACCGGCATGGAGCGTATCGGGGTGCACCACTACCATGCCGAGGAGCTGCTCGAGGCGGCGGCGCGGTCGGCCCACGTCGAGGTCGAGGGCATCTACTCGCACTTCGCCAGCGCAGACGCCGAGGACCTCATCGGCGCGAGAGAGCAGCTGGCCCGCTTCGAGGAGGTGCTGAGCTTCTACGAGCGGCGGTCGCTCCCCCGCCCCGAGCGCCACTTGGCGAACTCGGCCGCGATCCTGAGGATGCCGGAAAGCCACATGGACATGGTCCGGGCGGGGATCTTGATTTACGGCGTCTACCCTTCGCCGGGCGCGCCCCGCACCGTGGAGGTGAAGCCGGCTCTCTCGTGGAGGTCGCGGGTCGTCTACTTCAAGGTCGTCGAGGCCGGGAGCCCGGTGAGCTACGGCGGCACGTGGTCGAGCGACCATCGCGTGCGGGTCGTCACGGTGCCGGTGGGCTACGGAGACGGCTACTTCCGCAGCATGTCGAACAAGGCCGGGGTGATTCTACGGGGGAAACGCCATCCCCAGGTCGGGAGCATCTGCATGGACCAGATGATGGTCAACATCGAGTGGGACACCGGCTACAACGGCGACGAGGTCGTGCTCATCGGTGAACAGGGAGCCGAGCGAATCACCGTCGAGGAGCTGGCGCAATGGGCGGGGACCGTCCCGTGGGAGATCCTGACGGCCATCAACGACCGTGTGCCCCGCCTCTACCAGGGCTGACCGCGTGTGCCGCTGACACCGCGGTCGTGCTGAGGAGTTCGATCCTCGAGGCTGGCGACGAAGGATCCCCCGATACTGCCACCGGGAGATTCTTCGCCCGGGGCTCCGAGGAAACGGGCTCAGAATGACCGCCTTCTCTACGCTTTCCGTACACCAACCGGGTTGACCTTCAGCCGTGAGCCTGACCTCGCTGGATTGGCTCAGCCTCCGAGTACTAGCATCGTCTCGAGTCCCGTCCCTCCCCGGGACTCGGTTTCGCGAGGCAATCGAATGAGCCGAATCGAGTTCAAGGGAGTTCTGTCCGTCTCAGTGGCACTGGCCGCGGCACTGCTCGTTCCACCAGCGACCGCGGGGCACCGGCAGTGCCTCGCGCCGAACGGCGTCGACGACACGGCGGAGCTTCAAGCCGCCCTCGAACGCTGCTCCGGGGCGAGTCGACGCTGCGTCGTCTCGCTCTGCGAAGGTGTGTTCCGAATCGCCCCTGGCCGCGTCGGTGACTTCCGCGGCGTGCTGAAAGGCGCCGGGCGCGACAAGACGGTGATCCAGGCGCTGTCCGAGCTCGAGGTGAACGACACGCTCCCCGACTATCTCTTCGACGACCCGCTGGACCCGAACGTCCCTCCCTGGCCGTTCCTCGTTCAGTTCATCGGAGGCGAGGCCTGGGTCCGCGACTTCACCATCGAGATCCCCACCCCTGAGCCGGGGCACCGACCCACCCAGGGCTGGCTTGGCGGCTTCATCTTCGAGCTCGACGGCGCGCTCCTCTTCACCGGCGTGGATCCCGTGGACTTCGACGTGGATCGGATCCGGGTGGTGGCCGGAAGCGATCCGGCCAGCTTCTTCAACACCACTCTTCTGAACGGTGCGTTCTTCCAGGGGAGGCTCTTCAACCCGGTCGATCCGAGCGTCTACCCCGTGCATCCCGTGACGCGCCGATACTCTCTCTCCGACAGCGACTTCGAGGGCATGCTCAGCGGGAGTCCCGTCGCCGAGACCCTCGAGGCGAAAGTGACGATCAAGAACAATCGCTACCGTTCGGGGTTCGCGATGCACGTGCAGGACGCCAGCCGCTCGCGCCCCTGGGTCCTGAAGAACCGCTGGGAAACCGACTTCGTCGGGGTGCAGGTTCTCCTGAATGTCGACGGAGAACCGTCCGAGAGAAACTCCATCCTTGCCCTGGGCAACCGCGGCTCGACGGAGTCGCCCTTCGAGGACTTCGGGGTGGGAGTCTTCTTCGTCGATCCCCTGGACCCCGCCCGAGAGCCCGGGGCACGACGCTGACACTCCTTCACAACCGCTTCCGAGTGAACGCCGTGAACGGTGCGGCGCTGAGCGGGATCGACGTCCTCGGCGCCGGCCGCTTCATCGCGTGGAGGAACAGGGTGCGCGGCGAGGCCTCGCTGGGCGGAATCAACGTCGAGTCGACGTCGGGCTGCAAGGTCATCTCGAACTCGCTCGGGACGGAGGGCGGGCCCGACCTCACCCTCGGCCCGGCGACCTCCGAGTGTTTGGCCTTCGTGGGCCGCGACGACGTCGTTGTCGATCTGGGCACGAACAACCGGATCATTCGTCGCTAGGCAGCCTCCCGACCCCCGTGCCTCGGGAGTGAGCTGCTGGGGAGGGGCCTTCGATCCTGTTCGTGGCCCCCTTTTCGCGGTATTCTTCTCGATTGATGAGATGAGCGAACCCGGCTGTTCCTGACCCTCGTCCAGGTCCGCCGCCACGCACTGACTCAAGAGACGTTTTCCAAGGAGGACTGAATGGCCAACCTCGTCCCGCCGCACGGCGGCGCCACGCTCAAGCCTCTGCTGCTGGACGGCCAGCCCCTGGCCGATGAAAAGAAGAAGGCACAGACACTGAAGAAGATCCCGATGACCTCTCGTGAGACATCGGACCTCATCATGATGGGGATCGGCGCCTTCACTCCTCTCGAGGGCTTCATGGGCCACGACGACTGGAAAGGCGTCTGCGACGGTTTCCGGATGCCGTCGCTCGGAAACACGTTCTGGCCCATCCCCATCACGCTGTCCGCGGAGCAGGCGCTGGCCGACTCGATCGCACTGGGAGAAGAGGTCGCACTGCAGGACACGGAGACCGGGACACTCATGGGGACCATGAAGGTCACCGAGAAGTACTCCATCGACAAGAAGCACGAGTGCGAGGCGGTCTTCACCACCACCGACGAGAAGCACCCCGGGGTGCAGAAGGTCATGGCCCAGGGGCCGGTGAACCTGGCCGGGCCCGTGAAGGTCCTCTCGGAGTCGTACTACCCCGAGATGTTCGCCGCCATCTACCAGCGGCCGGCGGACGCCCGCAAGATCTTCGAGGAGCGCGGCTGGACGACGGTCGCCGCGCTGCAGCTCCGCAACCCCATGCACGGCTCCCACGCCTATCTAGCGTGGGTGGCCATCGAGGTCTGCGACGGCGTCTACATCCACCAGCTCGTGGGCAAGCTCAAGCCCGGTGACATCCCGGCGGACGTCCGGGTCAAGGCCATCGATGCCCTGGTGAACAACTACTTCCGCAAGGAGCGGGTGCTGCAGGGCGGCTACCCCATGGAGATGCGCTACGCCGGCCCGCGGGAGGCGCTGCTCCACGCGGTCTTCCGGCAGAACTACGGCTGCTCGCACCTGATCGTGGGCCGCGACCACGCCGGCGTGGGCGACTACTATGGTCCGTTCGACGCGCAGAAGATCTTCGCCGAGATCCCGGCGGGCTCGCTGGCCCTCCAACCTCTGGCGATGGACTGGACCTTCTACTGCTACGACTGCGGCACGATGGCCTCGATGAAGACCTGCCCGCATGAGAGCAAGGCTCGGATCGACGACGACGGCGCCTACCAGGGAGGCTCCCGGCTTCTCCTCTCCGGAACCATGCTCAGGAAGCTCATGAGCGAGGGCAAGCCCGTCCCAAAGGAGTTCTCCAAGCCCGAGGTGATCGCGGTTCTCAAGGACTACTACGACCATCTCGAGGAGAAGGTGGAGGTCGAGCTGCACGGCGCCGCGACCGGAGACGTCGCGAAGAAGTAGCCCCAACCCGTTCATGAGGAGGAGCGCCTCTTGTATCCCGTCACGTTGAGCCTGGTGGGCCGCCGCTGCCTGGTCGTGGGTGGAGGAGCGGTGGCCCGGCACAAGGTGCTCGGGCTGCTGCGGGAAGGGGCACACGTGACGGTGGTGGCGCCTCACGTTGCCGTCGAGATCGAAGAGCGGGCCTCGGACGAGCGACTGGTCCTCGAGAAGCGGGAGTATCGCTCTGGAGAGGCCGCCAGCTACGCCCTCGTGATCGCGGCCACCAGCGAGCGCGGGGTGAACCGGCAGGTCTTCGAGGACAGCGAAGCGGCGGGTGTCTGGGTCAACGTGGCCGACGACCCGGAGCTGTGCAGCTTCCACCTCCCCGCCCGTGTGCGGCGGGGCCTGCTCGAGATCGCCATCGGCTCGGGAGGCAGAGCCCCGTTTGCCGCAAGCCGGATGCGCCAGTTGCTCGAGACGCGCTTCGGTCCCGAGTGGGCCGACTGGGCTGAAGCGGCCGCGGGGTTCCGGGAAGCGGCACGGGCTCTAAAGTTGACGGAGGCGGAACGAAACGCCGCCTTCGACCGCTTCTTCGCCGGAACCGTCGACCCCGAGACGCTGCAGGCTCGAGTTCCGTCCCACGACGAGACCGATGCGTGGCTCGCCTCGGGCGAGCCCCCGGCAGGCGAAGGATCCTAGCCCGTACTATTCACCAGACTTCTGCTGCGACGCGCGATAGCGCGCCTGCGGCGGGCGTGCTCACTCCTCGCTCAGGCGATGATATCGAGGGCAACGTCCAGCGCGGGGGCGCTGTGGGTGAGCCAGCCAAGGGAGATGATGTCGACGCCGGTCTCGGCAACCGCACGAACCGAGTCGGGGCGGATGCCGCCGGAGGCTTCGGTCAACACGCGCCCGCGTGAGCGACGCACCGCCTCTCGCAGGGTCTCGTCGTCCATGTTGTCGAGAAGAACGACGTCGACGCCGAGCTCCAGCACCTCGTCGAGCTGGTCGAGGGTGTCCACCTCGACCTCGATGCGGACGGTGTGTCCGGCCCTCTTTCGGGCCTGCTCGACCGCCGGGGCGATCCCACCGGCGAGGGCCACGTGGTTGTCCTTGATGAGAACCGCGTCGTGCAGGCCGTAACGGTGGCTCAGCCCACCCCCGACCCTCACGGCGTACTTCTCCAGTGCCCGCAGGCCCGGCGTCGTTTTCCGCGTGGCGGCGATCCTAGTGGGCAGCCCCTCGAGTCGCGCGACCACGTCGCGAGTCGCAGTGGCGATACCGCACATCCGGCCGAGCAGGTTGAGAGCCGTTCGCTCTCCGGTGAGAAGAGCCCTAGCCCGGCCCCGGACCCGGGTCAGCACCTGTGAGGCCTCGACATCGGCCCCGTCGAGGCGGCAGACCTCGATTCCCGTGTCGGAGTCGAGAAGACGAAAGGCGAGAAGCGCCACCTCCAGCCCGGCCACGCGTCCCGGAGCGCGGGCGACGATCTCCCCGATCCCTTCCCGAGACTCCGGCACGATGGAGTCGGTGGTGATGTCCCCCGCCTGGCCCAGGTCTTCCGCCAGGGCCCGTCTCATGAGGTCTTCGTAGAGGAGCGGCCGCAGCGGCGGCGGTGCGCTCACGCGGAGACCTCCTCCGATGCCGCCGCAGGAACGGGCAACGGCTCGAAGCCGATCTGCACCTCGGCATCCGGTCGGCTGAGGACGAGCCGGCGTCGCCACTTCGCCTCGGTCACCGGATGGTCCGTGCGGAAGTGAGCCCCCCGGCTCTCGGTGCGGATGAGCGCAGCACGGGTGATGAGCCGAGCCACAGTCGCGAGGTTTCGCAGCTCTCCAGCACTCGCGGGCATTCGACTCTCGATGGCGTCGATCCCGTCGAGGGCCCGGCGGAGACCCTGGGCGGAGCGCACGAGCCCGGCGTTGTCCCACATCAGGCGTCGCACGCGCGACTCCAGCGCGGTGAGCTCTGGAGTCGGCTCCACGGGCAATGAGACCGACGCCACCTCACCGAGTCCGGCAGGACGGGGCCCCTCGGACAGAGCGCTCTTCACCGAGCGGGCCGCGCGAGCCCCGAACACCAGGGCCTCCAGGAGCGAGTTGCTCGCGAGGCGGTTGGCGCCATGCACCCCTGTGCACGCCACCTCTCCGGCCGCCCACAGGCCGGCTCGGGACGTGCGCCCGTCGAGGTCCACGAGGACGCCGCCCATGTGGTAGTGCGCGGCGGGAGCCACCGGGATGGCCTCGAGGCGCGGATCCAATCCGTGGCTCCGGCAGGCCTCGAAGACGGTCGGGAACCGCTCCGGGAAGCTCTCCCCGACCGCCTCGCGGGCATCCAGGAGGGGCCGACGGCCTTCCGCCAGGGCCGCCCAGATGTGGCGCGCCACCACGTCCCGGGCTTGCAGCTCTCCGTCCGGTGTGTCGAAGAGAGGTCGTCCGTCCTCGTCCACGAGCCGGGCGCCGGCACCTCGGAGGGCCTCGGTGAGAAGAGGCATCGGGTCTTCACCGACGTCGAGCGCCGTGGGATGGAACTGAACGAACTCGAGGTCGGTGAGCCGGGCGCCGGCGCGCCAGGCCAGGGCGAGCCCGTCCCCGGTGGCCTCCACCGGGTTCGTGGTGCGCGAGTACACGCGGCCGATGCCTCCCGTCGCCAGGACGACGCAGGGGGCGCGGTGGAGCACGAGCGAGCTGTCTGCGTGACGGGCCAGGACGCCGACGACTCGGCCGGCGCTCATCACCAGATCGAGGGCGACGCTGCGCTCGAACACCGTGACGCCCCTCGTCCGGCGGACGCCTTCCCGGAGGGCCCGAACGATCTCGGCCCCGGTGGCGTCGCGGGCGTGGAGGATGCGATGACGCGAGTGCGCCGCCTCGCGAGCGAGGTCGAGCTCTCCGGCGGCGCCGCGGTCAAAGCGCGCCCCGAGCTCGATCAACTCGGCGAGCCGCGCCGGACCCTCGGCTGTGAGCCGCTCGACCGCCTCTGGGTGTCCAACCGCGCCTCCGACGGCCAGCGTGTCGGCAGCGTGCTGGGCGGGTGTGTCCCCCGGGCCGACGGCTGCGGCGACACCGCCCTGGGCAAGAGGACTGTTTCCTGTGAGCTCGAGCGGGCCCTTGGCGAACACGTGGACCCGGTGACCCGACAACCCCAGGGCCACGCTCAGACCCGCGGCTCCGGCCCCCACAACGATCGTGTCGGCGGCCCTGACCGCGGGCCGGCGGTCGGTCACCGGCCCGGCCCTCGGCCGACGACGAGCATCCGCTCCACGGCCCCACGCGCACGCTTCGCCACCTCGGGATCGACCTCCACCCGATGCTCCATCTTCTGGAGCGAAGACAGTATGGTCGGCAGCGTGATCCGCTTCATGTGGGGGCACAGGTTGCAGGGACGGATGAACTCGACATCCGGGAACTCCACGGAGACGTTGTCGCTCATCGAGCACTCGGTGACGAGGACGACCTTCCGAGGCCGGTTGTCCCGCACGTGGCGGATCAAGCCGGCGGTGGAACCCACGAAATCGGATGCGGCCAGGACGTCCGGCGGGCACTCGGGATGAGCGAGCACCGCAATGTCCGGGTGCTGACGCCGATACGCCTCGATCTCCTCTCCGGTGAACCGCTCGTGCACCTCGCAGTGGCCCTTCCACAGGATGATGCGGATCTTCGTCTTCGTCGCGACATACCGGCCCAGGTACTCGTCTGGCAGGAAGATCACCTCCTCGGCACCGAGCGACTCCACGACCTCGACGGCGTTGGCCGACGTGCAGCACACGTCCGACTCGGCCTTCACGGCCGCCGAGGTGTTGACGTATGTCACGACGGGCGCATCCGGGTGGCGCGCCCGGAGGAGCCTCACGTCGGCAGCGGTGATCGACTCGGCCAGGGAGCAGCCGGCGGCCGTGTCCGGGATGAGGACGGTTTTCTCCGGGCTGAGGATCTTGGCCGTCTCGGCCATGAAGTGCACACCCGCCAGCACGATCACGTCGGCGGTGGTCTTGGCACCCATCTGGGCCAGCGCGAGCGAGTCCCCCGTTATGTCGGCCACGCCGTGAAAGATCTCGGGCGTCTGGTAGTTGTGAGCCAGCACGACGGCGTTGCGCTTCGCCTTCCACTCGCGAATGGCATCCACGTACGGGGCGTGGACCGGCCACTCCATCTCGGGAATGACGCGGCGGACGCGCTCGAGGACGTCCGCCGTGCGGCGGGCCACCTCGGGCGTGTAGCGGAGCTCACCACTCGTCGGGGTCTGGTGACTCGTGCTCATCGCTCCTCCATTTATACTCAAAGTGAGCATAATCAGCGTTACAAGAAAAAGCGCCTATACCCTCTATTTCATCCCCAATATGCTACTTCGGAGCATAAAAGTCAAGCTTGCTTGTCGTGACCGCTCAGCAACGCCGGCCGAAGGTCGCGCGTCGTGTCCCGGGCGGCATACGAGACGTGAAGGAGCTCATGGCGGCGGCCCTGAAGGAAGAGGGCTTTCGACTTGGTGTGGTGTCGGTGGCCCAGACTCTCGGAGACGGCCAAGATTCCACCCGCACGTGCACGCGCCGGACGAACCGCCTCTCATAGCACGACGAGCTCTCTGAGCGCGCGGCCAACTGCAAGAAGGCGCCCGCCCCAAGACGGAGGCGGGCGCATCCGATCCTACGCTAGCGGAGTCTTCCCGGCTGCTACTCCTTGTCGGGCTTCGCGGTTTCCTCGGTCTTCGCGGCCTCCTCGGTCTTGGCCGTCGGCGTCTCGATGGTGGCGTCGGCCGGACTCACCTCGGCAGCGGCCTCGGCGGTCTTCTTGGCTTCGTCCTGCTTGGCCTCGGCCGCCAGCCCCAGGCTGGCAATGGCCACGAACGACAGTAACAGTGCAAGCTTCTTCATATGCTTCATCCTCTTCCTTGATACTTGATCTGACTCGACTTGAGTCCGTCTGCCGAGCCAGGGATCTCTCACCAAATGCCAAGTCTCTGGCGGCCCCCATTCCGGTAGGCTGAATGGGATGGCGGTGTCCCTCAAGGGGTCCATGGCCCTCGAACACCCAAGTTGACGGCCGCGAGATGAGTGCTGGCCATTTCCGACAACGACGCTACCACTTCAATGGCCGCGAGGCGAGGCACGCGGGGGAAAATCAATAGAGGGAATCGGCATACAAGAAAGGGTGGCTATGCCGCCCATTCCACCTAATATGCTACTTTAGAGCATCATTATCAAACCTGCGCTCGTCGTCACCGCTCACGACGACCGAGCCCGACGCCGGTGGCGCGTCGCTCGCGAAGCACCTCCCGCCGGAAGCGGAAGAGCTCCGCGGGCCGTCCCACGCCCTGGGGCTCCACGACCCCGGTCCCCTCGACCAGACCGCCCTTCTCGACCAGGCGGCGGAAGTTCTGCTTGTGGAGCTTCACGCCGGCGAGGGCCTCGACTACGCGCTGCAGGCGCAGCAGGGTGAAGGTCGGGGGCACGAGCTCAAAGACGACGGGGCGGTACTTCAGCTTCCCACGCAGGCGCCCGAGGGCAGTGGCCATGAGACGCCGGTGGTCGAGGGCCATGGGCTCCCCCAGCCTCGCGCCCCGCGCGCGCCAGGCCCGGCTGCGATCGCGCCGGGCCTCGGGAACGAGCCCCGCCTCGTAGAGAAGCTCGTAGCGCTCGAGGACACGCTCCGTATCGAAGGTGGCCCCTCGAAGGCCGAAGGTGATGTCGGCACGCTCGCGCCGGGCGCGGCGGGCCTTGGCGTCGCCGGGCTGCTGCACCCAGCGCGCCACCGTCGGCGCGATCACGCTGTCGACGAGAGCGGGTCGACCGGCACGGCTGTCCTCCCAGGGCAGAAACTCGTAGAAGCCCCGCCAGCGCGCCCGGCCGGCGCCCGAGACCCGGCCCTCGCGCACCAGGGCGAGATACGCGATCGAGATCATCCGAGGTCCGCCGGCGCGTTCCCGGGGGTCGCGGTGACGGTCTCCGAAGGTGTAGAGCTGCTCGGCGTAGCCGAGGTCCAACCCCGTCTGCTCGCGCACCCAGCCCCGAAGCCCCAACTCGAGCGTGCGGTGGCCGGCGGGATCGAGCGGACCGAAGGGCAGCGCCGGCGCGTCCGCCCCGGCGACGCGGAGGTCGCGCCCCGCCCTCTCCACCGTCAAGAGCCGTGGCGCCTCGTCGGTCACGGCGACGATGACCGCGTTGAGACCGACGACGAGGGAGCGCGCCGCCATCCCTCAGGGCTCAGCGACGAAGTCGTAGGTCATGGGGAACTGCTGCTGCAGGACCGATTCTCCCCCCGGGGCGATGACCTCGAACTCCACGTGGGTCGTCGTGTACGGGAGCCTGCAATTGCCGGCTGTGCTGCTCATGCTGGTCGGCCTCACGTCCTCGGCCACGCCGCCCCGAAACTCCACGCCGGCCTGTCCCCCGCCCATGCAGCGCTCGGCTTCGGTGCGCACCCAGGCCCGGACCAGGGCCTCCGACATGCTTCATCCAATGTGATGCGAGCGGTGAACCGGAGTTGCTGTGCCTGCTGACCGTCGGCCTCGAACATCGGCGCCGCCGTGACCGTGCTGCCTTCCGGCACCGTCGTCCCCAGGAACGCGATCGTTCCGATGGGCGCCGGGGTCGGCGTGGGTGCAGGCGCCGGAGCGGGGTCCGTCACCGTAGCTGCCCTACAACCGGGAACCAAGCCCAGGACCATCAGCAACGAACCGGCTCGAATCGTCGAACGCATGTGTGCCTCCCCGGCTGGATCAACCCGTTCCGCCGTCTGAAGCGCGACGGTACCGAGCGAGGCCGACTCGTGTCAACGTCCCAGGGGGCTAGAATCCCAAGCATGGAGGACCTCCGATGAAGACACTTCGGCTCCTGGCCGGTCCGGCGAGCCTCATCCTGTTGACGGGGACAGCTGCACCGGCCGCCGATCGCCCCCCCAACGTCGTCCTCGTCTTCGCCGACGATCTCGGGTACGCGGACGTCGGCGTTTTCGGGGCGAGAGGCTTCCGCACACCCCACATCGACCGCCTCGCCGACGAGGGGGTGCGCTTCACGGACTTCTACGTGGCCCAGGCGGTCTGTACCGCTTCTCGAGCAGCACTCCTCACAGGGTCCTACCCGCAACGCGTGGGCCTCACCGGCGCCATTGGTCCCCGCGCCCGCCACGGCATCTCCGCGGACGAGACGACGCTCGCCGAGGTCCTGAAGGGCCGCGGGTACGCAACGGCGATATACGGCAAGTGGCACCTGGGACACCACCCCCCGTTCCTGCCGACGCGCCACGGCTTCGACGACTACTACGGGCTCCCCTACTCGAACGACATGTGGCCTTTCCACCCCGAACGGCCCGAAGACTATCCCCCGCTACCACTGATCGAGGGTGAGGAGACGATCGAAACCAACCCCGACCAGTCGAAGCTCACCGGCGAGTACGGCCGGCGGGCCGTCGCCTTCATCGAGGCGCACCGCGACGAACCGTTCTTTCTCTACCTCGCTCACTCCATGCCCCACGTTCCGCTGTTCGCCTCGGAGGACTTCAGGGGCCGCACCGAGCAGGGGCTGTATGGGGACGTGGTCGAGGAGATCGACGACACCGTGGGACGCGTCCTTGTCACCCTCGAGCGTCTCGAGCTCGACGAGAACACCCTCGTGATCTTCACCTCCGACAACGGCCCGTGGCTGTCGTACGGCAATCACGCCGGATCGACCGGGCCGCTGCGCGAGGGCAAGGGAACCTCGTTCGACGGCGGGGTCCGGGTGCCCTTCGTGGCGCGCTGGCCCGGCCGCATCCCGGAGGGCGCGATCGTCCGGGAGCCAGCAATGACCATCGACCTCTTGCCAACGATCGCCAGACTCGTCGGGGCGCCGCTGCCAGAGCAGCTCATCGATGGGAAGGACATCCGCCCGCTGCTCCTCGCCGAGCCGGGCGCGACATCGCCTCACGAGGCCCTCTTCTTCTGGTGGGGACGGCATCTCCAGGCGGTGCGCAGCGGACGGTGGAAGCTGCACTTCCCTCATGACTACCGGAGCCTCGACGGACCGGCCGGCTCCGACGGGATGCCCAGCCTGTACATTCAGCGTTCGATCGGTCTCAGCCTCTTCGACCTCGACGCCGATCAGTCCGAGATGACCGACGTGGCGGCAGAGCATTCCGACGTCGTAGGTCGGCTCGAGGCGCTCGCTGACATGGCCCGCATCGAGTTGGGGGACTCCGCCACTGAGAAGACGGGGCGTGGCGTGCGCGAGCCGGGGCGCGTTCCAATGGGGCTTCCTGCGGTCGATCCTGAGATTGACAAACGAGAACGTACGTTCTACAAAGGCAGACATAGGGCGGTGACGTTGATGTCCCTGAATCGGCGGCACGCCAAGCGTCAGTAGCCAGCGCTTCAGCAAATGTGACTGAGCATGGGAAGACCCAGAGAATACACACGAAAAGAGGTTCTTGACGCCGCGACCCAGGTGTTCTGGGAGAAGGGCTACCAGGGCACGTCGGTAGGCGATCTGGTGGAAGGGACGGGACTTCATCGTCGCAGTATGTATGAAGAGTTCGGGGACAAAGAAGGATTCTTCACCGCCTGTCTTGACCACTTCGTGTATGAAACGACGCAGGATGTGGCTGCGTTGTTGGAGCAAGAACCTTTGGGACTTCGAAACATCAAAGCGTTCTTTCGCAACCGACTGAACTATGTGTGCTCCCGCCGGTTCAAGGGGTGTTTGCTCGTCAAGTCCGCCATCGAGCAGGAGACACTCAACGTCGAGACCTGTAGGCAACTCCAATCATTTCTTGCTGACAGCGAGCGCGCGTTCTACGAATGCCTCAATGCGGCTCAGCGGAACGGGGAACTTCAACAGGATTCCGATTGTCGAACGTTGGCCAAGTACCTGATGTGTTTCCTCGAGGGCTTGATGGTGATAGGACAAACCAATCCGTCCAAGAAAGAGTTGGGATTGGTCGTAGAGACGGCGCTTTCTACGTTGAAGGCATAGGGGCTTTTTGCTCAGTTTGGGAACGATCGTTTTTGTACGGATTACCACGAAGGAGAGATCTCATGGCGAACAGACTCAAAGGAAAAGTGGCGGTCATCACCGGAGGCAACAGCGGGATCGGGTTCGCGACGGCGAAGCTGTTTCAGGCCGAAGGGGCGAAGGTCGTGATAACCGGCAGAAGACAGGATGCCGTGAAAGAGATCGGTCGGGACGCTACGGGAATTGTGTCAGACGCTGGAAAGCTCGACGACATTCAGGCGCTCTATCAACGAGTGAAGGAGGAAGTCGGCACGATCGACGTGCTGTTCTTGAACGCCGGCGTCGCCACATTCGGGCCCTTCACCGAAGTCGACGAAGCCGTGTTTGACGCCATGGTCGATGTGAATTTCAAAGGCCTGTTTTTCAATGTTCAAAGAGCCCTGCCTCTCCTGAACAGCGGAGCCTCGGTTATTTTCAACACGTCCATCGCCGACCAGAAAGGGTTCGCGGAGACCAGCGTCTATTCGGCGACAAAGGCGGCTGTGCGAAGTCTTGCCAGGACGCTCTCGGCAGAGCTCCTCGAAGACAAGATCAGGTTCAATGCCATCGCTCCCGGCCCGATTGACACTCCAATCTTTGAAAAGCTGGGAGTCCCCAAGGCGGAAGTCGCGAATGTGAAGGACGGCTATGCCAGTCGGATTCCCATGAAGCGAATGGGAAGCCCGGATGACATCGCCAATGCGGCCCTGTTTCTGGCTTCGGATGATTCCTCTTTCGTCATGGGAATCGATCTGACGGTCGATGGTGGAATGGCCCATCTGTAACACAGGCGGCCACATCAAGGGCGGGCCCTGCATCGAGGCGATCGTCGGTCGATTCATCGAGACCGCCAGCGTGAAGGGCCCGCCCGAGGGCTGCGTGGCAGATCTGCGACAGCCAGCGTTCCATGTGCCCGGAGACGGCGCGGGACGCTAAGAGGCTCAGCGCGACCCGGCGCCGCGTTCGAGGCGAAGGCGCCCGTTCGGCAGGTCGACGACCACGCGGGCGTCCTGGAAGAAGAGAAGCGTGCCGGCCACCCGTCATCCCGCTAGAGTGCCGGCCACCGATGACTGGCGAGATCACGCCGCCAAGACCGCGCTCGAGATCGACTTCGACGAGACCCCCCGCTGGGGATAGACGCGGTGCCGAGAGCGGTCTGAGGACCCGTTCGAAGCGGAGCCGGTTGGAGGTTTCAGTGGTTCTACAGTCGACCGGCGACGATCGAAACCCAAGAGAGGGGAGAGCGATGGACGAAGACAAGCTGAATGAGTTCCTGGGCAAGATGGTGGGCGACCTGGGTGCCGCCGTCAGCGCCGCACTCGTACTCACGGGCGACAAGCTGGGCCTCTACAAGACCCTCGCCAAGGACGGTCCCTTGAGCTCCGAGAAGCTGGCCACGCGGAGCGGGACGACCGAGCGATATGTCCGTGAGTGGCTCGCCGCCCAGGCGGCCTCGGGCTACGTCGAGTACGACGCCGACCAGAACACGTTCTCGATGTCCCCCGAGCAGGTCGCCGTCTTCGCCGACGACGACAACCCGGTCAACATGACGGGCGGCTTCTACTCTCTGGCGGCCGTCGTCAAGGGCGAACCCAAGGTCACCGACGCGTTCCGGACGGGAGAGGGCATCAGCTGGGGAGATCACGATGGCTGCCTCTTCTGCGGCACCGAGAAGTTCTTCCGGCCGGGCTACAAGGCGAACCTGACCACGTCCTGGATTCCCGCCCTCGACAGCGTGGACGAGAAGCTGAAGAAGGGAGCTCTCGTGGCCGACATCGGGTGTGGCTTCGGCGCCTCCACGATTGTGATGGCCGAGGCGTATCCCAAATCGAAGTTCTTCGGCTTCGATTTCCACGATCCGAGCATCGTCCATGCCCGAGAGGCGGCCGAGAAGAGCGGGCTGTCGAACATCCGGTTCGAGACGGTCACCGCCGGCAAGTCTCCGAGCTCGGAGTACGACCTCGTCGCGTTTTTCGACTGCCTCCACGACATGGGGGACCCGGTGGGAGCGATGTCCCACGCCCGGAAGATCCTCAAGCCGGACGGGACGTGCCTGCTCGTCGAGCCCTTTGCCCACGACACCCTCGCCGAGAACCTGAACCCCCTGGGCCGGGTCTTCTACTCCTTCTCCACGACGGCCTGCACGCCGGGCGCTCTCAGCCAGGAGGGGGGAATGGCGCTCGGCGCCCAGGCCGGTGAGGCCCGGCTGAAGAAGGTGGCCACGGACGCGGCTTCACTCGGTTCCGGCGCGCGACGGAGACGCCCTTCAACCTGATCCTGGAGGCACGCCCCTGAGCCAAAGCGCTCCTCGAGAGGGCAACCCGGGGGACGCGCCGCCGCCGTCCCCCGGTCGTATTCTCTTCTTCAGTCGGAGCCGGCGGCCGACGAGACCGGCTGAGAGGGGAACACCCGCTCGAGCATCTGGCGCCACGGCTCCTTGAAGGGTCGACCGCCGCGGGGTCACCCTTCCATGTGCCGAGCCAGAGGTGGGGGCGCGCGGTGAAGAGCTCGATGCGGAAGATCCCGTCCTCGAGCTCGTCGACGGTCCCCGCCAGCTGCCTCTGTGGCTGGTAGTCGAGGACGCGCCCGAAGAAGGTCTGCCCCTCCCCCGCCGGGAAGGAGTAACGGTCGCCTTCGGAAAGGTCCCTCGGGTCCGGAGCCTCGAAGCCGTGGCGAAGGAGCCGCTCCCAGACCTCCGCGCAGCTGAGCCCCGTCTTCGGTCCGACCAGGAGGAAGGCGTGCCGGTCCCGACCGGGGTGCTGCTCGAGGTAGTGCCGCAGACTCCGCAGCTCGAACGTCCAGCCGGTGTCGATGCCGTCGTACTCGCCGTCCCAGGCCGCTCCTCGGCCGAAGCCGAGTGGACGAGGCGAAGGATGGTCCCGCCACCGCGGCCTTCGAGGTGATAGTCCACCGAGAGCTCGGTCGGGCCGCCCTCGTCCTTCGTCATGGGGTTCCAGGTGGTTCGGAGGTGCCGCTCCGGCTCGAAGATCTCGATCCGGTGCTCGCCTTCGAACTCGCCTTCCCACGACAGCCAGATCCGGCCACCGACGCGAGGCTCCACCTCGGCCTTCAGCGGAAACCAGCGGACCAGCTCCTTCGCGTCGGTGAGGGTCTTCCACACGGCTTCCGGCGGGGCGGCGATCTCCAGGGTCTTCTCGATGGTCCGGGCGTCCTTCTTGCTCATCTCTCCCCCTTCTTCCCCCTGGTCGTCGCGCCCGACGCCTGTTCGTGATCGTCCATCGCAGGCGCCGGATGGCCTCCCACGAAGAAACGGAACAGGCGCCCCTCGGGCGCGTTGTCGTCGTGATATTTCGCGCTCAGCTCGGCGAGGGCGGTCGCCAGCTCCTCGGCGAAGCCGTTTCTCGCCTCGGCGTTGGCGAAGCGGACCTCGCTCGTCAGCGTCAGCGTCGCCAGCCGCTGGCCCGCCTCGTCGGCTTTCCCCTGCAGCTCGGCCACGTCGCGCACGACACGACCCGCCGTCGCGACGAGGTAGGCCGCCGAGAAGCGGTCCCTGATCTCCTCGGGTTGCGACCCCAGGGCGCCAAGCACCTCGGGGCTGATCAAGTAGGACCGTGCCGTTGCCCTGAGGAGCCGCTCGGTGCAGTTGCCACGACGGCGCTCCTCCACCAGCTTCACCAGCCCGTCCTTCTCCAGCTCCCTCAGGTGGTAGTTGACCTTCTGGCGAGGCAGTCCCAGATCCCGGGCCAAGCCTGAAGCGGACCGGGCCTCATCGAGATGCTCCAGCAGCTGCCGTCGCATGGGTTGGAGCACGCTCACCGCCGTCTCGGCGCTGCGGATGACCTCGACGGGCCGAGCTGTCTGGCTGGTTGTCATTTACGCTGAAGATATGATCGACAGTTCTATTTGTCAAGACAGTTTTTTCCGTCAGTAGGTTGCCGGTGGGCGCGCCGTGGATTCGCCATCCAGTGTCAGAATGTCGCTAGTGGCCTGGGAAAAAGAGATCGAGGTCTGCCGGCGAGTGTCGCGCCGGGCCGGCAAGCTGGCCGTGGAGCACGCGAAGCGAGGCGTGGAGCGGGAAGACAAGTCGGACGACTCCCCCGTGACCGAAGCGGATCGCGCCTGCGAGAGGCTCATCGTCTCCGAGCTCGGCAAGGCCTTTCCGGAGGATGGCTTCCTGGGCGAGGAGGGAACGAACGACCCGGGCTGGAGCGGTCGCCGCTGGATCGTAGACCCCATCGACGGAACCCGTGATTTTCTGAGAGACCTCCCCACGTGGAGCAACCTGATCGCCCTGGAGGTGGACGGCGAGGTCGTCCTGGGTGTCTGCAACATGGTGGCCCAGGGGGCTCTTTACTGGGCGGTGAAGGGCGAAGGCGCCTGGATGAACAAGACGCCGGTCCGGGTCTCGAACATCGACCGGCGCGACCGGGCGATCCTCACGCTCACCGCGTTTCCCGATCTCGGGCCGTTCCCTTTCGCGGACCGGATGATCGACTACATGGCGGGATACTGGGCGGTGCGGAGCATGGGCGGGTGCCAGGACGCCACACTGGTGATCTCGGGCCGAGCGGAGGCCTGGATCGAGCTCAACGCCCGGGCCTGGGACCTGGCTCCCTTGATGCTCCTGGCCGAGGAGGCGGGCGGCCGCTTCTTCAATTTCGACGGCGGCCATTCGATCCACGGCGGCAATTGCGTGATCTGCGCTCCCTTCCTCGAGGACGAGCTCCGGAAGCTCGTCTACCCGCCGAAGAAAAGCCCCCGCTAGCCGCTCGGAGACGACCCCGGGAACGGTAGAATTCGGGGTCTCGGGGGGATGCACGATGCCGGAGCTTCCCGACCTCATCTACGTCCTGTCCCGGCTCCGGGAGAAGATCCTGGGCCGGGAGGTGACGGCGGAGCGCGTTCGCGAGCCCGTCGTCCTTCGGTTCACGGTGCAGGGGAATCTCTCGCTCCTCCTCGGCCGGACCCTGGCCGACGTCTTCCGCAAGTCACACTTTCTGGTGTTCCGTTTCGAGGGGCTCGATCTCGCCGTGAACCCCATGCTCGCCGGTCGTTTCCGCCTGGCGGAGCCCGGCAAGTCCGAAGAGAAGTCCCTCGGCTTCGCCCTGAGCTTCGGGGACCTGGAGCTGCGTTATCTGGACGACAAGAAGATGGGCAAGGCCTACCTGATTGCGACCGACGACTGGCAGGCCATTCCCGGCCTCCAGACGGGCGGGGTGGACATTCTCTCCGAGGAGTTCACCCGCGAGCGCTTCGTGAGCCGGCTGAAGCATCGACGCGACCAGGTGAGAGTCTTTCTCCTGGACAAGAAGGCCCTCGACAGCCTGGGCAACGCCTACGCGGACGAGGTGCTCTTCGAGGCGGGCATCCACCCCAAGACCTTCTGTCGGGCGATCTCCCACGATGACGGGGTTCGGCTCCACGACGCCATCGCCCTGGTCATGAACGAGGCGGTCGCCGAGGTCGAGGCTCGAGGCGAGCCATCGACGTCAAGGTCCGGGATTTCCTCAAGGTGCGCCGGAAGCAGACATGCCCGCGCTGCGGCGGTAAGATCCGCACGGCGGGCGTTCGGGGCATGGACGCCTGGTTCTGCCCCCGCTGCCAACCGGCCTCACGTCCGGGCTCCGTCGACTGGACGCGCGCCGGCAAGTGAGTGGATAATTGAGAGTTAGCGGACAGCCGGTTGGCACGATCGGTGGTTCCCAGGGAGAGTGTATGGCCAAGGACGATCTGATCGAGCTGCAAGGAGTCGTGACCGACGTTTTCGCTGGCGGAAACTACAAGATCCGCATCAGCGAGAACCACGAGGTGCTGGGCCGACTGAACGGCAAGATGCGTCAGTTCCGTATCCGCGTGATCCAGGGCGACCGCGTGACCGTGGGGGTCTCTCCCTACGATCTCAAGCGGGGCCTCATCACCTACCGCGCCAAGTAGGTCCCTGGCCCGCCTCCGCGCCGTCCTCTTCGACGTCGATCGAACCCTTCTCGACTACGACCGGGCCGAGCGTATCGCGCTCGAGGAAGCACTGCACGCGCTGGGCCTGCCGTTCTCCCGAGCCATCCACGTCGCCTACCGCGGGATCAACGACGCGTTGTGGGCGGCGTATCGCCGGGGCGAGATCTCCCAGCCCGATCTCGCTCGCGAGCGCTTCCGGAGGCTCCTCGTGGAGATCGGGGCCCACCCGCGGCTCGCCCGGCATCTGGGCAAGACGTACGTGGATCACCTCTCCCGGCGGGGCGATCGTCTGCCCGGCTGTCGACCGGTTCTCCAGGAGCTGCGAAAACGGTTTCGGCTGGGGGTCGTGACGAACGGGCTCGATCGGGTGCAACGCTCGCGGCTGGCCGTCTCGGGCCTCGCTCCTTTCTTCGAGGTGGTGGTCACGTCCCAGGGGGCGGGCTACGCCAAGCCGGACCCCCGCATCCTCCAGGTGGCTCTCGATGCGATGGGCCTCACCCCTCGCCAGGCGCTCTACGTGGGCGACGATCCCCCGACCGACGGCGGGGCCGCTGCCGCCGCAGGGGTGCCGTTCTGCTGGGTGGATGGCGGGCGGCCCACCACAGGTCGACGCCCCCGCCGCCGGGTCGAGAGCCTGCGGGAGCTGGCCGAGCTGCTGCGACCATAACCGCTACGAGTTCTACAAACAGGAAGGGACGAACGCATGTCGATTCTCAAGGTGGCCCGCATCGGGCATCCGGTCGTACGCATCGTCGCGAAGGAGGTGCCGGAGTCGGCTTTTGGAGAGGCGGGCTTCCAGAGGTTGATCGACGACATGCAGGAGACGATGTACGAGTACGAAGGGGTCGGCCTGGCCGCGCCGCAGATCCACGAGGGCCTGCGCCTCGCCGTCCTCGAGGTCTCGGGCTCCGACGATCGCGCCGATGCCGAGGTCCCGTTCACCGTCCTCGTGAATCCGGTGATCACCCCACTCGGAAACGAGACGGAGACGGGGTGGGAGGGCTGCCTCTCGATCCCGGATCTCCGCGGCCTCGTCCCGCGGCTCACACGGCTGCGTCTCGAGGCGCTCGATCGCGACGGGAAGCCGTACTCCCTGGAGGCATCGGGCTTTTTCGCCCGGGTCATCCAGCACGAGTGCGACCACCTCGACGGCACCGTGTACCTCGACCGCATGGCCGACATGAAGACCCTCTCGTTCATCCGGGAGTTCGAGGCCCACGTCCTGCAGGACGAGGACGAGAGCTGAGGAGAGGTACCGGGACTTCGAGTCGTTTCTCAAGCAACAGTTTCCAGACGCTGTTGCTTGAGAACTCACTTGAGGTTCGCGTGTCCAAGTCCCATCGTTTCGGTTGGGACTCTGGGGTCACTGGCCGACGGAGAGTCGAGACTCGCGATGACGGGCCGCCGGGACACTCTCCGGGGCGTCCTCGCCACGGTGGGGGCGTTCGCTTTCTGGGGATTCGTCCCGCTCTTCTGGAAGCAACTGGCGGACGTTCCGGCGACCGAGAGCCTGTCCCACCGCATTGCCTGGTCGCTGCCGTGTCTGGCTGTCCTCCTGCTCGTCGTCTCGAGTCGCAGCGAGTTTGCCCGCGTCCTCCGATCGCCCCGCATCGGGGCCCTGCTGCTCGCCTCGACTCTCATGATCACGGCCAACTGGCTCGTCTTCCTGTGGGCCGTGAACACGGATCGTGTCCTCGACGCGAGCCTCGGCTACTACATCAACCCCCTGGTCAGCGTCTTCCTGGGTTTCGTCTTTCTTGGGGAGCGCCTGCGCCGCCTGCAGGGCCTGGCGGCCCTCCTTGCGGCGGCTGGAGTGGCCGTCCTCACGGCCACGCACGGGCTGCCCTGGATCTCGCTCGTGCTCGGGTTCTCGTTCGGGCTCTACGGGCTCCTGCGCAAGCTCGCCGACGTCCCCGCGATGGTGGGGCTTTTCATCGAGATCGGCCTGCTCACACCCTTCGCCGTCGGCTATCTCGTCTGGCTGGGCGCGAGGGGCGAGGGGGCGTTCGTTTCCGGCGACTCCGGCACCACCCTCCTCCTGGTTGCCGCCGGGCCGGTGACGACAATCCCCCTGCTCCTTTTTTCGGAAGGCATCCGCCGGCTCACCCTCGCGACGGTGGGTTTTCTTCAATACATGACGCCCACCGGGCACTTCCTCCTGGCGATCACCGTATTCGATGAGCCGTTCGACACGACCCACCTCGCGGCCTTCGGCTTCATCTGGACAGCGCTGGGCCTCTACACGTTCGACCTGCGCCGGCGCCTGGGGAAGAAGCGACTCACGACTCACCCCCAGAGGGTGAGCTGCCATCCGAACTGATACAGACCCACAGCCGTCATCAATGCGAACGCGATCCACAACAGCAGCGTCCAGGTCAGGCCGGGGCGCAGGCTTGCCGCGGTGAGACGGTAGCGGAGATAGAGCGCACCGAACGCGAGGAACGGCAGCATGAGCGCCTGGGCCAGGGCGCCCACCATCACCAGGTAGACCGGTGCCCCGACGATCAGGTAGACGATCACCAGGAAGACCGGAATTCCCACGGACGCGGCACGAACGAGGCGGGCGCGACGCTCCGGCGACGGGGCGCGCACCACGCCAAAGAGCACCGCGCCGTCCGCAAACAGCCGTGCGTTCGAGGCGGTCGAGACGAAGACCGTGGAAAACAAGACGACAAAGGCGCCGACCAGGAACATAGTCCCGCCCGCCGGTCCGAACGCCTCGACGTACATGCTGGACAGGGCCGGCACCATCTGGTCGCCCGCCACTTCCTGCCCGGTCGCGTGCAGCACCGCCGCGCCGAGCAGGTAGAAGCAGATCGTCCCGACCGTGTAGATGAACATCGAGAGCCAGGCGTCGACGCGCATCACCCGCAGCCACCCGTTCGCCCGCTCGCTCCACTCCCTGGAGCCGTCCTTCGGCCCGACGAAGCGCGCGTAGCCCTTCTCGAGAAGCCAGTAGGGGTAAAAGATGAGCTCCGCCGCGCCCATCCCGGTCACGCCGAAGGCCGCGAAAGCCGTGGTGAAGGAGTCCGGGCGGTGGAAGCTGAACCCGTACCGGATCTGCTCGGCTTCGATCCGGTATGGCGTCCAGTTAAGCGCAACCACGGCTGCCATCGTCCCGAGGGTGAACATCACGACCATCGCGGTCGAGATCTTCTCGACGGGTCCATAGCGCCCGCGACTCAGGATCAGCGCGCAAAGAGCGGCAGGAATCACCGCCCAGATCGCATGGGTCCAGACCTCGTTCCGGGTCGCGAAGAGAGAGGCCATCCCGCCCACCATCCCGGACATCTGGAACAGCGTGCCCACGTACATCAACACCCACAGCCAGAGCACCCAGGACACGATGACTCGCGGCCCGGGGAGACGGTCGAGCGCGACCAGCGTCGTCACTCCCTCGGAAACCGTGTACCGGCCCAGCTCGATCTGGACGAAGACCTTGATCAGGCAGCTGAAGATGATGAACCAGAGCAGGGTGAAGCCGGTCTTCGCCCCGAGCTGCGTCGTGACGATGAGCTCGCCCGAGCCGACGATGTTGGCCGAGATGATCAGCCCAGGTCCGAGGTAGGCGAGCATCTCCCGCAGGCTGCGAGGAGGTGGCCGGAAGGCTTCAGCCTGGGTCATGGGAAGGTGCTGCGCAGTCTATAGGATTCCGTGGCGCCTAGACCGTGGCGACGGGATTGACGAGCGTGCCGATCTCGGGGCACGAGATCTCGACGACGTCGTTCTCCTCGAGCCCCACCTCGAGGGGCTGGATGATCCCGGTCCCGGTGGAGAGCACGGTGCCGGTGGCGATGTCGTTGCTCCGGAGAAGCCACTCCACCAGCTCGGCGTAGCGTCGCTTGAGACGGGCGGTGCTGGTCTCTCCCGCGAAGACCTCCTTCCCGTCGCGAAGGACGCGGCAGCGTAGCGTGAGGGCGTAGGGGTCTGCGATCTCGTCGGGAGTCACGATCACCGGACCGAAAGAGAAGCACCCGCGGTAGATCTTGGACTGGGGAAGGTACAGGGGGTTCTCGCGCTCGATGTCCCAGGCCGAGACGTCGTTGGCCAGCGTGAAGCCCAGGATCGTCCCCCGACGTCCCAGCACGATGGCCAGCTCGGGCTCGGAGGCCGTGAAGCTCGAGTCGTGCCGGCGCCCGATGGGCTGCCCCGGTGCCGCACACCGACCCGCCGTGGCCTTGAAGAACAGCTCGGGGCGTTCGGCGTCGTAGACGCGATCGTAGAATCCGGTCCCCTCCTCGCGAAACTCGGCGCTGCGCCGGTAGGTGACGCCGGCCCCCCAAACCTCGGGGGGTGTCACCGGGCACGCGAGGCGCCGGGACCCGCCGGCGGTGAGCTCCGTCCAGCCGACCTCGGCAAAGGCGCCGGCCGCCTCGGCGGCAGACAGCCAGCCGGCTGGGTCCAGGCCGCGCTCCTCCTGGGCTTCGAGCAGGTCGAGGGTGGTGAGGACACCCGCGTGCTGCTCCCGGAGGAACAGGACACGGTCCTCGCGGAGGATCCCGAGGAACGCCCCACCGTCGTCTCCCTGCACCTGCAGCCACTTCACCCGGACACCTCCTCTCCGTGTGCCGCCGATTCTGGCTCCGCCGCGTCCGCGGCACAAGTCGACCGTGGTAGTCTCGGCCCACACGACATCGACGAGAAACTGCGGAGTCCTTCGCTCGGTGCTCCGCCCGAGACGGGAGATACGAATGATCGGACAGACGTTCTCCCACTATCGCGTCGTCGCGAAGCTCGGCGACGGCGGGATGGGTGTGGTCTATCGGGCGGAGGACACGCGCCTGGGTCGCTCGGTGGCCCTGAAGTTCCTCCCCGAGCACCTCGCCCAGGATGCTCAGGCCCTGGAGCGCTTTCAGCGCGAGGCGCGCACCGCGTCGGCCCTGAACCACCCCGGGATCTGCGTCGTCCACGACGTGGACGAGCACGAGGGCCGGAGCTTCATCGCGATGGAGCTCCTCGAGGGCCAGACGCTCCGCGACCGGATCGGCGGCCGGCCGCAGGACGCCGTGCCCGGCGACGCGGAAACCCAGCTCGATCTCAGCTAGTCCCCGGATGGCCGCTCGTTCGCCTTCGGGCGCAACCCGACCGAGCACCGGGACGACGCCCCCATCACCCTCCAGGTGCTCGACGTCGAGACGGGACGGGTCTCTCCGGTGCCGGGCTCGGAGGGGCTGTTCAGCCCCCGCTGGTCGCCGGACGGGCGTCACCTGGCCGCGCTGACCACGGACTCTCTGCGGCTTCGGGCGTACGACTTCTCCTCCCAGCGGTGGCGGACACTCGTCGACGCGGGAACGCTCGTCGGCTATCCCACCTGGGCGGAGGACGGGGACCACATCTTCGTCATCGAGGACAACGCGCGTGTCCGCGTCGGCCTCCAGGACGGCCGGAAGGAGGTGGTCGTCGCTTTCGGGGAGCTGAGGCGGCTGCGGAGCGGGGCTTGGGGCCAATGGGTCGGTCACGCCCCCGACGGCTCGGTCCTGACCCTCAGGGACACGAGCCTCGACGAAATCTTTGCCCGGGAGCTGGAGACGCCGTAGCCTCACCGCGTCGTGGCGGACGAGACGGCGGCCCAGGCTGGACGGGAGGCACGTGTTGCCGGTGCCCGGGCGGTCGGCTAGTCTTCTCTCTCCATGCCCGTCCTGTCCGGCTCCCCTGTCGTCACCCTGCGCAACGCTTCCGCCTATCCCTACGACGGGGCCATCTCGGCGGCCCGGACCTGCTACGCGCCCCGGGTCGTGCGCCCGGAAGAGGTCACGGCGACGCAACGTGAGTCGATCGGGCCGCTGACGTTCGATGCCGGCCACCACACGGTCTGGCAGCACGCCCATTTCGAGTTCGGTCTCGAGAACATCAGCCGCCAGCTCGTGTGGACTTTCCTTCACTCCCACCCCTTCTACAACTCCGAGCAGTCGAGCCAGCGCTTCGTCCGGCTGGAAGAGATCCGTGCCCACGTGCCCGACAACCTGAATGGAGAGGCACGCCGTGTCTACGAGGGAGCCATCGAATCGGCGTGGGAGTCGTACCGGCGGCTGAACGTTCTGCTGTTCGAAGACACGGAGAGGATCCTCACCGAGCTCCGGCACCTCTCACCCAACGCCTCCGAGAAGCGCCGGAAGAAGGTCCGACGGGAAGCCGAGAAAAAGGCGATCGAGATCGCCCGCTACGTGATCCCGGTCGCGGCGTTCACCTCGATGGTCCACACGCTCTCCGGCGTCGTCCTGCACAGGCTCCACCGGATGATGGCCACCGGGGACGCCCCGCGGGAGAGCCGCGTGGTGGTGGAGGCCATGGTCGCCCACGTGCGCAACATCGACGCGGATTTCTTCGACCGCATCGGCGAGGGACCGATCGGTGATGACGATGTCGTAGAGGCGCGGCTGCCGCGGCTCGCCGCGGACGGCGACGCGGAGGCGGCTCGCCTCGACGCGAGGCTCGCCGGCCGGACGTCGCTTCTCGTGGACTGGATGGGAAACGCCGAGCAAACGACCGCGGAAGCGGTGCGAGCCGTCCTCGGCATCGACCCGGAAGCGCTGAGCGACGACGACGCCCTCGAGCAGCTCCTGAATCCCGGCATCAACCGCTATCGTCTGGAGACCCTTCAGCTCTCCGTCCACACCCCCCTCGGACGGGCAATGCACCATCCGGCGTACACGTTCCTCAAGAAGATCTCGCACACCGCCGACAGCCAGGACCAGCGGCACCGCATGGTGCCGGCGTCGCGACCTCTCATGACGCTCACCGACACGCGGCGCCCCGACTATGTGACGCCGCCGCTCATCGCGGCCAACCGCGAGGCCCTTGGCGTCTACGAAGAGGCCATGGAGCGAGCCTGGTCAGCCAAGAACAGATTGCTGGAGATGGAGGTGCCCTTGGAGCAGGCCCTCTACCTCCTGCCCAACGCCAAGGCACTCCGCTTCCACGAGAGCGGCAGCCTCCTCTACCTCGCGCACAAGTGGGTCATGCGCACGTGTTTCAATGCCCAGGAAGAGATCTACCAGGCCTCGATGGACGAGCTGGAGCAGGTCCGGGCCATCCACCCCCGCCTGGCCCGCCACATGGGCCCGCCCTGCGTCCTGCGCCACAAGCGCGCCAGCCCGGTCTGCACCGAGGGCGACCACTTCTGCGGCGTGTCGGTCTGGCTCGACTTCCCGAACGTCGAGCGGCCGTTGTAGTCAGAGAGAGTCGACGGCCGCGGCCGCGGTGAGCCCGCTCCGCACCGCGCCCTCGATGGTGGCGGGGAGGCCGGTGTTCGTCCAGTCACCGGCAAGGACGAGGCCGGGAAGGTCGGTGTCGGCCTCGGGGCGGAGGGCCTCCGACTCGGGGCTCGCGACGAACGTGGCAGCGGGCTCTCGAAGCACGAGTGTGCGCTCGATCTTCGCCTCCGCCATTGCCGGGAAGTACCGGCGCAGCGCGTCCGCCGCCACCGCTTCGAGCTCCGCCTGCTTCTTCGGGGCGCTTCGAAGGGCGGCGCTGACGATGAAGCTGAGATGCTGTGGCGCGCCCTGTCGCCCGTGGAGGCGGCCCTTGTCGAAGACCCATTCGACCTCGCAGTCGCGCAGACCCACCATGAGACGGTCCACCACCGGCCGATCGAGCCACATGTCCACGGACACGATGGGCGAGCGACCGAGGCGTGTGAAGTCGACGAAGGGAGAGCGGCCGCGCCAGTCCTCGGGCAGCAGCGGAGGCAGGGCCTGGGCCGGGACGGCGGACACCACCGCGTCGGCTGTCTCGAGCCGCGTCTCGGGACCGCGGCCCGCACCGATGTCCTCGCGCTCTCGCGGCCGTTGCGCGTATCGGACACCGCTCACGCGGTCACCTTCAAGGATGAAGGCCTCCGCGAGAGCCCCGGGCCGCACGATGCCACCCCGGGCCTCGAAGTACCGGGTGAGGCGCCCGAAGAGGACACTCCAGCCGCACCGGAGGAACACGAGACGGGAGGCTCGGCGGTCGCGGAGGAAGGCTTCTTGATAGACACGATGGAAGAGGACAGCGGCGGCCTGCTCCGGAGCGGCGTTGACGATGGCGAGGGCGAGTGGGTCCCACAGGAGACGCCGGGCCGCCTCGCCCTGCCCCGTGCGCCGGAAATACTCGGCGAGGGTCAGGCCGACGGGGACCTTGCCGAACCGGACGGCGAGTCCCAGGCGAAAGGCCTGGAGCTTCACCCGCATAGGAACGCGAAGGCCCAGGAGGCCCACGAGGAGATGCAGCGGAGCGGCGAGAGCAGGGCACTCCAGCGACGTCGTTCCCTTCTCATCCACCCAGTCGATCCGCAGGTTGTCCTGCTGAAGCAGGAGGTCGTTCGCACCGGCTCGGCGGATGAGATCGAGCGTGGCCGAGTACGCGCCGAGCATCAGATGGGTGCCGTTGTCCACGTCTTCGCCGGTCACCACATCCCGGAACGACGTCGCGCGTCCCCCGAACACGCCACGGCGCTCGAGCAGCACCACCTGGTGTCGCCGCTCCTGAAGCGCGACAGCGGCCGCCAGTCCCGCGAAGCCGCCCCCGACGACGACGACCTTCATGAGGGCCCGTACACCCGCGCTGCGGTGCGAAGCGCGATCCAGGCCTTGCGAGGCCGACCGAGGCGGACCCGCTCTCCCCCGATCGGATGGCCTTGCCGCACCATCTTCTCGAGGAGCGTCCTGTAGATCGATTCCATGATCTGTGCCGCGAGCATCGAGCGCCGATCCTCGGGTGGCAGGCGCGCCGCCGCAGCCTCGTAGTGGCTCCGCGCCCGGTCGGCCTCGTAGGCGAGCAGCCCCTCGAACCCGGTGGGGCGCGAGGCACCGGGATCTCTGGCGGCCGCAAGGAGCTCGGCCTCTGACAAACCAAAGCGCGCCAGGTCCTCGAGAGGAAAATAGAGCCGGTCCCGGTCGGCGTCCGGGGCCACGTCTCGAAGGATGTTGGTGAGCTGCAGGGCCACTCCCAGCTCGACGGCGTAGTCTCGCGTCCCCGGGCTCGTGTATCCGAATATCTCGATCGAGGCCAGTCCCACCGCCGAGGCCACGCGCTCGCAGTAGACGCGAAGGTCGTCCCAGATGGCGTAGCGGTTCTCGGTCAGGTCCATCCGGCAGCCCCTCACGATGTCGTCCAACGCGGAGCGCGGGATCGGGAAGCGGGCCACCGCCTCCGCCAGCTCGCTGCCGAGCCCGGTCGCGGGCGTCCCGGCGTAGCAGCGTTCGATCTCCTGGTCCCAGCGGTCGAGCCCTTCGGCCCCGCCGCCGTCCTGCTCGTCCACGCAATCGTCCACCGCGCGACAGAAAGAGTAGAGGGCATAGATGGCTCTGCGCTTCTCCTCCGGAAGCGTCAGGAAGGCATAGTAGAAATTGCTCTGGCTCTTCCGGGTCAGCCGGGCGCCGAGGCTCGTGATCATGGCGGGGGCCACCGCCACGCCCGCCAGGCGAGCGCCGCCTTGTCGAGCGGCGAGTGCTTCGGGCGCTGCTTGAAGACGTCCCCACCCACAGCCTCGATGCGATCCAGGATCGACATCCCGCCCAGCCAGGTGAGCCGCATCTCGAAGCGCAGCTCGCGGCCCACCCGATCGCAGAGAGGCCGGCCCGCTTCGAACAGCTCCCGAGTGCGACCGATGAGCTCGGCCATGAGCCCCCGGAACCCGTCGCTGACGCGCCCCGTGCTAAAGTCCCAGGTGCCGACCCCGTGGCGCTTCATGAGCTCTTCCGGGACATAGATGCGGTCCCGTGAGTAGTCGATGGCCACGTCCTGCCAGTGGTTGGCGAGCTGCAAGCCGGTACAGATCGCGTCGGAGAGCGGGGCCAGCTCCGAATCGCCCTGCGCGAACACGAGGAGCACCAGCCGCCCCACCGGGTTGGCGGAGCGCCGGCAGTAGTCGAGAAGCTCTTCCCACGTCTCGTAACGGCTCTTGACCGTGTCCTGCCGAAAGGCCGACAGCAGATCGAGCAGAAGCTCCCTGGGGATGCCCACGCGGCGCACGGTTTCACCCAGGGCCACGAAAACCGGGCCTTCCGCCTCCCCACGGTAGGCGGCGTGGAGGAGCGCCTCCCACTGATCCAGCTTCTCCTTGCGCATGCCCTCGTACATCGGCTCGTCGGCAAAATCGTCGGCGATCCGGGCAAATGCATACAGCGCATAGACGTAGCGGCGCTTCTCCCGGGGAACGAAGAGGCCCACCGGGAAGTTCTCGTAGTGGGCTTTCACGCGGGCCTCGCAGTGAGCGAAGGCCTCGTCGACACTGACCGCCATCGGCGCGGATCTTAGCATCGGTGAGGGTGCTGGCCTGCTGCCGGCTTCGCGGGCAGAATGGCCGGGTGACGCAGCCCTCCCTTCACGTGGTCCTCGTCGAGCCCGAGATCCATTGGAACACCGGAAACGCGGGGCGCACCTGCCTCGCGGCGGGCGCCCAGCTCCACCTCGTGGAGCCCCTCGGCTTCTCTCTCGACGAGGCACAGATCCGACGTTCCGGCCTCGACTACTGGGAGCGGGTCGCGCCGCGTGTCTGGCCGAGCTGGGGCGCGCTGGAAGCCGCTCTGCCCGATCTGGGTGAGCCGTTCTTCGCGAGCCCGGAGGCGGCGCGAGACCTCTGGGAGGTCTGCTACCCGGCGAAGACGGTCCTCGTCTTCGGGCGGGAGAGCATGGGGCTACCGGCCGCCCTCCGCGAGAAGTACCACGACAGGCTCGTCCGTCTTCCCATGAGCGACCCGGGGTTGCGCTCGATCAACGTCTCCACGGCTGTTGGGATCTTCGCCTACGAGGCGCGCCGGCAGTGGGTCAGCGGGGGAGCTCCCCGCGACCCTGAGGGGCGCGCAGGCAAGGGATCCTACGGTCTTGACGACCCTTCCTCGCGGGCGAGGTAGCGCCGTAGCCCCGAACCGCCGAGGGCAGCGCGGAAGGCAAGAACGGCAAGCGCAGCCAGCAGGGGGAGGACAACGAGCGTCGGAGCCGCTTGCCAGCCGCCGAAGTCGGTGGCGAAGGGGAAGCCGCTCAGGCAGTAGAGAGTGAATATCCCGGCGCATGCCGCCAGCAAGTCCCAACGAAGCAGGACGAACGCGTACGAACCTATCAGGGTGAGGCCCACCACGGCGGCCAGCCAGAGCGGCTCTCCTTTCGCCACGACGGCCGCCGAGAGCAGGGCCACGAAAGCCAGGACCGTGGGGAGCTCCCGGCGCAGGACGAAGCGCAGGATGACGTAGAGGAGGAGGGCACCGAGGCCGAACATCGTGGCGCTCACCAGGAAATCGAGGACCGTGGCGGCCACGAATCGGGGGCCCATCAGCGTGAAGAGCATTCGGAGGTCGGGGCTTTCGGCAGGCAGGCCCAGCCATGCCGGCACTCGGTTGCACAACGACAAGAAGCAACTCATGGCGGCGCCCCATGTGGCGCCCAGGAGGACATCGCGGCCCACCGCCGCGTCGCCGAAGCCACCGTTGAGAAGCCGCGTCCAGGAGACGAGGGTGCTCGGGCGCATGCGCCGAACGTAGGGCTCGAGGGCCAGATAGAACAGCCAGATGACGGCGGAGATGACGATGGCCAGACCGGCGCCCCGGGCCACGAGACCGAGCTCGCGGCCGGCGTCGGCCACGTGATGCGCCGAGAGGACCCAGCTCAGCATCCCCACGACCATCAGTCCGGCGGCGAGTCGGAAAGCGCCCCGCCGGTCGCCGCGACCCAGGATGAGATTCCGTCGGGCAAGGACGGTCCCCACCGCCACCAGCACGGCCACGAGCGCGAGCAGGAGGTGCCGGCTGAATCTCTGGCCCGCGGTCCACTCGAAGGGCTGCATGCGCTTGGGCCGGGTTCACGGCTCGATGATCTCGAACGACACGGGCTGGCCTCGATAGGCCGCTGCCTCGATGCGAATCGGGATGTCTGGGCGGTCGGGCCAGATGCCAGTCCACGCCATGCGCCTGTCCGCATCCCGCAGGTGACGAAAGTAGTCGCCGTCCGGCGAGATTCCCATCTCGGCGTCGGCCGGAGCCCCGCCGCCACCCACGCGGCCAATCAGCTCGTGGGCCCGATCCTCGAGGACGGCAGGCGACTTGTCGGTCGGCACGAGGTTGATGAGGGAGAACGGCGCCCAGAGGAACGGAGCCGTGACGACGGCGAGCAGGACACCGGCCAGGCACGCCCAGGCTGCACGACGCGGAAGCCGCTCCGTCTCCCCGGCCGCGGCCACCAGCTCGGGAGACGGCGTCACCCCCGCCTCGATGGCCGCCTCCAATGGATCCTGGCCCCCGAGCATGGCCGCAACGGCCAGGGCCGAAGGCGGTCGTCGCCTCGGGTCCTTCGCGAGGCAGGCGAGGATCGTCCTCTCGACCGCAGGTGCGAGGTCGGGAACGATGAGCGTCGAGTCAACCGGAGACTCGTCTCGGTGCTTGCGGGTCAGCTCGGCGAGCTTGTTCCCGGTGAAGGCCCGCCGTCCGGTGAACAGCTCGTAGAGCAAGAGCCCGAAGGCGTAGATGTCGCTGCGAACCGTGACCTCGCGCCCGAGGAGCTGCTCTGGCGACATGAAGGACGGCGTGCCGGAGCGCACGTCTTCCCCGCTGAGGGATTCGGCGAGACCAGCAAGGCCGAAGTCGGTGATCCGCACCTTGCCCTCGCCGTCGAGCATCACGTTGGCGGGCTTGAGGTCCCGGTGGAGCACTCCCTTCTCGTGGGCCGCGGCCAGGACCGCCTGAGCTCCAGGACTACTCGAGCCCGACCTCGCGGGCGCGCAAGGCCCTCACCCGGTCACGGATCTCGGTCGCCTTCTCGAACTCGAGGGCCTTCGCCGCTTCCCGCATCTGCTTCTCCAGGGCCTTGACCTCGACCGCGATGTCCTCGAGCGAGCGATAGCGCTCGGCCGGCTCCTCCTCCACCCGGGGAATCGAGGAGTAGTCCTGCTCGTAGACCGACGACAGGAGCTCTCCGAGGCCCTTGCGGATGCTCTTGGGCGTGATGTCGTGCTCGCTGTTGTATGCCTCCTGGATCGCTCGACGACGGCTGGTCTCGTCCATCGCCATCTTCATCGAAGCCGTGACCTTGTCGGCGTAGAGAATCGCCATCCCCTCCACGTTGCGGGCGGCGCGGCCCATGGTCTGGACCAGGGCTCCCCCCGAGCGAAGGAAGCCCTCCTTGTCTGCGTCGAGGATGGCCACGAGCGACACCTCGGGCAGGTCGAGGCCTTCGCGCAGGAGGTTGATCCCGACAAGGACGTCGAAGTCGCCCTTCCGGAGGTCGCGCAGGATCCGGACGCGCTCGAGCGTCTCGATGTCGGAGTGCAGATAGCGCACGCGCACACCGAGGTCGTGGTAGTACTCGGTCAGGTCCTCGGCCATCCGCTTGGTGAGAGTCGTCACCAGGACGCGTTGGCCCTTCTCGGCGCGGACTCGGATCTCGGCCAGCAGGTCGTCGACCTGACCCTGGACCGGCCGCACGTCGAGCCGCGGATCCATGAGGCCCGTGGGGCGGATCACCTGTTCCACCACCACCCCACCGGATTTCTGCAGCTCGTACGGTCCCGGCGTCGCTGACACGTAGAGCACCTCCCCGACCCGGGCCTCGAACTCCTCGAAGTTCAAGGGCCGGTTGTCGAGGGCCGAGGGGAGACGGAAGCCGAACTCCACGAGGGTGCGCTTGCGCTGCTGATCGCCGTGGTACATGCCCCGCACCTGGGGGATCGACTGGTGCGACTCGTCGACCACGATCAGCGCGTCCTTGGGCAGATAGTCGAGAAGCGTGGGCGGGGGCTCCCCGGGCGCGCGACCCGACAGGTGGCGCGAGTAGTTCTCGATGCCGTGGCAGTGCCCGGTCTCGCGGAGCATCTCGAGGTCGAACATGGTGCGCTGGTAGAGCCTCTGGGCCTCGAGCAGGTTGCCCCGGCTCTCGAGCTTCGGCTTCTCCTCCCTGAGCTCCGCCTCGATCGTCTTGATCGCGTCGGCAATCTTCGGCTGGGGCGTCACGTAGTGGCTCGAGGGGTAGATCGCCATCTGGGCGAGACGTGAGAGGGTCTTGCCGGTCAGGGGATCGAACGCGCTGATGCGCTCCACCTCGTCGCCGAACAGCTCGATGCGGATCCCGCTCTCCTCGTAGGCGGGCACGATCTCGACCACGTCGCCCCGAACCCGGAACGTCCCTCGTTTGAGCTCGTAGTCGTTTCGATCGTAGCGCGCCTCGACCAGGCGCGCCAGGAGGTTGCTGCGATCGAGGGTGTCCCCCTGGCGCACGAACAGCAGCATGCCGTAGTACGCCTCGGGAGAGCCGAGACCGTAGATGCACGACACCGAGGCGACGATCACGACGTCGCGGCGCTCGAAGAGGCTCCGGGTGGCCGAGAGCCTGAGCCTGTCGATGTCGTCGTTGATCGTGGCTTCCTTCTCGATGTACGTGTCCGACTGGGGCATGTAGGCCTCGGGCTGGTAGTAATCGTAGTAGGAGACGAAATACTCGACGGCATTCTCCGGAAAGAAGCCCTTGAATTCCTGGTACAGCTGGGCGGCGAGCGTCTTGTTGTGGGCGAGGACGAGGGTGGGCCGGTTGGTCGCCGCGATCACGGAGGCCACGGTGAACGTCTTGCCGCTCCCCGTGACGCCGAGGAGGACCTGATGCGGGTCTCCCCGCTCGAGCCCGCTGACGAGCTCCTCGATGGCCCGGGGCTGGTCCCCCCGAGGCTCGAAGTCGCTCACGAGCCGGAACGCCGAGCCCGCCGGCGTCGGCGCGAGCCGGGGCTCGGGCGCACGCTTCGGGCTCACCACCCCGTCCCCCAGTGGGCGCTCATCCCCTCAGCTTATCAGTCCTTCCCGTCCCCTCCCGCCAGGCGGCGCTTCAGCTCGTCGAGAATGTCCTTCGTCCCGCTCGCGCCACACCGCGTGCAACCCAGCTCCCGCACTCGGAGCAACCGGTCGAGATCCCGAATGCCGCCCGAGGCCTTCACCTGCACGTACGCGGGCGAGTGTGTCTTCATCAGGATGAGGTCCTCGTCGGTGGCGCCCCCGGCGCCGAAGCCCGTCGACGTCTTCACCCAGTCCACGCCCAGCTCACCGCAGATCTCGCACAGGCGGATCTCCTCGGCCTCCGCGAGGTAGCAGGTCTCGAAGATGACCTTCAGCTTCGTCCGCTTGCGAGGGGTCGGCTCGAGAACCGCGGCGATGTCCTCCCGAACATAATCCCAGTCCGCGCTCTTGACCTTCGAGATGTTCACGACCATGTCGAGCTCCGTGGCGCCATCGGCGAGGGCCTGCTCAGCCTCCGCCGCCTTGACCCCCGTGGCCTGGCCTCCGTGAGGGAACCCCACCGTCGTGGTCGGCTGCACCGTGGTGCCCGAGAGAAGCTCATCCGCCCGCTTCACGGCCCAGGGCAGAACGCAGACGCTGGCGACCTCGTACTCCCTGGCGAGCCGGCAGCCCGTTTCGAGCTCCTCTGTCGTCAGGTTCGGCGCGAGCAGGGCGTGATCGATCATCCCGGCGATGTCGGCATAGGCGTAGTCCAAGTCGCTCCTCCCTAGTGTAACGGCCGATAGTTTGACGCGTTAGGGGCCCTCCGACAAACGGGCGACCGGGAAGGACTGCTAGAATGCGCAGGCGATGTCGGCAGGAGGAAGCATGGCGGAAGAGGATGTCACGGTGATCGATGCTCAGACCAACGTCGAGGGCAAGCTGCGCGGCAAGGATGCGATCGTGCGCGGTCGTTTCAAGGGCGAGATCGAGATGTCGGGCCGGCTGGTGCTCGGTGAGGGCTCGCGTGTCGAGGCCACGATCGTGGCCGATGCCGCGGAGATCTCCGGCGAGCTGAAGGGTGACGTGCGCGCCCGCAGCCTTACCCTGGCCGAAAAGGCACGGGTGCAGGGCACGGTCGATGTAAAGATCCTGGTGCTGCGGGAGGGAGCCTGGCTGAGCGGCTCCGTGGCTGCAGGCGCGACGGAGAAGCCCGCCAAGCCCGCCTCGGCACCCGCGCCCACCGGGCCGGCACCCTCGGGACCCCCGGGAGACGCGCCCAGGCCAGGGGCGGCCAAGCAAGGGTGATCCTCCGCGAGCTCGCGGCAAGGCTCGGGTGCGAGCTGAGCGGGGATGGGGACGTCGAGCTCAGCGGCGTGGCGGGCATCGAGGAGGCCGGTCCGGGCGACCTGACCTTCGTCGCCAATCGGCGCTACGCGGCCCATCTCGCCCGCACGAAGGCCGCGGCCGTCGTCCTCGCGCCGGGACAGGAGGCGTCGTTGCCCTGCCTGTTCTCGGACAACCCCTACCTCACCTTCGCGCAGGCGGTCGGCTTGCTCTGCCCCTCCGGGCGCCCCGCTCCGGGTGTCAACCCCTC
Source organism: Vicinamibacteria bacterium (assembly GCA_963578825.1). GTDB lineage: Bacteria > Acidobacteriota > Vicinamibacteria > Fen-336 > Fen-336 > JAJDNS01. Next base: position 48,228 of record CAUZDW010000011.1, read on the forward strand.
GGCTCGCGTGGACCCGACCGCCGTTCTCGGTCCGGACGTTCACGTCGGGGCGTTGGCTGTCGTGGGTTCCGGCGCCCGTGTGGGCGCCCGCTCCGTGATCCACCCTCACGCGGTTCTCGGCGAAGCGGTCGAGGTCGGCGAGGATTGCATCCTGCACTCCGGGGTCCACATCCGGGAGCGCTGCCGTCTCGGGAACCGGGTGACCGTGCAAAACGGCGCGGTCATCGGCGCCGACGGCTTCGGGTTCGCGCGAGACGGCGATGGTCGCTACCACAAGTTCCCGCAGGTGGGCATCGTGGTGGTGGAGGACGACGTGGCAATCGGCGCCCTCACCGCCATCGACCGTGCCGCTCTCGGGGAGACGCGCATTTCCCGGGGGTGCAAGGTCGACAACCTCGTCCAGATCGGGCACTCCGTGACGGTCGGAGAGGACACAGTGCTGGCGGGCCAGGTGGGCATCGCCGGGAGCTCCCGCGTGGGACGCCGCGTGACGCTGGCCGGCCAGGTGGGTGTGGCGGGCCACCTGACGATCGGCGACGGGGCCATCGCCACGGCCCAGACCGGCATCCCCAGCTCGGTCGAGAAAGGAGCCGTCATCTCCGGCTACCCGGCCATCGACAACCGCTCGTGGCTCCGCTCCAGCGCCGTCTTTGCGAAGCTGCCCGACCTGCAGAAGAGGCTGCGGGCGCTGGAACGCCGGATCGCGACCCTGGCGGACCGGCTCGGCCCGAGCGACGACTAACCCTCGGGCTCCAGCACCTCCGGAGCGTTGTAGCCGGGCCGGTGGCGCGGGCGAAGATGGTCCGGACGCATCTCGACCTCCAGCCGGCGGAACTTGCCGTCGCGTTCCGGATTGTCGGAGACGTACCCGAGGACGTACTGCCCGTTGAGCTCGTCGAGGATGGTGTTGTAGATGGCGGCCAGCTCCCGGTACCCCAGGGGGTGGAACACCTGACCGCCGCTGGACTTGGCGAGCTCGCCGAGAAAGGCACGGGCTCGGACCTGGCTGCGCCGTCCCGCGCCCCCCTTGGCCAGGAACGCTACGGGATAGATCGTCACGTTCGTGGAGCGAACGAGTCGGATGACCTCGTCGGGACGAACAGAGCTGATGGTGTCCTCGCCGTCTGAGAAGATGACCAGCACCTTCCGACCGGGCGTTCCCATGACACGGGAGAGATAGACCGCGATCGAGTCGTAGAGAGCGGTGGCGTTCCGGCTCTCGGTCTCCAGGATGCGCCCGAAGATCCCCTGCTGGTTCTCCGAGCTGTAGCGGGAGATCTGGATGTCCTCGTCGAAGAAGATCAGGATCAGGTCCTTGGCCCGGGGGATGGCGTCCAGAAAGCGCATGGCGGAGACTCGGCTGAGCTCCAGGTTGTCCCGCATGCTCGAGCTCGTGTCGAAGAGCATGCCCAGGTTCAGGACGAGCTCCTCCCGCTCATCCGGATCCGCCGCCGGGGCAAAGACCTCCACGACCTGCTCCCGGCCGTCCTCTTTCACCACGAAGTCGTCGGCCTCGAGATCGCTCACGAGGTTCCCGTCCTCGTCGCGCACCGTCACCGTCACATGAACGACGTCGACCTCGACGTCGAAGATCGGCGCGTCCTGTGCCGCCGGGCAGGGAGCGGCCGCACAGAGAACGAGGCATGCAAGGAGGAGGTTGCGTGACACCTGGAGAGCTCCGAGGCCAGAGTCTATCAGCCCCGCGGCGAGATCAGGCTAGCTCAAGACCGCGATCACGCGCACGGCCAGATCCACTTTATTGAACGGCGGCATGACGTAGACGCCCTGGGCCTTCTCCCGGGCCGCGAGGGTCGCCTGCTGCGCGATCGATACGCCTTCGGCCTGCGCCCCCTCACCCGAGCCCGCCTTCCGCATGCGCGCGCGGATGTCGTCCGGGATGCTCATCCCCGGCACCTCGTTGTGGAGGAACTCGGCGTTGCGGTGTGAGTAGAGAGGCAGGATCCCCACCAGGACCGGCGCCTTCACGTGCTCGATCATCCCGAGGAACGTCTCGAGGGTGCGCGGGTCGTAGACCGGCTGGGTCATCACGTACTCCGCCCCGGCCGCAACCTTCTCCTCGAGCCGCCGCACCTCTTTCTCCATGTCCGGCTTGCTGGGGTCGGTGCCGCAGCCGATGTGGAGGCCCAGCGCGGGGCCAATGAGGTTCCCGGCCAGATCGCACCCGTGGTTGAGGTGATCGAGGATGCGGATGAGCCCGATTGAGTCCACATCGTAGACGGCGGTGGCGTCCGGGTAGTCGCCGAGCTTGGGCGGGTCGCCGGTGATCGCCAGGATGTTCCTGAGGCCCAGGGCGTGGGCCCCGAGGAGGTCGGACTGCATGCCGAGCAGGTTCCGGTCGCGGCACGTGTAGTGCAGGATCGTGTCGATGCCCACCTCGTTCTGGAGGAGGATGCACAGCGCCTGGGCACTCATCCGTGCCGAGGCGCGCGGGCCGTCAGCCACGTTGATCGCGTCGACCTCGCTCTCCAGGCAGTGATGGGCCCTCTCCAGCATGGCGCCCGGGCTCGCCCCACGGGGTGGATCGAGCTCCACCGACACCACGAACTTCCGCCCGAGCTTGCGTGCGAGAGAGGATTTCTCCTCCCGGGGCATCGGCGCCGGCGCCTCCTTCGGCCGCCGGGGCGGCAGGATCTTCACCTCCGCATGAGAGGGGCGAACCATGCGGACCGAACGGACGAGGTTGCGGACGTGGGCGGGAGTCGTCCCGCAGCACCCCCCCACGACGCTCGCCCCGCTCTCGAGGAAGCGTCGGGCCCAGGTGGCCATGTACTCCGGCGTGCAGAGGTACACGTAGCGGCCTTCGACCCGAGCCGGCGCTCCGGCGTTGGGCATCGCCGAGAGGCGCGCGGTCTTCGCGACCCCGGCCATGCGCCGGACCGTCTCGAGCATGGCCTGGGGGCCCTGGCTGCAGTTCGCGCCGATGAGCGGCACGTCCAGGCCCTCGAGCGCACGAACGACGTCCTCGGGCGCGTCGCCGTAGATCGTGTTTCCCTCTTCGTTGAAGGTCAGGCTCACCGCGACGGGCACATCGGTCGTCTGGCTGCGGACCGCCTCGAGAGCCGCCGTGGCCTGATCGAGCGAGGGCATGGTCTCGATGAAGAAAAGATCCACGCCGCCCTCGAGCAGGCCTTCGACCTGCTCGGTGAAGGCCTCGATCGCCTCATCCCGGGCCACGTGCCCCAGGGGGGCCAGCGGCTTGCCCACGGGGCCGATGGACCCGGCCACCAGCCCCTGGCCCTCGGCCGCCTCCCGGGCGAGCCGTGCCCCCTCCCGGTTGATCTTTCGGACGTGTGGCGCCAGCCCGTGGGGCCCCAGCTTGAAGCGATGGGCGCCGAAGGTGTTGGTCTCGACGATCTCCGCGCCGGCGGCGACGTATCCCTCATGGATCGAGCGGACGAGGCCGGGGTTGGAGAGGTTGAGCTCGTCGAAGCAGCGGTTCACGAAGACGCCCCGGGCGTAGAGCATCGTCCCCATCGCCCCGTCGACGACGACGGCCCCTTCGGCCAGGCGCTCGAGGAACGGCTTCACCTGCGTGGCAGCGGCTTTCTCGCTCATCCCCTGGAGTCTACCGCACGCTCGGGCCCACAGGGACGAGCCGGCCCGACCCTGAGGGTCCGACGGCCGGCTCCTCTGCAGCCACAGGAGCTTCACCGCCGAGATGGACCCCGGGGCGGCCTGGGCCCGGGTCCAGCGCCGAGAAGAGAGAGCCTACCCTCTCGAGGCCGTGATCCGCACCGCCATGATGGCGCGGCTTCCCCTCCTCGGAGGGCTGCCTCTCCACGCGGCCGGGGTGATCCTCGGGGAGCGCGGAGTGGCGTTCTTCGGTCCGTCCGGGGCAGGTAAGACGACCCTGTCTGACACGTGCCCCGAGAGTGTCCGCTCCGACGAGCTGGTGGCCGTCGCGCCGCAGGATCCGCCCTGGCTCGTGCGCTCGGGGTTCTGGGGAGAGGGGCGGGGATCGGGCGGGGCGATCGGGGCTCCCCTGGCGGCACTTGTTGCCCTGGACCGCGGCCCGTCCTATCGGCTGAGTCGCCTCGAGCCGATGGAGGCCGTGCGCCGCCTCGTCGGCGCGCTGCCGGTGCCCCTGGGGCCGCCGCTGTGGTCGCGAGCGCTGGCCGTTGCGGCCCGCATCGTTTCTCGCGTCCCTGTCTTTCGCATGGAGTGGACGCCCTCCGAGCCGCCCTGGGAACAGCTCAGCGAGAGCCTGGCGAATCCAGGCCCTTGACGATGCCTCTGTCGCCGGCGGTCTTCGACGTGATCGGCACGTCGACCTCAAGGGCAACGGTGCCCTGCTCCGTGCGCCCGACGAGGACCCCCTCGAGATGCTCGACGGTCTTGCCCCGTGGATGGCGGGACAGCTCGAGCCGGTAGCCCTGACCGAACGGTTGAAGGGCCTGGGGCTTCGAGTAGTCGATCGCCCGACGGGTGAGGGGGTAGAAGTAGGCTTCCTGCAGCGTCGTGCCCTGAGGCGGCTGCATCGTGAGGGCGATGGATCCCTCACCCGAAGCAGCGGAGACACTCCAGGCCGAGTTCTCCTCGGGCAGTTGCGCCCTGGTCTTCTTGAAGAGAGCCGCCGCCGGTCCGGGGCCGAGATTCGCACGCACGGGCAGATCCAACGCCAGCTTTGCCTTCCCGGGCAAGCAGACCTCCTCGCACTCCAGCCAGCTCACCCGGGCGCTGAGGCGCACTTCGTTGGAAGAGAGCGTCGCCGGCACCTGGATCTCCACCGGCAACAGCACCTCGTGCTCGTAGCCGTAGCTCACGAGGGGGCCGGTGTTGAATCGGATGGGTCGAGGCCACTGGAGCTCCCCCGCCACGAAGCCCTCCGGCAGGCTCCACTTGGCCTTTGTGGGCAGGCCCGCGTCGCCGGGGTTGCGCCAGTACGTGTGCCAACCCGCGTCCATCTGGAGCCGAAGGCCGGCGACGAGGGTCTGGCCAGGCCGAATGGAATCGGTCTCCGCAACGAGCGTGACCTTGACGTGCCGCCCCCGAGGCGCCGCCTGAGCCGTTCCGGCAAGGGCAATCAGACTCGAGGCGACGAGGACTGCGATCCGTGCGTGCATGATCAACGAAGATAAGCCAGCCGCGTGACGCCGGGTGTCAAGAAAGGCAAAACCGTGCAGGCCGGTCGAGAGTCCGGAGCACTTCGCGTGTGCCGTTGCCTTCGGCGTCTCTCGAGACAGAACGGATTGTTCCGTGAACGTCTTCCCGTAGCGCGTTCCCGGAGCTAGAGGCCCAGGATCGCCGGATCCAGGCTCAGGGCGCCGTCGCGCACCTTCTCGGCGAGCAGCTTGCGGACGCCCCCGTACTCCGTGGGTGGAACCGGAAGGCGAAAGGATCCACTTCCACGACGGGGAATGAGCAGGACGAGGATCTCGGGCGTCTCGACGAAGGCAACCCGCCCGATCTCCTCCCACCGGATGAAGCCGGCATCAGCCCAGATCCCCTCCTCGTAAAGACCCAGGCGGATCCGCGTTGCCAGGGGAACCATCACCAGGAAGTACACCCCCATCACCGCGAGCCCGTACAAGTGGTAAAACGGACGCTGGAGCCAGGCGTTGAGGAGGGCAAGCCCCCCGCCCGCGACTCCGAGGGCCACGAGCCAGACGGTCTGGGCCTGCCGGGGCGCGGCCCAGGTTGCGACCGCCGTGGGTCGGACCCGGCGATAGCGCTGGTAACCCCAGAGCCCACGGAGGAGCTGAGCGGTGAAGTAGACGCCGAGCGCCAGCAGCCCGAGGCTGACGATCTTCTGCTGGGTCGCGGGAAACATCGTGTCGGCTCGGGCTAGGAGCCCGTGGAGGACGTCAGACGCTGGGTGTCGCTGTACTTGCCCTCTTCGCGCTCCGGCAGCGAGGCCTGCCCCACCACCGGCTCGACGAACTGGCGGTAGGCATCGCGCCATCCCTGCTCGAGGAGGTCGTCGGTCGTCTGCACCACCTCGGTGGCGGGGTCGCGGGCACCGTCGAACTCCATGGGTCCAATGGCCCGACGCTCGGGTCGGACGACCCAGACGTCCACCTCCCGATAGACGCGTCCGGTGGCGGGATCTTCCCACGCGCCCCGGCCGTCGCTGTCGCGGTGGCCGAGGGTGCTGACGATCCGGTTCAGGCGCTCCGCCTCGCCGAGCTCCCGGGTCGCCTGCCGCTCGAGGGAGCGAACCGTGGCGTCCAGGCGCGCACGAGGACCGCGGCGCCGGGCGAGGGGGGCGGCGGTCTCGGGAACACCGGTCACGACGATGACCTGTTCTGCCCCTGCGGCCAGGGCTTCGGCGATTCCGGCACCGGGCACGAAGGTGGCGTCGGTCAAGCGGTGCGTCTCGCCACCGTGAGCTCCCCCCTTGGGAAACGACACGCGCTGCAGGGGCATCGCCATGGGGCACAGGAGGCCCGTGGCCACGGCGTCGAAAAAGAGGGCATCGTGTCCCGGGGCGCGCAGATCCACGGCACCCTCCAGGCCCGGCGCAAGCAAGGGCTGCTCCTCGTCGTCCATGCTGGCGGCCTCCCCGAGCAGAACGAACGTCAGGGCGTCACCGCGATCCAGGTCGGCCGTTCGCAGGACGAGCTCGCGAAAGCCCGGCTCGCCGAGGTTCTCGGCCAGAAGCGCCGCGTAGCGCCGTCCCAGCTCCGCCGCGGAGGGAGGTCCGCCCGACAACGCCGCCCCACGGGCAATCTCCCACAGGCCCCGGCGCAGGCGGGAGAGTCCGGGGCGCGCATCCAGCAGCGACTCGAAGGCTTCCGGGAGGCGGCGCCGGTCGCGCAGGAAGAGGGTCGCCATCACCACCGCTGCGAGGATGGCCAGTCCGAAGACCGGCACCGCCTGCGCCGCCAGGTACGAGCTGCTCAGCGCCTCCGGCGCCATCGAGAGGCGATCGATGAGACTGGCCGCCGCACCCGGGGCCATGAGGTCGACGATGAGGACGAGAGGAAAGAGAAGCCCGACGAGGAGACCCGCCAGCAGGGGAAGGGCAACGACCGCGAAAGACGTGCCGAGCAGGATCAGGGCGATGCGCAACACCGGGCGAAGACGGTAGAAGGAGCTCCAGCCCGTCTCGTGCCAGAAGCCGTCCTTGCCGTAGAGCCGGGAGCCGCCCATGACGGCGGCGTAGGCGGCGGCCACCGTGCCCACCCCCGAGCCGACGACGACGTCGATCTTGACCCCGCTCTCGTCCAGAGCCTTGAGGACCCCGGCATGGTAGGCCCCTGTCGTGCCGCTTCCGGTGAAGACGAGCGCCGTGCGCCGCTTCGGCGAGTAGTCCCTCAAGTCTCCCCCTGCGAAGCCCCTACGTTACCACCGGGCGACGGGCGGGCGAAGCGCTCGGGAAGGGCCCTGCGGACAGCCTCGGCCAGCGCGGTGCGGTCGTTCGCCTCGAGAACGGGAACGTACGAGCCACGCCCCCTGGGGCTGGCAAGCCACGCCGCGAGCCACGGCCAGTCGTCGGGTCCCCCTGCGACCGGCCACTGGAGGCCGGCGACCAGCGTGTCGATCTGTTCCGGCGAGCTCACCCGCGCGGCGGTGTCGAGCACCCGGCCCTCGCGCACGGGGTAGAGACCCACCTCTTTGCGACCCACGCTCACCACGACCGCCAGCGCCCCTTCGGCACCCATGACAGTAGCGGGCACGGCCTCCGGGGCGTCGCCCCTCGACTCAGGCCTGGCGAGCCATGCGGCGGCCCGATCTGCTACGGCCCTGTAGCCCTCTTCTTCCACGCGGGAGAGACACGGTGCAGAACAAGACTCCACCTGTGCGTACAGGCACCCGAGACCAAGGGGCAGCACCGGGTCGGGCTCGAAGACGAAATCGCACGGGCGCAGCCCGAAGAGACGGTTCACGGCGTCCAGCGCCTTCTCGGCCGCCCGACGGCTGCGGAACGGACCGAAGAGACGCGCCACGCCCCTCTCGGTGTCCTGGACGCTCACCCGTGGGAACCGCTCCCTGGGATCGAGGTGAAGAAACGCCGGCGGCTTCAGGTCCCGACGCTCCGAAAGGGGAACCAGGGGGGCGGAGAGACGCTCGTACTTCAGCCGCTGCTCGAAGGACGTGACGGTCCGAAGCCACCCCAGCGAGATGGCGATGCCGGAGAGATTCGTTCTGGGACGCCGGCCGGCCGGGGGCGGGGGTCCGAGGCCGAGGTGAGCGCCGGCCCACCTCCGGAGGTTCGCCGGCTGACCCAGCAGCAGGTTCCGCCCTCCGGGCCCGAGGAACTGCCCCACGCCGGGCCCGGCGGGAACGCGGGCGAGAATCTCCTGCGGGTCGGTCTCGAGAGGCGCGAAGGTGAGGCTCGGGCCTCGAGCCCGCATTATTCGTCGCTCTTCACCTGGTCGTGGACCGTGACGAGCTTGATGATCTCGTACTCTCTCGTTCCGGAAGGGACCGTGACCTCGACCGAGTCCCCTTCTTCCTGGCCGAGCAGACACTTTCCGATGGGCGAGGACGGTGAGATGCGACCCACCGTCGGGTCGGCCTCCTCGGGCACCACGATCTCGAACACCTTCTTCTCGCCGGTGTCCCCCTGGCGCACGTGGACCGTCGAGCCAAGCCCCACCTTGTCCCGGGGGATGCGATCGAGGTTCACCATGTTGAGGGCGGCCATGCGCCGGTGAAGCTGTGCCGTCCGAGCCTCGAGGAAGCTCTGGCGCTCCTTCGCCGCCTTGTACTCGGCGTTTTCACGCAGGTCACCGTGCTCCCGTGCCTTCAGGATCTCCTTGGGAAGATGAACCCTGAGCTCGGTCTCGAGCGTCTGGATCTCATCCTGGAGCCGCTTCTTGATCTCGAGCACCATGAAAGATTCTCCGGTTTCCGGCGATGAAAAAGTCCGGTGATACTATCACGGCCCTGCGCCGATGACCCCCGACAAAGAGACCGTCACGAGCCGTGCCAACCCGCTCTTCAGGCGCCTCCTGGCGCTGAAGAAACGCGCTGTGGATCCCGAGGGGGATCTGTGTCTCCTGGAGGGACCGAAGCTCCTCGACGAGGCGATGGCGGCAGGCGCCAGGATCGTGGAGGCGGCCGTCGCCTCCGGGGCGGAGGAACGCCCGGCGGCGGCGAAGAGCCTCGGCGCGCTTCGAGAGCAGGGCGTCCCCGTGCGCCGGCTCACGAAGCGCCTCCTTGCTTCTGTCTCGGACGCCGGGACGACACAGAGCGTGCTCGCCCTCGCCGGCCGGCCAGCGTTCGACGAAGCACGCCTGTTCGACGGAACTCCGCTCATCGTCGTGGCGGTGGGCATCCAGGATCCTGGGAACCTCGGCGGACTCCTGCGCACGGCCGAGGCCGCAGGCGCGACCGGAGCCTACCTCTGCGAAGGCTGCGCCGACCCTTTCTCGTGGAAGGCGCTGCGTGGATCCATGGGCTCCGCCTTCCGCTTCCCGCAGGTCCGGGGACTCACCGTGGACGCCGTTCTCGACCGGATGAGGGATCGAGGAGTTCCGGCTCTCGCCGCCACGGTGGACGGCGAGACGCGCTACGACCAGTCCGATCTCCGATCCGCCGTGGCGCTCGTCTTCGGCAGCGAGGGCGCCGGGCTGCCGCAACAGGTCGCCCGGCGAGCGCACGCGCGCCTTCGCGTGCCGATCGCGCGACCGGTCGAGAGCCTGAACGTGGGTGTGGCGGCCGGGCTTCTCCTGTTCGAGGCGGCGCGCCAACGGGGCTTTCCCCCGAGCAGCGGAGAGCGGTAGGCTCACGGGCATGAGCCGCTCACGCGACGAGAGCTCGGGCTCGCTCTTCCCCGAGGCCGGGCCGACGCCGGTCGAAGAGCCGCGGCCCGACGCCCCGCTGGCGGAGCGGGTGCGTCCCCGGGCCCTCGACGAGATCCTGGGCCAGGACGAGGTGATCGGGCCGGGCCGCCCGCTCCGCCGCGCCATCGAGCAGGACCAGCTCCGCTCGCTGATCCTGTGGGGTCCGCCGGGCTCGGGCAAGACCACGCTGGCTCACGTCATCCGCCGGATGACGAAGGCCCACTTCGAGGCCATGAGCGCGGTGCTGTCGGGCGTGAAGGACGTGCGCGAGGTCCTCCGGGCCGCCGAGACGCGCAGGCGGCGCAGGGGCCGCCGCACGATCGTGCTCATCGACGAGATCCACCGGTTCAACAAGGCCCAGCAGGACGCTCTTCTGGCCCACGTGGAGTCGGGCGACATCGTCCTGATCGGTGCGACGACCGAGAACCCGTCGTTCGAGGTGAACGCCGCGCTCTTGTCCCGATCCCGATTGGTGGTCCTGAAGCCTCTCGGGGAGGACGAGCTCGTGCGAGTGCTGAACCACGCTCTCGCCGACGAGGAGCGGGGACTCGGAAGAGAAAAGGCCGACGTCGACGACGAGGCGCTCCTCTTCCTGGCCCGGAGCTCCGACGGGGACGCCCGCACCGCCTTGAACGTGCTCGAGCTCGCGGTCACCACCGCAAGCGCCGCCCCCGACGCGGACGGCCGGCGGGTGGTCGACCTCGAGGCCCTGAAGCAGGCCTTCGCCCGAAAGGCCCTCCTGTACGACCGCGCCGGGGAGGAGCACTTCAACGTCATCAGTGCCCTGCACAAGTCGATCCGCAACTCCGATGCCGACGCGGGCCTCTACTGGCTCGCCCGGATGCTCGAGGCCGGCGAGGACCCGCTCTACGTGGCCCGGCGTCTCGTGCGCTTCGCCTCCGAGGACATCGGCCTCGCCGACCCCCAGGCACTGGTGGTCGCCATGGCCGCCCAGCAGGCCGTGCACTTCATCGGGCTGCCCGAGGGGGCCCTCGCCCTCGCCGAGCTCGTCGTCTACCTCGCGGCGGCGCCCAAGAGCAACGCCGTTTACTTGGCTTACGCCGAGGCGGCGAAGGACGCCCTGGAGAGTCGCGCGGAACCGGTCCCTCTCTGGATCCGCAACGCCCCCACGGGCCTCATGAAGGACCTCGGGTACGGGCAGGGCTACCGCTACGCCCACGACGAGGCTGAGGGTGTCGCGGCCATGGACTGCTTGCCCGAAGGGCTCGTCGGAAGGCGCTACTACCATCCCACCGACCGGGGCGAGGAGAAGAGCACTGCGGCTCGACTCGAGGCGGCTCGACTGGTGAGGGAGCGGAAGAAGAGCTAGCCCGGGGTGTGCTCGTCGATCGCGGCGGGGACGGAGAGATCGAAGGTCTCGAGCGGAGCGGGTCGAGCCAGCAGGTACCCCTGACCGTAGTCGATGCCCAGGTCGATCAACGCCTGCTTCTCGCCCTCGCGCTCGATCCCCTCGGCGATGATCTTCGAATCCATCTTCTCGGCGAAGGCCTTGAGGGCACGAGCCATCTCGCGCTTGACGTGGCTCTTGTCGATGTCGCGCACGAGCTCGATGTCGAACTTGAGGTACCCGGGGTTGAGGTGGGCGATCTTCTCGAGACCGGAGTAGCCGGCCCCGATGTCGTCGACGGCGGCCGAGAAGCCCATCTGGGTGAAGTTCTGAAGGGCCTCGACGAACATCGTGTAGTTCTCGATCGCGTCCTACTCGCTCACCTCGAGCACGATGCGATCCGGCGAGAGCCCGAGACCTTCGAGAAGCTTGATCAGGCTGGTCCCCTGGAAGTCCGGGTCGTACATCGACTCCGGAACGACGTTGATGAAGAGGCGGTAGGGCGGCGGCAGGTTTCGGGCGGTGCGCATCGCCCGCCGGCGGTAGTGACGGTCCAGCTCGAACACCAGGTCGGCCTGCTTCGCCGCCGTGAAGAGGTTGACCGGGTTGTGCTGGGCCGTGCCCACCGGGCCGCGCGAGAGCGCCTCGTAGCCGAGAGTGCCTCCCCGCTGCAGGTCCACGATCGGTTGGAAGACGGTCCGGATCTCCTCCGAGAGAAGCACGTCCTGCAGCCGGCACCGGGTCTGGAAGGCGGCCTGCTGCTGGATGCGGACGCTCTCCCAGGCCTCTCTCACCAGCCGGCCGATCACGCGGTCCGCGCTGATCAGGGGCTTGTGGAAGACGAGCGAGTACCCGACGGTCACGCTTCCCCGGCCGCGCAGGTAGGGCGAGCTGAGCTCTGCCAGCTCGCTGTTCAGCAGGTCTCCCACACGAACCGCCACCGCCTCGAGATCGGCGATCCGGGCCGGGCGGTCCTCCGGCGAGCTCCGGCGCGGGGAGAGGAACAACAGGAAGGCGTTTCCACCGCGCTCCTCGAGGGCCAGGACGTCGTCGCTTCGGACGCCCCCTTTCTCCTTCCCACGCAACGCCGACACCATCTCCGTGGCCAGCGAGAGGACCTCGTCAAAGGCCTTCGAGCCGTAGTCGTGCTCGACCTGGGCCAGCTTCGAGGCGTCGACGAGCACGAGACCCAGGTGGCCGTGCACCTGGAGCTGCTCTGTGAGCCTGGCCAGCTGCTCTCGATAGGTCGGGATGTCGGAGTACACGTGGTCTCCGCTACCCCCGCCTCGAAGCCGGTCGTTGGTCGGCGGGATCAGACGGTGTCGTCAGGACGCCTGGGGAGCGGTGAGCGTGGGGTCGTGGGCAGGCGCAAACCATTTCGGGTGAAGGTATTACAGTCGCCACGAGGTTCGGCCGCATGCCAGCGGCCCCCCCGGGGAATCACTCGGCGCGACGCTCCGCCACGACCTGGCCGAGCACCCCGAAAAGCGTCCCCAAGACCACCGTCCAGGCGATCCAGATGGTCATCTGGGGCAGGAGTCCGGTCCACAGCCAGCGGGCCATGGGGGGGACGGCGGGAAACCCGGGCGGAGGCGCGTCGTAGTGAGTGCCCCAATTGCCCTGGATGGCGAACCACATGACGGCGACCACTGGGAGCCGAGCAGTAAGGGCGTAGGCCAGGAGGACACGCCCCAGAGCCGGCCAGGCCACGAGGGCGCACGCCGCCGTGAGGCCCGAGACGACGGCCCACAGGACGAGATGGTCCTGAGACGTTTCGGGCGACGCCAGCCGCGAGCCGAGCCAGGCCAGGATCGGGACAGAGGCGAGGGCTCCGATCGGCCACGCCATTGCCCGGACGCGGGAGGATGGCCGCACGCCGGCGCGGGCGAGGCGATAGCCAAAGTAGAAGCCGACGACCGGGACGAGCCACGCGATGCCGACGAGAGCAAGTCCCCCGCCGGCCACCCGGCCGAAGAGACGGGGCGACCACTCCAGAAGCTCACCGCCCAGCCGCACGAGCGTGACACCGGGGGTCACGGCCACCGGGACGAGAAGCAACCGGAGAAGCGGCGGCCCCGCCGGACCACGGCGCACAGGGCGGGCCGGGCGAGACGCCCCCGCCGGCCGGGCGGACGAGCCTGGCCTCGCAGGAGGATTCCAGGCGCTCTTGCGCCCGACCATGCGCCGTGGCATCGCTAGCCGGCCATCTCCTCGACCGTCGGACAGGCGCAGAAAAGGTTGCGATCACCCCAGGTGTTGTCGATGCGAGCCACCGCCGGCCAGAACTTGCTCTCCTCGACCCAAGGCGCCGGGAAGGCTCCCTGCCGGCGCGTGTAGGGCCGGTCCCACTCCGCCGCCGTCACGGCGTGCGCGGTGTGGGGGGCCATCCTCAGGGGGCTCGTCTCGGCCGGCATGCGTCCCTCCTGGATCTCGCGGATCTCCGAGCGGATGGCGATGAGCGCCTGGCAGAAGCGGTCCAGCTCGGCCTTCGACTCGCTCTCGGTGGGCTCCACCATCAGGGTTCCGGCCACCGGCCAGGACATGGTGGGAGCATGAAAGCCGTAGTCCATGAGCCGCTTGGCGATGTCGTCGACCTCGATCCCCGCGGCCTTGAAGGGGCGGCAGTCCAGGATGAACTCGTGCGCCACACGACCCCGGGCCCCCGTGTAGACGATGGGATAGTGGGGCTCGAGCCGCGACGCCATGTAGTTCGCGTTGAGAATGGCGACTTGACTTGCTCTCAGAAGGCCCGCGGCGCCCATCAGGCGGATGTACACCCAGGAGATCGTGAGGATCCCTGCGCTCCCCCACGGAGCCGCCGAGATCGTGCCGAGGCTCTCGTCTCCTCCGGTCTCGACGACCGGGTGACCCGGGCGGAAGGGCGCCAGGTGGGCGGCCATGGCGATCGGTCCCATGCCCGGTCCCCCGCCGCCGTGTGGGATGCAGAAGGTCTTGTGGAGATTCAGGTGGCAGACGTCCGCCCCGACCACGGCCGGACGCGTGAGCCCCACCTGGGCGTTCATGTTCGCACCGTCCATGTAGATCTGGCCGCCGGCCTCGTGGACGACACTGCAGATCTCCCGGATCTCCTCCTCGAAGACGCCGTGCGTCGAGGGGTAGGTCACCATGAGGGCGCCAAGCTCGTCGCGGTGCTCCACGGCCTTCGTGCGAAGGTCGTTCACGTCGATGTTGCCCCGTGCGTCGCAAGCCACCGGCACCACCCTGAAGCCGGCCATCACGGCGCTTGCGGGGTTGGTGCCGTGGGCCGAGACAGGGATCAGGCAGACGGTGCGCCCGGCTTCACCCCGGCTGCGATGGTAGGCGCGGATCGAGAGCAGACCGGCGAACTCGCCCTGGGCGCCGGAGTTGGGTTGGAGCGACACCGCGGCGAAGCCGGTGATCTCGGCCAGCCATCGCTCGAGCTCGTCGAAGATCTGCCGGTAGCCGCGGGCCTGCTCCACCGGGGCGAACGGGTGCAGCCCACCGAGCTCGGGCCAGGTCACCGGGATCATCTCCGATGTCCCGTTGAGCTTCATCGTGCACGAGCCCAGCGGAATCATGGAGTGCGTCAGCGAGAGATCCCGTGACTGAAGCCGCTTGAGGTAGCGCAGCATCTCATGCTCGGAGTGGTGCCTGTTGAAAACGGGATGTTCGAGAAAGGCGCTCCGGCGGGCGTGGGGCTCGGGAGGCACCGGATCCACGCCGTCCGCCAGATCGTCCACGGAGACCGTCGATGCCTCTCCGCCGAAGGCCTGGAAAAGCGCCTCGACGTCGGCGATCGTCGTTGTCTCGTCGAGCGACACGCCCACCGAGCCGTCGTCGTAGGGCCGGAGGTTGATTCCCCGGTCCCGGGCCCGGCCGAGTGTCTCGCGGCCGGCCTCCGGTGTCGTGCGCACGCGAAGCGTGTCGAAGAAGGGTCCCGATCCGGCGTCGAGGCCCAGGCGCCTCAGTCCCAGCTGAAGGACGCGGGTGAGGGCGTGGACACGCCGAGCGATGGCTCTGAGACCTTCGGGGCCATGGAACACGGCGTACATGCCGGCCATGACCGCCAGAAGGACCTGGGCCGTGCAGATGTTGCTCGTGGCCTTGTCGCGGCGGATGTGCTGCTCACGGGTCTGGAGGGCCAACCGATAGGCGGTGCGACCCTCAGCATCGTGAGAGACCCCCACGAGCCGGCCCGGGATGTGCCGCTTGTAGGCCTCGCTCGTGGCGAAAAACGCGGCGTGAGGCCCTCCATAGCCCAGGGGGACCCCGAAACGCTGGGCCGAGCCCACCGCCACGTCCGCACCCAGCTCGCCGGGTGAGCGGAGGAGGGTGAGGGCCAGCAGATCCGTGGCGACAACCAGGAGCGCGCCGGCGTCGTGGACCTTCTGCGCGAGCTCGGAGTGGTCCCGGATCACACCGTCGGTGGCGGGGTACTGGACGAGCACCCCGAAGAGTGAATCCCCGGAGGCGAGGGCCTCCTCGACGGGGCCGACCTGGACGCGGATCCCCCGGGGCTCCGCCTTCGTGCGGACGACGGCGATGGTCTGGGGATGGCAGTCCTCGGCCACGAAGAAAGCGTCCCGTCCTCCGCGACCCGCCACCGCGAGACACAGCGTCATGGCCTCGGCCGCGGCCGTGGCTTCGTCGAGCAGCGAGGCGTTCGCCAGCGGAAGACCGGTGAGGTCCGCGACCATGGTCTGGAAGTTGAGGAGCGCCTCGAGGCGTCCCTGGGCGATCTCGGCCTGGTAGGGCGTGTACTGGGTGTACCATCCCGGGTCTTCGAGAACGTTGCGGAGGATCACCGCGGGCGTGATGCAGTCGTGATAGCCCATCCCGATGAAGGAACGGAAGATCTGATTCTCCGCCGCCTTCTCCCGCAGCTCGGCGAGGGCCTGGGGCTCGGAGAGAGGAGCGGGCAGGTCCAGCTCTTCGCCCAGGCGAATGCCACCGGGGACCGTCTCATCCACGAGCTCATCGAGAGAGGAGACGCCCAGGGCCTCGAGCATCTCGGCAATCTCGCTCTCCCCCGGGCCGATGTGACGGTGGGGGAAGTCTGCGGGATGGGTGAGCAGGGAGCGCGTCATCTGGGGCGAAGCTATGGCTCGATCAGGCACGGGCATCCTCGATCACCAGGCTCTCTCGAAAGCGTGCCGCGTGTCGACCGGGCGGCCTGGCCCGGCCTACTTGGCCTCGCTCTCCACGAAGGCCTGATACTCCTTCGCGTCCATCAGGGCCGCGACCGTGGCCGGGTCGGTGATGCGAACGACCATGATCCAGGCGACACCATGGGGGTCCTCGTTGATGAGCTCGGGCTTCGAGGTGAGCTCGGAATTGATCTCCACGACCTCACCCGCCACCGGCGAGTAGAGCTCCGAGACGGCTTTGACCGATTCGACCGTCCCGAACTGCTCACCAGGCGCCAGCGTCCGTCCGACCTCGGGCAGCTCCAGAAACACCACGTCGCCCAGCTGGTTCTGTGCGTAGTCGGTGATGCCCACCCGACCGCGGTCTCCATCGACGGCGACCCACTCGTGGTCCTTGGAATACCGAAGCTCCTGGGGATACATTGGGAGTGCCTTCTCAGTCTACCGCGGTCTCTTGTAGAACGGCGTGGGCACCACCCGGGCCGAGACGCGCCGCCCGCGGATCTCCACGTCGAAATCGGTGCCCACCGATGCGCGGGCGGAGGGCAGGTAGCACAGGCCGATGCTCTTCTTCAGGAACGGGGCGTAGCTGCCGGAGGTCACCGCCCCCGCCGCCTCGTCACCGAGGAGGACGGGGTAGCCGTGGCGGGCAATCCCTCGACCCACCACCTCGAAGCCGACGAGCGAGCTCCTCGCTGCCGAGGCTTTCTCGGCAGCGAGGACCTGTCGGCCCGGGAAGTCGCCTTTCCCATCGTCCAGCGAGACGATCCACCCGAGGCCGGCGGCCACCAGCGATGTCGTTTCGTCCATGTCGTTTCCGTACAACAACATCCGGGCCTCGAGACGAAGCGTGTCCCGCGCCCCGAGCCCGACCGGCACGAGGCCCTTCTCCCCACCCGCTGCCATGAGCGCCCGCCAGAGCTCTGCGGCCTTGTCGGGAGCGACCAGGAGCTCGAAGCCGTCCTCTCCGGTGTAGCCGGTGCGGGCCACGAGCGCGCCGAGGCCACAGACCTCCCCTTCGAAAAACCGGTAGAACTTCAGCTGGCTCAGATCGATCGGCGTCAGGGTCTGGAGTATCGATTCCGAGCGCGGGCCCTGCAGCGCCAGCAGCGCGTAGGCCTCGCTGACGTCGCGGAGCTCACAGTTGGAGGGCCGGTGTGACTGCAGCCACTCCAGGTCCTTCTCGACGTTCGCCGCGTTGACGATCATCAGGAAACGCTCGGCCGAGCGGCGGTACAGGATCACGTCGTCAATGGGGCAGCCGCGGTCGTTGGGCAGGGCCGAGTACTGGGCCCGCCCGTCGGTGAGCCTTGCCACGTCGTTTGCGGTCACGCGCTGGAGGAAGGCCAGCGCGCCCGGCCCGTCGATCTCGAGCTCCCCCATATGCGACACGTCGAAGAGCCCCGCCGCCTCCCGCACGGCGAGATGCTCCGAGATGAGGCCCGCATACTCGACGGGCATGTCCCACCCGCCAAACGGGACCATCTTGGCTCCGGTCTCGCGATGGACGGTGTTGAGGGGAGTGCGGCGGAGGTCGACCATGGACGTCGGGCGAAGCTATCACGGCCGTCAGGAGCGGTCAACGCACGGAGCGCCTTGATTGTGAAGGAGTTGTCGTCTTAGCCTGATCCGGCGTGTGAGGCGGTGTTGGCCCTCCCTGCCGCCACGCCTCGCGCAGCCACCTGCTGGTTATGAGGTCCGCGGTCGTGAGCGAGCAGCCGTACCTCGTCATCTGTTGGAACTGCCTCGGAGAGTTCGATTCCGTCGCCGCCGTCTGGTGCTCGGACGATCCAAAGAACCCGACCAAGCTGTGCCCGTTCTGCCTGCGCTGCTTCTGTGACGCGACGGCGGAGTACAAGCAGCAGTTCTGGCGCCACGCGCCCCCCCAGCTCGTTGACGAGCTCCAGGCCCTCAGCCAGAGCCAGGATCGCCTCGGGAACATCCTGGTCCGGATGAAGAAGATCTCGACCCCGCAGCTGCTCGAGATGCTCGTCGAGCAGAAGGAGACAGGGCGCAAGCTGGGAGAGATCCTCGTGCAACGGGGCTGGTGAGTCAGACCGACGTCGACGTCGGCCTGCGGCTTCAGGGTGTCAGCCCCCTCAAGGACACTCACGCCGGGGAGGACTCGGGCCGCGGCTACTGGGAGCACGCCTCTCCGGAGGGCACCCTCGATTATCTGCTGGCCCTGGGCGCGCGAAAGCGGGCCTCCGACGTGACCTTCGAGCCCCAGCCCGACCGGGTGGCGGTCCGCTACAGGATCGATGGCTTTGCCTTCCGCGTGGATCCCATTCCCGGGGCCTACGCCTCCGCGCTCGAGCAGGCACTGTTCGCTATGTTCGACCTCGACCCGGCTCGGCGAACGGAGCCGCTGTCGAGCAGGATCACTACGCCGCTGGGAGACATCGAGTACGACCTGATCCTCCGCACGGTCCCGGGCCCGCACGGGGTCGGGGCCACCGTCAAGCTCGTGAACCGCTCCACCTTCCTCACGGACCTCACGACACTGGGGCTCGAGCTGGAGGACCGCGTCCGCGTCGTGGAGGAGATTCGCTCGGGGCTCGGGCTTCTCCTCGTGACCTCGCCCGCCTTCAACGGATCCGGTACGACGTTCTACTCGATCATGAACGTCGTCGCAGACGGACAGAAGGACATCCTGTCGATCGAGGCCCCCATCCACTGGGTGATGGAGGGCGTGCGGCAGAGTGAGGTCGAGATCGGCCCCGAAGGACCACGGATCGAGGCCGCCCTTCGGTCCATGGTGGCGGTCCGGCCCGAGATCCTCATGCTCTCGGCTGTGCCTGACACGGGCACGGCGATGGTGGCCTCCCAGCTCGCCTCGAGCCTGTTGGTCGTGGGGGCGATGAGCGCGCCGTCGGCGGCCTCCGCTCTGGTCAGCCTCCGGGACATGGGCGTTCCCACGGCCCTCCTGGCCGGCTCCCTGGGGCTCGTGACCGGTCAGCGCCTCGTGAGGATGATCTGCCGCATCTGCTCCACCCCCGTGGACCCTCCCGCGGCCCGCACGCTGGCCGCACACGGCATCGACGAGGACGAAGCCCAGCAGCTGCGGTTTTTCAGGGGCAAAGCCTGCCCCAAGTGCAACCGGGTCGGCTACCGGGGGCGGCGGGCGCTGTTCGAGCTGCTCCCGTCGAGTCCCGAGGTCCGGAGCGCGCTGGAGCAGGGTCGCTCGGTGGCCGAGATCGAGGCGGCAGCCCTGGACTCGGGGATGATCTCCGTCCGGGAGCGCTGCCTGGGGCTCGTCAAGAAGGGGGTCACGTCCTTCGACGAGTTCGCTCGCCTGAGGTTGTAGCATGCTTCCCCCCTCCCAGGGCTTCCCCTGGCGCAATGCGACCGGACCCCGGCGATGTGTCATTGTGTAGATAGGAATGTACACGTAGGGAATCATGGCCGTGAACATCCGAAACCCCGAAGCAGAGGAGCTCGCGGAGGCCCTGGCCAGGCTTGCCGGCGAAACCAAGGCCGAGGCGGTCACACGAGCGCTCCGAGACCGCCTGGCTCGGCCAGGTTCATCGACGTCCTACTCTGCTGGAGTCGGCGGCGTGCTGAAGGGCCCGGCGCCTCCGGTCGAGGCCTACGGACGGGTACCGGGCGCCCTCTGACACGCATCATCGCGGAATAAGAAGGAGCTGCGGCGTCTCGGAGGCAGATGAGCGCCGGGGAGACGATGTGCTCAGGCTAGTCGGAAGCTTCCTTCTCCGCCGAGTCCTCGGCCGGGGCGAAGAAGACGAGAAGCAGGAGGTCCTGCTCGATCGAGTGAAAGCGGTGCTCGACCCGCGCGGGGACGCTCAGCAGGCTCCCGGGAGAAGCCATCACGTCCTCGTCGCCCCTCTTGAAGCGACCCTTCCCCTCGAGGACCAGGTAGACCTCTTCTTCGCCGTGGGGCCGCTGTTCGTCCTCGGAGCCGGCGGGCAGCCGGTAGAGCCCGACGCTCAGGGCGGCGCTGCGCAGGGCCTCCAGGTAGCGGCGAGACGAGCGCCGATGCTCCTCGGCGAGGCGGCCCAAGTCGATGGGCTTCCCCTCGCGGGCTCGGACGGCGGCCAGCATCCGCTCCAGGACCTCGTCGGGGCTCAGATGTGTCGTGTCGAGCTCGAGGGCGTCCCACGCACGCTCGAGGGGTGATTCCGCACGATGAGTGTCGGTGTAGTCCCGCTCCCGCACGTCCTCCTCGACCGTCTCGACGGATATGTCGGAGCCGGCCGATCTCAGCTCCTGGAGTCGGCGCTGGGCGCGCTCGCCCGGGCTGGCGTCGAGGAAGAACTTGACCTCGGCGTCCGGGAAGACCGCGGTGCCGATGTCACGACCGTCGAGCACCACCCCGCCCTCGCGACCCATCTCCCGCTGACGCGCCACCATCTCCGTGCGGACGCCGGGGTGCACCGAGACGAGTGAAGAGGCGCGGCTCGTCTCGGGAGACCGGATGGCGGCGGTCACGTCCTCGCCGTCGAGGAGCACGCTCCGCCCGCCATCGCCCAACACGATGCTCGCGGCCCGACAGAGTGTCGCCAGGGCCTCCTCCGCGTCCAGCGACACCCCGCTCCTCATGGCCTTGAGGGCGAGGGCCCGGTACATGGCCCCGGTGTCGATGTACGTGTAGCCGAGGCGCGCGGCCAGCGCGCGCCCGGCGGTGGACTTGCCGGCCCCGGAAGGACCGTCTATGGCGACGACTGGACCCTGGCTTCTCATGATTCGGATCGCTCGCTCACGGCATCCAGCGCCTCGAGGAACGCGTCGTTCTCCTCGGCCGTGCCGAGGGAGACGCGCAGCCAGCGGGGCATGCCGTAGGGATCAAGAGGACGGACGATGACGCCACGAGTCAGGAGGCGCTGAAACAGCGCCCGGCAGTCCTGGCCCGAGTCGAAGGTGAGGAAGTTTCCGAGGCTCGGCAGCACGGTGTAACGACGCCCGACGAGGGCCGTGGCGACGCGCTGCCTCTCGGTCCGGTTGAGCTCCAGCGTACGTCGGAGGTGCTCGGTGTCGTCGAGGGCCGCGGTCGCCGCCGCCTGCGCCAGCACGTTGGCGGTGAACACCTCCCGAACGACGAGAAGGGCCTGGATCACCTCGGGTGCGGCAACGCCGTATCCCACACGCAGACCGCCGAGGCCGTAGGCCTTGGAGAAAGTGCGGGTGACGATGACGGGAGCGCCTCGGCGGACAAGGTCGATTCCGTCGGGGTACTCGGGGTCGTCCGCGTACTCGAAGTACGCTTCGTCGAGGATCAGAAGCACGCCTGGACCCAGCGAGGCGACGAGGGCTTCGAGCTCGGCCCGGCGATTCCACGTTCCTGTGGGGTTGTTCGGGTTGGCGACGAAGACGAGCCGCGTCCGCTCGTCGATCGCGCGGGCCATGGCCTCGAGGTTGTGAGTCCACTCGCGCATGGGGACGAGCCGCGCCCCGCGGTTGCGAGCGTCGACGATCTGCCGGAACCGGGCGAACGCGTGCTCGGAGATGACGGCGTTGTCGCCCGGGCCAAGAAAGGCCTTCACGATGACGTCGATGACGTCCACCGAACCGCTGCCCACGACCACGTGGGACGGTGCGATGCGGAGCCCGGCGCCGAGCGCCTCACGAAGCGCCGTTGCGGCCCCGTCGGGGTAGCGATGGACCTCCGTCATTGCAGCGCGACTCGCCTCGATCGCCAGGGGCGACGGACCCAGCGGGTTCTCGTTCGATGCGAGCTTGATGACGTGGTCCAGACCCAGCTCGCGCTGAACCTCGGCGATGGGCTTGCCCGGCTCGAACTGATCGAACCCCTCCAGGTGCGGGGGGAACACGAACCATGTCTGCTCGGTGGGACTCATCGTCTCCTCCGGTGATCCGTGCCGCCCGTCGACTTGCGCGTGCCGCGCCCCCGTCCGCCGCTCGCCGCAGGGCGACGGGAAGCGGCGGCCGAGCCTCTTCCGCCCGTCGCTCGGGGCTCTGTCTTTCGCGCCACGGCCTTCTGCGGCGCGGCTTTCCGTGCACCAACACGTCGCCCGGCGCTGTCACCCGCGCCGATTTTCCGAGCCTCCGCCGTCTCTGTGCCTGCGCGGCGCCTTCCGGACGCCGCTGCGCCACCCCGGCTCGACGCCGACCGCCCACTGCTTGCCCGCGCGCCGCTCCGGCCCGAGCCGACCTGACGCCCGGTCTCCCTGCGTGTGGACGGACGCGGTCGACGGCGGATCTTGCGCCGCGGGATCTTCGCGCTGGCCTCGCCGCGGAGAAGACCCCGGACCTCGCCCGGCTCCAGGTGTCGGAACTGTCCCGGTGCGAGCGCTCGCAGCGTGACCGGGCCAAAGGCGACGCGCCGCAGCTTCGAGACCGGATGGCCCACGGCCTCGAGTAGGCGCTTGACCTCGTGCTGCTTGCCTTCGTGGAGCTCCACCTCGACCCACGCGTGGCGATCGATCTCGACCAGCCGCACCCGATCCACCGCAAGGACATCACCCTTCACGCGGATACCGCGTCGGAGCCGCGCCAGCGTCCGCTCATCGGGAACCCCGCGCACCTTGGCGTGATACACGCGCGGGACCTCGAAGCGAGGATGGGCCACACGCTCGGCAAACTCGCCATCGTTGGTGAGGAGGATGAGACCCTCCGTCGTGAGGTCGAGCCGGCCCACCGGGAAGAGGCCCGTCACGCCGGGAACCAGCTCCATGACCGTCTGACGACCCGCGGGATCACGCCGAGTGGTCACGACCCCCCGAGGCTTGTTGAGCACGATGTAGACGGGCTCGCCAGCGGGCTTCACCCTCACTCCGTCCACACGGATGTGGTCTTTCCTGGGATCGGCCTTCGTGCCGAGCTCGCGGACGATGGCTCCGTTGACCGTGACACGACCCTCCAGCATGAGGCCTTCTGCGCCCCGCCTGGAGGCAAAGCCTGCCCGCGCCAGGATCTTCTGAAGTCGTTCCTCCACGACCGCGATCATACCGCACAGCCTGGCGGCGCCCGTGGACCGAAGAATCCATGGCCATGCGGCGGACCGTGGGCTTCGACTTGCTAGAAAACTCCTTGCATGGTCCGTTCGTATCCGGTGAGCTCCACGTACCCCTGCCCACGGATGGGCTGCCCGGCCCGGGTGCCCGAGACGCGCACGGCGCCCTCCCAGTAGACGAACGACGTCCGCATCTCCTGGTTGGGGATCCTGGGCTCGACGAGGAGATCGAGACCCTCCTCCGAGACCCGCAGCCGCCAGAGCGCCGGATAGGTCGCGCCGGTCTCCGGACTGGTCCACCTGTCGAGGACGGTGAGCGAGACTTCCGTGGCGAGCACCCGGCGAGTGCGGCCGTCGCGATCGACGAGCGTCCCGCTGGAGACGGGCTCGATGCTCCCGTCGTCGCGCCGGATCTGGAAGTACAGAAGCTCGGTCTCGTCGTCGAGCTGGAGAGAGAACCAGTCCCAACCCACCGCCCGAGCTCCCAGTGCGCTGGTGCTCCACTCGTGATCGAACCACGCTTCTCCGCTCACGGGCCGCGGGCGACCGTCCACGGCCAGTTGGCCGCGAGCACCGAGGCGCGTGTACCCGACGTAGTGCGAGGCGTTGCCCGGCTCGTCGCTCTTCGGGGACAGCCCTCGATCGCCGTGTCTCGCCAGGGGCTTGCGGGTCTCGAGCTCGAGGTCCAGCACGAGCGGGCCGTCACGGGCGACGAGCCGGACCGTCCCCCCGTCGTCGCTGGTCGCCTCCACCCGCCAGTCCTCCAGCCAGACGGAGAAAGGCGATGTCTCGGCGCCGGCCAGGCTCCCCGCTCCCCGGCCCCAGCGCTCGGCGAAGAGGTGCCTCCCCGCGGCCACGTCGGTGATCGCGAGGTGAGCGAAGTAGATCTGGTTGGTGGCGAGCCCGCCATCGCCCGGAGGGGCGCCCGGGGACAGGCCCCGTCGGAAGAAGGTGAGCTGGAAACCGTAGCGGCGCTCGCCGGCGCGCAGGTGACCGGTGTAGTACCACCACTCGGTCTGGTACTCGAAGTGCGGGCCGTGGTCGAGGGGCAGGCGGTACTCGCGCCGCTCGACGGCCCGAGCGAAGCCTGCCCTCCCGAGACCGTCTCCGAGCTCGACGCGAATTCCCTGGGCCGCGTCCGGCCGGCGGAGCTCCGAGGGACCCGTCCTCAGCACGGCAAGCAGGGCCAGGGCCGCTGCGAGAGCGGTCAACAGAGCGACGCCAGGACGGGACTGGGCCCGACGCGAGGAGTCCGTGGCGCTCTCCTCGCGCCTCACTCCGACCTCAGCGCCGCAGCCAGCGGACGGCGACGAAGTCTCACCATCGGGTACACCGAGGCGAGGACCGCGGCGACGATGCTCACCGCGAGGGCCTGGGCGAAGAGCCAGGGGTCGGCCTCGAGGCGCATCGTCCAGCCGAAGGACCGGACGTTGATCACGTTCACGAGAATGAAGGCCAGGATCCATCCCATGGGGAGAGAGAGAAGCCCCGCCACCGCCCCCATGAGTCCGGTCTCGAGGAGAGTCAGACCCCAGGACTGACCCTGGCTCAGGCCCAGCACCTCGAGGGTGGCCAGCTCTCGGGTACGCTCGACCTGCAGCGCCAGAAGCGCACTCCAGACGCCGATGAACGCCACGCCGATGGCGAGAAGTCGGAGCGCCTGCGTCACCGCGAACGTCCGATCGAAGACCTCGAGGGCCCGGGTGCGGCGCGCGCGGTGGGAGGCCACCATGAGGGCCGTCCCGCTCAGGGCGGCCCGGAGGTCCCCCACCACGTCGTCGATGGCGTGGCCTTCGGCAACGTAGACACCGAGGGACGACACCGCCCGGTCGTCCCAGTGGCGCTGGTAGACATTGCGCGAGATCAGCACGAGCCCGCTCTCGGTTGCGTAGTCGTAGAAGACGCCTGCCACGGGGAAGACCTTCGGCCCGCGGTCGGTCAGAAGCTCCACGCTGGCTCCCCGTTCGGGCAGACGATGCCGGAAGGCGAAGGGCTCGCTGACCAGCACCGCCCCTGCCGTGACCCGCTCCCACACCTCCTCGGGATCCCCTTCGGCGAATCGATAGAGCGCGGCGTCCCTCGGGCGATGGGCGTCCGCCACCGCCAGGCGGACCTCGCCGAGCGGGCTCGCCACTCGGACTGCCCGGAACGTCTCCACCTCGCCCACCCCGGGCACGGCCGCCACCAGGGCGGGAGTCTCCGGCGAGAGGACGGGCGTCGCCCGGCTTCCTCCGGGAGTTGGCGCAGAGATGAAGATGTCCGCCCTCAGGGAGAGATCGAGCCAGTTCTCGACGGTCGAGCGGAAGCTCTGGATCATCAGGCCCACTCCGATGGTCACGGAGACCGCCACCGCGAGGGCGGCGATCGCCACGCCCGTCCGACTGACGGAGCGGGTGACGGTGCGGGCGGCGAGGCGTCCCAGCGTGCCGACGAGACGCCCCCCAATCGGCTCGATGACCGCCATGGCCAGAACGGTCAGCAGAGGGGCGAGGAGAGCAAGGCCCAGCACGATGGCGAAGAGCCCGGCGAAGCTGAGGATGAGCGAGCGGCCGGCCACCGCGAGGAGGGCGGCACCGCAGGCAGCAAGAAGCGCTCCGGCGAGTGCCACGCGGGGGACGAGATGGCGGCCCAGGGACTCGAGTCGGCTGGGACGCAGGGCTTCGAGGGGCTCCACACGCGCCGCCTCCAGGGCGGGTGCGACGGCGGCGAGGGCTCCCGTGCCGAGGCCGAGAAGGACCCCTTTGGCGACCGAAGCCGCGGTGAGCGGTGCGCCGGTGACGGAGACCACGTAGTAGAGATCGTTGATCGTGCGGGTGACCAGGCGGACGGCCCCCTGACCGAGCACGTAGCCCAGCCCCAGCCCCAGCACGACGCCCACGGCGGAGGCGGCCAGGGTCTCGAGGAGCACCAGCGAGAACACCTGCTCGCCGGTGACCCCGATGAGTCGCAGGGTGCCCAGCACCGCGCGTCGCTGCACGACGCTGAACATCACCGTGTTGTAGATGAGGAGCATCCCCACCAGGAGGGCCAGGAGGCTGAGCGCGGTCAGGTTGAGCTGGAAGGCGGCGGTGAGCTGCCCCACGGCCGCGGACTGCTCGTGCGCGTCGACGAGACGGACCCCGGAGGGCAAGAGGGCCGCGACGGTGTCCGCTTCAGCCTGCGAGGCGACGAGATCGATCCGCGTGATCCGATCCCCCAGCCGGAACAGCTTCTGCGCACGACCCACGTCCATGATCAGAAGCCCGTCCAGCGAGGCGGCCTCACCGGGATCCCGAGAGTGGAGGATGCCCGCGACCACAAGCGTCTCGATGCGATCCTGGACCCGGACCCGGAGCCCGTCCCCGAGACTCAGCCGATGGCGGTCGGCCAGGTTCGAGCCGAGAAACACCGCGGCCTCGTCGACGAGGAGTCGCTCGAAACCCGGGTCCGCCAGGGACCCCTCTCCCAGGTGCGATCGGAACGGGGCCTCCGAGAGCACGTCCACTCCCAGAACCCGCAGCGGCTGGCGATCCCGGTCGAGCGCGCTCACGAAGCCCTCGACCACCGGCGTGCTCGTGCGGAGACCTTCCTCGACACGGATGCGCCGGAGCAGGTCCTGCCCCAGCCCCGACGGGCCGCCCAGCACCTGATGGGTGGCTCGACCCACCACGGCTTCGGTGCTCCGGGCGAAGCCCCGGCTCGCGCTGGTGTTGGCGAGATCGATGGCGATCACCACCGCCACGCCCAGGGCGACGCCCAGGACCATGAGCCCCGTGTGCAACGGCCGCCGCACGAGGTCGCGAAGGCCGGTGAGCAGCAGCGAACGGGTCACGACCTCGGCCCGAAGCTCTGCTCGCCGGACGGGAGCGGCACGACGCGACCGTGCTCGATGGTGAACACCCGGTCGGCCCGGGCGGCCACCTGGGTGCTGTGGGTCGCGACGACGAGGGTGCGTCCCGTCCCTCGGGTCACCCGGTCGAGCAGAGCCATCACGGTCCGGCCCGTTTCGTCGTCCAGGTTTCCGGTGGGCTCGTCGGCCAGGAGGATGCGCGGCGCCTGGACGAGGGCACGGGCGATGGCCACGCGCTGCTGCTCCCCGCCGGAGAGGCGGTCTGGGAACGACTCCTCGCGATCGGACAACCCCACGTCGCCCAGGCACACCCGAGCCCTCTCGGCGGCATCCTCCGGAGAGAGTCCCCTGAGGTCCGCCGGAAGCTGCACGTTCTCCAGCACTCGCAGCGTGGGGATCAGGTTGAAGAACTGGAAGACAAAGCCGAGGTGGTCACGCCGGAAGAGGGTCCGCTCGGCCGACGAGAGTCGGCTCAGGCAGGTCCCGGCCACCCAGACCTCGCCGCCGGTCGGCGAGTCGATTCCCGCCACCAGGTTGAGCAGCGTGCTCTTGCCGCTCCCGCTGCGCCCGTGCACGGCGACGACCTCACCTTCCGCGAAGGACACGCTTGCGTCTTCGAGGACGTGGCGGGTCTCGGCACCCTCGGTGTAGTGCTTGCTGACGCGGTCGAGGCGGATGATGGGATCGGAGAGCATGGGAACGCAGGTTAGCCCATCCGGGTTGCCCCTTCATCCCCCAGCCGCTAGCATGCCCGGCTACGACACAACCCCCAAGGAGCACAAGACCCGTGGCCTCAGGCTCGAGGAAGGTCATCTACGCCGCCCTGGCCGGCAACGCCCTGATCTCGGTCACGAAGTTCGTCGCCGCCACCCTCACGGGGAGCTCGGCGATGTTCTCCGAGGCGATCCACTCCGTCGTGGACACGGGCAACCAGGTGCTCCTGCTCTGGGGTCTCCGTCGCTCGAAGAAGCCGCCAGACGAGCGTTTTCCCTTCGGCCACGGGAAGGAGATCTACTTCTGGAGCTTCATCGTGGCCATCCTCATCTTTGCGGTGGGCGCCGGCATCTCCGTCTACGAGGGCATCACGCACCTCTTCCACCCCCGCCCGATCGAGAACGCCCTGATCAGCTACGTCGTCCTCGGCTTCGCCATGGTGTTCGAGGGCGCGGCGTGGCTATTCGCCTGGAAGGAGTTCACGAAGATCAAGGGACGGTTTGGCACCATCCAGGCCGTGCAAAGGGGGAAAGACCCCTCGACGTTCGTCGTCCTCTTCGAGGACACCGCGGCCATGGCGGGTCTCGTCGTCGCTTTCCTGGGGATCTTCCTGGGCCAGGTGACCGGGAACCTTTACTTCGACGGCGCCGCCTCCGTCCTCATCGGGCTCATCCTCGGCGGCACGGCGATCTGGCTCGCCTACGAGACACACGGGCTCCTGATCGGCGAGGGCGCCAATCCCGAGGTCCTGGAGGCCATCCGGCAGATCGTGGGTCGCCACCACATCATCCAGCACGTCAACGAGGTGGCGACCATGCACATGGGTCCCGAGTACATCCTCGTGAACCTGAGCGTCGACTTCCGGAGCGAGGCTTCCTCGGACGACGTGGAGTCGGTGGTGAGAGCACTCGACGGAGAGCTCAAGGCCGCCCTGCCACGAGTCAAGCGGGTCTTCGTAGAAGCCGAGGCGCGCAGAGGAACCCCGAAGGTGACCTAGGTTTTTGTCACCCTCGGTCCTGCACGCGCCTCGACGGGGTCCTACTCGCCTTCGCTGCCCTTGAGCTCCACCAGGACGACCGAGATGTCCGTGAGAGCCTTCGGCGCGTGTGTCTCGGCAGGGGTCCAAAGCCCCGCGCCTTAACCACTTGGCCACGCCCCAACGCGTGGGGTAGCGCTACCCCTCCGAGCCCTCCTCGCCTGTGGCCTCCCCCTCCGCCGGGGGTGGCTCGGGTGCGGCCGCTGCCTCGGGGTCCGCTGCCTCGGGGTCCGCTGCCTCGGGGTCCGCTGCCTCGGGGTCCGCTGCCTCAGGGGCCGCTGCCTCAGGGGCCGCTGCCTCGGAGGCCGCTGCCTCAGGGGCCGCTGCCTCGGGGGTCTCTTCCGCCTGTTGGCAGCCCACGAGGGCAACAATCGACATGAAAACTATTGCGTATCGCATCATTCCTTCTCCTTCACATTCTCGATGCGCAAGCTAGCACACACCACCCACCGAATGAAAGCCCTTGCCAGCGTCTACTCCCGCTCGTCGCCCTCGACGGAGGGCTCGGCCTGGGACGACTGCTCGCCGTCGGCGAGCGGCACCTCGGTGGGACTCGGGGCCTCGATCGCGCGCTTGAGTCCGGGCACGTCGACCTCCTCGCCCAGGACCTCGGCGAACTCCTCGATCTGCGGCAGCTCGTCGAGGTCCTTCAGGCCGAAGTGGAGGAGAAACTGCTTCGTGGTGCCGTAGAGCATGGGCCGGCCCACCACCTCCTTGCGCCCGGTGATGCGGATGAGACGCTTCTCGAGCAGCGTCTTGACCACGCCCTGGGACCTCACGCCCCGGAGCTCGATGATCTCGGGCAGGGTGGCAGGCTGCCTGTAGGCGATGACCGCCAGCGTCTCCAGAGCCTGAATGGACAGGCGCGTCGGCACCTTCGGGTCGAGCAGCTCCCGGACCCAGTCGTTGTACTCGGGGCGGGTCGTAATCTGCCACCCGCCGGCCACCTCGATGAGCTGGAGGCCCCGGTCGTCCCCTGCGTAGCTCTCCTTCAACTCCTGGAGCGCCCGCTGCCAATCCTCCTTCCCGACGCCTCCGAGCACCCGGCCGATCTCCCGCGCCGTCAGGGGTTGGGGTGCGGCGAACACCATGGCCTCGACGATGGCGCGCAGCTCGCACGGCGGGAGGACGGAGCCGTCCTCGGCCTCGGCGGTATCGGGCTCCACGGCGGCCTGCTCTTCGGCAACCGGTGCGTCTTTGTGTGTGTCCTTCGCGTGCTTCTCGGCCAACGGTCCCTCTCCCCTACGCCGGTGTGGGCGTTCCCTCGGCGGCCGGGCCCACCGGGCGGAAGACACGGATGGCGCCGAACCTCCCCCGCTGGTAGACGCGGACCTGCTTGAGCCTCACGAGCTCGAGAAGGGCCAAGAACGTCGTGATCATCTGGCCCTTCGTCTCGAGCGAGGCGAACAACTCCAGGAACTCGAGCGACTCGCCCGCCACGATCATCGCCAGGAGCTCGACCATCCGCTCCTCCACGCTCGGCCCCTCGGTCTCGATCTCGTGAGCCAGGAGCGACTTGCGCCGGTCCAGCAGCCCCTTGAAGGCGGCGATGAGGTCGTACAGCCCCGCCTCGAGCATTTCCTCGCCGGAGTCGTCGAGTGTGGGCAGTACGGTGTCGGGTCGGGTCCACTGGGCGGCCCGAATCTGGGCCTGCTGGTGCAGGAGCCCCGCCGCGTCCTTGTAGCGCTGGAGCTCCAGCAGCCGCCGCACGAGCTCCTCACGGGGATCGACGTAGTCCTCCTCTCCCTCCGCCTCCGTGGGCTCCACCGGGACGAGCATCTTGGACTTGATGTGGATGAGGGTCGCCGCCATCACCATGAACTCACCGGCCACGTCGAGGTTCAGCTCCTGCATCAGGTCGAGGTATTCCATGTAGTCGCGGGTGATGGGAGCGATGGGGATGTCGTAAATGTCGATCTTGTCCCGTCGGATGAGGTAGAGGAGAAAGTCGAGGGGACCCTCGAAGAGCGCCAGGTGTATGCGGGGGACGTCCTCGGGAAGAGTGGACTCGACACCCTCGGGAACCGTGATCCGCTCGGGCTTCTCTTCTCCATCCGGTTCAGGGTCCCCGGGCGAGACCTCGTCATGGGCTGACTCACGCTTCTCATCCTCATTCGGGCGGGGCTCCGCCGTCGCGGCCGGCTCGTCGGCCCTCTCGGGTGCCGGTTTGGGGTCGTCGCTCACGACGTCCGATAGTCGATCTTCATCGCCGTCCGGACCTCGTCCATTGTGGCCTTGGCAACGGCACGCGCCCTCTTAGAGCCCTCCCGCAGGATGTCCCACACAGTGTCCGGCCGCGAGGCGAACTCGGGCCTCCGCGCGTGGATTCCGGCCAGGCGCTCGAGCATGTGATCGGTCAGCTTGCCCTTGCAGTCGATGCAGCCGATGCCGGCGGTGCGGCACCCCTGCGCCGCCCACTCCCGTGTCTGCTCGGAGGAAAAGGCCCTGTGGAGGTCGAAAACGGGGCACTTGTCCGGGTCGCCCGGATCCGTGCGCCGCATGCGCGCCGGGTCGGTCAGCATCGGACGAATCTTCTTCCGCACCGTGTCAGGGTCGTCCTTCAGGTACACGGCGTTGTTGTAGGACTTCGACATCTTGCGGCCGTCGGTGCCGGGAATGCGCTTGGCGACGGTATGAAGCGTCTTCGGCTCCGGGAACACTGGGCCGTAGAGTTTGTTGAAGCGGCGGACGATCTCACGCGTCAGCTCGACGTGGGCGGCCTGGTCCTCCCCCACCGGGACAGCAACCGCCTTATAGATGATGATGTCGGCCGTCTGGAGAAGCGGGTATCCCAGAAAACCGTAGGTCGAGAGGTCCTTCCCGGTGAGCTGCTTCTGCTGCTCCTTGTAGGACGGCACCCGCTCCAGCCACGGCACCGGCACGACCATGGAAAGAAGCAGGTGCAGCTCCGCGTGCTCCGGCACCAGGCTCTGGATGAAGAGCGTCGAGCGCTCTGGGGCGAGGCCGGCGGCCAGCCAATCGGTGGCCACCTCGACCACGTTCTCCTGGATGGCCGAGGGGTCGGCGTAGTCGGTGGTGAGCGAGTGCCAGTCGACGATGGAGAAGAAGCAGTCGTAGGTGTCCTGGAGGCCCACCCAGTTGTCGAGGGCGCCCATCAGATTTCCGAGATGGAGCGGCCCCGTGGGGCGCATGCCGGAGAGGATGCGAGGGTTGGGCATGGATGTCCTAGAAGGCGAGGCCGTAGAGGAAGCCAAGGACGAAGTCGAGAACCGGCGAGAGCACCTTGAAGAGCGCCCCGGTCATCACGAGAGCGAGCAGGATGTAGCCGCCGTAGGGACCAATCGCCCGGACGTAGCGGTGGCCAAGGCCGTTGGGGAGCGCCCACTGGAAGATGTGGGAGCCATCGAGCGGGGGCAGCGGCACGAGATTGAAGATCGCAAGAAGGACGTTCAGCTGCACTCCCAGCATCAGAAATAGGATGACGGGGTGGGTCGCCGTCGGCTCGGCGATCACGCGGACGGCAACGAAAAGGCCCGCGGTGAAGAGCACCGCGAGAAGCAGGTTCGAAACGGGGCCTGCGCCCGAAACGATGATCTGACCCCGCTTGAGGTTCTTGAAGTACCGGGGGTCCACCGGGGTGGGCTTGGCCCACCCGAGGAGCGGCACCCCGGTGAAGATCATCAGGAGGGGCATCACGATCGTCCCGATGATGTCGATGTGCACCAGTGGGTTGAGGCTGATTCGACCCTGGGACTGAGCGGTTGGATCGCCCTCCATCAGGGCCGTCAAGGCGTGAGCTGACTCGTGCACCGACAGGCTGAAGAGCAGCACGATGTAGGCGGTCAGGCCGTAGGCGAGAGTCTCGGCGTTCAGGTCGGGCTCCTTCTGTCAGGGCGAAACCGCGATGCTAGCACAGGGCGACGACCGCCCGTTCCCCGAGGGCGTACAATCGCCCGGTGACTGCCCCGACCGCCCCGCCCGCCCCCACTGAGATCGCCGCCGCCCTCGAGAAACGGATCATCGGCCAGAAGGAGGCCGTCCGCGAAATGTCGGTGGCACTGGCCAAGAAGCTGGCCGGTCTCAAGGTCGGCAACATCCTGATGATCGGCTCCTCGGGGTCGGGCAAGACGACGCTCATGACCGCAGTCGAGGAGCACCTCGCCGCCGATCCCGCGCTTTCTTTACGATCCACGGTGATCCGCGTGCACGCCAACGTGCTCGGCGAGGAGGCGCAGCTCGGTCACCCTGGCGAGAAGCTCCTGACCCGGCTCCTCGACCGCGCACGCCAGCAGCTCGGTCTGGACGCCCCGGTGGAACGCCTCCTGGAGCAGGCCTCCCACGGACTCGTCTTCGTGGACGAGGTCGACAAGATCCGCAGCCAGGTCGGGGGCCAGCCCAACATCGCCGGGATTCGGGCACAGGAAGCCCTCCTCACGCTGATCGAGAACGAGGCCGTGCCCTTCACGCTGCCCGACTGGGCAGGAGGAAAGACGATCAACGTCGACTCGAGCGGCATACTCTTCGTCTGCGCCGGGGCCTTCGAGGGCCTCTACGACGCCGTCTTCCATCGGGTGACCTACGGCAAGGACCAGGGGGCTCTCAAGCCCGTCACGGTCGTCGACGAGACGGGGCGCGCGTCCGAAGAGCTGCAGTTTTCGCTCAGGGACTGGCTCAAGCACGAGGATCTCTTCGAGTACGGTGTGAGCCCGCAGTTTCTCTCGCGCTTCGACGCCGTCGTCCTCCTCGAGGCCCTGGGAGAGGACGAGCTCCTGCGAATCCTGGCGGAGGGTCCGGACTCGGGCCTCCGGCAGTCCCAGACCTACTTTGCGAGCTTCGGCGTGCGCCTCGAGGTGACGAAAGACGCCGCACGCCGGATTGCCCGGGAGGCGGCGCGCCAGCCGCGTCTCGGAGCGCGGGCCCTCAAGGAGGTCCTGCGGCGCATCGTGAGCCCCCTCGAGTTCGACCCCAGGGCGTCCGCCGGACCAGATGGCGTGCTTCGAATCGACAAGAAGCGCGTGGAGTCCGTGCTCGACGCAGGGGCCCGGGAGGGACAGTCATCGTCCACCGTCGGCGGATGGGACCAGAGCTACCCCGCCCACTCAGGGTAGGGGTCAGTCCTACCGAATCCTCATCCCCGGATCTCCGAAGAGGTGATAGACGGCCAGGAGCTCCGGCATGATCCCGGTCTCGGCGTAGGCCGCCTGGGCGGCGAGCACCGCGTCCCCGAGCCTCTCGTGCTCCCCGCTGACGATCTCCGCCATGAGCGCCCGGTGGAACCGATGTGCCGGCCCGTCCACTGAGAGACCCGAGGGCGAGAACGCCCCGATCGTCCCCCGCCCCTCCGCCTTCATGAAGGCCTCGGCCAGGGAGTCGTAGTTCGGAGCCACGAAGTAGCCGTTCAAGCAGTTGAAGGTCAGATCAAGGGCTGCTCCGACTGCGCCAGAAGCTTCGGCGGATCCCACGAGTTCAAGACGTTCTCGGGCGCCCACACCGCCGGGCCCCCGTGGCCCACGTAGCTCAGAAGTGACGCCCCTTCATCCAGGGCCGCCAGGATCTCCGGGCGGGTGTTGGCCCCGAGCTGCCTCAGGAGAAGCGTCTTCGTCTCCCGTCCTCCGAGGAAGCTCGCCTGGATGTCGGTAATGCCCGCCTCAAAGTCCCCGGCTCTATCCGGGTTGTCCGCCACGAGGATGGCCGTGCCGGAGAGGCTCTGTGCCGTGTCCTCCCACGCGAGCACCTTCTGCACGAGCGAGTGCGCCTCCTCAAGCGTCGTCGCAGGAAGCCGCCCGATCGCCAGATCCGGGAGCGAGTCCTCCCCGTTCACCGCCCCGAGCGTCGGATCCGAGGACGTCCACAGATACGACGTCTTCACCCGCATCGCCGGGAGCGGTGCCCCCTTGGCGCTCCCGGTGAAGTTTCTCGGGTCGTAGGAGGCATCCCCGAGGAGAAGGACGTACCTCACCGAGGGTGTCTGCCAGTTGTGGAAGGCGTAGGTCAAGAAATCACGAATGGCCTGGGCCGAGGGCCTCCCGTGGCCAAACTGAGACGTGATCTGCTCGAAAGAGACCGCCTTGGTGGTGAGCCTCTGATCCTGCCGCCTCTGGAGAAGCGGCTGGGCGGCCACGAGGAAGGCCTCGGGGGCGATCACCACGTAGTCGGCCTGGTTTGTACGGCGTCTGAGCTTCGCCTGGACCGGCTTCGAGATCCGGGGGGACAAGAGTCCCTCGGAAGACGCCAGCACGTAGCGGTGCCCCTCCTCCGTCTTGAAGCGCACGCTGCCCGAGCGCTGCTTCAAAGACGCGAGCCACCGTGAGGCCACAGGGTCCGTCACGTCGACACCAAAGGGCGCCTGCCTCGTGACCCATAGTGTGTCCCCGGCGCCCGTGCTGGAGCCCGTGTAGGTTCCCACCTTGACGTGAGCGTTGGCCTGCGCGGCCACCCAGTAGTAGGTGCAGGCCCCGCTGCAGGTGGCGGCGTCGTTCACCATCAGGTCGTTTCCGACGGTGAAGCCGTCCGTGTCGATCGAGGTGATCAGATTGGGGAGAGGATTCTGACTGCCCTTGACCGGCTTTGAGTTGACCCCGGACATCGTGGAGGTGCGCACGACACCCGAGGACAGATCGTCGGTGGCGTGCGAGTAGTCCACCTTGACGATGACGACGTCGGGCTGGAAGCCGAGCCCGGTGATCGCACGTCCGGCGGTCCCGTTGCCCGCATAGGTGCCGCTCGTGATCTGGGCGTGGGCAGGCCCTCCCACGAGGAAGAAGAGGATCACGACGGCAACGGCCCATGTTCCCCGAGTGTCGTTCGCCGCCACTGAGCTCTCCCCTGACTGTCCGGTCCTCGTACACCCCGCGAACCGGCACATCATGCAGCGCAACCCTTGTGCCACCGCTGCCTTGCAGGGACGATCTCATGTTTAATCTGAGATCGATGGCTCTAACTATCTATTAAAACGAGATAAATAAGCACTGCATCGAGGACATCGATGTCGAATCGTCCGGGCTCGCGCCCGCCTGGCACGGCGTGTCTGAACAGTGGACCCGAGGCGAACGGTCCGGGAGACCCTGTGGCGGCGGGGGTGTCCGGACTCGGCGGGATCCGCTAGCGCGATCTCGACGAGGCGTCGAAGTAGGCCCGGACGCGGGCACCCATCGTGGGGCCCACGACCGTGGCGAGCTCCACCTCGCTCGCCCCCCGGACGCCCCGGAGCGAGCCGAAGCCGGAAAGCAGCTTCCGCCGCTTGGCAGGGCCGATGCCGGGGATCTCGTCCAGCTCCGAGTGCAGCGTCCGCTTCGAGCGCGTCTGCCGGTGGAACCCCACGGCGAAGCGGTGCGCCTCGTCTCGAACGCGCTGCACGAGCTGCAGCACCGGCGAGCTGCGAGGCAGCGCGATGGGCCGCGCTCGCCCCCGCACGAAGAGAAGCTCTTCGCGCTTGGCGAGGCTCGCTACCGGCTGGTCGCCCAGGCCCAGCTCCTCGAGGGCCTCGACTGCCGCCCCGAGGTGACCCTTGCCCCCGTCGATGAGGACGAGGTCGGGCAGCTCCTTCCCCTCCTCCAGGAGGCGTCGGTAGCGCCGTCCAACGACCTCGCGCATCGAGGCGAAGTCGTCCGGGGCGCCGATGACGCCCTTCACTCGGAACTTGCGATAGCCGGACTTCCTGGGGAGCCCCTCCTCGAATACGACCATCGACGCGACGATGTCGGAGCCCTGGATGTTCGAGATGTCGAAGCACTCGATGCGACGCGGCTCGATCTCGAGGTCGAGCAGATCACGCAACGCCCGCAGGATCTCCTGCGACTGCTGACGGGGGTGCTTCCACTCGAGATCGAAGGCGAGCCGGGCGTTGCGGACCACGAGGTCGAGCAGGCGGAGCTTCTCCCCACGCTGCGGGGTGCGGATCCGAACCTGCGTGCCCCGGCGCTCGCCGAGCCACGACTGGAGCAGCTCCCGGTCGGGCACGTCCGCGGGAACCAGCACCTCGCGGGGAACGTAGCGGGCGGCAGCATAGAACTGCTGGATTGTCGACGCGAGCACGGATTCCGGCTCGGTGAGCCGCTCGAGGAGGAAGCCCTCGCGCGCGACCACCTTCCCGTCGCGGACGCAGAACACCTGCACCGCCGCCCGGTCCCCTTCGACGTAGGCGGCAAACAGGTCGCGCTCCTCGAGCTCGGTGGTGGTGATCTTCTGCGGGGTCTCGAGCCGCTCGAGGGCCCGGACCTGGTCGCGCAATGACGCGGCCTCCTCGAACCGCTCCTCCCCCGCCACGCGCTCCATGTCGCTGCGCAGCCGCCGCACCACTTCCTCCGTGCGGCCCTCGAGGAAGAGACGGGCGTCTTCGCAGGACCGTTGGTACCGGTCGAGCGAGCAGATCTCCGCCACGCAGGGCGCGAGGCAGCGTTTGATCTGGTACTGGAGGCAGGCGCGGGGACGGCGGCCGTTGAGCGTCTCCTTGCAGGAGCGGATGCCGAAGAGCTTGCGGACGAGCGCGGCGGTCTTGCGCCCCAGGCTGGCCGGGATGTAGGGCCCGCCGTAGGCGTTTCCGTCCTCCGAAGGCCGCCGCGCGACGTAGAGGCGCGGGTAGTCCTCCTTCAGGGTGAGCTTGAGGTAGGGGTGGTTCTTGTCGTCGCGAAGACGGACGTTGTAGAGCGGCTTGTGGCGCTTGATGAGGTTGTTCTCGAGGGCCAACGCCTCCATTTCGGTGTCGGTGACGACGAGATCCAGATCGGCCACGTCGTCGACCATCCGGCTCTTGTGGAACTCCGCCGGGCGGGACGCCTGGAAGTACGAGCGGACCCGGTCGCGCAGCACCCGGGCCTTGCCGACGTAGATCACCGTACCCCGCGCGTTCTTGAACAAGTACACGCCGGGCCGCGTCGGGACCTGCTCGAGCTTGTCGGCCAGTGCCATCAGGGGATTATAGGAAGCTCTCAAGAGGGGCCGGCCCTCAAGACCCCTGAATCTTCAGTGCCTGCTCCACTCGGCGGTTGACCTCGTCCCACTGCACGTTCTTCAGGAAGGCGTCGACGTAGCGCGCCGCCGCGGCGCCGAAGTCCATGTGGTACGAGTGCTCGTACATGTCGAGGGCGAGGAGCGGGAGGCCCATCGTGGCGTTGTGCATGTGATCCCAGGCCCAGTAGTTGTGGGCCACGCCGGTGTGCAGGTTCAAGGCGAGCACCACCCAGCCCGAGCCGCCGGCGAGGGCACCCGCCGTGCGCTTGAACTCGGCCTCCCACCCCTCGTGGTTGCCGAAGTCCCGAGCGATCAGGTCGCGGGCTCCGCCGGAGGCCTTCCCGTCGCCGCCCATGTTTGCGAAGTACTTTTCGTGAAGGACGACCGAACCCGTGCGGACGAGCTCCTCCCGCTTCAGGTCCCCGTACACGAAGGCGGGGGTGTCCGCGTCGCGCCTCATCGCGTCCAGCCGCTGCTCGACGGCGTTCAGCGCGCGGACCGAGCCCCCGTAGTTGTTCTCCCAGTGCGAGCGGACGAGCTTCTCGGAGAGCCCCTCGAGCTTCGCCGGATCGAACGGGAGGGGACGTGGCTGATGCTGGCCGCGGAACGCCGGCGGGCGAAGCGCCGGGGCCGTCTGCGCGTCCGACGGGTGGGCCACAGCCTGCCCGCCCAGGGCCAGCGCCGCACCTCCGGCACCGAGGGCGCCGAGCAGCGTGCGGCGGGTTGGATCAGGATGCATGGAATCCTCCCTGTCGATCGAGACTGAATGGGTGGCGGTCGCGCCTGAGGCGACGATACCCCCTTCATGCAGTTTTTGTTGCCCTGAGGCATGGGTTCCTCAGGGTTGACGGGAAGGCGGGAGCAGGTCACGATCTCCGAGTGAAAGGGCGCGGACGGTTGACGGGCACACTGCTCGGCCTGGTGAGCATGCTGGGAGCCTCGGGGCTGGCAGGAGTCACAGCGCTCCACGTCGCCCTGGAGCACGGACACACCCACGGGTCCGAGGCCGTGGAACACGAGCACGGCCATCCTGCCAAGGCCGCCGAGAGCCGTCACTGGCACGGGGCCAGAGCTCTCGACCACGGTCACGCGCGCCAGTCGGAGGCGTCCGACCACGATCATTCGCTCGCGCTCGTGGCGGATGTCGGCCAGCAGTCGGATCGGGCGCGAACGACGCTCGCCAGCAGCGGACACCGCCTTCCGAATTCCCTCCGGGCGCTCGACGTGCCCGCGAGGTCTCCGACAAGGAGCTTCGGCGCCCTCCCGGGCGCCCGTGCGGCCCCACTGTCGCGCCGCTCCGTCATCCTCCAGGTCTAGTCCACTCTTCTCCGCACTCGTTTGCGCTGCATCCGGCCCGCGTCTGCCGGATGGGCACGCCCGTTGTCACCTTCGTCCGCGGAGTCCCGAGATGACCTCTGCCCTGATTGTGTTGACCGTATTGAGCTCGCCAGCTTCTGTGCCGTCCGCCTCCGGGAGCATCGGACCCATCGTGACCGAGGCGGCTTTCCTCAAGGCGATGGGTCCGGAGGACCCGCGCTGGGTATCGCTCGAAGAAGGCGTGGCCGAAGCCGAGGCCGAGGTGCGTCGTGCCGCCGTCCTGCCAAACCCGGTCGTGGCATTCGGGCGCGAGGCGCCCGAGGGCCTACCGGCCGAGCACACCTGGCTTCTTACCTGGAGGCCGCCGCTCGACGGCCGGCGGGGTCCAACTCGAGAGGCGGTCGCCGCCGGTCTGCGCGCTGCCCGTGCGGATCTCGCGGCCGACCGCCTGTCGGTCCGAGCGGAGCTCCGACAGGTCTACGCGGCCTGGGCGCTCGCGGCGGCCCGTGTGGCACTCGTCGTGTCCCATGTCGGGCGTCTCGAGCGCACGGCCGAGGTGCTTCGCCGGCGAGCGGCAACAGGCGAGATATCGGGGCTCACGGCACGCCGCATCGGGCTGTCCGCAGGAATGGGGAGAACGGCACTGGCACGTGCGGAGGCCACACACGAGCGTGTCCTGGCCTCGGTGAGGGGGCTGTGGCCCGGTGTGCCGGAGGGCGCGCGCCCCGAGCTTCCCGCCCTCCCGGCGCCACAGCCCGGGAGAGGCATCTCTGAGCGTCCGGACCTCGTCGCCCTGGAGGAACGCGTCGGTCAGGCGAAGCTTGGGGCAAAGTCCGCCAAGCGCTTCTGGGGCTTCCCCGAGCTGGCCTTCGGCTGGCAGACCCTTCGTGGTGACCTGGTGAACGTCGATGGCCCCGTGTTCGCCGTGTCGTGGAGCGTCCCGCTCTTCGATCGGGACCAGGGGCGCCGAGCGGAGGCCGAGGGGCGGGCTCGTGTTCTCACCGCGCGCCGCACGATCGCCCGCAGACAAGCGAAGGCCGAGGTGGAGGGTGCGCGCGCCGCCTACCTGGTGCTGAGCGCGGCGACGCTGCGCGCCGCCGAGTTGGCGCGCTCGACGGAGGTGGTGGTCCGGGGCACCCGAGCCGCCTTCGAGGCCGGCGAGGCGACCCTGACGGATCTGAACGACGCACTGCGCGTGGCGTTCGCGGCGGAGCTGGACGCGCTCGAGCTGAAGGCAGAAGCGCTGTCCGCCGGCCGCGCCCTCGAGGTCGCCGTGGGCCGGCCCCTCGACGCGGGAGCGGGAAGTGTGCGATGAAGGCAGTCGTCCTTCTCCTGTTCGGCCTGGCCAGCGTCGCGGCCTGCGGGCGCGGTCCCGCGACCGACGATCCTGTCGACGAGGACGACGGTTGGGCTCTCACCGCGTGGGGCGACCTGTACGAGATCTTCCCAGAAGTCGATGCGCTCGTGGCCGGCCGCGATGCAGCGGCCTACGTCCATGTCACGGTCCTCGACGGCTTCACGCCCCTCCGCGCGGGGCAGGTGTCGGTCCTGCTCCGCGGGCCGGGCGGCGAGACGCAGAGGTTCGCGGCAGACGCCCCTGCGCGTGACGGCATCTTCGCGATCGACGTCCGGGCGCCTCGGGAAGGCGAGTTCGCCCTCGCCTTCCGGGTCGAGGCTCCGGCGGGAAACGAAACGATCGAGAGCGGCACCGTGCGGGTGGGCACAGCGATCTCTCCCGGAGGCCTGGTGACTCCCCCCCAAGGGCCTCCGCCCTCACCCGGCGAGCCCATCGACTTCCGGAAGGAGCAGCAGTGGCGCACGGCATTCGAAACGGAATGGGTGCGCCGCGGGAGCATCCGGACGACGGTGCGAGGCCCGGCACGGGTGAGGCCCGCCGCCGACGGAGAGGTGCTGCTCACCGCTCCGTTCGATGCCGTCCTGGCACGGGAGCCATGGCCCTGGCCAGGCCGAAGCGTGACCGCGGGCGAGCCCGTCTTGCATCTCGTGCCACGATCGAGCGCCGAGAGAAGCCTGCCCGAGCTGGAGGCGGATGTGCGCACTCTCGAAGCCGAGTCTCGTCTGGCGGCGGAGCGAGCGGAGCGCCTCGACGAGTTGCTCGCCATCGAGGCCACGAGCCGGGCCGAGCGCGATCGCGCCCGGACAGCGGTGGACTCGCTAGAGGCGCGACTGGCCGCAGCCCGTGCCGACCTCGGCTTCGCCCGAGCCGCGCGCACCGGCACCGTGCCCGATTCTCCGATCGCCCTTTCCGCGCCATGGGCGGCCCGCGTGGCTGAGGTCCGCGTGACTCCAGGCGAATCCGTTGTTGCGGGTGCGCCGCTCGTGCGGCTCGTCAAGCCCCGTCCGGTGTGGCTCGAGGTCGCCCTGCGCCCAGAGGATGCCGCCCGCCTCACCAGCTCGCCTCACGGCATTCACCTCAGGAGGGCGGGCACTCCGGAACCGTTCTCCCTCGAAGCAGACGAGGTTCGCCTCGTGGCCCGAGCTCCCGAGCTCGATTCGCGAACGGCGACCCGGGCCGTTCTCCTGGAGCTGCAGCGCGACGCGGACGATCTGCCTCTCGGCACGTCGGCCCAGGCCGAGCTCGTCCTCGACGAGCAGGTCGAAGGCCTCGTCATTCCGGACAAGGCGATCGTGGACGACGGCGGCCTGAGTGTCGTCTACGTCCAGCTCGAGGGCGAAGCCTTCGCCCGGCGCGAGGTCCGCGTCCTCGCCCGCGAGGGACGCTTCGTCCTCGTAGAAGGCTTGAGCGAGGGCGAGCGTCTCGTCTCGGTGGGCGGGGCCGCGATCCGCCGCACGACGCTCCTCGGGTCGGGGGCCGCCCCCGACCACGTGCACTGAGGCGAAACATGCTCGACACCATCATCCGCTCGTCCCTGCACCAAAGATGGGTCGTCCTCGGCGCCGCGGCTGTGCTCACGCTCGTCGGCGGCCTGCTCGGCGCCCGCATGCCTGTCGACATCTTTCCCGACCTCACCGCACCCACTGTCACCGTCATCTCCGAGGCCCGGGGCATGGGACCCGAAGAAGTCGAGCTCCTGGTCACCTTCCCTCTCGAGTCGGCCCTGAATGGCGCCCCGAGCGTCCGTCGCCTCCGGTCGTTCTCCGCGGCAGGAATCACCGTGATCCGGGTGGACTTCGAGTGGGGTACCGACATCTATCTGGCCCGCCAGGTGGTGACCGAGCGCCTGCAGACGGTGAGGCTTCCCGCCGGTGTCACCCGACCGGAGCTCGGCCCCATCGGATCGGTGATGGGGCAGATCGCGTTCGTGGCCCTCACCTCCGAGACCGTCGACCCGATGGAGCTCCGCGGCCTGGCGGAGACCCTCGTGCGCCGCAGCCTTCTCGCGGTACCGGGAATCTCTCAAGTGGTGGCCATCGGCGGCGACCGGCGCCAGTACCTGGTCGAAGTCGATCCCGCCGCGCTGGCCCAGACCGGGGTCTCCGTGGACGCTCTGGTCCAGGCGCTCGAGGCCGCCAGCGGCGTCCCGGCCGCCGGCTTTCACGTGGACGGCGGTCAGGAGTACCTGGTCCGGGGCCGCGGCCGCGCCCGGTCTGCGGATGACCTGGCAAACGTCGTCCTGCGAGTCGAGGGGGGCCGGCCGCTCCTCGTGGGGCAGGTGGCCCGGGTGCTCGAGGCGCCCGAGCCCAAGCGGGGGACGGCCGCCTACCGTGGGGAGAGCGCGGTCATCCTGTCGGTGCAAAAGCAGCCCGAGGCCAACACCCTCGACCTGACCCGACGAATGGACGCGACCCTCGCCGACGTGCAGCGGGCGCTCCCGGAGGGGGTGCTCATCCAGACGGACACCTTCCGCCAGGCCGATTTCATCGAAGTCGCGATCACGAACGTGGCCGCGGCCCTGCGGGACGGGGTCCTTTTTGTGCTCGCCGTTCTCCTGCTCTTCCTCGGCAATGTCCGCGCCACGGCGATCTCCGCCATCGCCATCCCCCTGTCCCTCGTGGCCGGGGTGCTGGTGCTGTCGGCCTTCGGCGGGACGATCAACACCATGACGCTCGGCGGGTTCACGATCGCCATCGGCGCGCTCGTGGACGACGCGATCATCGACGTGGAGAACGTCCTCAGGCGCCTGCGGGAGGAGCACGCCCGGCCGTCGGCGGAGCGGCGGTCGGACGCGGAGGTCGTCTTCCGGGCCTCGTCAGAGGTACGGCGGGCGATCCTCTTCGCCACCCTCGTCATCGGCATGGTGTTCCTCCCGCTTCTCGCCCTTCCCGGCATGGAAGGCCGGCTGCTGCGGCCCCTGGGCGTGGCGTACATCGCGTCGCTCGGAGGATCCCTCGTGGTCGCCCTCACGGTCACGCCGGTGCTCTGCCTGCTGCTCCTC
Source organism: Vicinamibacteria bacterium (assembly GCA_963578825.1). Lineage (GTDB taxonomy): Bacteria > Acidobacteriota > Vicinamibacteria > Fen-336 > Fen-336 > JAJDNS01. The sequence goes on from CAUZDW010000011.1 coordinate 91,552, forward strand.
CCGCGGGGGCGTCTCCTCGAAGGCTCCGAGCCCTGGCTCCTCCGTCGACTCAAGCATGCCTACGACCATACGATCTCGTTCTGCCTCGCGCGGCCCGCCGTCGTGCTGACGGCAGCGGGGATGGGGCTCCTCGCCGCCCTTGCGATCTGGCCCTTTCTGGGCCGGAGCTTCCTGCCCCCCTTCAACGAGGGGAGCCTGACGCTCGCCGTGGTGAGCCCACCGGGGACGCCCCTGGACGAGGGCGACGCCCTGGGGAAGCAAGTGGAAGAAGCCCTCCTCATCTTCCCCGAGGTCGTGTCCACGATGCGCCGGACAGGCCGGGCGGAGCGGGACGAGCACATCCAGGGCGTGAACGCCTCGGAGATCGAGGTGGTCCTGCGGGAAGGACGGCCCAAGGAGGAGCTCTTCGCCCAGATGCGCCAGGCGGTCTCGGTCATCCCCGGTGTGAACGTGAGCTTCGGCCAGCCCATCTCCCACCGTATCGACCACATGATCTCGGGTAGCCGGACGAACCTCGCGGTCAAGATCTACGGGCCCGACCTCCCCGTCCTCCGCTCTTTGTCCGATCAAGCCGAGCAGCTCCTCGGGGAGGTGCCGGGGGTCGTGGATCTCTCCAATGAAGAGCAGTCAGCCGTGCCTCATCTCCTCATCGACTTCGACCGCCCCGCCCTGGCGCGACACGGCCTCACGCCAGGGAGTCTGGCCCGCTCCATCGAGGCCTTCTTCCAGGGCACCGACGCGGGGGAGATCCTGGAAGGGGGCCTCGTGTCCCGGGTCGTGGTCGCCTTCCCCGAGGAATTGCGACAGCACCGCGAATGGCTCGAGACGCTCCCGGCCACGACACCCGAGGGGAACATGGTGCGCCTCGGGGAGCTGGCGCAGGTGCGCTTCGACCTCGGCCCGAGCCTAGTCCGCCGCGAAGACGTCCAGCGAGTCGCGGTGCTGACGGCGAACATCGAGGGGGCCGACATCATGGGTGTGGTTCGCAGGGTGGACGAGACGCTGCGAGAGGGACTCGATCTCCCCGCCGGCTACCGCCTCGCGCTCGGAGGCCAGTTCGAGGAGGGCGCACGCAGCCTGCGCAACCTCACGCTCCTCGGGGGCCTGATCCTGATCGGGATGTACGGGCTCCTCTTCGTGGCCTTCGGCTCCCACCGGCACGCGGCAATCGTCCTCGTCAACCTGCCTCTGGCGCTGATCGGGGGCGTGTTCGCCATCGCACTGTCCGGCGGGGTCGTGAGCGTGGCCTCGATGGTGGGCTTCATCACCCTCTTCGGCGTGGCCACACGCAACGGTGTGCTCCTGGTGACTCACTACCAGCACCTGATGCGCGCCGAGGGCCTGGACCTCGCCGAGGCGGTCGTCCGCGGCTCTCGGGAACGCCTGGCGCCAGTGCTGATGACCGCGCTCACCGCAGGCTTGGCGCTCGTGCCGCTGCTGATCGCCGGCGATCAGCAGGGGAACGAGATCCAGAGCCCCATGGCCCGGGTCATCCTGGGAGGCCTGGTGTCTTCGACGTTCCTCAACCTCTTGATCGTGCCTGTGCTCTTCGTCCGCTTCGGGGAGGCCGAAGTCAGGGGCCGCTGACGAACAGCAACTCTGTCCGGACAGAGTTGCTTGAGAAACCACTTGAGGTCCGGGGACACATCTCCCTTGTCAAAAGGCGCCTTTGCTCGTCAGTGCTGACCCAGCGCCCACTCGGGCGTGCCGAACCAGTCGTGCATCTCCTTCTCGAACGGGGCCACGATGCCGGGCGGTTCGGGCACTTCGCCGCGGTCTCCCGTCTCGGTGATCCAGGTGTCGAGCGCGGCCCGGAGCCGCAGGAGCGCATCGCGATGCTCGCGGTGGGCGGAGTCGGCGAGGTTGCGGATCTCGTGCGGGTCGGCTTCCGTGTCGTAGAGCATCTCCGCCGGGAAGGGCGTCATCAGGTCGGCCGCTGGACCCGTGAGCTCCCCCGTTGCGAGGAGCTGCCTCATCAGGGGCTTCACGAGGAAGCACTTCTCCTTGTACCGGTTGAGTGTCGGAAACCCCGCCCCCGGGGTGTAGTTGCGGATGTAGTGGTACCGCTTGTCGCGCACGGAACGCTGGCGCACCTCCGTCTCGTCGATGCGGTCGCGGGCGCTGAAGGCATACGTCCGCGCCGGATCGGGACGGTCGCCGAGAAAAACTCGGCTCTGCATTCCGACCGGTCGTTCCATCCCCGCGATCGAGAGCGTGGTCGCGGTCAGGTCGAGGAGGCTCAGGACCTGATCGCTCACCGTGCCCGCTTCGTACTGCGGCGGCGCCGGGTGGCCCTTCGGCCAGTGAACGATCATCGGCACGTGGATCCCGCTGTCCCAGACCCAGTGGATGCCCCGGGCCTCGAGCCGGCCGTTGTCGCCGAAGAAGATCACGACGGTGTCGTCGGCCAGGCCGTCCTTCTTCAGCTGGTCCAGGACCCAGCCGATCCGGACGTCCATTCCGGAGACCGAGTTGAGGTATCGCGCCCACTCCTGACGGGTGATCTCGTGATCCGGATAGTAGGACGGAGGCGACACGTTTTCGGGGGTGGCGATTTTCGGATGCCAGTCCTCGCCCACCCACAGAACTCGGGGCTTCTCCGCAGACTTGCGGTCGTAGATGTCGTACTCGGCCTCGAGGGTGTTGATCTGCGCGAAGAAGGGCTGGTTGGCCTTGAGAGCGGCCCAGTCGTCCGATTCGTAGAGGGGCCCCTCGTTGACGAAGTTGAGGTCGAGCTTGCCCGTCCCCACCTCTCGCCCACCGGCGTGTGTGATGTTGGCGGTGAAGTACCCGGCGTCCCGGAGCCAATGTGTGAGCGGCCGGACACCCGCGGGCAGACGGAAGTCGTCGTCCCGGTGGGAGCGCATGTGATGTGTGTCCGTGGACGTCTGGTACATCCCGGTCATGAACGCCGACCGGCTCGGAGCACAGACCGGGGACGTGGCGAAGACGCTGGTGTAGCGAACACCGTTCGTGGCGAGGGCGTCGAGGTGGGGCGTGCGGACGTTCTTCTGCCCGTAGCTGCCCAGGTCGAGCGCGAGGTTCTCGCCCACGATCCAGAGGATGTTTGGGCGCGGAGAAGGCGAGTCCTGTGCGGGACTCGCCGCGACCGCGCACGTGAGCAGCAGGCCGGCGCATCCCGCGGTGATGGAGGCTCGGATCGCCCTCGTCATCGAGACACCTCTTCTATTTCTTGTCAGCCTTGACACCGGCATTCGCGGCCGCCAGGAGCAGCTCCGTGTCGAGCCGGACCCGGTGGTTCGGATGAACGTAGTGGAACTGAACAGTTCCCTCGCCATCAACGAGATAGACAGCGGGCACCGGCAGCCTGCCCCTTCTCTCCGTCTCGAAGACGATCCCGAACCGTCGTGTCCAGGCGAGCTCGTTGTCGGACATCAGCGGGAAATCCAGGCCGAGATCCTCAGCGAACTCGGCGTTCTGCTCAGGGCTGTCGGGGCTCACACCGATGAGCTTGTAGCCCAGCTCCTCGATCCGGGGGTACGCCGCTTGCAGCTGACCCAGCTGCCGCTTGCAATGCGGTCACCAGTGGCCCCGATAGAAGATGAAGACGGCCGGGCCGCCACCCATCAGGGCCCCGACGGTTGTTTCGTTGCCCTTCTCATCTCTCAGCGTCCCCTCGGGTATCGCGGTCCCCACGAGCAGGGGCCTCACCTCGGTGGCCGAGGCGAAGAGGCCACCCTCCCCGGCCGCCTCGTCGGCTGGAACCTGGGCGGCGAACAGACTCACGACCAGGATCGCGGAACCGAGAAGTCGTGTCAGTGCCATGCCAATCTCCTTGCTCTTGAAGAGGAATCATTCTAGCCGGGTCAGGAGGCCGCGGCACGTCGCCGCGTCTGGGCGGGTCCCCGATCGGCTCAGGCTAGAATGGAGCATGGGCTGGGAGGCACCGAGAGGCTGGGCGCCGGTCTGCCTCGCCCTGGTGCTGCTCGGATCCGCCCAGGTCTGGTCTCAGGAGGCCCTCCCCGCCCCCGAGGACTCCCCGGTCTTGGTTTGGTTCGATTTCGAAGGCGAGGCCGTCGAGACGGGCCCTTACACCCTGATCGCGTACGAGGACGCCAAAGGCAGCGTCCAGCTCACCACCCGATATCGCCTGAGCGGCTTCCGCTCCGTCGAGATCCGCGATGTGGCCGGCGACGGAGAGTTCGCGGAGCTTCAAGGCTTCTTCCGCGAGATGTCCGAGGGGAAGCTGTACCTGCACTTCGCGGTGCTGATCGCCCTGCCGGAAGAGCCCTTGAACATCGCGCTGGCCGGCGAAGCGCACTTTCGTCTGAAGAAACACGGGATCGGTTTCTGGCTCAAGGCGCGCGATGGCGTGCTCCTCCACGTGACAGGGGGCGAGGAGGTGCCCCTCTTCCCGATCCGCGCACTGACGTGGTACGTCGTCGATGCGGTCTACGACATCGGCCGCGGCGTCTACGACCTTTCGATCCGGGCCGAAGGGGATGAGGAGCCGCTCGTCGTACTGGTCGACCAGCCGAACGCAGTGGGCCTTGCGGGCTCGCGACTCCACAAGTTCTCGTTCATCGGCGACCCGCCGGGGCGTGACACGTCCAACGCCATCTTCTACGTCGAGGACATCCTGATCAGCAGCGACCGTCCGGTCCCCGCACAGGGGCAGTTCGTTGCGCCGGGTCGCCGCATGCTCTTCGTCGATCTCGACGACTACTACCGCTCGCGACTCTACGAGCGACCGGGCTGTCTGCCGGCGCTCCGCCCGGAGGATTTCGGGTTCGGTGACGCCGACGTGCAGGAGCTCGCCAGCCTCGGCGCTCTCGATCTCTACGATCACTTCGCGGACCATCGCACCCCGAGGCGGTCCTCCCTTCCCAGCGAGCTCCCCGCATACCTGATGCCTCGCCTCGAGGCCATGCGTCTCTGGGGTCGGGGCTGCGCCGCGCCAGCGGGGTGTCGGGAGCCCTGCGCGCTCGACTTGTTCGAAGCCGCCGCCACGGAAGCGCCGGACGCGAAGCTCTACCCCATGAGCACTGTGCTGGCTCTAGCCGCCGAGAAACGGTGGGACGAGGCCGACGAGATCTTCCTGGGGATCTACCCCGAATGGCGCGTCGATCCTCGCTATCCGACGGTCTCAGCCCTTCTCGGCATCGCACGCGGAGATCTGGAGGAGGCCGAGCTGTGGCTCGGCACGGCGCTCGAAGAGCTGCCGCCCCAGTACGAGCACCCGGACGTGCGACGGCTCTGGGCAGGCGATGTCGACCAGGCACTCGTGCGTGACCTGAAGATGGCGTTCCCCGTGGAGTGGACCAACATCGCGGCTACGGCCCTGATCGCCGAGCACCGATACTACGTCCTCTTGTGGCAGCAGCGGGTGGGAGAAGCGCCGGATTACGCCGCTCGCATGGTGCAGCGCTTCCGCGCCCTGGATCTTGCAGCAGGCGCGTGGCTCGAGCGGCAGGGGGATGCGCTCTTCAGGCTGGGTGACTACGACGGAGCGCGGCTCCGATACGAGGAGAGCCTCTTCGAGCCGGAGGATCCGCAGACAGTCTTCACCAAGCTCTCCGACGTCCATTTCAAGCTGGGCGACTTGGACGGGGAGCGCCGCTACCGCGAGAAGGTGTTCGGGAGCCTGAGGCGATGAGGGGTGAAGGACACGCTCAGGAGGCGGCAGGCTCTCCCGCCGGAAGCCTCTTGCGGACTGCACTCACCGCCGACGCGGCCTGGGCCGCGAGGAGACGGAAGTCGGTGGCGACGGTGACGAAGCGGTAGCCGTCCTCGATCATCTTCAGGGCGTACTCCGGCGTCCCGGTGTGGATGCCGGCAACCACACCGTGGCGTTTGCAGGCGGCGGCGATCGTCTTCTGTGCCTTCACGACGGCGGGTTCGGTCTTGTCGACACCCGGCTCGTACCCGAGGGACAGGCTCAAGTCCGCCGGGCCCACGTACACCGCGTCCACACCCGGTGTGGTGAGGATGTCGTCCAGATTCTCGAGCGCTTCGGCGGTCTCGATCATGGGCATCACGATGAGGTCGTTGTTGGCGTTCTTCGCGTAGTCCGCCCCGGCGTAGATCGACGCCCGCACCGGCCCGAAGCTCCGGACTCCGAGTGGCGGGTACTTGCACGCCTGCACGAGGGCCTCGGCCTGGGCGCGATCGTTGACCATCGGGCAGATGACCCCGTAGGCGCCGGCGTCGTGGATCTTCATCAGGTGCGCCGGATCGTTCCAGGGCACCCGGGCCAGCGGGATCACCGGTGTCGTCGAGATGGCCTGCAGCAGGGTGACCGCGGTCTGGTAGTCGATGAGACCGTGCTGCATGTCGATGACGAGGGAGTCGAAGCCCTGGTGGGCCATCACCTCCGCGGAGAACGAGCTGGGAATGCTCAGCCAGCCGTTCAGGACCACGCCGCCCCGGGCCCAGATCGATCTCACGGTGTTCTCTCGCACTGTCTTCAGCTCAGCGGAAGATCGCCTTCGGCATGTGCATGCTGACGAGGACGTGCGGCACGTCGACGACCTCGTTGATCTTGAGATCTCCCACGAGGGAGGCCAGCGCGTAGGCGTCGCCTTGCGTGAGGCCCCGCTCCGCCACCAGGTAGTCGATCATGTAGCGGGTGGCCTTTCGCGCCGCCTCGTCGATGGTCTCGGCGAATCCGGTGGTCGCGTAGTACTCGCCGGTCTCGTACTGCGGCTCCGGGATGGACCGGACTCCCTTTCGCACGCTCACCTCGAGGACCACTCGCATGGGTGCCTCGATCGCCGTCCCGCACACCTCGCCGTCGCCCTGCGCCGCGTGGGTGTCGCCGATCGAGAAGAGGGCGCCCTCGACGAAGACCGGCAGGTAGACGGTCGCGCCAGCGATCATGTGCTTGTTGTCCATATTGCCGCCGTTGGCACGGGGTGGGATGGTGCTCAGAAGCTCTTCGGTCTCCGGGGCCACCCCCAGGACCCCGGGGAAGGGCTGCAGGGGGATCTCGACCCCGGGGGCGAACGTGACCGACGACTGCCCTTTGGCGATCCGGAAGGTCCGCAGCCAGGTCTCACCGATCTCGTCCCTCAGGAAACCGAAGTTGGGGGCGAAGCTGGTCCAGGCCCAGTCCCGAACCTCCAGCTCGTGGAGAGTCACCGCCAGGACGTCGCCGGGCTCGGCGCCCTCGACGTAGATCGGCCCGGTGAGGGGGTGGACCGCGTCCCAGGACACTTTGGCCAGGTCCTCCAGGGTCGAGTCCGGGCCGAGCTGGCCGCCGGTGGCCTCCTTGGTCAGTAGCTCGACCACGGCTCCCGACGGCACGCGAAGCGTCGGGGGGATCGTGCTGCTGAACTTGTTGTGTGTGTTCTCGTCGCCCAGCGTGTACTGCGGCTCAGGAACGACGCGCGACTCGACCCGCCGGCTCGCGGCGGGCTCGTCATCGCTCCCCTCCTCGGGCGCCGGCGCACACGCGACCAGCGACACCATCAAGGCACCGCAGAGGACTCTCCACCTGCGAGCTCGGCGCATGACGACCTCCTATCCCTTTGGGAAGATCTTAGCGGAACGAGGGACGGCGCGGGACGAGGGGCGAGCATCCGGCGGAGCCGGGGGCGCCGACTACAGACGCCGGCGCGACTCCCTCGGGGCGTGGGCGACCCGGTATTCCTCGAGGTCCTGGTCGGTCATCTTGAGCGCCTTGGGGGGGAGCGCTCCGTCCTCGCCCGCCGCCAGCTCCCGCTGGAGCTTGAGGAAGCAGACATCCGGCGCATCCTGATAGCGAACGCGGCCGGACAGGAAGGCCTCGTTCGGGATCGCGACCGTGAAGTCGTAAACCTCCTCGCCGCGGCGCACCCTCAGACGGTACTCGCGGACCGCTGTCGTCGCCTTGAAGTCCACGTACTCGACCTGTGTGGTGGTCATTCGGTCCTTCCCGAGCTCCCTCGGCGCCCGACCTACCGTGTAGACGCTCGCCGCGCGGGAGCGCTTCGTGTCGAGCCTCGGCGTCCCGAACCCGGTCGCGCCGAACCCCGTGGGCCACGCACCCCACTGCCGCGCCGGGCCGTGGGACTTCCAAACGTGCGGCGGCCGCCGTGACGCTGCGCGGCCAGCGAGGCTCTCCTCTGGTGGAGAGGCACCTCGAGCTGCGTGGCAGGCTTCCGCGTGTAGTCGAACCCGGGGAGCGTGAGGCGCGGAAGGCTCTTGCCGATCGCGCGCTCGATGCCCCGCACGTCCCTTTCTTCCTCGGGCGAGAAGAACAAGAAGGCGTCACCCGTGGCCTCGGCCCGGGCGGTCCGCCCCACCCGATGAACGTAGTCCTCGGGTGACTTCGGGACGTCGAAGTTCACGACGTGAGACAGCGCCTCGATGTCGATCCCCCGCGCGGCGATGTCGGTGGCCACGAGCACCGGGAACTTGCCGGCCTTGAAAAGGCCGAGGGCCTGGGTGCGCTGGGCCTGGCTGCGGTTGCCGTGGATCCGTCCGGCGGTGACGCCGTTGCGTCCGAGGTACTCGGCGAGACGGTTGGCCCGGTGCTTGGTGCGCGTGAAGGCGATCACGCTGCGGATCCTGCCACTCTTGACCAGCTCGGCCAGGAGCGCGGACTTGAGCTGGGCCGGAACCGGCCAGGCGGCCTGCGTGATGCCGGTCGCCGGAGCGGACTTGCGCTGGATCGCGATGGTGACGGGGTTGCGAAGCATCTCCCGCGAGAGCGACACGATGGCTTGCGGCATGGTGGCCGAGAAGAAGAGGGTCTGCCTCTTCGTGGGGATCTGCTTGAGAATCCGCCGCACGTCGGGCAGGAAACCCATGTCCAGCATCCGGTCGGCCTCGTCGAGGACGAGGATCTCGAGGCCGCACAGCCCCGCGTAGGGGAAGCGCATGTGGTCGAGAAGGCGCCCGGGAGTCGCGACGATCACGTCCACGCCGCGCCGCAACGCCTGTTCCTGGGGCCTCATCCCGAGGCCGCCGAAGACGGTGGCAGATGTGACGCGCGTCCGGCCGGCCAGGGCCCTGATGTGCTCGTCGATCTGAGCAGCCAGCTCACGGGTGGGGGTGACGACGAGAGCACGGGTCGTTCCGCGAGGAAGACCCTCGAGGCGGTGGAGGATGGGAAGGGCAAAGGCGGCCGTCTTGCCGCTGCCCGTCATCGCCGAGGCGAGGATGTCGCGGCCCTCCAGGGCCGGAGGAATGGCCTCTTCCTGGATGGGGGTCGGGCGCTCGAAGCCGAGCGAAAGGAGGCCCCGCTGAAGATGGGGGTGAAGGCCAAGGGGAGAGAAAGGCATAGGAGTTGCGTGCGTCCTCTTCTGTTCCGGCTGGTTGTCTGAACGGGGGGGTTGCCGGGAAGCCGCCGTCCGCGCGGCTCCCTCATTAGAGCGCGAAGAGCCAACAGTATCTCACAGAGCCGATTCGGGGTCCAATTCGGCCACGTTACGCGGCTGGGACACGTCAGCGCCGGGACACGCCTGATTCGCCGATCTCGCGAGCTCGGCAGCCGGAGTGCCACGTCCGAAGGCCCTCTCCAGGGCCTCCCCCGTCTCAGGACGGGTTGGGCCTCGTCCGTGGGCCCCGGGGCTCGAACAGGTCCCTCACCGCCGGCTTGACCACTTTGCCCATGGCGTTTCGGGGAAGCTCGTTCACGACCAGGAGCCTCCTCGGGATCCTGTAGCTCGAGAGCCTGCTGTCGGCCCACGCTCGAAGCTCGCCCAGCTCCAGCTTGCTGCCGGTCTTCGTGACGACGGCCGCAGCGACGGCCTCGCCCCAGGTGTCGTCCGGCACACCGACCACGGCACACTCCCGGATCGCCGGATGCTGACGCAGCACCTCTTCGATCTCCAGCGCCGAGAGCTTGTAGCCCCCGGACTTGATGATGTCGACCGACAGTCGACCCATGATCCGGTAGTAACCGTCCTCCAGGACCGCCACGTCTCCCGTGCGGAACCACCCGTCGACGAACGCGCCCCGGGTCACATCGGGCTTTCTCCAGTACTCCTTGAACACCCCGGGACCTCGGACCTGGATCTCCCCGGGCTCGTTCTCCTCGTCGATCACGGCGCCGGACTCCGCGGCCAGGCGAACTTCGACCCCGGGGAGTGGTCGGCCCACAGCGCCGGGTCTGCGCTCGCCACGCAGGGGATTCGAGAGGCCCATGCCGATCTCGGTCATGCCGTAGCGCTCGAGGAGCTTCTGTCCGGTCAGCTCGGTCCACTTGCGATGGATGCTGGCCGGCAGGGCTGCCGATCCCGAGATCATGAGCCGCATGGCGGCAAAGCCCGCGGCCCAGCGCTGGCGTTCGGCCACGGAAGCCGACTCGAGCGCCTCGATGAGCTTGACGTAGATCGTCGGGACCGCCATGAAGACCGTGTATTCCCCGTCTCCAACCCGTTCCAGAATCGCGTCGCGATCGAAGGACTCGAATGCTTCCACGGACGCACCGGACCACAGCGCGCAGCTCAAGACATTGACGATGCCGTGCACGTGATGCAGCGGGAGAAAGAGCGGAACGCGGTCGTTCTTCCGCCACCCCCAGGCCTCCACCAGAGCCGTGACCTGTGCCTCGAGGTTGGCGTGGGTCGAGACGACGCCCTTCGGCTTGCTCGTCGTGCCGCTGGTGTAGAGGATCATCGCCCGGCGATCCGCCGAGACCCCGGGGAGCGCTCCGCCGTCGCCTCCCAGGGCGTCCTCGACGAGCCGCACCGGGATCCCCAGTCGGTCGCAGAGAGGTTTGATCCTGTCTTCGAGCCGCCGGGTGGCGAGCACAACGCCTACTTCGGCGTCGGTGAGGACGTGCTCGATCTCGGGCTCGGCGGCCGACAGGCTCAGGGGGACGGCAACGCCTCCCGCCCGCCACACTCCCCACTGCGTGGCCACGTACTCGAAACTTCCCGGGACCAGAAACGCGACCCGCTTCTCGTCGAGGTCCCCCTCCCCCCCCTGCAGCAGCCCCACGGCGACGCGCGACGACGCGCGGAGCAAGTCCGAATACGTGTGGCGGACGGCCCGGGTGGAGACGGCCGGGGCATCCCCGTGGCGCTCGGCCCTCTCGATCAGCCTCACGCCTCTCATTCGGCTCTACCCGAAGAGGGCCCGGATCGTCACGAACATGAGTGAAGGGCCGAGAAGGCAGCCGAGGCCCGTATAGAAGGTGGCGGTCATGGCCCCGTAAGGCACCAGGCGCTCGTCGGTGGCCGCCAGCCCTCCGGCGACCCCGCTGGTCGTGCCCATCAGGCCTCCGTAGATCATGGCCGAGCGCGGGTTGTCCAGGCCGATGGCGTGAGCGACGAAGGGCGTGATCGTCATCACGAGCATGGATTTCACGAGCCCCGCGGCGATGCTCAACGCCACGACATCGGAGGCGGCTCCCAGGGCGGTCCCGGTGACGGGTCCGACGATGTACGTGGCCGCGCCCGCGCCAATGGTGGTCATGCTGACCGGGTCGGTGTAGCCGAATGCCCACGCCACTGCCGCGCCCACCACGAACGATCCCAGAACGCCTGCGAGGAGGCCGACCACGGCGCCCGACCCCGCCTTCCGGAGCTCCCCGAGGTCGACGCCGAAGGCCGTGGCGACGATGGCCAGGTCCCGAAGCATGGCCCCGCCGAGCAGCCCCACGCCGGCGAGGACCTCGAAGTCGGCAAGACCGTGGTCCCCGCCTGTGAAGACCCCTCCGACGTAGGCCAGCACGAGACCCAACAGAATGGCGAGGGCGGAGCCGTGCACACGTCCCCGGGCGAGCCTGTTCGAGAGGAAGTACGACACCCAGACCGTGAGACCGACGAATGCGAACGCCGTCACCAGCCCGTTGCGCGCCAGAACTCCGCCAAGCAGGTCGACGACTTCCATCAGGGCCCGTCCTCGGGTGCTTGTCCGCTAGCCCGCGGTCCACCCAGCCGGCTGATCACCGGCACCAGGGCGAAACCCAACCCGACCGCCAGCGCCCCGGCGAGGAGGGCCACCGGGCCGCCCTCGATCGCCGAGACCACGTTCTGACTGGCGGCCATGGCCACCACGACCGGGATGTAGATCGAGCTCCAGAAGACGATGCCCCGCTGTGAGACCGGCTTCAGCCTGCCCGCCTTCCGCAGGCGATCCGAGACGAGGATCAGCAGGAGCATGGCAATGCCGACGCCACCCACGTTGGCCTGGACCCCGATGAGCCGTCCGAGCAGCTGCCCGCAGAAGAGCCCGGCGATCAGGCAGCCCGACAGCAGCGCCACACCGTAGATGACCATTCAGCTCTCCGCTCGCCGGCCGTGTGGCTCCCGCTACCAGAAGATCGCGTAGAGCCCCAGCGCCGCAGCGACCACTGCAATGCCCGCCTTTCTGGCGCCGGCGGATGGCTCGAGCCCGATCCGGGTGTTGGTGGGCAGTTCCACGGGTGTCTCGAGCGGCTTCAGCCAGGTGAGCAGCGTCATGAGCGCGATCACGACGAAGAAGCAGACGGCCATGCGATCCAGGAACGCCAGGCTCGGCACTGCCACCTTGAGGAGGCCGTAGATGATCGGGTTCACCACCAGGCCCACCACCCCGCAGATCGCCGGGGCCCTGCGCACCAGCAGCCCGAAGACGAAAACCGCCAGGATGCCCGGCGAGATGAAGCCCTGGAACTCCTGTATGTACTTGAAGATGCCTCCGAACGCGGGGTTGGCCAGTAGCGGTGACACGATGCAGCCGATCACCACGAAAACACCCACCCCCATCCGGCCCACCAGGACCAGCGTTTTCTGGCTCGCCCCCTTGTTGATGAACTCCCTGAACAAATCCATCGTGAAGATGGTCGAGGCCGCGTTCAGCATCGAGGCGAGCGAGCTCATCACCGCCCCTAGGATGGCTGCGAGCATGAAGCCGCGCAGGCCCGTGGGGATCAGGTGCTTGATGAGCAGCGCAAAGGCGGAGTCGTACTTGCGCCCGATCAGCGCCGTCTGCTCAACGACGCGCTGGTCGCGAGGCAGCGACTGGTTCCGTGTGGCGATCGCAGCCAGGAGGGTGTCATTGGCCTCGCTCTGCGCCAGCCCGGCCTCGGGGGTCGTATCCGCGACGGCGGCGTTGAAGGCCACGATCGCGGTGGCCTTCTCCGGGTGCAGCGCCGCGAAGTCCGGGTTGAACCGGAACGCCACCCCCGCCGTCCGCGGTGAATTCCTCACCTCCTCGAACCCCGCGACGATCGGCGCGTTGCTCCTGATGGCCTCTTCGGCCATCTGGTCCTTGTAGAGATTGAAGGCGATGATGCCGGGGATCACGATCACGAACGGGATGATCAGCTTGAGTCCGGCGGCGAAGACGACACCCTTCTGTCCCTCGGCCAGCGACTTCGCTCCCAGCGTGCGCTGGGTGATGTACTGGTTGAGGCCCCAGTAGTAGAAGTTCGGGATCCAGAGCCCGAGGACCAGCGCCGTCCAGGGTAGGTTGAGGTCCGTACTCGGCAGGATCATGTGCAGCTTGGCGCCGTTCAGGTGTGTGAATTTCTCGATCGCTCCCGCTCCGGCCATCTCCATCGGCAGCCCGATGACGCCGGGATCCGCGGCCCCGAGGGCTCGGAAGGCAAGGACCATCACCACGGCACCGCCCACGATCAGCGCCGAGCCCTGCAGCAGGTCGGCCCACGCGCAGGCCTTGAGGCCCCCCAACACCACGTAGAAGGCCGCGAGCAAGCCGATCGCCCACGAAGCGGTCACGAGGTTCACCTGGACACCCAGGAAGCTCTGGCCCCCGAAGATCGTGTCGACGGTGAGTGCGCCGGAGTAGATGACCGCGGCGATGGTCACGAACACGTAGATGACCATCATGAAGACGGACATGATGGTCCGGGCCGTCGCGTTGTAGCGATACTCGAGGAACTCGGGGATCGTGTAGATCCCCGCCTGCAGGAACTTGGGCAGGAAGAAGAAGGCCACGACGACCAGGGTGATGGCGGCCATCCACTCATAGCTGGCGATGGCGAGGCCCACGTAGTCGGCAGCACTTCCCGACATCCCGACGAACTGCTCGGTCGAGATGTTGGCCGCGATGAGGGAGAAGCCAATGAGCCACCAGCTCAGCCCCCGGCCCGCGAGGAAGTAGGACTCGGAGTCCTTTTCGTCCCGGCTCATCAGGACGCCCACCGCGACGACGGTCACGATGAAAACGACGAAAACAATTATGTCAAAAGGGCTTAGCTGCATTGGGGACGGTCCTTTTGGCGCATCGGGCGGTCACGCTCACCGGCCGCCGGACGGCCCATGGGGGCGAAGGCTATCACGGTCCCGGAGCGAAAGCGGCCCCCTGGGACGCTCGCGCCCCGGGCCGCTCCTCGACTATCATGGGCGCCCACCGCCGGCACGGAGGACGGCACAGCCATGCAGCCGGAGAGGTTCGGAAGATACGAGGCCGTCGCAGAGATTGGTGACGGGGCGATGGGCCGAGTCTATAAGGCTCGCGACCCGGTCGTCCAGCGTTTCGTTGCAATCAAGACGATCAAGTCCGAGTACCTGACTCGCGATCAGGCAGAGGAGTACCTGAAGCGCTTTCGCAGGGAGGCGCAGGCCGCCGGCTCGTTGACCCACCCCAACATCGTCAGGATCTTCGACGTGGGCGAGAACCATCTCGTGATGGAGATGCTCGAGGGGAAGACGCTGCAACAGCTCATCAGGGAACGTGGACGGATCGAACCCGAGGAGGCCCGGGCCATCCTGAGCCCGGTGGCCGATGCCCTCGACCACGCCCACGCGGCCGGCATCATCCATCGGGACGTCAAGCCCGCCAACATCATGATCCAGCCCGACGGACAGCCCAAGCTCATGGACTTCGGCATGGCACACCTCGACGCCACGGTGATGACGGCCACGGGCCAGATCCTGGGCTCGCCTTCCTTCATGTCGCCGGAGCAGCTGCTGGGTGAGACGGTGACGCCCCGGTCCGACAACTACTCGCTCGCGGTCGTCGCGTACGAGATGCTGACGGGCCAATCCCCGTTCCCCGGGAAGACGATCACAGCGGTGATCTACCGTGTGATGCACGAGACGGCCCAGGCTCCGCGGAAGTTGAACGCGTCGCTGCCGGAGCGCTACGACGAGATCTTTGCCAGGGCCCTGGCCAAGGAGCCAGAGAAGCGCTACGCGTCGGCGACGGGCTTCTCCGCTGCACTGGACATTCGCGACCTCGAGCTGTCGATCGACGATCTCGTCGACGACCAACCGCGCGAGGAGATTCGACCGGCGCTGGATGCCGCTGCAACCGCCTGGCGCCCGAACACACCGGCCGTGGCAGAGGTCGCGCACGAGACGACGATGACCGAGTCTCCGACGCTGGCGGCTCCAGCGCCGGCTCCGCCTGTCGGCGCCCGCCCCACAGTGCGACGTGGATTCTGGTTCGGGTTGGCAGCCGTCGTGGCCCTGGGGGCTGCGTTGTTCGTCATGCCCCGATCGGGATCGGAGCCCTCGAGACACCCGGAGACGGCCGGCCCGGCGGTCGCTTTGGAAGGCTCAGAGAGGACTGAAGACATCGCTCCGTCGCCCACGGCGAAGAAAGGGTCCGCTCTCGCGCACCGGCCGCACCCCGGCAGGCGACGGTGGCCGCCACCCCGGTGGAGCACACCGGGGCGCAGGTCACCACCCCCGGACAGCTCGTCGAGCTCGGCCCGGACGTCGCGCCGCCTCGGCGAATCGAGGGATCCTCGTCGAGCTACCCTGCTGCCGCAAGACGACGCGACCAGGCGGGCACCGTCACGGTCAGCATGATCATCACGGAAGAGGGTGAGCCGATCGACGTGACCATCGTCGAGTCGGCGGGTGCCATCCTCGATGCCGCCGTCCTCGATGCCATCGAGGGTTGGCGCTTCGAGCCCGCGACGAAGGACGGAGTGAAAGTCCGGGTGCGGTGGGTGATCCGGCAGACCTTCAGGCTCAAGAGCTAGCGCGGCGACACGAGCCGGCCATCCGGACAAACAGGAGACTCACGAGAATGGCAGCAGGACGTCGAGGCAAGGCCTCCCCGCGACGGACCGGGAAGCGTCTGGAGGTCTGGAAATTCGGGGGCGCCGCGCTGGCGGACGCAAACGCGGTCCGCAATGCCGTCGAGCTCATCAAGGCTCACGGCGGGCCGCTCGTCGTCGTTGTCTCTGCGCTGTCCGGAGTGACCGACTCCCTCCTCGACGGGTCTCGGCAGGCGCTGACCGGCGACACGAAGGCCGCCGCCGCCGCGTCGGCGTCGTTCCTTCGGCGACATCGCGACATTGCCCGGGGGCTCCTCCCGGCCGGGCCTGCACGGCGGCGGGTCCTGGCGACCGTGAACACGCTGGCCCGCGAGTACCACGAGATCACCCACGCCGTGGCCCGGCTGGCGGATTTGACGCCGCGGGCCAGCGACGTCCTCGTCGCCCGTGGGGAGCGCGCGGCGAGCGTCCTCATGGCCGCCGCGTTGACCGTCGGCGGCTTTCGTGCCGAGCACGTCGACGCGATGGAGCTCGTGGTGACCGACGGACATCGCCCCTCGGCTGCCCCGGACGTCGCCGCGACCCGGCGCAGCTCGCGACGCAAGCTTCTCCCCATGGTCAAGCGGGGGGTGACGCCCGTGGTGCCCGGCTTCTTCGGCGCTGGACCCGACGGAACCCTGACGACACTCGGCCGGGGAGGCACCGACCTCACCGCCACGCTCCTCGCCCGCACGCTGAGCGCCGCGCGCGTCGTGCTCTGGAAGGACGTCCCGGGCATCCTGACGGCCGATCCCCGCGCCGTCCCCGACGCGCGCCTTCTTCCGCAGATGCACCACCGCGAAGCAGCCGAGGTCGCCTACTTCGGCGCGAAAGTGCTCCACCCGCGTGCGCTGATCCCGCTCGACGGGAGCCGGATCGACCTGCAAGTCCGCTCCTTCCTCAAGCCCGAGCTGCCGGGCACCGAAGTGTCCTCGCGAAAGACCCTCGAGGCGTACCCCGTTAAGGCCCTCGCCACGATCCGTGGACAGGCGCTCGTCACGGTTGCGGGCAAGGGTCTGATGGGTGTCCCCGGTGTCGCCGCGCGCACCTTCGCCAGCATCCACGATGCCGGGCTGTCGGTCTCGACCATTTTCCAGTCCTCCTCCGAGAGCTCGATTGGCTTCACCGTGCCCGGAGCGGAAGCCGGGCGCGCGGTGGCTTCGCTCGAGGAGGCCTTCGCTCAGGAGCTCGCCGCAGGGCTCGTCGACTGCGTCACCGCCCGTGGCGGGGTCTCGGTGATCGCAGTCGTGGGTCGCGGCATGGCCGGGACGCCCGGCATCGCCGCTCGCGTGTTCTCCGCCCTGGCCGCCGTGGGTATCAACGTGATCGCCATGGCCCAGGGGGCGTCCGAGCTCAATATTTCTTTCGTGGTCGAACAGGAGCAGGCGGCGGACGCGGCAAGGGCCGTTCATTCCGCCTTCCAGCTCTCCAAGATCGGGGGGGGACGGCCGCCCGATCGTCCACGAACCGACGTCGTCCTCCTGGGCTTTGGCCGAGTGGGCCGCGCCCTGGCCAATCAGGCGTCGAGCACGGATCGAGAGCGGGTCCGGATCGTGGCAGCGCTCGACCGATCGGGCTACGTCTTCGATCCGAAGGGAATCAGTCGTCGGCGACTTCTGCGCCTGGCTGAGGGCAAGGACCGGGGGGAGCTGCTGACCGCGCTCGGCGGCCGCTCTGCGGACGCCGCAGCCGCGCTGGCTGACGTTGCCGCACACGCGGTCTCGCGCCCTGTCCTCGTCGACGTCACCGCAGACGACACGACGTCGCTGCTCCTCGCCGGGCTCGAGCACGGCTTCGATCTCGTTCTCGCCAACAAGAAACCCCTGGCGGGCAGCGAGGCCAACTACAGGCGTCTTCTCGACACCGCCAACTCCTCGGGACGTCGGCTGCTCTACGAGGCGACGGTCGGTGCCGGGCTACCCGTCATCGACACCTTTCGCAAGCTCGTGGCCAGTGGCGACCGCATCCTGAGGGTCGATGGCTGCGTCAGCGGGACGCTGGGCTTCGTGCTCTCCGCGGTGGAGAAGGGACGGCGCTTCTCCGCGGTGGTGAAGGACGCGGTCGAAAAGGGCTACGCGGAGCCCGACCCACGCGACGATCTTCTCGGCCGCGACGCGGGACGCAAGGGCCTGATCCTCGCGCGCCTGCTCGGCTACCACGGCGCGGCCCCCGATCCGGAGCCGCTCGTGCCGGCCTCGTTCGCCCGGCTCTCGCTCGATGCCTTCCTCGAGAAGCTCCCCTCGATGGACGACGAGTGGGCGCGTCGAGTGGCGCGCGCGGCAGACCGCGGCAAGGTGATCCGCTACGTGGTCGTGGCGACGGCGCGGGGCGTGAGCGCCCGGCTCGTAGTGGTGCCCAGGGAGTCCTACCTGGGCGTCCTCCGCGGCACGCGCAACCGGCTGGCCTTCACGACTCGTCGCTATCGAAACGAGCCCCTCGCGGTCGGCGGGCCGGGCGCGGGGGCAGAAGTCACGGCCGCCGGCATCCTCAACGACATCCAGTCCCTCGCCACCTGGTAGGGTTCGGCGCCGTGTGAGCCGCGACATTGACAGCCGGGACGGCTCCTTCATACGCTGACTCCATCCGATAGGAGGGTGGATGGCGAGCTTCGTCGACCGGATCCTGGGCGCCGCCCGTCTGGACGTCGGGACGTATGAAGAGGTCGAGGCGGACACCACCGCGACCCCCCAAGCCATGGGCGTCGTGGCTCTCGCCGCCCTGGCCAGCGGCGTGGGCGTCGCGGGCGCTGGGAGCACGAGCGCTTTCGCGACGGTCATCGCCGGTCTCGTCGGATGGGTCGTGTGGGCTGCGCTCATCTGACTCGTCGGCGCGAAGCTCCTCCCGGAGCCGCAGACCCGCGCCGACGTGGGCCAACTCCTCCGGACGGTCGGTTTCGCGGCTTCGCCCGGGCTCCTGCTGGGCCTCGGCATCCTTCCTCTGGTCGGTGGCCTGATCGCTTTTGTGATCTCGATCTGGCAGCTGGCGACCACCGTGGTCGCTGTCCGTCAGGCGTTGGACTACAAGAGCACCGGCCGAGCCGTGGCCGTGTGCCTCATCGGCTGGGTCGTCTACGTCGTCGTCCGGCTTGGAACCGCGTTGATGGTGGGCATCACCAGCGTCAACCTGGGCTGAGCCGCTCCGTCTAACTGTGTCATTTGCAGTGCCTCTAGCCCGCATTATTCATCGGGCATGCGGGATTGAGTTCAGGCGTGTACTTGCACCGATCATTTGAGGAGTAGCAGCCGAGTGCACGGTCGAAACGGCTGGTGAGCCGCTGGAGGCGGCGCTCCTGGGGCGCATGGCGAACAGCGCCGACACGAATGCTGTGATGCGGGCGGCCGAGGCTGAGATGTAGGGTCGGGTTGCTACGCGAGCTGAGCGCCGAGGCGGGTGGCGATCTTCCCCCATGGATCAAGGAAGGGGAATGATGCCGGCAGGTGAGGGACCGCTTGGCGCGACGTTCCAGGACGCTGTTCTTGGGCATGGCGATGGCGTATTCGACGCCCTCGGCATCGAGGTAGTCGAAGATCTCCGGACTGGCAAAGCCGGCGTCGAGACGGCCGCGGATCGTGGCCTTGGCAAAGCCTGCCCGCAGGAGCGCGATAACACGTTTGAGG
>CAUZDW010000012.1:0-104600 GCA_963578825.1 Vicinamibacteria bacterium
GGAAACAGCCAACACTGTGTGCTACCGTCGGGCATCTGAAAGCTCCTGTGTTTGTGGGGTCCGGCCTTTATCCAAAGCCATTCTCCACCCAGGGGCTTTCTTTTTGGGTCCTACCGACGAATTATTCAGGCTAGCCCGGGCGTTGTAGGATCTAGCCATCCAAGCGACTGACTGAGGAGACGCGAATGCCTGGCATGCGGTGGCCCGTCGTGAATGCGGCGGCGACGTTGCTTCCGGAGACGGTCTCATGAGCGCGGCCCAGTCCGCCCTTCCCGCCCGTTTGATGTCGATCGACGCCTACAGGGGTCTGGTGCTGGCCCTCATGATGGGAGAGGCCCTTCACTTCTGCGCCGTGGCGGCGGCGCGACCGGCAAACGCCGTGTGGTCTTTCCTCTGCTTCAACCAGTCCCACGTCGCCTGGATCGGGGGCTCGCTGCACGACCTCATCCAGCCTGGATTTTCTTTTCTGGTCGGGGTGGCGCTCCCCTTCTCTCTGGCGGCGCGCCGGGCGAAGGGGCAGGACCCGGGCCAGATGAGGGCCCACGCCTTCAAGCGCGCCTTCATCCTCGTGGTGCTGGGAATCTTCCTGCGCTCGCTCGGCCGGCCCCAGACGTACTTCACCTTCGAGGACACCCTGACCCAGATCGGGCTCGGATACGGCTTCCTGTATCTCCTGGGGCTGCGGCCTCGACGCGACCAGTGGATCGCCTTTGCCCTCATCCTCGTGGTGTTCTGGGCCGCCTTCGCCTTCTACCCCCTGCCGCCCGCCGACTTCGACTGGGAGTCCGTGGGGGTCGAGAGCGACTGGCCTCATCTCATGAGCGGTTTCCAGGGGCACTGGAACAAGAACGAGAACTTCTCCGCCGGCTTCGATCGCTGGTTCCTGAATCTCTTCCCCCGCGAGGAACCGTTCGTCTACAACCGAGGGGGCTACCAGACCTTGAGCTTCATCCCGACGCTCGCCACGATGATCCTGGGCCTCCTCGCCGGCGGGATCCTGATTGGCGAGAAGAGCGCCCGGGAGCGCCTGCGGTGGCTCGTCGTCGCCGGCATCATCGGGATCGCCTCCGGCTGGCTGCTGGGAGCGGTCGGCATCTGTCCCGTGGTGAAGCAGATCTGGACCCCCAGCTTCACGCTCTGGAGCGGCGGGCTGTGCTTCCTCTTCCTGGCCGGCTTCCACTTCGTCGTGGACGTCCGCGGGCGGCAGCGCTGGGCCTTTCCCCTCGTCGTCCTGGGCATGAACTCGATCGCCGCCTACTGCGCCGACTGGCTTTGGCCGGAGTTCATCTCGGAGGCTCTCGTCCGACACCTGGGAGACGGGCCGTTCCTGATCTTCGGCGCTGCCTACGAGCCGCTCCTGCTGGGAGCCACGATGCTCCTCGCCCTCTGGCTGATCCTGTACTGGATGTATCGGCGCAGGATCTTCCTGCGGATCTGATCAAGCGTCACGGGATGGGGAACCCCCGGGGGGGGAGCGATCCCAGTCGCGGACCTCGGATCCATGGACAGGCTGCAGGCGGCCTTCGCCGCGGGCATGACACCGGAAGCCGCAAGGAGACGGGCCGAAACCCTCGAGTTCAAGGCGCATCACGACGACCTGTTCGTCCTGCTGCACTCCGAAGCAGCGACCGAGTAGGGGCTGGCGGCCGGCTCGGGGGGGCTCCTAGCCCTCCAGGTCCTCCTGGAGGGCGGTGCGCTGGACCTCGCTCAGCTCGGCCTCGCTGGCGAGGTCGGGATCCGGGTGGTCGCAACCCACGGCCACAGGAGCGCGCTCGCCCACGGCAAACTTCAGGTACTGGACGGAAGACACACGCTCTTGCCCGACCTGGCGCTCGTCGTAGGTCGGGCGCACCCGCGTGCCGTCTTCGAGCTTCGCGTAGAGGTGTTTCGGAAGCTCCAGCCACTCGGCGAGCTTCTTCGCCCGCTCATCGGGATCGTCCAGCTCGATGAGGAACGTGCAGCCCAGCTCCCCCGGGCCGCCCAGGACCTCGTTGTAGGTCTCGATCTCGTGGAGGATGTCGGTCTCGCGGACGATCTGCTCCACGCGCATCATCTCCTGGATCTGGTACCGCATCGTGGCGTGGTTCTCGAAGAGGAAGGTCAGGTTCGGGCCGAGATGGATGCGGCGAGGCTCCTTCTGCTTCATCACGGATTCGCGGACCTCGGAGCGGAGCTCTGCGTAGGTCTGATAGTCGATGATCTCGCTCCTCTCGACGGGCTTCGTCATGTTGTCGCGTCTTCCTGGGCCGCCTGGGTCTCCGGCACGCGGTCCGGGAAGCCGTCCTGTCGATACGCCCGGGCCAATATGGACATGGGGTGCATCGGTTTCTTCCCGGCGTGTTGCTGGAACTGCAGCGCGGCCAGCGGGCAGTCGGTTGCCCACACCTCGGCCGAGGCTGCCTTCATCCCCGTGAAGGCTTTCTGGCCGATCCGTCTCGAGGGATCGAACCCCTCGACCTTCATGGCGTACGTGCCGTCGTGGCCGCAGCACTCCATGGTGATCCTGGGCTTGACACCCGGGATCTTGCGCAGAAGGTCGCGGCCCTTGAAGCCGACGGCCTGGGCTCGCAGATGGCAGGGGGCGTGGTAGGCCACGCTCTCGCCGGGTGTTGACTTGAAATCGGTGTTGAAGCGGGGCTCCTCGCGAATCTCCCAGAGGAACTCCGAGGGGTCGCGGACGGCGGCGGCCAGCTTGCACGCATCCTCTCGCTGAGCCTCGGGGAGAAGCTCCGGGTACTCCCGGCGCATCATCATGGCGCAGGTCGGGTTGATCGAGATCACCCTGGCTCCGGCGTCGACGAACGGCTTCAGGATCCGGATGTTGTTTGCCGCCTGCTTTCGAAGCGACTCGAGATCACCGGACTCCCAGGCCGGCATCCCGCAGCACTGCAGCCCCTTCACGCAGGCACTGGGAACCTCGTTCTTGTCCAGCACCTCCAATGTGTCGCGTCCGATCTGGGGTTCGTTGTTCTCCACGTAGCAGGTCGGGAACAGCACGGCCTCGACGCCCTTCGGGTCTTGACGGACGCGGCCGGCTCGATCGGCCCACCGTTCGAACGTCGACGAGGCGAAATCCGGCAACAGCTTGTCCTTGTGGATGCCCACCGCCGCCTGCATCAGCAGCCGCGGCAGCCGCAACCGATTCACGACGTTCGCCATGCCCAGGCTGAGGCGAGCCATCCTCCCGGCGCCGTCGGGGTCGGCGAGCAGCCGTGAGCGGAGCGGAATCCCTTCCCGTTTTGCCTGCTGGGCCTTGTAGCGGTGAACGAGCTTGGGGAAGTCGAGCTGGAACTCGTGACCGTCGCGCGGGGTGTAGGGGCACTGCACCTCGCAGAGCTTGCATTGGAAGCAGGCGTCCATGACCCGCCGGGTCTCAACGGGGGTGATCCTGCGAACGTCGCCGTCGTGCTCGTCGTCCACAGCCTTGAAGAGATTCGGAAAGCTGTCGCAGTATTTGAAGCACATGCGGCAGCCGTGGCAGATCTCGAAGGTACGGGTGATCTCTTTCTGGAGGGCCTGCCCGTCCCAGTAGCGGCTGTCCTCGGGGTCGTAGCTCAGGCCATCGGTGGGCTTGTAGGAGATCGCCTTGGCGGTGTCGGTCATGGCTGTCGCCTGATGGTCGCGCAGGGGTGCACGGGAGGGACGGGCTGCGGGCCGGTCCCGGGCGGCCGAGTCGGCCGCCCGCAGCGTTCCTGGGGGGATCAGCTCAGGCCGTCGAGCAGCTTCTGGAAGCGCCCGGCGTGGGATTTCTCGGCCTTGGCGAGCGTCTCGAACCAGTCCGCGACCTCGGCAAAGCCCTCTTCCCGGGCGTTCTTGGCCATCCCGGGGTACATGTCGGTGTACTCGTGGGTCTCGCCCGCCACCGCCGCCTTGAGGTTTTCGGCGCTGTCGCCGATGGGCAGCCCCGTGGCCGGGTCGCCGACCTGCTTGAGGTAGTCGAGGTGGCCGTGTGCATGGCCCGTCTCACCCTCCGCGGTCTCGCGGAAGTTGCTGGCGATGTCGGGGTAGCCCTCGATGTCGGCCACCTTGGCGAAGTAGAGGTAGCGGCGGTTCGCCTGGGACTCACCCGCGAAGGCGTCCTTCAGGTTGTCGTGGGTCTTGGTGCCCTTCAGTTCCTTGGCCATTGGGGTCGTTTCTCCTTCTTCTGATTCTTTGTTTCACTGACAGTTCGAACACAGTCCGCTGAAACTCACGGAATAGTCGCGGACCTGGAATCCGGTTCCGGCGGGTTCGGGGAGCGGCACCCGCGGCACCGCCGAGTCGTCGAGGTCGATTAGGCGCCCGCAGCTTTCGCAGACGAGATGGTGATGCCGTCCCGTCATGGGATCGAATCGCACCACCGCGTCCGGGTGGTGGACCTTCTGAGCGAAACCCATCCCGACGAGAGCCTCGAGCACCCGGTACACGGTCGTGCGCGAGAGGCCCGGGAGACGCCGCTGGACGGCGTCGAAGACCTGGTCCGCCGTCGGGTGGTCCCGCCGAGTGGACAGCTCCTCAAATACCGCGCGGCGCTGAACGGTCAGTGCGAGCCCTCGGCGCCGGCACTCCTGCTCGAAATCGGCGATGCGATCTTGCTCGGGTGCGTTGGTCATCATTTGGTATATTATACCAAACGGAAATCTGTGTCAATCTCGACCGCTTGGCACTGGCGCTGCAGTCAACTGGTATCCAGCGGTCCTCGCGGGGAGCGACGCCAAGTGCCCCATGTCCGTTGAACTGAAGGGACTATCGGGACCCGACGACCGCCGGACTCCACTCCATGTCCTCATCGATGGGGTACATGGGGCGCCGGATCTTCTCGTAGGTCAGATTCTCCACCACCTGATACGCAAACCCGGGAGTGAACGCCATGATTGTTCGTGGTGCAATGTCGCGCAAGCCCTGGAAGAGATAGCCGAGCTTGACGACTACGATCTTGTGCTCGAGCGGGTCGATGCCAACCTCTTCAAAATCCGCTGGCGCCGTGAAGGACCGGCGGGTGTTGAGGATCACCAGCAGCACATTCCCCACCTTGACGACCACGGGGCGGCGCCTCGTGCCATCGGCAGGCTCGGGAGCGACAAACTGCACAGTGCCCGTGATCTCCAGCGGCTCGCTGAACACGTTGTCGAGCTTTCCGCCGAGCGCCAGGGTCACCTTCGCATCGACCCCGGCTTCGACGCACGCGGCCACCGCGTGGAGATCGACCACGCCGGCCAGCACCGCATCCGGCACCTCGTGCGCCAACAGTCTCTGGAGGACCAGCGTCCCGTCGCCCGCCGCCCCGGCCGTCGTATTGTCCCCGGAGTCCGTGATGAATACGGTGCTCTCCGGCGCCTCCACGGCCGTCTGGATGGCCTCGTCGATCTGCGCTGTGGGGACATCGAACTGCAGATCGGAGCGCTGGTCCCAAAGCATACGGGCCAATCGCTCGACTTCCTGGCGGGCGAGATCGGCGTTCGAGACGTCCGCTGCCACGACCTGAACGCTCATGCCGGCCCGTTGGACATCGGTCCACGGCATGCCCACGAAGATCGACGCGTCGATCAGGCCCTCCCTGGCCGCGATTCGGGGAATCTCGGCGTAGAGCGACTGCAGCGGCTCTACCGCGGTGATGCCCTTCTCTCCTGGAATCAGGATGGGCACGTTGACGTGGGCGACCTGCGGTCGGCGACCGTCTCGGATCGCGTCGAGGAGAAGCGTGACGGCCCGAAGCCTCGTCTCCTCCCCATCCACGTGCGGGGCCGTCCGATACGCCGTGAGAATGTTCAGCTCGCTCGCAAACTCCGGCGAGATGTTGCCGTGCAGGTCGAAGCTCCCGGCGATGAGAGCATCCGGTCCGACGATCTCCCGCACTGCGCGGACGAAATCCACCTGAGCATCCTCGTATCCCTCGGCGTGGAGCGCCCCGTGCATGTCGAGGTAGACCCCGTCGACCTTGCCCGCCGCCCGAGCTCCCTCGAGGATCTCCCCCTTGAACGCGTCGAACGTCTCGCGCTCGACGGCGCCGAAGGGTCGCGCCGCGGCATGGAGGGTGGGCACCACTTCGACACCCGACTCGTGGAGAAACGCCGCCCACTCGACGTCCTGGAGTGCCGCCGCGCCGCGCCTCACGGTGAAGTCCCCCTCGGTCGAGAGATGCGGGATGAACGTGTTCGATTCGTGGGCTATGCCGCCGGTCAGGATGCGGATACCGCTCTCTCGTTCCTCGCAGCCGAGGAGACTCACGACCGCGACGATCAGGATCGCCGACGCGCGGAGCGACTCACCGAATCTCATGACGGCACCTCCGATTCCCTGCGGGCACGGCTATTCATCAGAAACCAACGCCCAGGGCGCGACACAGGTACCGCTGGAAAGGAATCGCGGCCTGAAAGATCTGAGCGAGCCGCCTGTCGAATCCCGCCGCGACGATGTCCTTGTCGGTGAGCGGGCAGGCGCCCACGTGGTCCTTGCGCTTCAGCTCCTCGACGAGGGGGTGCTCCGGGTCGAACCCCCGCGGCGGCCGCTTCAGCGAATCGCCGTCGCGGTTGAAGCGTTTGCGGAACGCGGCGGCATCGACCACCTTCCG
This sequence comes from Vicinamibacteria bacterium, assembly GCA_963578825.1. Classification (GTDB taxonomy): domain Bacteria; phylum Acidobacteriota; class Vicinamibacteria; order Fen-336; family Fen-336; genus JAJDNS01. The sequence goes on from CAUZDW010000012.1 coordinate 6,551, forward strand.
GAAGCCGCTGGAATCGTCGACGATCGCCTGGCGGATCTTGGCGAGGGCCGGTGGCTCAGGGTGCCAGACCCCGAAACCTGCGAAGGAGCCCTTCGGCTGGAGGTGCAGGTAGAAGACCGGGGCGTGGACGTTCTTGGCGTCTTTGTGAAGGAAACGGATCCCCACGTGGTCCTTGTAGGGAGACTTGTCCTTCGAGAAGCGGATGTCCCGCTGGATACGGAAGAGCGACCCGCCCACCGGCCGGGCGATCGCCAGAAACTCCTTGCTGATCTTCCGGAGATGGGGCTCGAAGTCGGCGATGAACTGCAGCGCCGGGGCCCTCACGGCCCGCTCGTATCGGGCCTTGTTGGCAAGGAACCAGTCCCGATCGTTGTGGCGCTTCAGATCCCGCATGTAGGAGAACAGCTCGGGGGTGAAGGAAGGGCTCGTCCCGCGGCTCATGATCCGCTCCTCTCTCGTCGACGCCTGAGGGGATGCACTTTCCCGATCCTACACGACCCGGGAGAGCATCAGCGCCGCTTCTTCCGCCGGGCAAAGCAGAGACCGGACCAGGTGGCATCGACCGCGGCGATCTTGTAGTCGACGAGGCCGGCCTCGAGACCGAATGCCCGGACCTCGTTGCCTCCGAGATCGGTGTCGACACCCGAGGCCTTCTTCGGCCAGACGATCCAGAGGGCGCCCGGCTCCCCCATCGCCCTCGTCGCGGACGCGAAGCGCTTCCGCGGGTCCGAGCGGGACGTCACGAACAGAAGAAGGACGCCAGCGGCCTTGCGGGCGTCGTGGCGAAGGACGACACCCTCCGGCAGCCGCCCGAGCGTCTTCTCGAACCCTCGAGGCGCGCCCAGAAGGGCCACCACGCTGCCGGCCCGGATGCCGAGCTTCTTCGGCAGAGGGGTCCCGGAATAGCCGCCATCGTGTCGGGCACCACGGGCGTTGCCGGCGTCCGGCTCATGGCCCGCTTCACCGCACCCCGGATGCCCCGCCAGGTGGCGTAAGTCGCGTCGGGCAGAGCCGCCTTCACGCGGGCCGTCTTCTTCGGATCCCCCTCGACGAAGACCAGTGGAACGTGGCGAGTCGCCTTGAGCTGTCGCAGGGCCGTGCCCAGCGCCTGGCCTTGTGATGGCTGACGAGCCAGGTCGATCACAAACACGTCGGGAGGATCCCTGCGCACGGGGGCCAGGCCGGGCATGCCGTCGGGCCACAGAACCTGGACGCCATGGCCGGCATCACGGAGCCGCGTGGCCGCGTCTCGCATTTCTCCGGGCCTGGCGTGCAGCACGACGATTCGGCTCATGCGTCTCTGTCTCCTCTCACTCTCGGAGCGGGGACACTCCGATCGCCGTGACGAAGCACAAGAAAGCGGCAGCCAGGAAGAGGAAGGGCGCCGGGAACCAATAGCGAAGCGCCACCGCGGTCAGGATCCCGAAGATCCCTGCGTTCGCGGTTCCCACCTGCCGGAGCAGAAGAGGCCAGCCAACGGAGTGGCGCAGCACGAGGAGATCGATCACGCCGAGGCCCAGCGACAGGATGGAGAACGAGAGGCTGACGCCGGTGAGGAGCTCCATGGTGGAGCGGAGGAAATTGTGGCCGAAGTCGTATTGGTAGCCGCGCATCAGGTCGAGCAGCCGAGCGTGGGTCGCGTCGGCGGCCTCGGCGGTGACGAGGCTGTAGTGCCCGAAGAGGTGCACGAGACCGAGCACGACCAGGACCCAGGCCCCCGCCCCGAACAGCCGGCGTGACAGCATGGCGGATCGTATCACCGGCAGCGACGTGGCCGGCGGACGCCATTCAACGCGTCGAGGCGAGAGGCTCCAGGATCTCTGTTGCGGGGTTCGTCAGGCTCCACATGTACCAGAAGGTGTCGAAGCCATCGATCCTCGAAACCGACGTCGGTGCGCCGCCTGGAGCCGCGAACCCCTGGCCCTCGGGGTCGAGGCGAGCGCCCGACCCGTGATACCAACCGTTCGCGCGACGCACGAACTCCCCTTCGGCGGCCTGAAACGCGAGGGTCGAGTAGTAGACGGCAACGCCCTTCGGCCTGTAGAGGAAGACGTCCCGCTCTCCGACGCGGAAGAGGGCCCCGTCCTCGTACGCTGTGAAGGGCACCGCATACGTCTTCCCGTCCAGGTGGAACGAGTAGATGGGGTCCTTGGTGTCGAGGCGGCCGTCCTTTGCGGAGGTCCCGCGGAAGCCCGAGTCCGAGGCGAAGTAGTTGTCGTAGGGGTTGCTCTCGATGTGCTCCCGCCCATCGACCGAGAGGACGTCGGTGTCGGGGTGTCGATCGACCCAGTCCTTCCACTGCGTCTTCTCTCCCAGCGGGAGCTCCTCGAGGCGAGTCCCCTTGAGGTTCCCGGCGATGGCGTCACCGGTCATGATCGACCAGTAGGTGTCGGTCTCCTTGTCGCGCATGACCAGGGCGACGTGCATGAGTCCGCCGGAGGCCTCGAACCGCAAGTCCTGCCCGTCGTAGTTTCGGCCGTACACGACGGCCGCGTTGGCGAGCGGTCACCAGACCGCGGCGAAGGCCTTGTCGCCGATCCGGTCGTTCACGATCTCGTGGTGATTCAGCAGGTTCAAGCTGTATGCACGCGCCTGGCCCTCGATGAAGACGCCAAGAACCCACGCCTCGGGAGGCAGCCTCGCCTTCTCCGCCGAGACGAAACGGGGCGAGTCCACGGATGCGATCTGGCCCCGGGGGAGGATCTGCTGAAAGGCCGACGGCAGCTCGTCCTTGGCGGCGGCCCCGACGGCAGGGACGAGCCCCGCTCCCAGGACAGCGAGAGCAACAGCGACGCGTGGGGTCTTCATACTCTCAGTCTCCGCTCCCTGTCCTGCCACTCGCTGTTGGCCGGCTCACAGGATTGTTCATTCATTGACCCCCCCTATCCCTCATTCTGTTCGACGTCATTTCATCCTGGGGACGCGGTCCAGGATCTCCTCCGCCCCGATTTCCCGGCACAGGGCCTCGAGGTCCGCCTGGCGCGGGCCCCCCCATTCGAGCTCGTCCAGCCCCTCGGCGAGCGGGACGTCGGTGCGCAGAGTGGCCAGCCGGCGATAGAGCGCCGCCTCCTCCCGTCGCTCGGCGAGGGCGGCGGCGAGGCGGTCGCGTCCGCGCACCTGGACGTCCCACTGCTTCGCCTCGTCCGGAATCGCCTCGATCGTCTTGTAGCGACCCAGTACGATGGACGTCGACTTGGCCCCCCAGCCCGGAATCCCCGGGATTCGGTCGGCCGTGTCTCCCACGAGGCCCAGCCAGTCCGGGATCGACGACGGCGGCACGCCGAAGCGCTCGAGGACACCGTCTTCGTTCCGGTCCCGACGAAAACGCCGATCGCGGCAGATCACCCGGCTCTCGACGATGCACTGCGAGAGGTCCTTGTCGGGCGAGCAGATCACCACCTGCTCGACGCCGGGGGCGTCACGAAACCGCGCGGCGCCCGTCGCGAGCCCGTCGTCGGCCTCGAACTCCACCATGGACCAGACGACCAGGCCCAGCGCGGCGATCGCACGCTCGGCGGGCTCGAACTGGACGTGCAGGTCGGGATCGATCCCCTCGCCTGTCTTGTAGCCATCGAAGAGCTGGTTGCGGAACGACTCGACGACCGTGTCGAAAGCGACCGCGACGTGGGTCACGTCGCGCTCGTTCAGCAGGGACACGAGCGTCGCCAGGATTCCGCGCACGGCGCCCACAGGCCGACCGGCGGCATCCCTGGCTTCCGGGACGCCAAAGAAGGCTCGAAACAGCTCGTAGGTGCCGTCGACGAGATGGACTTTCATTGAAAGCCGTTCGGATCGTAGGTTGGGCGCAGCTGCGCGGGGGCCAGGGGCCGGATGTCGCTCATGAGAACGCTCTCTCTGCCGGGCATTCTGGCTCATTCCCAGGGGTCGCGGACACCATGCCAGGATTGAAGGCAAAAGGCCCGGTTCAGGCGCGCCGGAGGATTTGAGCCCCGGGCAGGTCCCAAGTATGCTTGGGCCTCGTCTTTACCAATCATGGTTGTTATCAGAGTGCTGCTCAGGAGGCTGAACGTGCCGCTTCGCAACTTGCTCGCCACGCTGGTGGGCCTCACCCTTGCCGTCTCCGTCCTCGTCCTTGCTCCCGCGAGCCCGCTCGCCGCGCAGGATCAGGAAGAGGCGATCGCCTACCACGGCTGGTTCGCAGCGAACCAGACCCAGGACAACACCAAGGCTGTCGAGGCCGCCGAGGTCTACCTCGGGAAGTTCCCGACCGGCCAGTACGCCGAGTTCCTCACGAAGTGGCTGGCCCCTGCGAGGCTGGCCAGGCTCAACGAGACCATCAAGGCGGGCGAAGTCGACGCGATGCTCGATGTCGGCGGCTCGATTCTGGCCAAGGACCCCGAGAACCTGAACGTCATGTACGCGCTCGCCTTCCAGCTGCGCCGTCGGGAGCTCATGGCCTCGCCCAAGAGCTTCGCGCACGCGGCCCAGGCGGTCGATCTCAGCCAGAAGACCATCGCCCTGGTGGAATCCGGAAAGACCCTGGCGGGCGTCCAGAACTTCAACAAGGACGCGACGTTGGCCTGGCTGTATCAGAACCTGGCCATGGTAGAGGGCAAAGACGGAGCGTCTCCCAAGGCGATCGGGCTCTATGAGAAATCCACGAGCCTCTCGCCCCTGGATCCCGCGATCGCCGGCCGCAATCTCCTCGAGCTCCTCTCGTGGCGACAGGCCAGCTACACCGACGCCGCCAACGCCTACAACGCTTTTCCCGACGAGGAGCGCGGCGCGACCGAGCTCAGCCCCGAGGTCCAGGCCGCTCGCGCGCAGGTGGATGCCTGGGCCGACGACCTCATCGACGTGGGCGCGGCCTTCGTCGCCCTTGCCGAACTCAAGGGCCTCCCGCAAGCCACGCGGGACAAGGTCTACGGGGTGCTGGAGAGCGTCTACAAGTCGCGCAACCCCGACGACGCCGAGGCAGCCGGTCTGCAGGCCGTGATCGACGCCAAGAAGTAGAGGCGTCGCAGACCGGCATACCCGCGGCAACACGAAGGCCCGGCGGTCGCCCTGGCGGCCCTGGGCCTTTTCTCATCGCCTCAGTCGATGACAGCCTGTTTCAGCGGCTCGTCTTCACCCAGGAGTCGAAGATCCGCACCGTCTTCCAGTTGGCTTTCATCTTCTCGATGAACTCGTGGTGCCGGGGGTGGTTCTGGTACGCCTCGTGCGCGGCCTCGTCCTGGAAGTAGACGTGAAGGCTCACGTCGAACCCGGTGTCGTTCACGTCGCGGGTCTTCTCGGTCGCGCGCATTCCCGCCGCAAAGAACACCGTGCCCTCGTGGTCCCCGAGGTAGGTCTCGCACGCTTCGACGAGCGCTTTTCGAGCCTCGGGACCGGAGTCGTTCAAGGTGAAGTAGACGTTGTGGGTAAGGGTCGCACCCGCCCGCTCCCCGCCGTTGGAAGTGGTCACGGCCACCACGACGCACAGAGCCGCCAGGACCAGCGAGACAATGACGAGAACATGGTTCATGCGGTCTCCTTAGAGTTCCTCTTTCAGGAATGTCTTTCGCGCGCGGACCTTGGTCTCCATCAGATCCGCGGTCGTCAGGTTGAGCTTGCCCGCGATCTTGCGGACGAGGTACTCCTCCTGGCCCGCGAGCTCGGCGTCGGCGAAAGCGATCCGCCCGCACGACGCTCACCATGAGAACCGCCGAGGCGAGCCGGAGCTGACGGTCGGTGATGGTCGAGCTCTCCTCTGCAGTGGCGCGAGGCCACTGCTGCTCCAGGAACTCGGTGATCTCCCGGACGAGCTCGTGTCTCAGAGTGTCATCCACCCGCGCCCTCCGTCTATGGCGGCCTCAGTTTAGCTGCTTTCCGCCGTGAGGGGTCGTCCGGGACACAAGCCGATCCACGCACTCGATCGCATGCTGCTGTCGCTCTCGCCACACGCCTCGGATCTCGCAGACTTGGGCATCCAGCTCCTCGAGCGCGGAACGAAACCGCTCGAACAGCTCCCCCCCCCGCTCGGGTTGCGCGCGCTGCGAGCCGTCTGCGACCCAACCCACGTCCACGTGCAGCAGGAGATAGAGATCGGCCAGGCGCTCGCCAGCCTCCCACTCGATCCACTCCGGGCAGTCGCCGTAGTAGTGGCGGCTGTAGACGGCAGTGCTCACGAGGTCCGTGTCGAGAACGACGAGCGGTCTGCCGAGCCGAGCCGCTTTCCCCAGTGCCTCGTCCTCGACCGCCCTCTGACCCCGACCGATCGCCTCCACGTCCGAGTACTCAACGGATCCCTTCGCGCCTTCGACGTACTCGCGGGCGTACTCGGGAGACCACGGGATGTCGTAGTGGATGGCGAGGTTTTTCACCAGTCGCGTCTTCCCGGTGGACTCCGGACCGATGAGCACCACACGGAGTGGCCCGCCCCCGCCGGACATCGTCATGGGCTCGTCTCGGCCGCCGCCTCGCCCGTCGACATCGAGCGGCGCCAGCCCAGGTAGCCGGCGACGGCGAAGCCGATCAAGGCCAGGTAGAGCGCGGTCATCAGATGCAGCTCCTGGGAGACGAATATACCCACGTACACCGCATCAACGGCTACCCACACCGGCCAGCTCTCGACCCACTTCCGCGTCGTCATGAATTGCGCGACGAGGCTGAATGAGGTCGTACCGGCATCCCAGAAGGGAAGCGCCGCGTCCGTACGCTGTGCGAGAAGAACACCGAGCAGGGCGGCGAAGACGGCGCCCGTGATGCCCAGCGCGATCCACCAGCGCCCCGGAGTGCGGGAGACCTCGAGCCGACCGCCCTCGTCTCCGCCCTGCCGCCACTGGTACCAGCCGTAGACCATCAACGCCATGTAGACGACCTGGAGCGCGGAAGCACCGTAGAGCCGGGCGTTCACGCACACGAGGAGAGTCAGACCGGCCCCGACGAAACCGGCGGGCCAGCACCAGACGCTCTGGACGATGGCCAGGACGACGTAAGTCAAGGTGAGGACGAGGGCGAGACCTTCGATGGTGAGCTGACTGTCCATGGCTGAGGGCTCTCGGCGCTAGAACGTCACGTCCAGCGTCACGTAGACGCTCCTGGTGGCGAGGGGGTAGTAGTACGAAGTACCGAGGAATGTCTCCGAGCCGCCCTGGTCGCGCTCGAAGTACAGGTAGGAGTACCCGCTGGGCCAGATCCGCTGGCTGTCGAGAAGGTTCGTGGCCTGCACGCGGATCTTCGGCTCGCCCCGCTTCACCCACCGGGCGAGAGAGAGTGTGACCCGTCCGTCCAGGTTGAACCAGGCCGGGGTCCGGAAGTCGGGGTCTCCGGTGTTGTCGAGCTGCGACTCGGACACCCATCGCGCGGCGACACCCACTCCGAGGACAGGAGAAGGCGTCCAGTCGAGAGAAACGTTCAGCAGTGCCTGGGGCGTGAGCAGAGGCGGCACGTCCCGATGCACGATCGACGCACTGTCGATCCAGGCCCCGCTGGAATCGTAGACGTCGTAGAACTGCGTCCACTCGTCGATCCGGTTGCGGCTGAAGTTGGCCGAGCCGAGCACGCGCCAGGCCGGTCCGGGTCTCCAGTCGATCTCGAGCTCCACACCGCGACGATGGCTCCGCGGCACGTTGCGCCGGAGCGGCAGCCCGATCTCCGACAGCTCTCCGCTCAGTGCGATCTCGTCGCGGAAGTCCATGGAGTACACATCGGCGCTCAGGCGCAGCCGGCCTCGGCGCACCTCCACCCCCGCCTCGACGTCCAGCACTTTCTCCGGCTCCACGGCTCTCAGATCGTAGGGCAGGCTGGGGTTGTCCTCTCCGAGCAGCATGTCGCTCCGCGCTGGCTCCCGGGACAGGTGGCCGAGGAACGCGTAGAGGCCCACCGTTGCCGAGGCGTCGTAACGTATGCCGATTTTCGGGTTGAAGAAGGTCCAGTCCACAGACCCCAGATCCTGGTCGCCCTGGTATTCGAAGCGCGCATGGCGCAGCTGGGCGTCCGCCCAGAGCTGAGCGCGGCCCACATCCCACGTGGCCCTCAGGAAGGTGCTGGCCTCGTTCTTGAACCCGGTGTTGATGTACTGGCGAGAGCCGCCGACGATCTCCATCGAGTGATCCCGGGTGAAGTCGTTGACGTGAGCCCCCCAGTTCAGGCTCAGTCGACCCGAGCGGTGAGTGGCGCCCAGGATCACGCCCAGGAGGTGTCCGTCGATGGCGAACTGCTGGAGATCGTCGCTGGCGAAGTCCTGGATGCGGAACCAGCCCTGGGCGCCGTTGTAGTAGCCCTGTGCCACGAGGGTCGTCGACTCGCCAACGAGGCGGGTGTACTGCAGCTGGACGAAGTCCTGCCCGAAGTCGTCCTCCTCACCCGGCGGAAGGGGGTTGAAGCGGAGATTCTCCTGGAGGATCGCTTCCTCGGTGGCGAGGTAGGCGAGCTTCGTCTTCTCGCGCCCCACGAAGCCGAACAGCTTGAAGAGCGAGCGCTCGCCCTGCCGGGTCGCGCCGAAGTAGAAGGTGCGCTGGTCGACGGCCGAGCGATCGCGAAAGCCGTCGGTCGTCTGGGCCGAAAAGCGCCCGTAGAGCGAAACGCCCCCGCCGACCGGCCCGTCCAGAGCGATCGTCCCCCGCCCGGTCCCAAAGGACCCGGCGCCGAGCTGCCCCTGAAGGCGCGGCACAGCACCAGGGGTCACGCTGGCGAAGTTCACCGAGCCGCCGTATGAGGCGGATCCGTAGCTCGACGTCCCGATCCCCCGCTGGATCTGAATGGAGTCCACGACACTGCCGAAGTCCCCGAAGTTGGCGAAGAAGAGGGCCTGATCTTCGGGGTCCTGCAGTGGAGCGCCGTCCAACGTGATGTTCAAGCGTGTCTGGGTGATGCCGCGAACGTTGAAGTAGGTGTAGCCGCTTGCCAGCCCATTGTCGGAGTTGTAGTTCACCGACGGCGTGGGCCCGAGGATGAACGGCATCTCCTGGCCGCGGTTCACGGCGACGATCTGCTCCCGATCGATGTTGGTCTTGGTGACCGGCGCACGCTCCTCCGCGCGGACCGCCTGCACCACGACGTCCTCGCGCAGCCGGACCGGCTGGGCGAGGGTCACCTCGACCTGGGCGAGCCCGGCCTCCACCTGCAGCTCGCGCCGGGTCGGCAAAAAGCCGCCGAGCGACACCTCGAGCATCCGTAGTCCCGACGGCACCGCGACGGTCCAACCGCCGTTGTCGTCGGTTCGAGCGTCGCGGTCTCCAAGAACGACCCTGGCGCCGACGAGGGGCCGGCGGGCCGCGTCCAGCACCACGCCGCTCACCTTGACCCTCGCCGAGCCGTCCTCTGGCAACGCCTCGGCGTCTCCGACGCCGAGGGCCGGGGCGAGAAGGAAAGCCACCGCCATCGCCGTCGCGGTCCCTATCAAAGCGATCCCTCCCCACGGCGGGTGGGACGTCATCTTCGTGCTCATAACGCGCCTCCTCTCCCGCGCTACTTCGGAGGGCGCGGTGATCGACGCGGATCCCATGGAGTGCCGGACTCGAGTTGTTCTTGAGATGCCTGTCTCGCCTTCCCTACGCCGGTCTCAGCCGGTTCAGGTTCCGAGGGTCTGATCTCAGGCCGTGAGGCCACCCCTAGGCTTCCGCCAGGCTCCAGTGTCCCCCTCGGGGGGGGGAGGAGTCAATCCATCGCCGCCGGAGCTCGACCGCGCTCCAGCCACCGGTTTCAGGGCATGGTCGACGTCGCCTGGATCTGCTGGGCGAAGACCTCTGGGTCGGACGTGGGTCGCTTGCAGACCTGCTGCTCACACACGTACGCGGTGGCCCGGCCTCCGAGCGCGAGCTTGCCCCGGACCAGGGGCACGACGTCGGCGCGCTCCTCGACATCCGAGGCTTCCACCACCGCCAGCACCCTGTTCGGGAGGAACGTGCGGCGCAGTCTTGCGAGAAGCGGCTCCGCCTCCTTCAACGACGGGGTGACGATCACGATCTCCTTCGGCATGTCGTGATGGAACTCCACCGCCAGGAGCATCTCCGGGAGCGCCGCGGGAGAGCTGGACAAGGACGGTGCGAAGGCCGTGAGCGTGCGCTCGGCGCGACGGCGGTAGCCATCGTCCGTCGTGAGCTCGTAGAGTCTGAGGAGGTTGAGGGCATGGACGGAGTTGCCTGACGGCTCGGCCCCGTCGGAGGCGGGCTTCTCCCGGGCGAGGAGCGGCTCGTGCCCCTCACCGATCAGGAAGAAGCCCCCTCCCTCGGGATCCTCGAAGGAGTCCTCGAGGACTTCGTCGAGCGCCATTGCCTCCCGAAGCCAGCGCGGCTCGCCCGTCGTTTCGAAGAGGTCGAGGAGCCCGGCAATGACGAAGGCGTAGTCCTCGAGATAGCCGCGCAGACGAGCCTGCCCGTCTTTGAAGCTCCGGCGCAGCTGACCGTCGACGCGCATGCGGGTGAGAACGAAATCGGCAGCCCGGGTCGCCCGCTCCGCAAAATGCTCGTCGTCGAGCACGAAGGCGGCGCGAGAGAGTGCCGAGATCATGAGGCCGTTCCAGGCGGCGAGGGACTTCTCGTCGCGGAGCGGGGCGGGGCGCTCCGAACGCACCTCGAGCAAACGGCCCCTCGAGCGTTCGAGCTCGGCGCTCATCGTCGGGACGTCGAGCTTCAGATCCGCGGCGACGACGCCGAGAGGGCGGGGCGTGTTCAGGATGCTCCGTCCCTCGAAATTCCCCTGTCCCGTCACCCCGAAATACGCGACGACCGGCCCGGCCCGCTCGTCACCCAGGGCCTCCTCGATCTCGTCGGGCGTCCAGGTGAAGAAGTACCCCTCTTCCCGGTCGCCGTCGGGACCGATGCTGTCCGCGTCGTTCGCCGAGTAGAAGCCCCCGTGAGGGGCACTCATCTCGCGCTCGACATACTCGAGGGTCGCCCGGACGACGCGCGCGAAGTCCTCGCGTCCGCTGGCCTGGTAGCCCTCCAGGTACGCGATGGTGAGGAGTGCGTTGTCGTAGAGCATCTTCTCGAAGTGGGGCACGAGCCACTGGGCGTCGGTCGAGTAGCGGTGGAAGCCGCCCCCGATCTGGTCGTGGATGCCTCCAGCCGCCATCCGCTGGAGCGTATGGGTCGCCATGTCGAGGGCCGCCGCGTCACCGGTGCGGCGGTGCTCGCGCAGGAGGAACCGTATCGGAAGGCTGCTCGGGAACTTCGGTGCGCCGGAGAGCCCGCCGTTCTCGGCGTCGTAGCGCTCCCGGTAGTGTCGCAGGGCACTGCCCAGGACGGCCACGGGAGGAGGTGCCGTGCCTCCCGCGGGCGGGGACAGGCTCTTGCGCACTTCGCGAGTCAACGCCTCGGCGGCCGTCGCGACACGATCCGGGTCCTGGTCGTAGAGCTCGCGGAGCTTCTGCAGGAGCGTCAGAAAGCCCGTGCGCGCCCCACGATCTCCGTCTCGTGGAGGAAAGTAGGTGCCGGCGAAGAACGGCTCACGCTCCGGCGTCAACCACACCGTCATCGGCCAGCCGCCTCGACCGGAGAGCAACTGGACGGCTCGCATGTAAATCGCGTCGACGTCGGGGCGCTCCTCGCGATCGACCTTGATGGCGACGTAGCGCTCGTTCATGTACCGCGCGATCTCTTCGTCCTCGAACGACTCCTCCTCCATCACGTGACACCAGTGACATGTCGAGTAGCCGACGGAGAGGAGCACGGGCCGGCCCAGCCGCCGCGCCGTGTCGAACGCCTCGTCGCCCCAGGCATGCCAGCTCACGGGGTTGTGAGCATGCTGAAGCAGATAGGGACTCGTCTGAAGGAGCAGGCGATTGGTGTAGCGGGCGGTCCCATCCGGGTGCAAGTGCCGGGTTCGCGGGCGGTAGTCCGGCCCCTTCGCCTCCCGGGCCACGCCGAGCTGATCGCGTAGCTCTTCGTCGAAAGGAAGGGCACCGGGCAAGGTCGTCTCCTTTCCCTCCCCGCTGCCGACGGGTGCGCAAACGGCGAGCAGCAGGGTGGTAAGAGCGACCGCGCACGCCGTCGCTCGGGTGCGACCGCTCTTTGAGCTGAAGCCGGGATTCCCCGGGGCGAACAGAGAGAGCATCTCCTGGCAGTCTAACCTGAGCTCAGCTGCCTCGGGAGGTGTCCACTATCCGCGTCGGTGGAGGGGGAGGTACTCGCGCCGCCCCTCGCCCAGGTAGATCTGGCGGGGTCGCGAGATCCTCTGCTCCTTGTCCTCCATCATCTCCTGCCACTGCGCCAGCCACCCGGACATGCGCGGGATGGCAAAGAGCACCGGGAAGAGGTCCACGGAGAAGTTCATCGCCTGGTAGATGAGCCCGGAGTAGAAGTCGACGTTCGGGTAGAGCTTTCTCTTGACGAAATACTCGTCGTCGAGGGCGATCCTTTCGACCTCGAGCGCGATGTCGAGCAACGGGTTGCGGCCAGTCACCTCGAAGACTTGATCTGCCATCTTCTTGATGATCTTCGCCCGAGGGTCGTGATTCTTGTACACCCGGTGCCCGAAGCCCATCAGCCGGCGGCTCCCCTTGCTCGCTTTCACGTCCTTCATGTAGGCGGGAACCTTGTCCTTGGAGCCGATCTCCCGAAGCATCCGCAGGACCTTCTCGTTCGCGCCGCCGTGGAGCGGCCCGTAGAGAGCGCCGATCGCCCCGGCGGCCGCGACGTAGGGGTCGGCCTCCGAAGAGCCGATACCCCGCATTGCGGAGGCCGAGCAGTTCTGCTCGTGGTCGGCGTGCAGGATGAACAGGACGTCGAGCGCCTTCTCCAGCGTCGGGTGAACCTCGTACTTGAGCTCGGACATCTTGAACATCATCTGAAGGAAGTTCCCGCAGTAGCTCGACTCGTTGTCCGGATAGACGTACGGCAGACCCTTCGAGTGACGGTACGCGAAGGCGGCGAGGGTGGGGATCTTGGCGATGAGGCGGTGGGTCTGCCTCGACCGCACCTGGGCGTCACGGACCTTCTTCGACTCCGGATAGAACGTGCTGAGGGCGGCCACCATCGAGGCCAGCATCCCCATCGGGTGGGCGTCGTAGCGGAAGCCGGACATCACCTCCTTCACGTTCTCGAGCACGAACGTGTGGTGCAGGATGTCGTGGGCCCACACGTCGTATTCCGTCTTGGCCGGCAGCTCGCCGCGAAGAAGCAGATAGGCGGTCTCGAGGTAGCTGCCGTGCTCCGCGATCTCCTCGATCGCATAGCCGCGATAGTTGAGGATGCCTTTCTCGCCGTCGATGAACGTGACGCGGCTCTTGCAGGACGCCGTGTTCCCGAATCCCGGGTCATACGTCATCAAGCCGAAATCGTCGTCCTTGACCTTGATCTGCCGGAGGTCCATGGCCTTGATCGTGTCGTGCTCGACGGGCACCTCGTACGACTTCCCGGTGCGATTGTCCGTAATGGTGAGAGTGTCCTTGCTCACTGCTGCCTCCGGTCGTTCAGATGCGCGCGTCCCAGGGGAGGTTCGGCCCCGATCGTCCTCCGTCCGGTCGAAAAGCTGGGCCGAGGCTACACCGCCCCATCGACCCTTTCAAACGCACCGATCGATGTTGTCATGGCCTCCGTCGCGCCCCAGTTCGCAGCTCGTCGGAACGGCAGCGCGACGTCTCAAACAGGACGTCCGCGGGAGAGATTGGTTTCTCTTCTCTGCTGGGTCGTCGCCAGGGAGAAGGTGTGCGGCGGGAGCCGGCAGAAGCTCGTAGACCGTATCTCCTTCTAGTACCACGACTTCCTTGAGCGATCGCCCAAGGGCCTCGGGCAGTCTCTCCTGAAGACGGGCCCATTGGTGAGGCCCGTATCCCCCGCGATGAACGACGATGTAGCGCACGTCGACGTCGCGCAGAAGCCCGAGAAACTCTTCGGACGGGAAGCTCATCATCTGCTCGCGGATGCGGACGTAGCCGCTTGGCTCGATCCCCGCGTACCCGTTCACCATCGGCTTCCAGTGAAGAGTCGAGTAGACCATGTAGATGCTCTCGTGAGATGCAGGGCGGCGCTCGAGAGAGTACACGTCGAACATCGGCAGGTGGACGATCACGTCCCGCCCGGGCTGCTCGGCCAGCCATCGATAGACCGGCGGCGGCTCCAGGCGCGTGTCGATGACCTTTGACCAGCTCGGCATCGGAATCGGCACGATGAGCGTCTCGGCCAGGCCCAACGCCGCCACGAGCGCAACGACGATCGGGCGCGGGCGGAGCACCGACAGCCCAAGGGCCGCGAGCATCGCCAGCGGGAGCGCAAAGAGCGCCCCGGCGCGGCTCGTCACTCGAATCATCTGGAAAACGGGTACCGTGTCCCGTAGCAAGCCCCATGGGCCCGGCACGAGGTCATGCCCAAACGCGCGGATCTGCGGCCCCAACGCCACGAGCGCGGCCACGAGCGCCATGGTCGCCAGCGCAACCGCTTCTCGACTCGGCCGCTCCCGTCGCCGCCACAGCACCACCGCACCCGCCAGCGCCAGACCCGGCACCACGAGCCCCGGGAACAGGTTGTTGGAGCTCGTCGTGCGCGTGAAGTCGGTGATCTCGCCGTACATCCAGTTCCACGAGCTCGTCGCCAGGAAGGCCTCGAGGGGGGCCGAGTACTGGATCGTCTCCTCGGTGCCGCGCGTGTAGTGCTCCGGCTCCAGACCCTTCTTGTGCATCAGGTAGAGAGGCAGAAGCGTCAGGCCAGCGAGCGCTGTGGCCAGCACGGCCTTCGGGAGGAGGCGCCACCGCCCCCACAGCAGTACCAGGAACGCCGGCGGCAGGACGGCCAGGGCAAAGACGCCGTGATAGCCGCAGGCCGCAAACGTCAAGACGAAGAAGAGCGCTGAGAGAAGGACATCGCGGGCCCTCCCGCTCCGGGAGAAGCGCACGGCGAACAGCAACACGAGCGGCAGCCACTGCGTCCCGAGCGTCGAGAGATGCGCCACCTGGTCCGTCCGGATCGGAGAGAACGCGAACAGAGCGCCGCCGAGAAGGGCCGCCCACTCCCCCGCCCCGAGCTCGCGAGCCAGCCAGTAGGCGGTCAGGGCGGAGAAGAGAAACGTGAGCAAACGGACCACGTTGTAGAGCAGCACCGCGTCGTTGGTGAAGAGCGCAAGGGGCAAGACGAGCAGCGTCGTCCCGAAGACCGGCTCGTCCATCCCCAGCGTGTAGCGCAGCGGGTGGAAGATGTTCGCGTGGGGCAACGAGACCGGATCGGTCTGGAGCGCATGGATCGTCCAGCCGATCTCCCATGCGAAGAAAGCCGAGTCCCCTGCGTCCATCACCCGCAGGTTGGCCGCGAACGGCCATGTGAGGACAACGGTCAGGGTCGCGTACAGCCCGAGCGCGCGAAGTGACTTCATCGAGAGGCTACTCTAGCGTCCCGGCGGGACGGGAACCAGCGCCGCGATCGGGCGCCCAGGAGGGCGCCCCCGGCCCTCAGAGACCGAACCCCTCGCTCACCAGCTTGAGACCGGTGATCAGGAGCAGACCGTAGACGATGCGATAGAAGAGGACATCGTTGACCTTGTCGCGCAGCCAGCGGCCCAGCTTGATCCCGATCGGAGCAAGAGGAAGCAGCAGGACAGAGGTTGCCAGGTTGTCGGCGCTCAACTGCCCGAGCCAGGCGTACGGGATGAGCTTCAGGTAGTTGTACATCATGAACACGATCACGGTCGTCCCCACGAAGATCGTGGGCGGCAGCCTCTGGGGCAGGAGGTAGACAGCCACCGGAGGAGCTCCGGCATGCGCAAGCGTACTCGTGAAGCCCCCGACAACCCCCCAGAACGCCCCACTCAACACCCCGTGTGATTTTGCTTCCGGATCACGTCCTCTCAGCAGGGCCAACCCGAGCACCCAATGCAGCGCAAACGCCACCGCAATCGCTCCGACGATGACGCGCAGCCATCGTTCATCCAAAGCACCGAAGGCCAGCGCCCCAGCAACGACCCCCACCACGCCCGCCGGCATGAGGATCCGAAGATTCGGGGCGCTGTACTGCCCCCGATACACCCTGATCGCGAACAGATCCATCACGCACAGGATCGGCAGCAGGATCGCCGCCGCCTTCGGCAGCGGCATCACGAAGGAGAGAAACGGCACCCCCACCATGCCGGCAACCCCGCCGAAGCCTCCCTTGGAGATGCCGAACAGCAGCACCACCGGCACCGCCAGCACGTAGAACCACGGGTCAGAGATGAAGAGGCCGCTCACGAGGCGAGAATGGTCGCACGTGAACGGCGCGGATGCTCCGACCGGCACAATGGAGAAGCGAACCGGTAGAGACTGCGGCTTTCGACGTACCTGAGACCGAGGACTGGGCCGGTTACAAACACCTTCAACGCTGACCGTGCGCTTGTGGCGCGCCGCGTGCTACCCGAACTCAAGAGCCTGCGAGCGATCAGTCATGGCGCATCCGTTCCAGAACCCGGTCAACCGAGAAACCGGTCGCGTCGACGGGGTCACGATCCGCGATCAGACGAACCACGGCGTCACGGCCATTGATGGGCCCTAGTTCCCCCGCGGTGACATAGAACCAGCTCTTTCGCTCGGATTCTGCGCCAGCGTCGAGGAGAGTGCCCGCCATCTCGGCAGCCCCGAGTACCGCGGCCCAATGGAGTGGCGTCATGCCGAGTTCTCCCGCAACGTCTATGCCTGCGCCTGCCTGGAGGAAGAGATCGACCATATCGGCCCGTCGAGCTGAAACAGCCGCAAGCAGGGGGACACCAGCACCGAAATGGGGAGATCGTACTGCCTCAGGATCCTGCCGCAAGATCGTCGCCGCTTTTCGATGATCAGATTCTCGGATTGCCTCTAGCAATTCGATGATGGTCTCGGCGTGTGGACCCCCAGACAGGGTCAGTCGAGGAGAAGCGCGTAGGACCTCTTCGGTCTCTATCTCGGTCTGGGGATGGGCGACGAGAACGGCCAAGTCCAGCTTTCGACCGCGAAGCTCGTCCTGGATCTCCTTTGGAGAGCCGAAGAGTTCGACATTCAAGGCGCTATTGACGAAGGAGAGCGCATAGCCGAGCAGCGCTGGCCCAGACCTGGGGAATGATCCTCTCGACATGAGTGTCAGCTAGCCTTTTCTGCTCTTTTCCAACAAGACTCGACCACTCTCAAATCCCCATGTTGGAGTCTATCATCGGGAGTTCTTTTCGTAGCTTGCCTGGCACCCAATCACCTTTCCAGTCGACGTAGCCCCAGAGAGCGTGAGCCTCGTCCTGGAGTTCATAAAACTCCTTCTTCTCCACGGATACTGCGGTACCCTCAAGGTAGCGCTTCTGGTACACCTTCGAGAACAGGGTCCCGCCGGATTCAATCACGAAGACTCCGCCTTCATCCTCGAGGAGATACGGGGTCATTACGTACCCAGCCAGCGCCTCCTCCCGACTCATGGCATATGCATCGAAGAGAACGAAGGCGGCGAAGACGCCGGCGGTGCCACCACCCTTGAGTTTGGCTCCGAGGCCACCACGTTTCCCGGGGGTCGACGCAGAAGTGGCAGCTGCCTCAGAAGCTCCCTCTGTCACCGCCTTAGCCGACCCTGACTCGGTGACCGTGGAGGCCTTGGGAGCGTTTTGTGGCGGCGCGGTAGCTTCTTTGTAGAGTGAACGTTTCCCCCTCTGGACCTTGTGCCTCTCGCGCCATACGCTCTCGTGCTCCTTGGAAGCGGCCCTCCTCTCATTGAGTGAGCGCGCGTCTTCCTTCGAAACCCGCCGCATTGTCCCCTCTTCATGGGATCGGATGGCCTCGTTCTTCGCGCCGCGCCTGGAGGCCTCAACATCCGCCTCCGCCAGCGTCTGCTCCACCTCTATTGATGTTGTCTCAGCGTTTAGGAACTTCTTCCACTTGTGGCGCCCAAAACGGACCTTCAGCTTTTGAAGCGTTGAGCCGGTGTAGGTAACCGCCTCTCCCGTGATTGGGTCGAATCCGCGAGCTATGTAGACATGGCCTATCTCTATCGGGGTACGTCCGTCGGGATCCCAGTAGAACGTGGGTCGTGCAAAACCGTAAGAATAACGGTGGAGGCTCGGAGGGTTGTCTGTCTGGCCGAGAAACGAGTCCTGCGTCAAGAACCTTCCAAGGCGGGGATCGAGGTAGCACGTCTTGGCGTTGTAGAGGCCCGTCTCGGTGTCGAAGTAGTGCCCCGTGAAGCCGAAGCGGTTGCGGGAAACGGCGATCTCTGCCGGAAATCTAAAGTTGCCCCACGCGTCCAGGTGATAGTTCGCAACGACGGCGCCGCCGTCATCGGTGAGGTTCACCACGCTCCTCAGGCCGTCGAGGGAGAAGTACCGTCGGCCCTCCGTCTGATGAGTCAGGGCGATGAGGCGGTCGGAGCCGTAGTCGTACTTGGCGACCTGCAGGCCGAGGCTGTCGTACTCGGCGAAGAGGCTCGTGTCGTCGTAGACGTACTGGCGGAGGCCCGCCTCGCCGATCTTGAGGTTTCTCCGCCCCCCGAAGTCGTACTGGAACCGCCCGAGGATGGCCGCCCCCTGTTGGACTTCGACGAGCTTGTCTCGAACGTCGTAGACGAACGCGGCGGTGACCGCCCCGGCTCCGCTGCCGGCCGTCCGGGAGACCTGGCTCCCGTCCGCATCCCAGCCGAACGGAAAGCGAAACGGATGTGTGCGAGAGCGGACGCCCGCGGCACGCACAGTGTCAACAAAAGCCCTGGGTAGCTTTTGGCCCATCTCAGGGTCGATGCAACCCCTGATCCGCTATGCGAGTAACAGGTACCCGCCGCGTGTCACATGAGCAGGTCCGAAGTGGCCAGGCGGGTCCAATTTGGCAGCATACAGAGCACCTGGACCCCAAAACATTCTGAGACCTAACCCTCGATCTGCTGGGCGAGGTAGTTTTCGGCGCCCATCTCCTTGACCTGGTGCAGCTGGGCCTCGAGCCAGTCGATGTGCTCTTCCTCGTCCCGGAGGATCTGCTCCAGGAGCGCTCGGGTGCCGTTGTCGCCCTGGGTGCGAGCGACCTCGATCCCCTTGTTGAGCCGGGGCACCGCCTGCTGCTCGAGGTCGAGATCGTTGTGAAACTGCTCGGGCACGTCGAGTCCGACGTTGATCTTCATGTACTTCTGCACGTTGGGAGCGCCGTCGAAGTACAGGATGCGGTCGATCACCTCCTGGGCGTGCTTCATCTCCTCGATGGACTCCTTGCGGACGTAGGCGGCAAGCTTGGCGTAGCCCCAGTTCTCGCACATGCGGGCGTGAATGAAATACTGGTTGACAGCAGTGAGCTCGGCGCAGAGCACGTCCTGCAGGATCTGGATGACCTCGTCGTTGCCCTTCATAGCTTCTCCCTCGTGGGCCGGGCGAACGCCCGGTTCTCCGACCAGCCGATCTTAACCCGGCTCAGCGAGTCTTGCCAGACCCGGGCGCGGAGGTCGGGGAGGCAGGCGGTGCAGAGGCGGCCGCAGCCGATGCGCCGGCAGGTCTCGTCGAAGCTGAGGCGTCCCTCGCGCATGCGCCGGAAGATCTCGTCGAACGAGAGCTCGGTGCACTCGCAGTGCGTCATGGCTCGGGCCGAGACCGCGACGCCGTCCGCTCCAAGGGAGATGCCATCCGCCATCATCTCGATGATAATGAAAACGGTTTTCACTTTTAAGTCGCACGTTGTCGCGGCAGAGAGCCCGGGTCGGTGCCCGGGAGATCGAGGGCTCCCCGCGGAGACAGGAGCGGGCTGCTAGAATCGGTGTCATGCTGGAGGCGCTCGACATCGTCTGTCCCTGCTGCGACGCGCTCCTCAAGGTGGATCCGGGGACCAGCTCCGTGATCTGGGCCGACAAGAAGAAGCCCAGGCCGAAGGACTTCGACGACCTCGTCCGCAGGGTCGACTCGCGCCGGAGCGTCCTGGACCAGAAATTCGCCAGGTCCGTCCAGCAGACTCGCCACTCGAGCGAGATCCTCGACAAGAAATTCGAGGAGGCTCGAAAGCGGGCGGAATCCGACCCCAAGCCGCCGCCCCATCCCTTCGAGAACGACTGAGCACCCTGGCGGTTGCCTCGCCCGCTTCGGGCACCTATGATTCGAACCTTCATCGATAGAGGAGATCCCTGATGCTGAAGCGTTTCTTGTTCGTGGCCGCCCTCGCCGGTCTGGCCGTCCCTGCGTTCCCGCAGGCCAACCCCCGGGGCGAGGCCAAGGCCACGGTCGCCGGCAAGTCCGTGTCGATCGAGTACGGTCGGCCGAGCCTGAAGGGCCGAGACATGCTCGCCCAGGCAAAGGCAGGCCAGTCCTGGCGCCTGGGCTCCGATGCGGCCACCAGCCTCACGACCGAGATCGATCTCGACTTCGGCGGTGTGAGCGTGCCCAAGGGCACCTACATCCTCACGGCGACCAAGGGAGAGGCCGGCAAATGGGTGATGAACGTGCTCGCCAAAGAGGATCGCGAAAAAGTCGCGGACGTCTCGCTCACGCCTTCGAAGACCGAAGAGGCCACCGAGACCTTCACCATCCATGTGAAGGCCGAGGGCAACGAAGGGCGGGTCAAGCTGCTCTGGGGCAACACAGCCCTCAAGGTCACGTTCACGGCCAAGTAGCTATTCTCGCTAGTCGATCCAGCCCCGGTACCGGTACACGATCAGGCCCAGGTGCTCGTGGGCGAGGTTGCTGAAGGACTCGCGTCGATCCCCGGGGAACTCGAGGCGCTCGAGGTCGAAGCTGGTCTCGATGGCGGGAACGGCGATGACCTCGAGGCCCTGTGCCTCGAGCGCTGCGGACGCCCGTCGCGTGTGGGTCGGCGAGGTCACCGCCAGAACGCGCGTCCACCCCCGCTCGCGAAAGAGGCGGGCCACGGCCACGGCCTCGTCGTGGGAGTTGAGGATCGGTCCCACGGCCGTGACACGCGCGCTCGGGACGAACCGCTCGACCCAGTCCTCGGCGATCGGCCTCGACCGAACTCCACCCCGCACCTCGGACACGACGAGCTCGGTGGAGCGGCCTTCGCCGACCAGCTCCAGCCCCCGGAGCAGCCGGCTCATCGCCGCGGTCGTCGGCTCCCCGTCCATCTGGACCCGGGAGGCGAATACGAAGACGGCGTCGCCGGCCTTGATCGGATCCCTCCTCACGAGCCCCTCCGCCATCCAGATCGTGAGGGGTGTGAAGGCGACGGCCAGCCAGAGACCGGCGAGAAGGGCGAGCCCCGCCATGGCCAGGCGGCGGAGGAACGTGGGCCAGATGGCCGCCCCGATGAAGGCGGCCACGGGAACCAGGACAGTCCGGTCTCCCCAGTACGAGATGAGCGAGGCAAGATCGAGATCGACTGCTATGAAGCCAGCCAGGGCCCCGGCCACGAGGCCGAACCAGGCCCGGCGACGGCGCTCGCTGCCTACCCCCGATCCCACTCCCTGCTCCCCCCGATCCTGAGCAGCGAGGACCGGACCGCTTGAAGGCCTGCTGGCCCGCTCCTAGAGAATGAACAAGGGTGCGAGGACCAGCGTGATCGTCGCCAGCAGCTTGATCAGCACGTGCAGCGACGGGCCCGCGGTGTCCTTGAAGGGATCGCCCACGGTGTCGCCCACGACCGCAGCCTTGTGCGTCTCGGAGCCCTTCCCGACCACCTGGCCGTCCACCTTGAACTCCCCGGACTCGATGAACTTCTTGGCGTTGTCCCAGGCACCGCCGCCGTTGTTCATCATGGTGGCCATCAGGACGCCGGTGATCGTGCCGACCATCAGGAGCGCGGCCACCGACTCCGCGCCGACCTGCCCGTAGGGCGAGAGGTGCTTGAAGGTGTAGCCCACGGCCACGGGGGTGAGCACGGCGAGCAGGCCCGGCGCCACCATCTCCCTGAGGGCGCTGGCGGTGACGATGTCGACGATGCGCGCGTAGTCGGGCTTCTCGGTGCCCTCCATGATCCCCGGGTGCTCCTTGAACTGGCGGCGCACCTCGCCGATGACCACCTGGGCGGCCTTCCCCACCGCCTTGATGGCCAGGGCGCTGAAGACGAACACGAGGGTGGCCCCGATGAGCCCCCCCACGAAGACGGGCACGCGGGTGAGGTCGACCCCCACGTGCTCACCGGTGATCTTCGCCACTTCGTCCAGGTAGGCGCGGAAAAGCAGGAAGGCGGCCAGCGCCGCCGAGCCGATGGCGTAGCCCTTGGTCAGGGCCTTGGTGGTGTTGCCCACGGCATCGAGGCGGTCGGTCTTGGCCCGGACCTCCTCGGGCTGGTTCGACATCTCGATGATGCCGCCCGCGTTGTCGGTGATGGGACCGAAGGTGTCCATGGCCAGGATGTAGGCGCAAGGGGCGAGCATCCCCATGGTGGCGACCGCCGTGCCGTAAAGGCCGGCCCCGTCGACGCCGGGCAGGGCGAGCTGGCCGAACTTGTACGAGGCCATGAGCGCGATGGAGATCACGACGACCGGCAGGCCCGTGCACTCGAAGCCCACCGCGAGGCCGCTGATGATGTTGGTGGCGGGCCCGGTACGGCTGGCCTCCGCGATCGACGCCACCGGGCGGTACTTGAACTCGGTGTAGTACTGGGTGATCCAGACGAAGGCGTAGGCGGTGAGGATGCCGACTACGCCGGCGAGGAGCAGGAAGTGGGGGTGCGACTCCGTGGTCACACCCGGCAGCGGCGTCAGCAGCATGTACACCGCCGCCGCGAAGCCGATCATGGCCAGGATGGTGGTGACCAGGTAGCCCCGGTTGAGGCCGTTCATCGGGTCCTCGTCCTCGGTGATCTTCACGCTGAGCACGCCGATGATGGTGGCGATGAGGCCAAAGGCCCGGGCGAGGAGCGGGAAGAGGATCCCGCCTATCCCGAACACCGGGAAGAGCGCGATGCCCAGGATCATGGCCCCGATGTTCTCGGCGGCGGTGGACTCGAAGAGGTCCGCCCCGCGGCCGGCGCAGTCGCCCACGTTGTCGCCCACGAGGTCGGCGATGACGGCAGGGTTGCGGGGGTCGTCCTCGGGGATCCCCGCCTCGACCTTGCCCACGAGGTCGGCGCCGACGTCGGCCGCCTTGGTGTAGATTCCGCCCCCGAGCTGGGCGAAGAGCGCCACGAAGCTGGCGCCGAAGCCGAAGCCGACGATCTGCAGCGGCACGTGCTCGTGGTCCTGCATTCCGCCGAAGAACCAGAAGAGCCCGCCCACGCCGAGGAGGCTCATCGAAACCACCGCGAGGCCGGACACCGCGCCGCCCCGCAGCGCGATCTGGAGGGCCTTGTTGAGGCTGGTCATTGCGGCGGTGGCGCAGCGGACGTTGGCACGGACGGCAACGAACATCCCGATCAAGCCGGCAACGGCGGAGCACAGCGCCCCGATGATGAAGGAGATCGTCACCTTCCAGAACGTGCCGACTCCCATTTGCTCGATGTTGGGCACGTCGCGGTTGAAGAAGTAGAAGGCGAAGATCGCAGCCCCCGCGACCAGCGAGAGCGCGGCGATGGTGCGGTACTGGCGGGAGAGGAAAGCCTCGGCCCCCACTCGAATGGCGTCCGAGATCTCGCGCATTTCGGGAGTGCCGGTGTCGGCGGCCAGCACCTGGCGGGCCAGGACGAAGGCCACACCCAGCGACACGATGCTGATCCCCAGGACCAGCGGCAGAACGGCATCGAATGGCATTTACGACGCCTCCCGTTGAAGCGTGAGCGAGCAGATGAAAAGAAGATCCTGGGTCATTCGTGCGGGGGCCGGAAGGGTCCCGAAACGGACAGTTTACGAGCGTATGTCATGGCCAAGGGCGGCGTCAATCCGTTGGATGGTTTGGGTGGACGTCTCCGCCGCGAAGGCCGACCCGGGGGCAGGCTAGAATCCGCGGGGAGAGGGAGGCTCGCCATGGATGGACCGCTCGACCCGGCCGATCTCCGCGCCTTCGCCAGCGATGGCTTCATCATCAAGCGCGGATGGTTCGACCCCCAGGAGATGGAGCTCCTGGGCCGCTTCGCTCGGGAGGATCCCGAGCTTGCGACCCGTCACCTCCCGGTCAGGGACGCGGCGGGACGCGAGAGCCGGCTGACTCTCTGGAACCATCCCGGCGACGACCTCTACGGCATGTTCTCGCGCTGCCGGCGCGTGGTCGACGGCGCAGAGCAGCTGCTGAGTGACGAGGTGTACCACTACCACGCGAAGATGATGCTCAAGGAGCCCCGGGTGGGAGGGGCGTGGGAGTGGCACCAGGACTACGGATACTGGTACCAGAACGGCTGCCTCTACCCCGACATGCTGAGCGTGATGATCGCCGTGGACCGAGCCGACCGTGACAACGGCTGCCTCGAGGTGCTACGCGGGTCCCACCTGATGGGGCGTGTCGAGCACGGTCGGTTCGGCGAGCAGACCGGGGCGGATCCCGTGCGGGTCGCCGCCGCCCGCGAACGGCTCGAGCTCGTTCGCTTCGAGGCCGAGCCCGGCGACGCCCTCTTCTTCCACTCGAACCTGCTCCACGCCTCCGGGCCGAACACCTCGGAGCGGCCACGCTGGACCTTGATCCTCGCGTACAACTCCCGTCACAACGACCCCTGTGAGGACTCGCACCACCCTCGCTACACGCCCCTCGAGAAGGTCGACGACGACGCGATCAAGGCGTGGGCCCTCCGGCCGGACCCTCGCCGATCGAAACGGACCTACCTGAGGCCCGAGGACGACCAGACCATCGGCACCGGCAAGTCCTGATTCAGCTCGCGACGGATGGGCGAGCGTCTCTCAGCCTTCGTTCCGAGGGCTGTCTTCCTTGGGCCTGTCGCTCTCGACCTGCACGCCGTTCTGCACGCTGAATGCCAGGCTCTCCCTGGCCATCAAGCCGAGCGCGGTCTGCTCCACCCTGCTGGCCACCGTGCCGGCAAGAGTCACCCGGCCACGGTCCACGAAGATCCGCACCGGGGGCTCGGGCCAGGAGGCGTACCGCACGAACAGCGGGTCGTTGTAGATCCGCGCGTAGAGCTGACGCCGCAGGCGCTCGTCGTACGCCGAGCGGCCCTGCAGCCTCAGGTCGTTGTGGACGTCGCGAACGCCGTCGATACGAGCCAGGCGATCTTCGAGGTCGCGACGGCGTCCGTCGTCCAGGACGAAACCGTGCAGGCTCACGAGACCGGAGTCGACCCGGAGATCCACGGCATCGAACACTCCGTAGCGTGCGAACGAGTGGATCGCCTTCTCGGCGTCCTTCCTGATCTTGCGGTCACTCCGGGGCCGCTCGGGGAAGACCCGGATCTCGTTGATGACCGTCTTCGCCACCTTGCGCGCCAGCCGCTCTGCTTCGCGGGCGTCATGGAGGCTCAGGGCGATCCCCTCGAGGTGCACCACCCCGTCTTCGACACGGACCTCTATGTCCGTATCCTGCTCGAGCCCCGCCTTGGCGAAACGTTTCTCGACTCGGTTCCGGATCTCGGCGTCGTCGGCGGCAGCCGGCGCCGCCAGGAACAACGCGGACGCCAGTCCCAACGTCGCAGAAGCAATGCGGTTTGCGGACGTGCCACTCATGGAGCCTCCCTTGGCAGGGCGGTGTCGCCTACCCCGCACTCTATATAAACGCTGGCGGGCCGAGAACGTTGCCTCGAAACGTCAAATGACGTCAACGGCCGGGCGAACGAGTGATCCCACGTTCGACCACGTCTCACGAACGGGCAGGGAGGGGGAATCCCTTGACGACGCCGGTCGAGGCCCCGAGACTAGTGCCCTGGTGTCATTCAAGGAGAGCGGGTCATGGGACGGATCGTGGATCTCTGTGGCGAGATAGCGGCGGCGGTGGAGGAGGGCGCGGACGGCTTCGTGCTTTCGCCCGGGGCATGGGCCCAGCTCCGCGAGGACTGGCCGGAGGAGGACATCCAGGACGGAATCAACCTGGTGACGGACTCGTTCTTCCAGGCCGAGCTCGTGGAGGCAGCGGACAGTCTCAGCTCCCGCCTCGTCGAGATCCTCGGGGCATACGGCGAGGAGAAGGCATTTTCGCGCGCCGCCTCCGGTCAGGCCACTCTCGACATCGAGGTGATCCGGAAGCTCGCCCATCGGATCGAGCAGCTCGAAGAGATCCTGGAGGCCTTCCGCGACGACGAGCCTCCGGACCGGCGGGGCTTCGACGCGCTCCAGCGCCGGCTGATCAACCTTGGCATCGAGGACGAGATGGGACCGGACGGGGCAGAGCCGGACGGCGAGCCAGCCCCCGCGAGGGACGACGACTGACCTGCTAGACTCCCGTCCATGAGAAGGGTTCTGGCTGTGCTCGTCGCCGTGCTCGCCGCGCCGGTCCTGGCCGGCGCCGCCGAGCTGGAGCTGGCCGGGTACGCCGGGTACACGTTCCCCTTCTACAGCCAGACCTTCGGCTACGACTCCGGCCCGGTCGATATCCCCATACCGAGCGTGGCCATCGAACAGAGTGGTGAGTTCCAGCTCGAGGCCTCGGGCGGGCTCCTCTTCGCCGGTGGGATGACCCTGTACGCGACAGACAGGTTCGGGCTGGAGGTGCGGCTGGACAGCGCGGACATGAGCGTCGAGACGCTGAGCAACACCTACTCCGTCCGGGTCGATCTGCCGGAGCCGTTCGACCCCGTGCTGGCGGATCTCGAGCTCGAGAAGGCCACCGCGGACTTGAAGGCGCTCACGCCCTGGTCGTTCAATCTCAAGCTGCGCTCCGGGGGCGAGTCGCTGCGCTTCACCGCGTCCGGTGGGCTCAGTCGCCTCGGCAACGTGCAGTTTGCCATCGATCAGCAGGTGGCCCTCGGCGTCGTCGCGGTGAACCTCGAGACGAACGAGCTGGAGATCGCCACGATCCACCTGCACGGTGCCTCGGAGGAGGAGTCCGAGAGCTCCTGGGGGGGCAACCTGGGGCTCGGTCTCCAGATCGGCCTGGGCGAACGGGGCGCCCTCATCCTCGAGGGCCGGGGTTTTTTCTTCCCGACGCGCACGTACTCGTGGGAGCCCCTCGACGCCGAGGCGCTCCCTCCGCTGCAGGAGGCCCTTCTCCGGCGCCTTCTCGTACGGCTGGACCCGATCGAGTTCAAGCCCCGTTGGTTGCAAGCCACAATCGGCATTGCGATTCGCTTCTAGGGACCACGACCCATGAGCCCTCGATCCTTCGGTGCCGCCGTCGTCGGCCTGAGCCTGATCGCCCTGGCCTGGCCGGGCACCCGCGCCGACACCGTCCCGTCGACAGCCCTGCCCCTTCCCCCCGTCGCCGGCCCGGACGCCCCCGGCCTGCCCCCTCTGCCCGAGCGCTCGCCGCGCAACGCGAGCTACACCATCGAGGCCCGCCTCGAGCCCGACACGCGAACGCTCGAAGGCAGCCTCGTCCTCGAGTGGCGCAACACGAGCGACCAGGCGCTCTCGACATTCCCGTTTCATCTCTACTGGAACGCCTTCCGGAACACGCTGTCGACGACGGCCCGGGGTGACAGCCGCCGCTGGGCCGCACACGAGGAGCAGGACGAGAGGCTCTTCGGCTGGATCGACGTCCACTCCGTCCGACGGCTCCACGAGGGCGGCGCCGAGGAGGACCTGACTCCGTCCCTGCGCCACCTCCACCCCGACGGCAACCAGGACGATCGCACGGTGATGGAGGTAAGCTCGGAGTCCCCTGTGGCGCCTGGCGAGACCGTGCGCTTCGGAATCGAGTGGACCTCGCGGATCCCCTACGGCACGGTGGGGCGCGCGGGCTGGGTGCACGACTACCACTTCATCGCCCAGTGGTTCCCGAAGATCGGCGTCTTCTGGAACGGCGAGTGGAATTGCCACCCGTTCTACGCGGTGACCGAGTTCTTCTCCGACTACGGCGTCTACGACGTCCGTCTCACGGTTCCCCGGGGCTTCGTGGTGGGTGCGACGGGTCGGCGCGAAGAGAAGACCGCGAACGCAGACGGCACCGAGACCCACCACTACGTTCAGGAGGACGTCCACGACTTCGCCTGGACCACCAGTCGCCGATTCCTCGAGCGAGTCGCGACGTTCGACGAGCTCGGCTACCCCCCCGTAGCGATCCGCCTCCTCGTCCAGCCGGAGCACGAGCAGCACTCGGAGCGCTACATCGAGGCGACGAAGATCGCGCTCCGGACATACGGCACGTGGTCGGCGCCCTATCCCTACGCCCAGATCACGGTGGTGGATCCTGCCTGGGGGTCGAGCTCAGGGGGCATGGAGTACCCGACCCTCTTCACCGGAGGCACGAGCGTTCTCGCCCCGCCAGTCCTGCAGAGTCCGGAGAGCGTGACGATTCATGAGGCGGGCCATCAGTTCTGGTACGGCCTCGTGGGCAACAACGAGTTCGAGGAGGCGTGGCTCGACGAGGGCATCAACACGTACATGACGGCCAAGGCACTGAACCACGCCCTGGGACCTCGGGGCGTTGCTCAGCGCTATTTCGGCGGCGGCCATCGACAGGGTCGCAAGACGGGCTGGCCGGCGATCGCCCCCGAAGTCTGGGTCATGCGAGGGTCGGATCGCGTCCCCGGTCTCAGGCACGACGGCGAGAAGGACGTCATGGCCCGCCCGGGCTGGAGGTATCGCGATCGCAAGTCGTACGGGACCAACTCCTACGGCAAGCCGGCGCTCACCCTGCAGACCCTCGAGGCGCTCCTCGGCGAGGAGACGATGATCCGCGTCCTGCGGACGTTCGCGCGCCGCTACCGCTTTGCCCATCCGACGACCGAAGACTTCATCGAGGTGGTCGCGGAGGTGACCGGCGAGGACTGGCGGTGGTTCTTCGAGGAGACGTTCTTCTCGAGCGGGCTCTGCGACTACGCGGTGAAGGTCGAGACGCGCCGGCTGGCGCCGCCCGGGGGCTGGTTCGAAGGGCCCGACGGCGAGCTCTCCCCGGCCCCGCCGGCGGCGTCGAACGACGACGCAGGCGCCGGCGAGTGGGCCTCCCGGGTGACGGTGATCCGCAAGGGCGCCGTGCGGATGCCGGTGGAGCTGAGGATCGATCTGGCGGATGGGAGCTCGATCGACGAGCTCTGGGACGGCCGCGAACGCTGGATGCGCTTCGAATACACCGGCCAGAGGGTGGTCATGGCGCACGTGGACCCCCTTGGCAAGCTCGCCTTCGACGTCGATCGGGCCAACAACCAGTGGATCGCCAGCCGGGGCCCGGCCCGCCGGGCGGCCACCAAGTGGGCAGCGCGCTGGATGTTCTGGCTCCAGAATCTCCTGGAGCTCCAGATGGTCGTGGGCTGATGCTCGAGGCACTCCGTCGCGGCTTCACGGGACTGGGTCGGAACTGGGGGCTCGTGGTCGTTGCCTTCTCGGTGAACATCGCCCTGGCGCTCCTCGTTGCCCTTCCCCTCGCCTCCCAGCTCGAGCGCGACCTCGACCACACCGGCGTGTCCGCGTCGATGATGTACGGCTTCGACCACGACTGGTGGACGCACTGGTCCGAGGACCAGGAGGGCTACACCCGGAGCCTCGCCCCCGACGTCTTCGGGACGGGGTTCGCGGCGCGAAACGTGGACCTGCTCCTGCGCGGCTTCGTGCCGGGCCGGGTGTTTCGGGAGGCTGGGAAAGAGGCGCATGCGGCGCTGCTTTTGGCGAGACGGCCCCGAGGGCTCGATCCCCTGCTCCTCGGGCTGGGTGTCCTCTATCTCGTCGTGCAGACCTTTCTCACCGGGGGGCTGCTCGGCGTGTTTCGGGCCCCGCAAGGGGGATGGACCCTGAGGGGTCTCATTCACGGCTCCGGCTTCTACTTCGGTCGTCTCATCCGGGTGGGCCTGCTCGGGCTGGGCCTCGTCGGGATCGTGTTCGCCGCTAACGTCCCCTTCGCCCGGTGGGTGGACGAGCTGGCCCGGGAGGCGGTGTCGGAAGAGACCGCCCTGGCTCTCCTCCTGGGGCGCCACTTTCTCCTCCTGCTCGCCATCCTCCTCGTCCACATGGTGGCTTCCTTCGCCCGGGTCATCGTGGTGCAGCAAGAGCGCCAGAGCGCCGCGCTCGCCTTCGTCTCGAGCCTGGGCTTCTGCAGCCGCAACCTGGCGGCGAGCGCCGGTCAGTACGGCGCCGTCCTCCTCCTCGCCCTGGTGCTGTTCGGAGCGTGGGCCTCCATCGACGCTCGGCTTCTGGTGGTGGGCTGGAAGAGCCAGCTCGTGGCCTTCGCCCTCTTCCAGGTCTTCCTGCTCAGCCGGATCGGCCTGCGGCTGGCGCTGCTGGCCAGCCAGCTCGAGCTTCACCGGGCGCAGCAAGGCCGAAGATGAACGCGTCGAGAGCGGAGCGGGCTGGCATGGGCGGTTTCGATCGAGTATAAAGACGGATCGAGACGACCGACGCAACAAACCCCTGAAAGAGCGAAGGAGCAAAGGTTGGGAGGAGACTCCCTTCGAGGATCATGGCCGAGAACCTGTTGATGAACGAGATGACGTGGACCGAAGTGGAAGAGACGCTGAAGGAGAAGCGTCCCATCGCGCTTCTGCCCGTGGGGACGACCGAGGCGCACGGCCCTCACCTTCCGGTCACGACCGACACCATCATCGCCGTGGTGCTGGCCCGACGTGGCGCTGCCAAGCTGGAGGAGAGAGGCCTGCACGCTCTCATCATGCCCCCGGTCACCTTCTCGGTTTCCGAGCTCGGGGCGGAGTTCCCCGGCACCGTGAGCCTGCCGCCGGAGACCGTAATCGCCCTGGTGCGCGACGTCTGCATCGCCCTGTCGAAGTCGTTCCGCGCCATCGCGCTGGTCAACATGAACCAGGAGTCGGCCAACGTCGAGGCGCTCAAGAAGGCGGTGGAGGAGGCGGAGAAGGCGGGCGCCCACGTCTGCCTCACCGACTTCGCGAAGAAGCGCTGGGTCGAGCAACTCGGCAAGGCGTTCAGCGCCGGCGATCACGGCGGCAGCTTCGAGACCTCGCTCATGATGGCGGCCGCCAGGGACCAGGTGCGCGAGAAGGAGCGCATCAGCCTTCCGCCCATGGACGGTCTGGCGGCGCCCCTCAAGAAGGGGGCAAAGACCTTCGCCGAAGCGGGTGGCGAGGACGCCTACTTCGGAGATCCCACCGCGGCGAGCGTCGAGGAGGGCGAGGCGTCCTTCGAGGCCCTGTCCGGGATACTGGCCCTCGCCGTCGCGGAGTACGTCGCCAGCAAGGCCTAGCCAGACACTCCCTGACGAAACCGGCGGGAGGAGCCGTTGATTAGCGGCCGGAGCCGGCGCCGTTCCCGAACAGCCGGATGCCGGTGTTCTCGGCCGCGATGTCGGAAAGATCGACGATTGCCGCGGCGTTGACGCCGATGGCGATGGCAATCGCCTCCGAGACCTCCTCGGGCGTGGCCCCGAACTTGAGCGCCTTCTTGATGTGTCCCTCGAGGCAGCCCTGGCACTTCGCGGTGAGGCTCGCCGCGATCGCGATCAGCTCCTTGGTCTTACGGTCGATGGCCGAGGGCCTGTAGGTCTCCTTGTAGAACTGGAAGTAGATCTCCCTGAAGCGGGGCTCGACCATGGTGTAAGAGCTCGGCTGGGGCCGGGCCGCTCCATTCTCGTCCTCGGGGAACGGCTGGTGGGGTGGCTTTTCTTGGCTCACTTTCGGCTCCTCATTCTGGGGTGCTCATCGTCGCCGCCAACCGGGCGGTCTTGGTCGTCTGGCCGGCCGCCTCGAGCAGCGCGGCGGCGGCGATCTCGTATGCGGCACCCCCGTCTCGCCAGGCGCCGCCGTGGCTTTCGCCCGGCACGATCAGCACTTCGGCGCTCGGCCCGACTGCCTCGGCGAGGTCGAATGCGATCTGGCTGGGCATCCGCCGGTCGTCCGAGTTGGCCACGAAGAGGGCGGGGCGGTCGGCGAGACGAGCGGCCGCGGTCAGGACGTCGGCGGCTTCGGTGTCGAAGCCTCCCTTGCGGCCCATCCAGTAGAGCAACAGGTCCGTCACGGGCCACGAGGGCACCACCCGCAGCCACCAGCGCCAGTGACGGAGCTCCCGCATGTGGTGTGTGACGGTGTCTCGCAGACTCCGGAAGCTGCTGTCGCAGATGACCCCGCTGACGTGGGGGTCGTCAGCGGCGGCGAGCAAGGCCGCCGCCCCGCCGAGAGAGACCCCCCAGACGACGACCGGACCCGCTGAACGCTCCCGTGCCAGGTCGGCGGCGGCGCGGACATCGTCCTTCTCGCGCACCCCGAAGGTGGTGGCCTTCCCTCCGCTCTCTCCGTGGTGGCGTAGATCGAACAGGAGCGCGTTCCAACCGAGCTCGTGCACGAAGGGGACCTTCTTCACCATCTCGATACGAGAGCGGTTGAGCCCATGCACCATCACCACGGTTCCCGCGGGCTCGGCCACCGGGACCCACCATCCTTCGAGAGTGACTCCCTCTCCGGAGCCAAAGCTGACCTCGTCGAAGGGGAGCTCGAACGAGGCCGGTGTGATCCCGGCATTCTCCTTGTCCGGGAACTGGAAGCGGCGCGTCGTGGTCAGCCCGCCCAGGAAGTAGGGAACCCAGCCGAACACGAACAGGAGGAAGCCTGTAACCATCACGATCGCGATCCGGCTCAGCCACCGGACCCAGCTCCTAGATCTGTTCTTTGTCACGGAGTTGTCGATCATACGCCGACTGGACAAAAAAAAGGCGGGGATAGTGGCGCCCGACACAACGGACCGCGCATCGAGTCGCTCTGGGGGCACTTGAGCGGCTCGAGCGCGCCGTCACCCCGTCGCGCGCCACCCCCCCCGTCTAACCAGTTACTACGAAGACGCTCAGGTGGCTGTTCCTGTCCCGGGCGTCAAAGGTTGTCATGGCTGCTGAGCCGAGCCGTCCAACTTTTTGGTGCACGGCGGAACGGGGCTCTGGGCCAGCTCCTCTCGGAGAGCGCGGGGCACCCACGGCCGTGGTGCGCCCACACCCACCCCGCCGGCCGGGCGACCCGCCAGGGCGGGCACCCAGTCCACCAGCGACTCCGGGGCGCAGACCACCTCCAGGGGACGAGGCGTCCGGGCGAGACGCGAGAGAGCCCGGCGGCTCTCAGGAGCGAGCTGACCGCTCGCTATCCAGCCATGGGTGCGCACGAGGACGACGACCGCAACTGTCGTGACGAGACCCACCATCACGACTCGGGAGAGTCTGGTTCCCTGAGGGAACCCTCGCGCGAGAAGGGCCACGAGCGGCACCAGCATCAGCCCCGACAGGAGGTCCACGACTTCATGCGTGCGGGGAGAGCCGAGCACGCCCAGGGCCTCGTCGACCGACAGCGCGCGGGCCAGCGGAAAGAGTCTCGGACCGGCGAGACCAAGGGAGACTGCGCAGACCAGGCCGAGCCGGACGCGCGCCGCCCGAGTGAGCGAGCGAGCGTCACCACCGGCCGTCACGGAATCCGATCGGGCCTGGCGCGCGGCGCCCGCGAAGACAGCCGTCGCGATCCCCGCTCCAACCGCCAGGGCCAGGAGCGGCTGGGCCAGGGCAGCCGCTCCCAGGAGCATCCCCGCGGCCACCGCGGACGGTCGCGACGTGTGACCGAGCACGAGCGCTGCCGCCGACAGGCCGAGGCCGAGGGCCAGCACGGGTCCGCCTGCGCCCCACATGGCCAGGACCCCGGAGGGGATCACCGCCAGCCCCACCAGGGCCGCCACGGCGGCCGCAGAGGGGCGCAGCCGCACGGCAGAGAGCAGCGCGTAGAGACCGAGGACGACGAGGCCGTGGGAAGCGAGGACGATCAACAGGACGGCCCTGGCAGGATCGAGGCCGGCGATGTGCGCCAGATCGCCGGCGAGCGTCGGCAGCGCGGGCGAATGTGCTCCGAAAGGACCCACGGGAAGCAAGGGCTCGTAGGTCGCCGGAGCGTCGTCGCGCCACAGGAGGAGTCGCGCCGACGTGGTGTGGAAGGCCATCTCGGGTCCGGGCGCGTGATGCTCGAAGGGCAGGGGGACGAGCATCGCAAGGGCGAGGCCGACGATCACCAGGGAGGGCGCGGTCCGCAGCCGGGGAACGTCTCCGGTGGTCGGACCCGCGATGGGAGGCGGGGGGAGGGGCCCGATGTGGCCGGGAGGAGGGGCCACCGTGTGCCTGGGAAGGAGCCGCAGGAGAGCCAGAACCGCGAAGACGACCAGGGCGGCAGCAAGGACCCGCGAGCGCGCGGCAAAGGGCAACCACCACCAGCTGAGAGCCCAGAAGGCCAGCGAGAGCGCCGGGACCGCCGTCCAGGGCGCTCGCACGACCAGGAGCCCCGGCAGCAGGAGAAGAGCGGCGAGAGCCAGGAGGCCGGCGGCCTCCGGCGGCGGAGTGGATGACACCGGCCGGCATTTTACGCTTTCGAGGTAACATCGGCGCCGTGAAGGGCCCCGGCAACGGACTGCGAGCGGTCCTCTACGACTGGGACGGCACCCTCGTCGACTCGGCTGCCAAGAGCTACCGGTGCTACGTGAAGGTGTTCTCGACCTACGGGATCGCCTACGACCGGGACAGCTACCGCAGGACCTACGCGCCCAACTGGTATCGCACCTACGAGGCGATTGGCCTTCCCCGCGACCGGTGGCCCGAGGCGGACGCGATGTGGACCCGCTTCTACGAGGAAGAGCCGCGTGACCTGCTGCCCGGCGCCCGGGCCGCACTCCAACGGCTCTCCGAGCACGGACTGGCCCAGGGCCTGGTCACCAGCGGCGAGGCCACTCGGGTGAGACGGGAGATCGTGACTCACTCCGTCGCGGAGTTCTTCGGGCCTGCCGTCGTCTGCGGGGGCGAGACCCGGGAGCGCAAGCCCCACCCCGAGCCGCTTCTCGTCGCCCTCGAGAAGGTGGGAGCCCGCCCCGAGGAAGCGGTCTACGTCGGCGACAGTCCGGAGGACGTGACGATGGCGAAAGCGGCCGGGGTCTTCGCGGTGGGAATCCCCGGCGGCTTCCCCAATCGGGAGGCCCTGGCCGCATCGGCCCCCGACCTGCTCGCCCCGAGCCTGGACGCGACAATCGACCACGTGCTGTCGCCGAAAGCCTGATCGCGATGCCGCGGCGTGCTCCCCGGCACGAAGGCCGCACCCCGCATTTTGCCGGGTCGGCGACCCGGGGCTAGCATGATGAGCTGGTGAGGAGGAGCCAGACGACCATGACCCAGTCGCGCCACATCCCCCTCGTCGATCTCAAGGCCCAGCTGGAGCGCATCCGCCCGGAGATCGACGAAGCCATGACGCGAGTCCTCGAGAGCACCGCCTACGTCTTCGGCAAGGACGTGACGCTGCTCGAGGACGAGTTCGCCGACTTCTGCGGCACGACCCACGCCTGTGCTGTGGCCAACGGCACGGACGCGCTTCACATCTCCATGAGGGCCTACGGGATCGGGCCCGGGGACGAGGTCGTGACCGTCGCCAACACGTTCATCGCCACCGGCGAGGCGATCCTGCTCGTGGGTGCGACGCCGGTGTTCGTCGACGTGGACACCGCCACGTACACGATGGATCCGTCGGGGCTCGAGGCCGCGATCACCCCCCGCACGAAGCTCATCCTCCCCGTCCACCTCTACGGCCACCCGGCGGACATGACCGCCATCAGCGAGATCGCCCGCCGGCACGAGCTGCCGGTTCTCGAAGACGCGGCCCAGGCGCACGGCGCGGAATGGAACGGCCGTCGGACGGGGTCTCTGGGCCACGCCGCGTGCTTCAGCTTCTATCCGGGCAAGAACCTCGGGGCCTTCGGGGATGCGGGAATGGTCACGTCCTCGGACGCCGAGTTCGTGGCCCGGGTGCGACAGATCGCCAACCACGGAGCCGGCTCCCACCGATACGACAACGTGGTGCTCGGAACCAACAGCCGCCTCGACACGCTCCAGGCGGCGGTCCTGCGGGTCAAGCTGCGGCACTTGGAGGTCTGGACCGGGGAGCGTCGCACCCGCGCCGCGGAGTACGCCCGGGCTCTCGAGGATGTACCGGGGCTGACCCTGCCTCGGGAGGGCAACGGCGCACGCTCGGCCTGGCACCTCTACACGATTCGCTCCCCCGAGCGCGACAGGCTGCAGGAGCATCTGCGGGAGCGCGGGATCGCCAGCGCCGTCCATTACCCCCGGCCCATCCACCTCCAGCCGTCGATGGCGTCGGCCGGTGGCAAGGACGGCGACCTGCCGGTCTCCGAGCAGATCTGCCGCGAAGTCCTGTGCCTCCCGATCTACCCAGAGCTGCCCGACAGCGACGTCCGCCGGATCGCCGATGAGCTGCGGGCTGCCGGCCTCAGTCGGGGCTGACTCCGGGGTCGAGCCGAGGCCGGTCGTCGGCAGCGAGCAGACGAAGCTGGGCGGCCGAGGCATTGCGCACTTCGATGTGGCGACTGCTCTCCACGAGCGCCTTCAGGTAGCCGGCGTCGTCCGCCCGGGTCATCTGGCGCACGAGAATCTGACCGATGTGCCGGTCCGTGGCGAAGGCCTTCAGCCGCTCCCCGTCGCGGACGCGCTTGGCCGCCTCCTGGCGCACGAAGAAATGCCGCCGGCTCCCCACGACCTCCAGAAGCTCCCCGTCGTGGGCATGCTCCGGGGGCAACGACTCGATCCGATGGAGCAGCTCGTCATCGTCCAGGGCGAGCCAGCCCGGATCGCCCGAGGTGGGACCGCTCGTTTCCGGGCGGCGGCGCTGGCCGGGCCCGTCACTCATGCCGGGACCTTCAAACCAGCTGTGCGGCCCGGCGACGGAACTCTTCGATGACGCCGTCGAGGATCTTCTGCTCCTCGGAGGCGATGCCGTCGAAGCTCACCCCGAAGACGAAGCCGCCTCGCGACGAGGGTTTGCTCCAGCGGACCTTCGCCGGCAGGCGAACGTGGGTGGCCATGCGGCCCATTCGCCCTCGACGGTGATCGTCGCTTCCTCGGCCGGACCTTCGACGTCGGCGTGGATGCGTGCGCCGGCCCGGCTGAGATCGGTCAGGAAGCCTGCGATGCGCCGCTCACCTTCTCGACGTAGCGGCAGGCTGCGACGAAGGGCTGGATGCGCGGTTCCTGGCGCTTCTCGACTCCGCTCGCCGCCTGCCGCGCCACGGACGAGCTACTGAGGATCCTCGGGCGCGGGCCCGGGGATCATCGCAGGAGCTGCCGGCGCCGGGGTCTCCTCGGCGGGCCGCGGGGTGTTCAAAAGGGCCTTCAACTCCTTGCCCATCTTGAAGTAGGGAATCTTCTTCGGTGGAACATCCACGCGCTCGCCCGTCTTGGGGTTTCTGCCCTTCCGCGGAGCCCGGTTTCGGAAGCGGAAGCTGCCGAAGCCCCGGATCTCGACTTCCTGGCCCCCCTGAAGGGCGGAGACGATGCTCCTCAGGGCCGCTTCGACGATGCTTCCTGCCTGAACCTGGGTGATGTCGAGGCGCTTGGCCACCACACTGATGAGGTCCGCCTTGGTCATCGCGCTTCTCGACGGCTCGGCCATTTCGCGTAACCCCTGCAAGCCCCGGACTTCCGAGGGTGGAGAAGCCGGATTTTAGCGCGCGAAATCCCCCGAAGTCAAATAGTGCCTATGGGATAGGCCGTGCCTCAGGCGTTTGCGGGGCGTCGGGGCGCGACGGGCTTCTGCGTGGGACGCATGGTGAGCGCGCCGAAGGTCTTCTCGAGAGACCTGTCGACCTTCTCCTCGACGGCCGCCCGCGGCTTCCCTGCGGCCTCCGCGATCTCGCTCACCAGAAGGAACTTGGCCCTCTCGAGCATCCGCTTCTCGCGGAAGGAGAGCGCCTTCTTCCTCGAGAGATAGGTGAGGCCCTTCAGGACGACGGCGACTTCGTAGAGGCTCCCCGTACGCATCTTGTCGGAGTTCTCCTTGAAGCGACCCTTCCAGTTCGAGAGCTGCTCGACCCTTCCATCTCCCAGGAGATTGAAGATCTTACGCACGTCCGAGGGCCGAATGACCGGCCGCAAGCCGACGCCGTCGGCGTTCGCCTGGGGAACCCACACCCGTGAGTCGTTGGCGAGGATCCGGAGCTCGTACAGACTGATCTGGATTTCACCGACCGGTCGCGTCTGGATGCTCTCGACGACCCCGATGCCGTGATTGGGATAGATAACTTTCTCGCCAACCTGAAATTCCACGATGACCTCTCATTCTTGGACGGTCGTGCGTGACGCCTGGGCGGGGGAAAAGCCGACTTGAGATAACGCAATTTTACCAGCCGCGACCATCCGGGGCAATCGCCGGATGGCCGGAATCGCGTCTATTTGCAGCCCCAAGACCCACCGAACAGGTGAATCTCACTCTTGCCGATGAACTTACGCGGGACAAAATAAATCTGAGCGCTCACGGCCGCTCCCGGAAGGCCACGAGGGCGTCGACGCACGTGTCGATGTCGGTTTCGTCGTTGTAGAAATGCGTGGCGATGCGCGCTCCCTCGGGCTTCTCGCTGACGTGGATCTCTCGCTCGAGCAGGAACGCGCACGCCTCGGAGGGCGCCTCCAGGCCGACGAGTGTCTCCACCGAGCGATGGCCCCCGCCCGGCGAAAGGACCTCGAACCCCGCGCGCTCCAACCGAAACGTCAGGTACATGTTGAGCTCGAGGACCCGCTCGGCAATCACGTCCGCGCCGATCCCCAGGAGATAGTCGACCGCGGCGCCAAGGGCGTGGATCGGCCCAAAGGAGGGGCAGCCCATCTCGGTGCGGGCGTTGGAGTCGAGGATTCGCATCTGGCGGTTGTCGAAGCCGAACGGATCTTCACCGCTCAACCAGCCCACCGCCCGCGGAGGGCGCTTTTCCAGGAGCCCCTTCCGGATGAAGCAGAAGCCGGCGCCAAAACCGGCCCCCAGCCACTTGTGCCCGGTCGTGGCGAGGGCGTCGATGCGGCTTCGCTTCACGTCCACCGGGAAGGCGCCGAGGGGCTGGCTGGCACACACCACCAGGTGGCGAGTCCCCTTGATCTCGCCAAAGGCGTCGAGATCCTGGCGGCACCCGTTCGAGTACTGGACGTGGCTGATGGCGATGGTGGCGGCCCGAGGGGCCTGCCCTTCGAGGAACGACTCGACCCGGAGGACCCCCTCCACCGCCGGGACGAACCGCACGCTCACCCCCCGGTGGATCCACGGCAGCGTGACCGTCGGGAACTCGAGCTCGTCCGACAGAACCGCCCCGTCGCCTTCGAGAAGATCCACGATTCAGGTTGATCCCGGTGGACGTGTTGGGGACGAAGGCGAGCTCCTCGGGCTCCGCCCCGATGAAGTGGGCCACCTTCTCCCAGATCAGCTCGCGCCGGGCCATCCACGTGTCCCAGTGCCGGTCGCCCCCCTCCTCGTGCTCGCGATAGAAGGCGCTCACCACCTCCCTCACCGGGCGGGGAATGAGCGACGTGGCGGCGGCATTCAGGTAGACCTTGCCGGCGACACCGGGAAAGTCCGCGCGCACCTCCTCCCACTGGGTCGACATGACCGCAGAGGATACCGCAGGGCCGGCTACGACTCCCGACTGTGGCGGTCGGGAAGACGGGTGCGGTAGACTCGACTCATCGCGCCGGCCGGGGTGGCGAAATGGCATACGCGGTGGGCTCAAAACCCACTGGGCCTTACGGCTCGTGCGGGTTCGACTCCCGCTCCCGGCACCAGGCGCCAGCAGGCACGCCTTCGGGCCAGCCATGCGTCGATCGCCTAGAATGGCGGCTCCATGAAGAAGATGCTCGCCGTCGCGGCGTCCCTCGTGCTCCTCGCTCCGGTGGCGTGTCGTGGCCCCCGTGACGAGACGCCCGCTGGGTTCGAGATCCATCCGGACTTCTCCCTGGAGCTCGTGGCCTCGGAGCCGGTGGTGTTCGACCCCGTCGATCTCGAGTTCGACGAGCAGGGGCGGGTGTTCGTCCTGGAGATGCCGGGCTACCCGGGGGACGAGGAGCCGGTGGGACGCGTGGTGCTGCTGGGCGACGAGGACGGGGACGGCCGCTACGAGACCCGCACCCTCTTTGCCGACAAGCTCGCGGCCACTGCCGACTCGGTCTTGCCTTACCGTGGCGGGCTCCTCGTCGCCTCGCCGCCGGATCTGCTCTTCCTCGAGGACACGGACGGCGACGGCCGGGCCGACACCCGCGAGGTCGTGCTCAGCGGCTTCTCCGTCGGCAACCCGCAGCACAACCTCAACGGCCTCAACCACGGCCTCGACAACTGGATCTACGGGGCGAACGGCGGCGGCTCGGGCAGCGAGGTCTTCTGGCCGGAGGACCCTGGCCGGAAGGTCCCGATCCACGACAACGATTTCCGCTTCCACATCCCGGGCCGGCGATTCGAGCGGACCGGGCAGAGCGCCGGCGGATTCGAGATGACGTTCGACAGCTGGGGGAGGTCTTTTTCCACCCACAACACCGAGCACGTGTCTCTCCTGGTTTTCCCCGGCCGTCACCTGGAGGATCAGCCGGGAGCGCTCCGCAACACCCGGCAGCTCATCTCCGACCACGGCACCGACGGCCCGGCGCGCATCTTTCCCATCGGGGCCCAGGAAACCCGGGTCAACCACCCCGAGCAGTCCGGGCACTTCTCCGGTGCATGCGGAATCACCGCCTACACCGGCGGCGCGTTCGGGGCCGACTTTGCCGACAACCTGTTCATCGCCGACGTCGTGCTGAACCTGGTGCACCGGGCGGTCGTCGTCCCGGACGGCGCCAGCCTGCGGGCCTCACGGGCCCGGGAGCGCGTCGAGTTCGTCGCCTCCAGCGACCGCTCTTTCCGCCCGGTGAACATGACCGTGGGGCCGGACGGGGCGCTCTACCTCCTCGACATGCACCGGGACGTCATCGAGCACCCCGAGTGGATCCCCGACGAGATCGAGGCGACTCTCGACCTCGACGCAGGGAAGAACAAGGGGCATCTCTACCGCATCACGCCGCGAGCCGGGCTCCCCCGCCTCTGGCCGGAGCTCGACCGGGCGAGCCCCGGGGTGCTCGTCGAGACCCTGGGCCATCCCAACAAGTGGTGGCGAGACACCGCCCAGCGACTGCTGGTCGAGTCGGAGGCCACGAGCGTCGCGCCGGCCTTGAGAGAGGCCCTCTCGTCCTCCGACGACGCGTACGAGCGGCTTCACGCGCTCTGGACTCTCGAGGGCCTGGACCGGTTGGAGAGCGACGATCTCGTTGCGGTCCTGGCCGACACGCACCCGAGGCTCCGTGAGAACGCCCTGGTCGTCGCCGAGCAGCGGGTGGGCGACGATCCCGCGCTGAGGGACGCCGTCTCTCGGCTCGTGGACGATCCGGACGCGCGTGTGCGGATGTTCGTGGCCCTCGCCCTGGGCTCGGTCGATGACGAGCGAGCGCGCGACGCCCTCCTCGCCGTGGCCACCCGGGATGCCGGCGATCGATGGACGCGCGCAGCGCTCCTCAGCGGCTTCGATCACGATCCCCTGGCCGCGGTCCGCGGGATCCTGGAGCGGCCTTCGATCTCCCAGGCCGACGGCGGCGTGCTGGTGCGGCACCTGTCGGCCCGCGTGCCCGGCCCCGGTGTGGACGGGCTCCTCGTCGCGCTTTCGAAGCCCGAGACCCCGGCCCCGGTCGTGGCCGCGGCGCTCGCCGGGGTGGCCAGCGGTCTCGACGACGGCGGGCGCAAGACACAGGTCGCTCTGTCGCCCGCGAGCAAACGCTGGCTCCGGAGCCTCGTGGTCGACGCCCCGGACAGCCTCGCCAGTGCAGCCGGCCAGGCCGGTCGGGCGCTGGGGCTTGCGCCGACACGAGAAGAAACCGTCCGCCTCCGACGAGCCTGCGGGGACGCCCTGGACCCCGAGCGAAAGGTCGACGGGCGTCTCGAAGCGCTCGGGCTTTGCGAGCTCGCTCCATTCGACCAGCGCAGCGACGTCCTCTTCGCCCTCCTCGACACCACCCAGCCCGCGTCGCTCCAGCTCCCCGCCTTCCACCAGCTCGCGCAATCGCGGGACGACACGGTGGCGCCCCACCTGCTGACGAAGTGGAAGGAGCTGGGTCGAGACGTGCGCGCCGAGGCGGGGACGTTTCTGCTCCGGCGCCGCGCCAATCACGGCGCCCTCCTGACGGCCCTCGAGGACGAGGTCGTCAGCCTCGGCGAGCTCAACCTGGACCTCGAACGCCGGCGGAGGCTGCTGCGCTCTCCGGACGAGACCGTCCGCGAGCGAGCGAGCGCTCTGTTCAGCGACGCCGGTGTCGTCAC
This sequence comes from Vicinamibacteria bacterium, assembly GCA_963578825.1. Lineage (GTDB taxonomy): Bacteria > Acidobacteriota > Vicinamibacteria > Fen-336 > Fen-336 > JAJDNS01. The sequence continues at coordinate 48,363 of CAUZDW010000012.1, forward strand.
CCGCGCCGAAGCCCTGGCCGGGATGCGCCCCGCGCTGGAGCTGGAGGGCGACCCCACGGCGGGGCGCGCGGTCTTTGCCGAGCTGTGCGCCCGATGCCATCGCATGGACGGCGAGGGAACCGAGCTCGGACCCGATCTCACAGACATCTCCCGCAAGAGCGCCGAGACGGTTCTCCGCGAGATCGTCGATCCCAACGCCGCCGTCGAATCAGCCTTCGTCGGCTACAGCGTAGAGCTGGGCGACGGCCGCATCCTCAGCGGGATCCTGATCAACGAGACCGACGATCGCCTGACGGTGCGTGAGGCGGGGGGCCTGGACACGGAGGTCCTTCGGGCGGACATCGAGAGCCTGTGGACGGGCGGCCTGTCGACGATGCCCGAAGAGCTGGAGGTGGGCCTGGAGCTCCAGGCGATGGCGGACCTTCTCGCCTACCTTCAGCAGCCCCGTTGAGCGGGGCTCCCGCGCATCATCCTAGAGAGCGGTACTCCTCGAGGATGTAGTGGATGGGGTTCTGCAGCTTGTCGTGCACCCAGACCTCGTAGTGCAGGTGCGGGGCGTTCGAGCGACCCGTGTTTCCCACGAAGCCGATCACGTCGCGACGCTGGACGCGCTGGCCGGCACGCACGTTGTACCCGTGCAGGTGCCCGTATCGAGTGATGATGTCGTTCCCGTGGTCGATCATGATCGAGCGGCCGTACGCGCCACGCCGACCGACCGACACGACCACCCCGTCGGCCGGAGCCAGGACCTTCGTGCCCTGCGCCGCCGAGACATCGATGCCCGAGTGACGGCTCTTGCGACCCGTGAACGGGTCGCTGCGGCGGCCGAAGCCGGACGAGAGGTAGCCCCGGACGGGCCAGATCGAGGGCGTGTGGGCCAGGAGCTCCTGCTGGTCCTCATAGAACCCTTCGATCCGCGTGGAGCGGGCCACCAGCCCGGCGAGGGTGTGCGACAGCGTCCGCAGGGCCAGGGTCCGGATCGCGGGAGGGTGGCGCGGTCTCCGGCTCGGTGACGCCTCCGACACCCCAAATCCCTTCGCCCCCTCCGGGGGGCGCTTGCTCGACGCCGGAGATGACGCCGAGTCGCGTCATCGTCCGGCCGAGCGAGCCGATCCGTGCCTCAAGCTGATCCAGAGCGACCCGGTACCTGTAGGTCCTCTCCGACAGCGCTGCGTTCTCCGAGCAGAGCGCGTCCACGTGGGAGGCCTGGGTGTTGAGCCAGGTGTAGTGGGTCACGAGACCGATGGCGGCCATCACGACCCCGGCGGCGACCCGCATGGCCCACCGGACCAGGCGTCGCGAGATACGGATCTTCCGGGGTGCCGAACGGGCATCCGGAACGAGTATCAACGTGTAGTGCTCGTCGGCCATGACGACGCCCCCTTCAACAACGGTACGGCCCACCTTCGCGAGCCGACCTCCTCCAGTACTGCAATTGCCAGACCAGCGAGGCGGCAATTCGTAACGGCATGTAACTGGCTGAGCAAGATTGGTTTACGAGCATTCTGCCAAGGTGACAGCGCATGAAAGCCCACTGATGTCCAGTTCCGGGACACGTGTGTGCGCGCCGGCGGAAAGGGGCTCTCTCGAGGGACCGACCGGGCGGGCCGTCGGGGTCCGGTTCATAATGCGCGGGAATGGGCACCTTCGGAGACCAGCTCAAGCAGGCGCGCGAAGCGCAGGGCGTCTCGCTCGAGGCCGTCGCGGCAGAGACACGGATCGCCGTTCGTCACCTGGCGGCCCTCGAGCAGAGTGATCTCGAGAGTCTCCCCAGGGGTCCCTTTGGCAAGGGTTTCATCCGGGCCTATGCGGGCTTCCTCCGGATCGCTCCCGAGCCGATCCTCGAGTCCTGCCGCGACATGGAGCGTCAGCAGGGCCTCGGCCCCTCCGAGAGCCAGCGTCGCACCTACGAAGAGCTCTCCCGGTTCCTGGGTCCGAGATCGGAAGAGCGATCGCGCTTGTTCCTCTCCACTTGGCGTGCGGGAGCAGCTGTCGTCCTGGTGGGAATCCTCGGCGCCGTGGGATGGTTCGTCGTGGGCCGGGACGCGCCGGAGCCTGTCTCGACCTCGCCCCGGGCGACGGAGCACGGCGCCTCGGCCACGAAAGCGCCCCCGGAGGCAGCTCCGCGTGAGACACCCGCCGCGGAAGAGCCTTCCGAAGCCTTCCCGTCAACGGCCGATCCTCCAACCGACGGCTTTCACGTCTCGCCCTCCGGTGTGGGGACAGGGGTGGAGGACCGACGGCTGGTCGGCCGCGCCGACCGCTTCGTCGAAGGCACCGCGGTGTTCTTCTGGACTCGCGTCCTCGGCGGTGAGCCCGGTCAGGTGCTCCGTCACTTCTGGATTCACGAGGACCGTGAGGTCGAGTGGGCCGAGCTGGCGATCGGCGGTTCCCGCTGGCGCACCCAGTCCCGCCTCGTGCTGCCCGAGGGCTCCACCGGTCGCTGGGCGGCGGAAGCGCGGACGACCGACGGTCAGGTTCTGGCCAGGGAGGAGTTCCTCTGCGTCTCCGAAGACCAGTGAAGGGCGAGCGGCAGCCGGTCAGGGACAGGATCCAGGCGATGAGCACCATCGCGAGAAAAGCCGCACCGATCGCGCCGAGGATCTTCCACAGCGAATAGGGCGCCCGGCCCAGGACGCACGCCGCGTCCTGGGCCGAGATCACCGTCCGGAAGAGGCGCCCGCGGTAGCGGTAGGCCACGACGTAGGCCGGAAAGCCGGAACGGAGCGTCACGAGCCGCCGCAGCAGGATCGCCGCCTTAAGCTTTCGGAAGCGGGAGCCGGGGATCTGCCCCTCCTCGACACGCTTCTCGGCCAGGCGTCGCATCGCGTCCGACACTTGCTCTCGCGCGAAGGAGCGCCGCACGTCGAACTGCTCGACGATCGTCTCGCCTTCGGCGTTCTCGGGCTCTTTCCGGGCCGTGTCGAGGCGATAGCTGCTGGTCAGCCGTGTGGCTTCGGCTTGCGACAGGCCGCGTGTGGCCGGCACCAGGATGTCGCGAAACGGCATCTCGAGCTGGCCCGCGCGCGGGGCCCAGGGCGCCCGGCGCGTCCCGGCGTTCGAGTCGGCGGCCCAGCTGACCAGGGCGGCCGCCTCGAACACCCATCCCACCCACCACAGCGCCTTCAGCGACTCGAGGCGCGCCGCCTTCGTGAGGTCCGACGGACGGAAGAGGCCGAGGCCACGCAGCCACGTCCGGTAGGCGCCCACGGCCCGGTCGTGGTCGATGCTGCAAGGAAGGAAGCGCTCGGTCTGCTCCATGGGATCGGACATCGTGTCGAGGTGCATGACCGAGCCGCAGAAGGCGCACTTGGGTGCACGGGCCTTCACGCTGTACGACACCGCGGCGCCGCAGCCGTTGCAGCGCAACACCTCGACCTTCGCCTCGCTTCGATCCGCCCGGGCCGTGTCCGGAGTGGCCTGGCTGCAGATCGGGCAGCGCAGGTCGTCCTGCTCGACAGGGCTGTCACAGCGTCCACACGTCGCCTGGACCATCAGAGCAATTCCAAGACGAGCCGCCCGAGGGCAATGAGCGTGACGATTGTGGCTGCGATGAAGGCGATCTTGGCCCAGGAGATCGGGACCTTGCCGAACACCTTGCCGGTCTGCCCGTTGACCAGGATGCGGAGCGGAGGCTTCTTCTCGTCGTAGCGGATCGCGAAGACCCAGATCGGCACGAGGGTGAGATCCACGGCTTCGTCTCGCAGCTTCGTCTCGTGATGAAGACGGCTCGTCCCGTCCCCGGGCATGAAACGCCGCAGGAGCTGGCCGATGCGGGCCGTGCTCTCCAGCCGTGCGAGGGCCTGGCACTCCTTCTGGCTGCGGGACGGCTCTTCCGAGATCCAGCCCGAGACGAGAGCCGGCGCGTACCGGTGCAGCGCTCGAAGGTCGAAGGGCTCGATGCCCTCGATCTCGTCGTTGGGAATCCCCCGGGAGGCCGTGACCAGTATGTCGGCGACGTAGGTGGCGTGATGGCCGTTCAGATCGCGGTACTCGGTCTTGTTCTCCTTGCCCTTCTTGTAGCTCTCGGCGATGGAGGCGCTGTAGCTCGTGTGAGCCGTTGCCGAGTAAAGATAAGTTGGCAGGTAGACCCCACGCACGTGCTCGGCGGTCTTCCCCTTGAGTCCGAACGGCGCCATCTTCCGCCTGCGGATCCACCGGAGCATCCGGCGGGCCGCATCGTCTCGAGTGATGGCGAAGCCCAGGGCGAACACGGGATCGGGGCGATCCGGCGATGCCGGGCGGTCCACCACCGACGGCGAGTCGCAGTAGGGGCAGTGCGCCGTCCGTTCGAGCGCCTCGAAGAAGATCTGCGCACCGCAGGAGCGGCAGGAGACCTCGATCCGCTGGTCGGTCGCTGGCTCCGCCCCCTGCTGCTGCTCAGCCAATGGCCTTCTTGAAGGAGATCCACCAGAGGCCCCGGGCGGAGACAGAGGCGAAGCGAGGTGACGCTGGAGTCGGGATGATCGGCCCAGAAGCCCCGCATCGCCGCGACGTAGGCGCGGGCGCAGACCTCGAGGGGAACCGCAAAGATTCCGCTGCTCACCGCCGGGAAGGGCACCGAGGTCCACCCCTTCTCGTCGGCCCGGAGGAACGCCGAGCGGAGCGCCTTCTCGAGCTTGTCCTGCTCTGCCCCCTGGCCCTGGTGAGGTCCCACGGTGTGGATCACGCCCTTGAAAGGCAGGGTCCCCGCCGTCGTGACCACCGCCTCCCCCACCGGGATCACGCCCCGCTCGGCGACGATTCGGTCCCCTTCCTGGCTGAGAGCAGGACCCGCCGCACGCGCGATGACGGCCGCCACACCCCCGCCGTGGGCGAGCTGTCCGTTGGCCGCGTTCACGATCGCGTCCGAAGGCTCCTGCAGCAGGTCCGCCGTCACGACCTCGAACACCCGGCCTCCGGCGTGCTCCTCTCGTGCGATGACGTACGCATCCAGTGCGCGCTCCCCTCCCCTGGCTCAGGGCAGCAGCAGGACCTTCCCGGTCGTCTTCCGCCCCTCGAGTGCACGGTGAGCCTCGGCAGCCTCGGCGAGCGGAAACGTCTGCCCGATCCGCACCTTCAGCGGGCCCGACGCCACGGCCCCGAGCACGTCGGCTGAACGGGCCTCCAGGCTCGGACGATCGGGAATGTAGTGGAAGAGGACCGGCCGGGTCAGGTAGAGCGACCCCTTCTGCGAGAGCATCAGTGGGTCGATCGGCGGCACGGGGCCGCTCGACTGCCCGTAGGACACCATCATCCCTCGCGAAGCGAGGCTGTCCAGGCTCTTCTCGAAGGTGTCCTTTCCCACAGCGTCGTAGACGACCTCGACACCCCGACCGGCGGTGTGGTTCTGGACCGCCTCGAGGAAGTCCTCCCGGGTGTAGAGGATGACCTCGTCGGCCCCGGCCTCCCGCGCCAGAGCCGCCTTCTCGTCGGTCGAGACCGTTCCGAAGACCCGCGCGCCTTTCGCCTTGACCATCTGGACGAGCAACAGCCCGACGCCTCCTGCCGCCGCGTGAACGAGACAGGTGTCGCCGGACTTCACCGCGTACGTGGTGTTGCAGAGGTAGTGGGCGGTCAGCCCCTGCAGCATCACGGCCGCCGCCGTCTGAGTGTCGATGCCCTCCGGGATCGTCACGGCCTGCTCCACGGGAACGACGAGCGACTCGGCATACGAGCCGAGGACCCGTGTCCACGCCACGCGGTCGCCCTCCCGGAAGCCGCTCACGCCCGGCCCGACCCCGGCCACCACACCCGCACCCTCCAGCCCCGGCGTGAGAGGGAGCGGGTTCGGATACAGACCCGTCCGGTGGTAGACGTCGATGAAGTTGAGGCCCGCCGCCTCGACTCGGACGAGAAGCTCGCCGTCTCCCGCCGAAGGATCGGGCCTCTCGCCGAGGCGCAACACCTCGGGTCCGCCGTGGCTTTCGATTCGAATGGCTTTCATGGGGAATCTCCCTGTTCTCGAGCCCGTAAAGGTTACGCCGAGTCGTGCTACGCTCGCCCGTGAGAAAGAGGACCGAGTGCGCCTGAGGCTCAACCGACGGGAGAGTCTGATCATCGGCATGCTGGTGGCGGCAGCAGCCGTGCTCCTGTGGCAGCAGCTCAGTGGCCCCGGAGTGACGCCGGCCCGCCTCTCCCGGTCGAGCCCGGAGGCCCCGCTTCCCCCCATCCCACGGATCGACCTCGCCCGCCTCGACGCCCCGAGGGCCGACGTCGAGGTCGGCCGCCGCGACCTCTTCGCGTACGGCCGGCTGGAGCGGGCCACCTTCGATCCGGAGGCCCGGACGACGCCGGCCCCGACGCCGAGGCCGGCTCTGCCACCGGGTTCGGATCCCTCGGGCGGGCTGGCCGCCGCGGGCGGCCAGGCAAGCCTCCCGCCGCTGAACCTCAAGTTCATCGGCTCCGTCGGCAACGCCGAGGGAGTGAAGGTGGCCGTCCTCGTCACCGACCGCAACGAGGTCCTCACCGGCCAGTCCGGCGAGGTGGTGGCCAACCGCTACCGCATCGCCCGCAGCGGCATCGAATCCGTCGACCTCGAAGACGTGGCCACCGGCCAGTCCCGACGAATCCCCCTGAAGGGGAACTGACCGTCATCCGAGCGCCTCCTCCAGTGGGCTAGCGGCTCGGGCTGTCGTCGGCTTCGAGGTCGCCTAGCGCGTACTGCATGCCGGCCAGGATGTGCTCGAGCATGGCCGGGTTGTTGTAGTAGATCGACTCGTGGTGGCCGAGGGCCTGGTAGAACACGCGCCCCTCGCCCTCGCGGCGGATCCAGCTCAGGCCGTAGTCGTGATCCGGTCGCGGATTGTTCTCGAGTCCCTTGTCGCAGTCGCTCATCAGCGAGTAATCGATGCTCGTCAGCACGCGCACGTTCCCACGCGACCACGAAGCGTCGTTGTACGTGTAGACCTCGTCGATCGTGTTGAACGACCTGCCGCCGAACGCCGCGTTGATCGGGTTGTCGGGATCTTCGATCTTGACCGTAATGGCCGTCGGGTAGTTCCAGTGCCACTTGAAGTACCCGCCGATCAGCGTGATGTAGTCGTCCCAGAGCGAGACGCCGCCACCGCCGCCCGGCGTCGGAAGGGCGGCCGTGCACGGCGGGAGCCGTTCGCCCCGATTGCGACGAGGGCGGGGGCCCACCCGGGCGTGATACGCGTCACCCGCGGCATGGATGCCCGCGATGCCCTTGCCGCCGCGGACGAAGTCCAGGAACGCCCGCCGACGCGCGTCGGTCACGGCCTGAACGGCTGGATCGTCGAACGGATTCGGCTCGTCGAGGAACGTGCCGGTCGTGCTCGCGAGGAAGATCGCGTCGTACTGCTCGAGATTGGCTGCGTTGACCGATCCGGCGTGGTAGCTGACGTCGGTCGTCCACGCCCCGGTCTTCTTGCCCATCTCCTGGATCGTCCTTGCCGCCAGCGGAATCGACGAGTGCTGGTAGCCCTGCGACACACCGACCACCAGGACCTTGCGGGGCTGAGCGGGCCTGGCAGGCGCCGTTGCCGGCAGCGCGTTGAGCATCCGCGCGACGTCGTCCTCACAGGGGATAGTCGGTTTGGGACTCCGTCCGCCGCACTCGTCCGTCATGCTTCTGTCCAGTGCGGTGTCGGCTAGCGGCTCGTCCCCGCCTTCCTGCGCGAAGCTGCCCGCCGTGGCCAGCCCGATGGCGCAGATGACGGCAGCGGCACTCCCTATCGTTGATTCCTTTACGTGCACATCGCCTCCTGCGCGACGCCCGTCGACGCCGCTCTGCTGATCGTCGCCTTCCGATCCCCGACGGACCGCCGGGGCATTGCAGGCGGCGAGCCCTCGCTACTCCAGCTCGCGCTCGAACAGCGCCAGCAACCGCTTCCACGCCCGCTGAGCTTGCGCTTCGTTGTAGACGGCCGAGTCCGGCGGGCACCAGCCATGCAGCGTGCCTGCGTAGACCTCGATCTCCGCTTCGACGCCCGCAGTGTGAAACGCTTCTCGCAGGCGTCCCTTCTCTTCCGGCCGGCGCTCATCGTCGTTTTCCGCGATTGCGATCAAGAACCCGGCTTTCATTCGTGGTGCAAGCAGGTGCGGGCTGTCCTCTTCATCGGTCGCCAGGCCTCCGCCGTGGAACGAGCCGCCCGCACCGATGCGGTCCGGGATGGCCGCTGCCAGTCGCATCGTGTACGAACCGGTCATGCAGTAACCCGTGGTGCCGATCTTTCGATCCGTGTCGACCGACGGCTGGCTGTCCAGGAACTTCACCAGCGCCCGGCCATCGGTGACGCAGGTCTCTGGTGACAACGACCTTGCGTGCGGCGTCAGAAGGTCACGAATGCCTGGATCCCTGAACGTCTTGCCATCGGGAACGACCTGGCCCTTCGCCGTTCGGTAGTAGGGGTTCACGACCAGCACCGAGTAACCCGACTCTGCGAGCCGCTTGCCCATTGCCCGAAACGCCGGGCGCATGCCAACGATATCGGGCCAGACGATCACAGCGGCGTGTTTGCCTTCTGCCGGGTGCACGAAGTAGCAGTCGGCCATGCCGTCTGGGGTCTCGACCGTCACGTCTTGTTCTACGACGTCGACGGCATGCGCCACCGCCGGCAGCAGCATGCCGAGCGCTGCGGTCGACCCGAGCTTGTTGAACTCACGGCGGGTCGGGCCATTTCGACGCAGATACTCTGCGACATCCTTGTTCGTCAGGTCATCACACATGGCCTTCTCCCCCCCAACAGCGCAATATGCCCGTCGCTCTCTTTCAAGTGGTGTGCTCGGGAGGAGACTACAACCGTTTCGGCCACATCGCCAAGAAGCGGCCAGCCATCCTTCTCGGGGCGCCCGAGAAGGCGCGCCCCACATCCTGCTGTAGTACACATGTACACATGAGTACGACGTTGACCATCCGCACCAACGACGAGCTTCGCCGGGCGCTGGAGGAGCGCGCCCGAGCCCAGGGGAAGACCGTCTCCGCGCTCGTTCGAGAGATTCTCGCCAGCGCTGTCGCCGAGCGCCCCCTCGAGGTTCGCGTGGGCCACTTGCGAGGGCGGCTTCGACTCGACTCGCCGGCCGAACGGACCTGGCGTGACCGTCTGCGGGAACATAACTGGCGGGAGTGAGAACCCGTCTGATCGACACCGGTCCGCTGGTCGCGTATCTCGATTCAGGAGACCCGGCGCACGCCCAGGTCGTTCCCCACCTCGACGGGTTCACTGGCAGCCTCGCGACGACGTGCGCCGTCATCACGGAGGCCATGCACCGCGTCTCCGCAGACCCGACGGGCGCACGACTGCTCGCGGAGTTCGTGGGGGCCAGCGGCCTGGAGATCTACGACCTGTGCCGGCCCCCGGAGCTGGATGCCGCGGTCGCGCTGATGGAGAAGTACGCCGACACGCCCATGGATTTCGCCGACGCGACGCTCGTCCTCCTGGCCGAGGCTCTCGACCTTCGCGACATCCTCACCCTGGACCGCAGGGGCTTCTCGACGTTTCGGACGCGCCCGGGGCGCACTCTCCGCCTGGTGCTGGACCGGCCCGATCCGGGCCGACGGCGTCGCTGACCCGGGCTGACGCAAGCTTCACGGGCACGGTCCGGCTTGCCGATCTCCTTCAGCTCGTAACCCACGCGCAGAGCGGGCTTGTCCAGACGCATCACCCGGCATCGAGCGCTGGTATCGGGAGATTCTTCGTCGCTCGTCCAAGGGTGAAGCTCCTCAGAATGACGGGGGGGACGGGGGTGACGGGGTCTTGGAATCAGTATGTGCTGCGGGGGATCGGAGGGACAATGGGGGATGGCTGAGATCACTCCTTCTGCGGGCTCGACCGAGGCGGGTGAGGCTTTTGCGCGGTTCGTGGAGCTGATTGGGCGGCTGCGGGCGCCGGGGGGGTGCCCCTGGGACGCCGAGCAGACGCACGAGACGGTGAAGCCCATGACGATCGAGGAGGCGTACGAGGTTGCCCACGCGATCGACGAGGGGGACGACGACGAGCTGATGGGTGAGCTCGGGGACCTGCTGCTGCAGGTCGTCTTTCACGCCAACATTGCCGAGGAGAGGAAAGCGTTTCGGCTCCGGCAGATCATCGAGCGGGTGTCGGAGAAGATGGTGCGGCGGCACCCGCACGTGTTCGGTGACGACGGGGCGTCGACGTCGGGGGAGGTGCTCCGGAGCTGGGAGGCCATCAAGGCGAAGGAGCGGGAAGAGAAAGGGAAGGACGACGAGTCCATGCTCGACAGCGTCCACCGCGGACTCCCGGCGGTGATGGAGGCCTTCCAGATGACGACGAAGGTCTCGCGTGTGGGCTTCGACTGGCCCGAGGCCGACGGCGCACTCGTCAAGCTCGACGAGGAGGTGCTCGAGCTGCGGGAGGCCATCCGCGAGAAGACCGACCAGAAGGCCATCGCGGAGGAGGTCGGGGATCTTCTCTTCGTCGCGGTGAACGTGGCTCGGCTGACTGGCGTGGATCCGGAGAGCGCGCTGAAGGCCGCCAACCGGAAGTTTCGCCGGCGGTTCCGGCACGTCGAGGAGGGGCTGGGGAAGGACGGCCGGGGGCCCGCCGACTCGACTCTGGAGGAGATGGACCGTCTCTGGGACGAGGCCAAGCGCCTCGAGCGGGAACCGGGCGGGTCGTAGGCACGTCGTCGAGACCTGTTTTCGAGGGAACTTCTGGGCTCCGAGTTGCGTATTCAGGAATGATCGTTCCAAAATAGAGCCATGCCGCGGCCACGCGAGTTCGACGTCGACGAGACCCTTCAGAGGGCCATGACGCTCTTCTGGGAGAGAGGCTACGAGGCCACCTCCGTTCAGGACCTGGTGGACCGCACGGGGGTGAACCGGTCGAGCCTCTACACGGTCTACGGCGACAAGCAGGGGGTGTTTCTGGCGGCGCTCGACCGGTATCGGGACCAGGTCGTCAGACGGCGTCTGTGCGAGCTCGAGCGGGCCGATTCGGCCCTGGCCGAGGTCCGGGCGTACTTCGAGGGGCTGGCGGAGCCGGGGCCCGGGGAGCGGCTGCGCCACGGGTGCCTGATGACGAACGCCGCCGTGGAGCAGGCGCCTCGGGACGTGGTGTCAGGCCGTCGGATCCGGGCCCACCTGGAGCGGCTGGAGACGGCGTTCGCCGGCGCCCTGGGACGAGCGCGGGCGCGGCGCGAGGTCCGCCAGGACACGGCGGTGGACGACCTTGCGCGCTACCTCACCGGGTCGGCCCAGGGACTCGGGGTGATGGCCCGGGCAGGATCGTCGATGGCCTCGCTGAGCGGAGTCGTGCGCGGCATCCTCGCCACGCTGGAGCAGGCGGCGGCGAAGCCGAAGGGACGGACCACGTCGGCAACAACGAAGACACGGACCGGGGGCAAAAGGAAGAAGAGAGCATGACCAGCATTGAAGGAGACGTCTGGATCGACGCATCGCGGGAAACCGTCTGGCGGCGCCTTGCGGACCTGGGCGGCATCTACCAGTTCCACCCGGGCCTGAGCGGCTCGCATCTGCTTGGCGAGCAGGCCGAGGGGATCGGAGCGCAGCGGCGCTGCGAGCTGAAGGGCGAAGGCCACCTCGACGAAGAGGTCGTGGAGTGGGCAGAGCAAGACAGCCTGGCGCTCACCATCACGGGAGGCAAGGGTCTTCCGCCGTTCGTGAAGGCCGGCGGGCGCTTCACGCTGAGCGACGGCGAGGGCGGCGGCACGGACGTGGGGCTGGTGCTCGAGTATCAGCTCCGGTTCGGGTGGGTCGGAAGCCTGATGGATCGGCTGATGGTCCGCCGCGAGTTCGAGCGGACGGTGCCTGGGATCCTCCAGGGCCTGAAACGCCGCGCCGAGGCAGACAACGCACCGGCGGCGGCCTGAGCACAACGAGGTGAACGCATGAGCACGATCCCGACGGACTTCCCCTACGAGTCGCGCTTCGTCGAGGTCGAGGGCTCGAAGATGCACTACGTGGAGGTGGGCTCGGGAGATCCGATCCTCTGCCTCCACGGGCAGCCGACCTCGAGCTACCTGTGGCGCAACGTCTTGCCTCACCTGGCGCCCCTGGGCCGGGCCATTGCGCCCGATCTCATCGGCTTCGGAGGCTCCGACAAGCCCGACATCGAGTACCGCTTCGTGGACCACGCGCGGTACATCGACGGGTTCATCGAGGCCCTGGGGCTCGATCGCCTGACGTTCGTCATCCACGACTGGGGCTCGGGCCTGGGGTTCCACTGGGCGCGCCGACATCCCGAGCGCGTCTGCGGCCTCGCGTTCTTCGAGGCCATCCTTGCCCCGATCCCGAGCTGGGACGACTTCCCCGCCGAGCTCCGGGATCTCTTCCGGGGCTTTCGCTCGCCCGAGACCGGTCGGTCGCTGCTGATCGACCAGAACGTGTTCATCGAGAAGGTGCTCCCGGGTGCCGTGGCCCGGGGGCTCACCGAGGTGGAGATGGAGCGGTATCGGGAGCCGTTCAAGGACCCCGCCTCCCGCGAGCCGGTCTACCGCTGGCCGAACGAGCTTCCCATCGGCGGCGAGCCCGCCGACGTGACGGAGATCGTGGGGGCGTACAACGCGTGGCTGCAGGAGACGGATGTCCCGAAGCTTCTCCTTCACGCGGAGCCGGGGGCGATCACCCGGGCGCCTCTCGTCGAGTGGTGCAAGGAGAATCTTTCGGAGCTCGAGGTGGTGCACGTGGGGGCGGGGATCCACTACCTACAGGAGGACAACCCGGACGGCATCGGGAAGGCGGTGGCGGATTGGTACAGGAGGAGGGTCTAGTGAGCCCGGTGGATCGCCCGGGACCGCGTGAGTTGTCCTCCTGGGGCACAGACAGTCGCTGCGAGCGGTGAACGGTCCTCCTGGGGAATGACTGGTCAGAATACAACCCTGCAGCTTCTTGACTTTCGTCATTTCTTCGCCTATGCTTCCTGAGTCCCGAAAGGAAATCTGGCGTGGCGAGCCCCGTGGAGGCGGTTCCGGTATCCGCACCACCGCCTGCCCTGTCCCCGGGAGGGGAGGGAGCGGCGTGGGAGGGACTGCCCCTCCATGAAGTCGGTGACGTTCGCCTTCGGTCACGACGTTCGAGTCGACGGCGATCGGGTGCGGCTGCGGGTCTCGAGCGACGCCCGGCTGCCGGAGATGACGCGGTGGCTGGCCGCCGAGGGCGTGGGCCTCTACCACTTCGCCGCGCGCCGCCCGTCTCTCGAGGAGATCTTTCTGGAGGTGATCGGGAATGCCCCCATCGTCGGTTGAAGCGATCCTGAACGGTCGCCCATCTGACGTTCACCGAGGCCCGGCGGCGCCACGTGCTAGCCGCCGCGCTCATTCTCGGTGGGGCCTTCGTCCTTCTCTTCGGAGTCGGGCTTCACTTCATGGCCCGGGACATCCGCGCTCACGCACCGCCCGCCCAGCAGGCGATCTTCCTGAACCTGATCACGCTGACCGCTCTTTACGCGGCGAACTTCCTCATCGTGATGACGTCCGTCCTGGTCACGATCGACACGCTGGCCGGAGAGATCGGCTCCGGCGTGATCGAGACCTCCGGCTCTTCCGCACCCGCGACCTCTAGCTGCTAGAGAATCCGCAGCAGCCACTCGCGGATGTCGGCCACCTCGTCGACGCAGAGGCTGTGGGGCATCGGGTAGGTGCGCCAATCGACGTCGTACCCGAGGGACTGCAGGTGATCGCGCGAGGTCTCTCCGAGGGCCATGGCCACGACCGGGTCGAGCGTGCCGTGCGCCATGAAGATCGGCACCGCCACGTTTGCGGGATGGGCCTCGGCTTCGAGCGTGGTGGCGAGGGGCATGTAGGTCGAGAGGGCGAGGACCCCGGCGAGCCGCTCGGGCTCGCGCAGGCTGCTGTAGAGAGCCATCGCTCCACCTTGTGAGAAGCCGGCGAGGACGATGCGGTCGGCGGGAATCCCCCGTTCACGTTCGCGGCGGACCAGCTCCCGGATGTCGCTCGCCGCTGCTCGCACCCCGGCCGTGTCCTCTTCGGACCGGCGGTCCAGCCCGAGGATGTCGAACCAGGCGCGCATGGGCATGCCGCCGTTGAGGGTCACCGGGCGAACGGGGGCGTGGGGAAACACCCACCGGATCGCGGATTCCGCCGGCAGGCGGAGCTCGGGGACGAGGGTCTCGAAGTCGTGGCCGTCCGCGCCGAGCCCGTGCATGAGGATGACGGCGGCGTCTGCGGGCCGCTCCGGCTCGATCTCCACCGGAGGGAGACGCTCGTCGCTCACGACACGGGCTCGCCCAGGCGCTCGGCCAGCCGCCGCCGGACCTCCTCGGGCATCCGGGCGGGGGTGCAGCTGCGGCAGATCCGGGACAGGGCCTCCAGGTCGTCCTTCAGGCCCGTGCAGGGGTCACAGTCGGTCAGGTGTCGCTGGAGCTCCTGGCACACGTCGTCGGGGAGGACGCCGTCCTCGTACTCGGTCAGCTGCCGGAGCAGCTCGTCGCACTTCATGCCTTCGCCTCGCCAGCAGACGGGGTCGTCTCCCGCCCGCGACAGTGATCCCCCAGTCGCGCCCTCAGCTTCAGCCGTGCGCGGTGAAGATGGACCCGGACAGCCCCCGGGGTGAGATCCAGGATCTCCGCCACCTCGGAGGTCGGTCGCTCCCCGGCCTCCTTGAGCTCGAACACGGCACGCTGAAGCGGTGTGAGGTCGTCGAGCGCCCGCTCCATCGCCATCCTCGTCTCCGCCCCCCAGACGACCTCGTCGGGGGCGCGGGTCCAGGACGCCCTCCGGGCGAGACGCTCGTCCTCCGCCGTGAGTCGGTCCGAGTCCTCGTCCGGCAGGGGCTCGTAGCGTCGACGACGGCGCAGGAGGTCGATCGACTTGTTGAAGACGATGCGGTGAAGCCAGGTGCCCCACCGTGACTCGCCGCGGAAATCGTCGGCCTTCTCCAGTGCGCTGGCGAAGGCCTCCTGCACGGCGTCTCCAGCCAGATCAGGGTCGCGGGTGGTGCGGAGCGCGAGGGCGTACAGCCGGTCGCCCTCCTCGACGAGAGCCCGGGACAGGGCCTCGCGACGCGTCGCGTCGGCCCCGTCCGGACCCGGGCTCACGCAGTCGCCGGAGTGAGCTGCTTCTCCACCATCTCCGCGATCATCGGCTGGGCCAGGGCGCCCACGCGCTGCTCGACGACCTGTCCGCCCTTGAACACCAGCATGGTCGGGATCGAGCGGATGCCGAACTCCCCGGCGATCTCGGGGTTGTCGTCCACGTTCAGCTTGCCCACCGTGGCTCGCCCGGCAAAGTCATCGGCCACCTGCTCGACGGCGGGCGCCACCATCCGGCACGGCGCGCACCAGGCCGCCCAGAAGTCGACGAGCACGGGGCCGTCGGCCTCCATGACTTCCTTCTTCCAGTTCTCAGAGGTCAGAACAACCACATTCTCGCTCAAATCGGATCTCCTCTCGTTCGGGTGTCCGGGGGCCGTCACTGCCTCCGGCGCGTCTGTCCGTGTCTTGGACGCGGGCGACCACCCAAACGTTACAGCCCCTCGCGCCCCTGTCGCAAGTCGCTCCAGAACCGGGCTTTCCGTATACTCCCGCCGTGACATCGTGGATCCGGACCCCTAAAGAGCTGGCCGAGCTCGCCCGCTCGTTCGACGGCTGCCGCACGATCGCGCTGGACACCGAATCGGACAGCCTCTACCACCACCGGGAGAAGGTCTGCCTCGTTCAGATCGCCACCGATCGCGGGGACGCCGTCCTGGTGGACTCGCTGGCCGTGCGCGACCTCTCGCCCCTGGGGCCGGCGCTGGCGGACCCGGACATCGTCAAGGTGCTTCACGGGGCCGATTACGACGTCACCACGCTCAAGCGGGACTTCGGCTTCTCCTTTGCGGGGATCTTCGACACGATGATCGCGGCACGCTTCCTCGGGTATCCCGGGATCGGGCTTGCGGCCGTGGCCGAAGCGGAGCTCGGGGTGAGGCTCTCGAAGACCAACCAGAAGGACGACTGGTCCAGGCGCCCTCTCACTCCCCAGCAGGAAGCCTACGCCCTGGCCGACGTGGAGCACCTGGGTGGGATCCGGGAGCGGCTCCTGGCGAAGCTCGAGGAGAAGGGGCGGACCGAGTGGGTCCGGGAGGAGTGCGACGCCGTCGCCGCGCTCGAGCCTCAGCTCCGCCGCAAGAATCCTGATGCCTACCTGGGGGTGAAGGGGGCGCGCCGGCTCCGCCTACGCCAGCTGGCGGCGCTTCGGGAGGTGTACGCCTGGCGCGAGGGCCGAGCGGAGGAGACCGATCGGCCGGCATTCAAGATCCTCGGGAACGAGATCCTCCGAAAGATGGCCGAGCAGCTCCCCAAGACCATGGGGGACCTGCGTCACGTCGGGGGTGTCCTGCCCCGGCTGCGCCCCCACGCCCAGGAGCTCCTCGAGGCCGTGGGCCGGGCGGCCCAGCTCCCCGATTCCGAGCTGCCGGTCCTGACCCGCACGCTGCGGCCGGTGCTCTCCGACGAGGTCCTTCAGAGGGTCGCCCGCCTGAAAGAGTGGCGCGTCGGCCGGGCCAAGGCGCTCGAGGTGGATGTCTCGGTGGTGCTCCCCCAGCGCCTCATCGATCGTGTGGCGGCAGCGGGCCCCCGGGACCTGGCCGAGCTGGCGGGAGTCGAGGGCCTGCGGCGGTGGCGGGTCGACGCCTTCGGGGACGAGATCCTGGCGGGCGTCGGCGCCTGAGGCCGTTTATCATATGTGTCCTTGAAGCTCGGGGAGAAGTTCGGGAAGTTCGAGATCGAGAAGGAGCTCGGCCAGGGCGCCATGGGCGACGTCTACCAGGCGCGCGATCCCGATCTGGATCGACGGGTGGCCCTCAAGACCGTGAAGCCCGCGTTGTTGAAGGGCAAGGACACCCTCGCTCGCTTCAAGCACGAGGCCCGGGCGGCGGCCCGGCTCCAGCACCCGAACATCGTGACCATCTTCGAAGTCGGCGAGGTGGACGACACCCGCTACATCGCCATGGAGTACGTGGACGGCGAAGAGCTCGGCACCGCGATTCACCACCTCGATCGCTTCACCCTCGAGCAGAAGATCCGGTTGATGGTCGACGTCTGCCGAGGCTCCACTTCGCCCACAGGATGGGCGTCATCCACCGAGACGTGAAGCCCGCCAACATCCTCGTCACCCGGGACCGCGTCGTGAAGATCCTCGACTTCGGCACCGCCCGCTCCCTCGGCGAGGCGAACATGACGCAGACGGGCATGGTGCTCGGGACACCGAGTTACATCTCGCCGGAGCTGCTCAAGGGTGACGAGGTGACCCATCGCGCCGATATGTGGGCGGTGGGCATGATCCTTTACGAGCTGCTCTCGGGTCGGCGGCCCTTCGAGGCCAAGACCGTTGCGACCCTCATCCACAAGATCATCAACGAGCCGCTGCCTCCCCTCGACGCAGAAGGGCTCGGCCTGCCCGAGCCGCTGGTCAGCGCCGTCACCCGGTCGCTCGAGCGGGATCCTGGCAAGCGCTTTGCGGATCTCGCGGAGATGGAGAGGGCGCTCCTGGCGGCGATCGGGGCAACGCCTCCGCCCGAGATCCCGCTGGACCCCGTCGCCCGCAAGCGGGGCTACGAGCTCAACTTTGCCGAGGTGCGACGGAAGCTGGCGGACGAGGATCTCTCGGGCGCGCTGGACTCAGCCCGCCGGGCACAGTCGCTGGAGCCCGACCGCAGCGGCATCGTCGCGTTGATCAAGGCCATCGAGGGGTGCCTCGGATCGGCAGCAACGGTCCAGCGCTCACCCACGCCACGCCCGAGCACGCCCACCTCCCTCCCACCCGCTCGCTCGCCCCTTCCGAGCCTCCCACGCCGACGGGTGGCATCCCCGGGGCCCAGGGGCCCCTCGACTCGGCCACGCTCCGAGCCAGGGGGGCGGGCGCCCTCACCGACAAGGGCGCCTTCGGCGACCCGACAGCCACCAAGGAGGTCGCACTGTCGCCGGTGGCAGACCTGCTGGCGGCAGCCGGAGCGGACGGGGCGCTCCGGCTCTGGGATCTGCGCTTGCGCACCCGGTCCCACCTGCTGCGAACGGCGCTTCATCAACGGGCAGGCCACGACGCCGCGGCCCTGGCGCTGGCCTTCTCGCCGGACGGCTCCCTTCTGGCCTCCGGCCACGTCGACGGGTCCGTGCACCTATGGGACATGGCCACGGGCGAGGCGATCCTCGTCCGGCTCCGCCACGACGATGTCGTGTCCGCCATCGCCTTCTCCCCCGACGGCGTCACCCTCGCCACGGGCTCGCTGGACTCCAACCTGCGGCTCTGGGACGTGGGGGCCGCTCTCGGCGGCGACGCCCGGCGCGAGTTGCTCCGTCAGCCCGCGGCGGTCACCGCGCTGGCCTGGACCGGAGGAGGCGAGGCGATCCTCACCGGCCACACGAGTCGAGTGCTCCGGCTCCTCGACCCCGTTCGGGGGCGCCTCCTCGCGACGCTCCGGGGTCCGACCGCGCAGGTGACGCAGCTCCTGCTGTCGCCCGACGGCCAGTCGATGGCCGTTGCCAGCCGCGACCGAACGATCCGTGTCATCGAAATCGAGACGAGACAGGAGACGGCCACCCTCGCCCTGCCTCGCTCGTCCTCCGCGCTGTGCTTCCTCTCCGACGGAGGGTTTCTCGCCAGCGTGGGGCTCGACAACTCCGTCCAGCTCTGGGACCTGGAAACCCGCGAACCGGCCGCGGCGCTCTGGGGTCCGACCGGGGAGAGCTTCATCGGGCCCGCCCTCTACGGCGAGCTGAACCACCTGGCGGTGGCGCTTGCGGACGGTCGCATCCGGATCTGGGGCCCGTCGAGCTGAGGGCCCTACCTCTCCAGAGAACGGATCTCGTCCTCGCGCTTCCACTGGTCCATGCGGTAGAGGGCGAAGTCGTACTTCACCGGATCGGCGGGATCGAAGCGGCGCAATCGGCGAGTGATGTCCAGGGCCATCGCCCACCCGGGTGACCGATAGCGCGTGAAGCGCAGACGCCGCGCGATGGCCTGGGTGTGGGCGTCGAGGGGCAACACCAGCTGGCTCGGGTCGGGACGGCGCCAGACCCCGAGGTCCACGCCGTCCTTGCGAACCATCCAGCGCAGGTAGAGGTTAAGCCGCTTGCACGCGCTCCCCTTTTCGGGCGACGGAAAGAAGTAGCGCACGCCCGCTCGGGCCGGGAGCCGGGCGCTCCGGTAGAGTCCTCCGTGATCGAGCGCAAGAGCCCGCTCCGAGAAGGATGCGAGGGCGCGACCGACATCGGGGGCGTCGTCGGCGAGTCCCTCAGCGAAGAACGCCTCGATCGACCCGTGAGCGGCGCGCATCTGCCGGGCAAACGCCAGGAGGCAGGCGACGTCGCGGCCATCCAGCCACCTGTGGCGAAACCCCCGAAGCCGTCGTGCGGCCTCCCGAGGCTCGAGACCCGCGACGGCGTCCGCCGGCCGTGGGCCGAGGACGTCGAGAACGGCAGCGATGCTGCGTTTGATCTGAACGACGTTTCCGAACGCCAGGCCCGACGCGACGAGGCCCACCACCTCGCGGTCGGCGGCGCGACGCTGGGCCCGGACCGCCTCGAGCGGATCCGGATCGATGGCGCTCCCGTCGTAGCGCCGGTAGAGATCATCGAGTCGTCGCTTCAGCTCGCTGGAGCGCATCGTCCCCATTGTGCCTCGGAACGTCTTCTTGCCTCATCGACGAGGCGTGCATACCATGCCCGCATGTCCAAGCGCAGCCTTCACGACGGCCGCGACGACGGCCTCACGCCCCTCGAGAGCCTCGATCTCGACCAGGTGACTTCGTTCACGGACCTGCTGCGCGGGATGGCGAAGACCGCGTTCAGCGGGCGCTCTCTCGGTGAGGCCCTCGACGTCACGGTCGCCATGGTGAAGGACCCCGATTGCAAGGTCGTCCTCACTCTCTCGGGTGCCATGACCATGGCCAAGATGGGCCGTGTCATCTCCAAGATGATCGACGTCGGGATGGTCCAGGCCATCGTCTCCACAGGGGCCCTCGTGGCCCACGGTCTCTCCGAGGCGGTGGGGCTCACACACTACCGGCACGATCCGAGGATGTCGGACGAGGAGTTGTTCGAGAAGGGCTACAACCGCGTCTACGACACGCTGGAGATGGAGGCCAACCTCAACGACGTCGAGGAGTTCAACGCCAGGGCCCTCGAGCGGCTGGGCGCGGAGCGGGAGCTGTCGAGCGAGCTCGTCTGTCGAACCCTCGGGCAGCTCCTGGCCGAGGAGCCCGACGGCGAGGGCGTCCTCCGCAGCGCCTTCCTCAAGAACGTCCCGGTGTACGTCCCGGCCTTCACCGACTCCGAGCTCGGACTCGACCTTGCCACCTGGACGATGCAGCGCGCCCGGGACGAGGGCGCGAAGGGAATCGAGGAGCTCCTGGATCGGGTGCCGCGTTTCAATCCCTTCCTGGACCTGAACAGCTTTACGAAGTTCACCCTGTCTGCGAAGCGTCTGGGACTCTTCACCATCGGCGGTGGTGTGCCGCGCAACTGGGCGCAGGAGATCGGTCCCTTCATCGACGTGGCGAACCATAGGATGGAGCTGGGGCTCACGCCGCCACGCTACCGCTACGCCGTCAGGATCTGCCCCGAGCCCGCGCACTGGGGCGGCCTCTCGGGCTGCACGTACACGGAGGGAGTCTCCTGGGGCAAGTTCGTTCCGCCGGAGGAGGGCGGCCGGTTCGCCGAGGTCTTCGCCGACGCCACCACGGTGTGGCCTCTGCTCATCAAGGGCGTCCTGGAGCAGCTCGACTGAGCCTCCCGGCAACGGGCCGGGCACCGATGCGATAGACTCTCGGCCCGATGGCACGATTGGCCGAGGGTCTGAAGCGAGGTGACGACGGGATCGTCCGATGCTTCTGGCCGGGAACCGATCCTCTCTATGTCCGCTACCACGACCGGGAGTGGGGCTTCCCCGTGTCGGACGACCAGCGGCTCTTCGAGAAGATCTGCCTCGAGGGATTCCAGTCGGGCCTCAGCTGGCTGACCATCCTCCGGAAGCGTGACAACTTTCGTAACGCGTTCAAGCAATTCGACTTCCACACCGTGGCTCGATACCGGGCCCGCGACGCCAACCGGCTGCTGAAGGACGCCGGCATCGTGCGCCATCGAGGCAAGATCGAATCCATGATCAACAACGCCGCTCGGGCACGCACGCTCGAGAAAGAGGAGGGCTCGCTGGCGGCCTTCTTCTGGGGCTTCGAGCCCCATGCCTCGGCGCGACCGAAGCGCCTGAACCTGCGCGTCCTGATGCAGCTGGCGAAGACCCCCGAGTCGACGGCTCTCAGCAAGGAGCTCAAGCGACGGGGATGGACCTACGTGGGACCCACCACGGCCTACGCGTTCATGCAGGCCATGGGCCTCGTGAACGACCATCTCGAAGGATGCGCGGTCCGGGAGAAGGCGGAACGGGCTCGTGCACGTTTCCGCCGCCCCAGGTCGCGAGCTCCCCGAGGTGACCGTTCTTCGATGAAGAGGTGAATGAGATGGAGACGCGAGAGCTGGGACGCCAGGGCCTCGAAGTGAGCGCCCTCGGGCTGGGCTGCATGGGGATGTCCGATTTCTACGGCGTTCGCGACGAGGCCGAGGCCGTGGCCACCATACACAGGGCGCTCGATCTCGGCGTGACGCTCCTCGACACTGCCGACGTCTATGGCCCCCACACCAACGAAGAGCTGGTCGGAAAGGCCATCGAGGGCCGACGCGACTCGGTCGTGCTCGCGACCAAGTTCGGCATCGTGCGGGGTCCCCGACCCGAGGACCGGGGCGTGAACGGCCGGCCGGAGTACGTCCGCACCTCCTGCGACGGCTCACTGAAACGCCTGGGCGTGGAGAGGATCGATCTCTACTATCAGCATCGGGTGGATCCGGACGTCCCGATCGAGGAGACCGTCGGCGCCATGGCGGAGCTCGTGAAGGAGGGCAAGGTCGGCGCCCTGGGCCTCTCCGAGGCCGCGCCCGCGACGATCCGGCGTGCCCACGCCACCCACCCGATCAGCGCGCTGCAAACCGAGTACTCGCTCTTCAGCCGCGATCCGGAGGACGAGATTCTCGCCACCTGCCGGACCCTGGGCATCGGCTTCGTGGCCTACAGCCCGCTGGGCCGGGGCATCCTGACTGGCGCGATCCGGACCCCAGGCGACCTGGTGGAAGGGGACCAGCGTCTTGGCTTTCCGCGCTTCCAGACCGACACCCTCCAGGGGAACGTGGAGCTCCTGAAGGGCCTTCAGGACGTGGCTGCCGAGAAGGGAGTTACGGTTCCCCAGGTGGCCATCGCGTGGGTTCTGGCGAAGGGAAGAGACATCGTCCCCATCCCGGGAACCAAGCGGCGCAAGTACCTCGAGGAGAACCTGAAGGCGGCGGATCTCGCGCTCACCGCTCGAGACCTCACGCGCCTCGAGGCCTTGTGCCCGAAGGGGTCCGCCCACGGGGGCCGCTACCCTGAGAGCATCATGACCTTCATCAACGGTTGAGCTCGAGCTCCTCCAGAGAGCGATCCCTCACCACGGGCTGCTAGGCTGGGGCGCAGACGATGCATGCAGAGTTACGGAGAGCCCTATGAAGACGCCGGAGATCGTGTGCAAGAAGAACGGTCCGTACATGGTCACGGGGCTGGAGAACCTGCAGGGCGCAGGCGGCAAAACCTACGAGGCGAAAAAAGCCCAGGCGCTCTGCCGCTGCGGCGCCTCGAAGAACAAGCCCTACTGCGACGGCACGCACGCGCAAATCGGCTTCCCGGACGACAAGGCGGACGACCGCAGGCCGGACAAGCGTGAGGACCACGTGGGAGCCGGCATCACGATTCACGACAACCGCGGGATCTGTGCCCACTCCGGCCGGTGCACCGACGGCCTCTCCTCCGTCTTCCGGCTGCGGCAGGAGCCCTTCGTCGATGCCGAGGGCGCCCCAGCCGACAAGATCGTCGAGGTCGTCAAGAGCTGCCCCTCGGGTGCGCTGAGCTACACGATCGACGGCGTGGAGCACCGCGATCTCGAGCAGGCCCCGGGAGTGTTCGTCGTACCCGGCGGCCCCTACGCGGTCGGCCGCGGCGTCCGGCTCGAGGGCATCGAGTTCGGCGAAGGGGCGTCGCAGGAGCACTTCACGCTGTGTCGCTGCGGCGGGAGCAAGAACAAGCCGTTCTGCGACGGTGAGCACTGGAACCGGACCTTCGACGAGAACGCCCCGCCGCGGGAGGGATAGACCAGCGCGTACCAAGAAACCACACGACAGACAGCCGATGAGTCTGTTCGCAACCCTGTTGCTTCTCCTCGTCCTCCCGGCCTGCGGCGGCGGCGATGGGCCTGGCGGCAGCAGCGGCAAGGGAACCAGCGGCACACCCCCGGCCGGCACAGCTCCCCCGCCGGGCCGCTACTTTCCCGACGGGCCCTGGTACCAGGATGTGACGAACGCCCCTCTCGACCCGCGATCGCGGGAGGTGGTCGCGTGGCTCGACGGGCAGGGCTGGGGCACGGGGACAATGCGAATCGACTTCTCGGTCGAGGTGCTCGAGAGCGACGAGACGACGCCGTTTCGCGCGTTCAACCGGACCGAGGACTTCTTCGAGCCCGATTGCGACCTGGCCGAGGTTCCCGTTCCCTCCGGCGGGGCCCTCGAGGGCGAGGCGGGCTACGACTGCTTCGGCGACGGTGACTGCCACCTGATCGTCGTGCACCGCCCGTCGCTCAGGTTGTTCGAGATGTGGCGCGCCGACATCCGTGGCGACGCGTTCGACGGCGGTTGCCTCGCCATCTGGGACATGACGCGCGCCTACGGCCCGAGGGGACGCGGCGAGCAGTGCACGAGCGCCGACGCAGCGGGCTTTCCAATCGCGCCACTGCTCTTCACTGCCGACGAGGTCGCGGCGGGCTCGATCGACCACGCGATCCGTTTCATCGTGCCCAACTCCCACATCCGCGCCGACGAGTACGTCCATCCTGCGACCCACGGGACCTTCGCAACGAGCGGGTCTCCTTCTGCGCCACCCTACGGGACGCGCCTGCGGCTCCGCGCCGACTTTCCCCTCGCGTCGCTGCCGAACGAAGGGGCTCGGGTCGTGGCACGAGCGATGCAGACGTACGGGATGTTCCTGGCGGACGCGGGACAGATCGCTCTCACCGCTCAAAGCGACCGCTTCACGTCGGCTCGTTGGGCGGGGCTCCTCGACACGCGCGACCTGGCCGCGATCCACCCCCGTGACTTCGGGATGATCGAAGCGGGCGATCGCATCCCGCTCACCCTCGACTGCGTCCGGGAGCCGTAGCGGAGCGCCCGTTCTCCCGTATCCTTGAAGGAGGGGACGGAGGGACAGAGTGAGGCAGTGCACGGCGTGGGTTGCAGCCGGAATCGTAGGTGTCATGTCGCTCGGGGGCACGCCCGGGCGCGCTCAGTCAGAGGAAGAGCTGGACCCGTGCGCCCACATCTACGGCCAGATGGCGCTGACCAGCTGTTGGGCCCGGGAGGCGGAGCGGGCGGACGAGGAGATGAATCACGCCTACCTCGCCCTGCTCCAGAAGCTCCCCGAGCGGGGTGCCCGGAGCCTGGAGAAGGCTCAGAAGCTGTGGCTGGAGTTTCGAAGGGCCCACCTTGGGACGCTCTACGGCGTCGACGACCCGAAGGCGGTCTTCGGCCGCGACTACTTTGTGTGCTTCTCCATCTCCAAGGTGTCGCTCACACGGGCCCGAACGCGCGATCTCGCCCGGCTCCTCGAGCCGGACGACGACACGGTCTGCCCCCTGTGAGGAGGTCCAACGCTTCCTCAGACGCCCCAGTCGGCGTGTGCTGCCGGCTCTTCTTCCGAGTCGGCCGACCAGCGCGACCAGCGGAGGTGCCGCAGCACCCCGTCGGTGATCTGGTCCGTGGTCGCATTGCCGCCAACGTCGGGCGTTCGCGTCTCGCGGAGTGTCTCCACAACCGCCGACTCCACGGCCCGGGCCAACTGTGGTTTGCCGAACGCGTGCTCCAGCATGAGCGCCACGGAGAGCATCGCGCCCGTGGGGTTGGCGGTTCCCTTGCCGACCAGGTCGTCGGCGGATCCGTGGACGGGCTCGTAGAGGCCCGGGCCGCTGCCGAAAGATGCCGACGGCAGGACGCCGATCGAGCCGGCCACCACCGCCGCTTCTTCGCTCAGGATGTCACCGAAGAGGTTCTCGGTGAGGATGACGTCGAAGCTCTGCGGGGCGCGCAGGAGCGCGAAGGCGGCTGCGTCGACGTAGCGGTGCTCCAGCTGGACGTCCGGGTGCTCGCTGGCCACCTCGGTGACGACCCGTCGCCACAGACGCGAGGTCTCGAGGATGTTGGCCTTGTCCACGGAGCAGACCTGTCCGCGTCGGCTCTCGGCCAGGGTGAAGGCGACCCGGGCGACCCGGCGCACCTCCTCCGCCGTCTGGCGCCAGGTGTTGACCGCTTCGTGCTCTCCCAGCGAGCGGGGCTCGCCGAAGTAGACGCCACTGGACAGCTCGCGCACGACGAGGATGTCGGCATGACGGGCCAGGCCCTCGCGCAGGGGTGTGGGCAGGCCGAGGAATCGCGCGGGGCGCAGGTTGGCGAAGACACCCAGCTCGCGGCGTAGCCGCAGAAGCCCCTGCTCCGGACGCGTGGCCTCGTTCTCCCACTTCGGTCCGCCCACCGCGCCCAGGAAGACACACTGGCTCTCCTTGCACAGGGCCACGGTCTCGGCAGGCAGGGGGTCCCCCGTCGCGTCGATGGCCGCGCCGCCCACGAGCCCTTCCCTGCTCTCGAAAGGCATGCACGCCTCGAGCACTCGGAGCCCTGCACTGGTGACCTCGGGGCCAACGCCGTCGCCGGGCAGGACCGCGATCGTCGGCTTCGGCTTCACCTAGAGCCTCCAGGGCGCGGGACCCGACAGCTCTTCGAACGCGGCAATGTCCTTCTCCCGGTCGACGAGGAACGCGAGCTCGTCGAGGCCGTTGAGAAGGCAGAAGCGCGAGAAGGACTCGAGGGGGAACGAGGCCCTGTGATCTCCGAACGCGATCGTCCCCGCCTCGACGTTGATCTCGACCTCGATCCCGGGTGACTCGACGAGACTGGCGTGCGTCGCCTCGTCGACGACGACCGGAACCAGCCCGTTCTTCAGGGCGTTGGCCCGGAAGATGTCGGCGAACGCGGTGGAAACGAGCGCCTGGAAGCCGCCGCCCGTGAGCGCCCAGACCGCGTGCTCGCGCGACGAGCCGCAGCCGAAGTTGCGTCCCACGACGAGGACCCGGGCGCCTTTTGCCGAGGTCTGGTTCAGGACGAAGTCGGGCCTGGGCTGGCCGTCGGCGTCGTACCGCCAGTCGGCGAAGAGCCCGTCTCCCATTCCCTCGCTGGAAGTGGTCACGAGGAAGCGGGCGGGGATGATCTGGTCCGTGTCCACGTTCTCGTTGGGCAGGACCGTCGTGCGGGACCGGATCTCGCGTACGGGTTTCATGACAGGAGCTCCCGGGCATCGGCCACCGTGCCGCTGACGGCTGAGGCGGCCGCTGTCAGCGGGCTGGCCAGGAACGTGCGGCCTCCCTTCCCCTGACGGCCTTCGAAGTTGCGATTGCTCGTGCTCACGGCGTACTGGCCGGGCTTCAGCCGGTCGTCGTTCATGGCGAGGCACATGGAGCAGCCTGCCTCGCGCCACTCGGCGCCTGCCTCCCGGAAAACACGGTCGAGCCCCTCGGCCTCGGCCTGCTTCTTCACGCGCTCGGACCCCGGCACGACGAGGGTCTGCACCCCCTTGGCCACCTTGCGCCCCTGCAGGACCCGGGCGGCCTCGCGGAGGTCGCTGAGCCGCGAGTTCGTGCAGCTGCCGATGAAGACGACGTCGATCTTCTGGCCGAGAAGGGGCTTGCCGGCCGTGAGGCCCATGTAGGCCAGCGCCTTCTCCTGGCCCGAGTCACCAGGCACGGGCACCGCGGATCGGATCGGGATGCCCATCCCGGGGCTCGTGCCCCACGTGATCATGGGCTCGAGGGCGGCGGCATCGATCCGCTCCGTGCGGTCGAAGGCGGCCCCGTCGTCGGTCGGCAGGCCCCGCCAGCGCTCGAGCGCCCGGTCCCACTCTTCACCCTGCGGTGCGAACTCCCGCCCGGACAGGTAGTCGTAGGTCGTATCGTCCGGCCCGACGAGCCCGGCGCGGGCACCGGCCTCGATCGACATGTTGCACACCGTCATCCGCTCCTCCATGGAGAGGGCCCGGATGGCGGAGCCGCGGTACTCGAGGGCGTGGGCGGTGGCGCCGCCCGTGCCGATGCGGGCGATCAAAGCAAGGATCAGGTCCTTGGCCGTCACCCCCTCGGGCAGTGTCCCTTCGAACTCCGCCGAAAAGGTCTTCGGGCGACGCTGCAGGAGGCACTGTGTCGCCAGCACGTGCCCCACCTCGCTCGTGCCGACCCCGAAAGCGAGAGCGCCCATCGCCCCGTGGGTGCTGGTGTGGCTGTCTCCGCAGACGAGGGTCAGGCCGGGGCGGGTGAGCCCGAGCTCGGGACCGATCACGTGCACGATCCCCTGCCGGGCGTCGCCCATGGCAAAGAGCGTGATCCCGAACTCCTTGCAGTTGTTCCCGAGCGCTCCGACCTGGTCGGCAGCCGGTCCCACGGGCAGCGCGCGCCGGCCGTCGCGTCCGAGACGCGTGGGGATGGCGTGGTCCATCGTCGCGAACGTCCGTTCCGGGCGCCGAACGGGAAGGCCCCGGCGACGCAGCTCGGCAAAGGCCTGCGGCGAGGTGACCTCGTGGATCAGGTGAAGGTCGATGTACAGGACGCCGGGAGTGTCCTCGGTCTCGGGGGAGACCAGGTGTGCGTCCCAGAGCTTGTCGAGGAGCGTGCAGGGGCGTCCGTCCTCCATCAAGCGGATCTCATGCCGCCGCTCGCGCTTCCCGCGCAGCAGCCACCGCCGAGATGTACGCCTTGAGGGTGGCCTCGATGGTGTCGGAGCTCGCCGCCTGTCCCAGCGACTCGATCCCGTCGTGGAGGACGCGAACCGTGACCTCGGCCAGGGCGTCCTTCCCGGCGGTCAAGGCGCGGGTGTGCATCTCGAGAAGCTTGAGCTCGAGCCCCATGGCGGTATCGGCAGCCTTGAGCGCGGCGTCGAGAGGACCGTTCCCCACCGCCGAAGCCGATCGCCGATGTCCCTCCACCTCCACCTCGACGGTGGCCGTGGGAAGGATGTTGTTGCCGGAGACCACCTGATAGCGCACGAGCTTGGCCCTGGGCTCGGCCGAGTGCTCCACGATCGCAAGGAGATCCTCGTCGTAGACGAACTTGGTGCGATCAGCGAGATCCTTGACCTGCTGCGTGACGGCGGCAACCTCGTCGGGATCCAGCTTCACCCCGAGCTGCTTGAGCCGGGCCTCGACCGCGTGCTTGCCCGAGTGCTTGCCGAGGACCAGCATCGACTCGGACACGCCCACGCTCTCCGGGGTCATGATCTCGTAGCAGAGGGGGTTGGCGAGAACGCCGTGCTGATGGATGCCGGCCTCGTGAGCGAAGGCGTTGCGGCCGACGATGGCCTTGTTCGGCTGGGGCCAGACCCCGGTCACCGTCGAGAGGTGGGCGCTGGTGGGCCAGAGAAGCTCGCTCCGGACCCCGGTGTCGAGCCCCAGGGTCTCGCCGCGCACCTTGAGGGCCATCACGAGCTCCTCGAGGGAGGCGTTGCCTGCGCGCTCGCCGATCCCGTTGATCGTGCACTCCACCTGTCGAGCGCCCGCCTCCACGGCGGCCAGGGAGTTGGCCACGGCGAGGCCAAGGTCGTTGTGGCAGTGCACGGAGATGACGGCATCGGGAAGGTCCTTGACGAGCTTCGCGACCATCTCAGCGTACTCTGAGGGCAGCGCGTAGCCGACCGTGTCGGGGACGTTGAGCGTCCTTGCCCCCGCGTCGAAGCAGGCCTGCAGCAGCTCGCGAAGGTATCCGTAGTCGGTGCGCGAAGCGTCCTCGGCCGAGAACTCGACGTCCTCGACGAAAGTGCGGGCGAGCTCGATGCTCTCGACGGCCCGCTTCAGGGCCTCCTCGGGGGTGATCTTCAGCTTCCACTTGAGGTGGAGTCCGGAGCTGGCCAGGAAGGTGTGGATGACCGGGCGCGCCGCGCCCTTGAGCGCCTCGCCCGCGGACTCGACGTCGAGGGCCTTGGCCCGGCACAGCGCCGCCACCTTCGCCCTCTTCAGCTCGCCGGCAACGGATTCGACCGCCTCGAAGTCGCCCCGAGAGGCAACGGGAAAGCCGGCCTCGATGATGTCGACGCCGAGACGCTCGAGCTGCAGCGCCATGCGCACCTTCTCCGGAACGTGCATGCTGCAGCCCGGCGACTGCTCGCCGTCGCGGAGTGTCGTGTCGAAGATCGTGATTCGTCCGCTCATCGTACTGCTCCTTCAGGCCTCTCGACGGCCTTCTTCACCTCACCTTCGGGCGTCACCTCGACAGCGTCGAGGAAGGGCATCATCGTGCGCAGGCGAGCGCCCACCTGCTCCAGAAGCTGCTCCCGCTCGGTCGAGCGCTGGCCGGTGAACCACGTGCGCCCAGTCTCGTTCTCCTTGAACCACTTGTCAGCGTACTCCCCGTTGCGGATCTCCTCGAGCATCTTCTTCATCTCCGCACGCGTCTGGTCGTTGACCAGACGGGGCCCGCCCGTGTAGTCGCCGTGCTCAGCGGTGTCGGAGATGGAGTAGCGCATGTAGTTGAGGCCCCCGCGGTACATCAGATCCACGATGAGCTTCAGCTCGTGCATGCACTCGAAGTAGGCGATCTCCGGCTGATAGCCGGCATCAACGAGGGTCTGGAAGCCGGCCTTGACGAGGGCGGAGACCCCCCCACAGAGCACCGCCTGCTCACCGAAGAGGTCCGTTTCCGTCTCCTCTTCAAAGGTGGTTTCGATGACGCCGGCGCGGGTGCAGCCGATCCCTTTCGCGTACGCCAGGGCGTTCGCCTTCGCGTTGCCGGTGGCGTCCTTGTGCACGGCCAGGAGGCCAGGCGTCCCCTGGCCCTCCTTGAAGACCTCTCGCACCCGGTGGCCGGGAGCCTTGGGGGCGATCATGGAAACGTCGAGGCCCTCGGACGGCTCGATCGTGCCGTAGCGGATGTTGAACCCGTGGGCGAACATCAGCGTGTTGCCGGGCTTGAGGCCCGGCTCGATCTCCTCGCGATAGAGCTTCGCCTGGGAGGTGTCGGGGGTCAGGATCATCACCACGTCGGCCCCGGCGGCGGCCTCGGCAGGCGTCTTCACCTCCAGGCCGGCCTCCCTGGCCTTCGCCCGGGACCGGCTCGCCTCGGGCAGCCCCACGACCACCTCGACTCCGCTGTCACGCAGGTTCAGCGCGTGGGCGTGGCCCTGGGCGCCGTAGCCGATCACCGCCACGCGGCGGCCGTCCAGCACCGAGAGATCGGCGTCCTTGTCGTAGTAGATTTTTGGCATTCTTCTTCTCCTCAGTGCGTCGGCGCCGACGAGGTCGTCTGGCGCCCCGAGTCGCCCTCGGCCTGTTCCTCGGGCTTGGTCGTTCCCCGGACCATGGCCACCTTGCCCGTCCGGACCATCTCGAGGATCCCTCGCACGCGCAGGAGGTCCACGAGGCCGCCCACCTTCTTCTCGTCCCCGGTCACCTCGACGATAACCGACTCCCGGGCCACGTCGACGATGCGGGCGCGGAAGATCTCGACAAGGCTCATGAGCTCGGCCCGCTCGGCGGGTGCGCACCGCACTTTGATGAGGGCCAGGTCGCGGTTGACCGTCGGGTAGTGGGTTACGTCCGTCACATTCATGACCGGAACCAGCTTGCGGAGGTTGGCCTCCACGATGTGCGCGGGCACCCGAGCTGTATCGACCACGATTGTCATGCGCGACACGTGGTCGACCTCGGTGTGGCCGACGGTCAGACTCTCGATGTTGAAGGCGCGGCGGCGAAACAGGCTGGCCACGCGGTTGAGGACGCCGGGTTCGTCGGCCACCTTTGCCACGAGCGTGTGCTTCATGCCTTCACCTCTTCCTTCGTCTCGTTGGGTCGACGGATCATGGCGTCGAGATCGCTCCCGGCGGGAACCATGGGGTAGACCGCGTCTTCCTTCTGCACCTTGAACTCGAGGAGCATGGGACCGTTGTTGGAGCGGGCCTCTTCGACCTTCTTCGCCACGTCCGCGCGCGTGGTGATGCGGTGCCCGGGGATCCCATGGGCGGCGGCGAGGGCGACGAAATCGGGTGACAGCATGGGCGTGGCCGCGTAGCGCTTGTCGTGGAAGAACTCCTGCCACTGCCGGACCATGCCCAGGTAGCCGTTATTGATGACCGCGATGTTGATGTCGAGCTGCTCCTGCTGGATGGTCGACAGCTCGCACGCCGTCATCTGGAAGCCGCCGTCCCCAGCGACGACCCAGACCTCGGCCTCGGGCCGGGCCATCTTGGCTCCTATCGCGGCGGGAAGAGCGAACCCCATCGTCCCAAGACCACCGGAGGTGATGAGCGTCCGCGGTTTGTTGTGCTTGTAGTACTGCGCCTCCCACATCTGATGTTGCCCGACGTCGGTGACGACGACCGCGTCGCCGCCGGTGGTCGTCCAGAGGTCGTTGATGACGTGGGCAGCCAGCAACTGACCATGCGAGTCCTGTTGAATGATGTCACGCGAGCTGGTGTCCTTCTTCCAGCCGTTGATCTTCGCGATCCACTCCTCGTTCCGCTGGGCCGGCACCATCGGCGTGAGGGCCTTGAGCGTCGCCAGGAGGTCGGCGACGATGGGCACGTCCGCGCGGACGTTCTTGTGCATCTCGGAGGCGTCGAGCTCGACGTGGATCTTCTTCGACCGCTGCGCATAGGTCTTGAGGTTGCCGGTGACGCGATCGTCGAACCGCATCCCAAAGGCGAGGAGCAGGTCGGCCTCCTGGATGGCCTGGTTCACGAACGCCTCACCGTGCATCCCCATCATGCCGAGGCAGAGCGGGTGATCCTGGGGGAAGCCACCGATGCCCAGGAGGGTGAGCGCGACCGGGGTCCCCGTGCGCTCGACGAAATCCTGAAGGGCCTGGCTGGAGCCCGAGCGGATGACGCCGGCGCCGGCGAGGATGAGCGGCTTCTTTGCCTGCTCGACGAGCTCGGCAGCTCGGGCGAGCTGTTCCTTGTCGGGCGCATCGGGCTTGACGAGGCCCGCCAGGGTCACGGTCTCCGGCCAATGGAGCTCGGTCGAGGCTTTCTGTGCGTCCTTGCAGATGTCGACGAGGACCGGGCCGGGCCGACCCGACTGGGCGATCACGAAGGCCTCCCGCACCGTCCGGGCGATGTCGTTCACATCCGTCACGAGTGCGTTGTGCTTGGTGATGGGCAGAGTGATCCCGGTGACGTCGGTCTCCTGAAAGGCGTCCGTCCCCAGGACCGTCGAGGCCACCTGGCCCGTGATGAACACGGTGGGCGAGGAGTCGAGCATGGCGGTTGCGATGCCGGTGACCAGGTTCGTTGCGCCGGGACCCGAGGTGGCCATGGCGACTCCGGTCCTGCCGCTCGCCCGCGCGTAGCCATCCGCCATGTGAGCGGCGCCCTGCTCGTGTCGGACGAGCACGTGGCGAATCGGGTAGTCCAGCATCGCGTCGTAGATGGGCAGGTTCGCGCCACCGGGATAGCCGAACACCACGTCGACGCCTTCCTTCACCAGACATTCCCAGACGATCTGTGCGCCGGTGCGTTGCACTTGCTTCCTCCGTAAAAGGACTCAAAAAACCAAAACCCCCGAGGTTCCGCCCCCCGGGGGTTCGTTTTCAGTCTTGACTTGCCGTCAGCCTAGATCACCGAACCCCCGGGCGAATGAAAATGCCCAGCAGCAGCAGGGCCAGCAGCGACAGTCGCAGCGACGGACCGTCCGCCGGGCCCGACGGTACACCGACACGCACTGCAGCCGACGTGATCATGAGACTGTCAGGTTACGTCCGTAACATCACTCGTGTCAAGGCTTTTCAGGCCCAAAAAAGCGCATGAAGAGAGTCGCTGGGGCTCATGAACCGACGCGCTTGTCCTCTTATCTCGATCAATCCAGGTCGGTGACGGCACCCCGGGCAGCGCTGGTGACGAGCTTCGCGTACTTGGTGAGGACGCCTCGGGTGTATTGCGGAGCAGGGGGTTTCCAGGCCGCCCGGCGCCGCTCGATCTCGGCGTCGTCCAGGTCGACGTGAAGGAGGCGCTGCTCGGCGTCGATGGTGATGGCGTCGCCCTCCTGGAGAAGCGCGATCGTCCCCCCCACCGCCGCTTCGGGAGCAATGTGGCCGACCACGAGACCGTGGGTCGCGCCTGAGAAGCGCCCGTCGGTGATGAGGCCCACGGAGCCCCCGAGGCCCGCCCCGATGATCGCCGAAGTCGGCGAGAGCATCTCCCGCATCCCGGGGCCACCCTTCGGCCCCTCGTAACGGATGACGACCACGTCTCCGGCCTTGATCTTGCCGGCGAAGATCGCCTTGATCGAGTCCTCTTCCCGATCGAACACCCGTGCCGGTCCGGTGATCTTGGGGTTCTTGAGCCCGGTGATCTTGGCCACTCCCCCTTCGGTGGCCAGGTTGCCCTTCAGGATGGCCAGGTGGCCCTGCGGGTACATCGGATTTGACCAGGGCCGGATCACTTCTTGATCCGCCGCGGGCTCATCGGGGACGTCGGCGAGGACCTCGGCCACCGTCTCCCCCGTGATCGTGAGGGCGTCCCCGTGAAGGACGTCGTGGGCGAGGAGCATCTTCATCACCTGGGGCACGCCCCCGGCCCGATGGAGGTCGGTCGCCACGAAGCGGCCCGACGGGCTCAGGTCGCACAGCACCGGCACGCGAGCGCGGATCGTCTCGAAGTCGTCGATGGTGAGCGGCACCTCGGCGGCATGGGCGATGGCGAGAAGATGCAGCACGGCGTTGGTCGAGCCGCCCAGGGCCATCACCACGGAGATCGCGTTCTCGAACGCCTTCCGGGTCATGATCTGCCGGGCGGTGCGGCCGCTCGAGATGGCTTCGGCCAGCGCTCGAGCCGAGGCCACCGTGTTGTCCGTTTTCTCTTCGTCCACGGCGGACATCGTCGACGAGCCGGGAAGGCTCATCCCCATCGCCTCGATCGCCGAGGACATGGTGTTGGCGGTGAACATCCCCCCGCAGGCCCCGGCGCCGGGACAGGCCGTCTTCTCGATCGCGACCAGCTCTTCGTGGGGCAGCTTGCCCGCAACGTACTGTCCCAGAGCTTCGAAGACGCTGACGATGGTGAGGTCGCGCCCCCCGTGGTGCCCGGGCCGGATGGTCCCGCCGTAGACGAAGAGAGCCGGGATGTCCAGGCGAGCGAAGGCCATCATGGCGCCGGGCATGTTCTTGTCGCAGGCGCCGATGGCCAGCACCCCGTCCATCGCCTGCGAGTTGCAGACCGCTTCGATCGAGTCGGCGATGATCTCCCGGGAGACGAGGGAGTACTTCATCCCCTCGGTGCCCATGGAGATGCCGTCGCTCACGGTGATGGTCCCGAAGAGCTCGGGCATGACGCCCGCTTCTCGGAGAGCGGCGTCGGCGCGCTCGGCCAGGGGCCCGAGGCTCATGTTGCACGGGGTCACGGTGCTGTGGGCACTGGCCAGGCCCACCAGGGGCTTGTCGAAGTCGGCGTCCTGGAAGCCCAGCGCCCGCAGCATGGAGCGGTTGGGGGCTCGCTGGTCGCCCGCGGTGGTGGCCTGGCTGCGGCGCTGGGTGCTCATGGGACCTCCTTAAGAAGGCCCCCATCATACTGCCGGCCGACGTCGTGCCGACTCCAGCGACAAATCTCGCACAACACTCGATGGATCCTCGGATCATGCGCACGCAGCGAGGCTGATGGACACCGGGCAGGATCCGTGGTGTCCTTCGGGGCCATGGCTCGACTCTTCTCTCTCCTGGCGGTCCTCCTGGGGGCGACGGCGGCTGTAGCGGCGGCACCGGAGACCCCTTTCTCCTGCGGAGACGCACTCGTGGACGGTCGGGACGGCCGAAGCTATCCCACCGTGGCGATTGGCAGCCAGTGCTGGCTTGGGCGCAACCTCGACCACGGCCGGGAGGGGGCCGACTCGTGCTACGCCCACGACCCGGCCAACTGCCGGGTGTACGGTGCGCTCTACACCTGGTCCGAGGCCATGCAGGCCGAGCGGGAGGCCGGGGCCCAGGGTGTGTGCCCCGTCGACTGGCACGTCCCGTCCCGCGGGGAGTGGACGCTCCTCTCGAACCACCTGGGCCCCGCCACCGCCGGCGAGGCGCTGAAGGCACGGGAGGACCACGAACCGCCGTTCGACGGCACCGACCAGGTGGGCTTCACGGCCTTGCCCGCGGGCACGGGATTCCGCGGCTCCTTCGGGCGGCAGGGGGAGTGGGCTTTCTTCTGGACGTCGACCGAGGTGAACGCCGAACGGGCCGCCTCCGTGCAGCTCGACCGATTGTGGCAGGCGGCCCCCCCGCGGTATCGCCGGGTCGTCTTCGACGACTTCTACTTGAAGGAGAACGCCTTCTCGGTGCGGTGCGTGCGGGACCGGGGCGTCTCGGCCGAGCCGTCACTCGTCGTGCGAGTCGTGAGAGACCGAACCCGCCGGGGCCGGATGCGGGCCCGTCGCCCCAACATCCTCTGCATCACCTGCGAGGACATCTCCCCGCGGCTGGGAAGCTACGGGGACACTGTGGCCCTCACGCCGGTGCTCGACCGCCTGGCCCGGGTGGGCGTGCGATTCACACGCATGTTCTCGGTCTCCGGGGTGTGCGCGCCGAGCCGGGCGGCGCTCATCACCGGGATGTATCCCTCCAGCATCGGAGCCAACCACATGCGGACGAGCCGCAAGGATGTGCCCGGGATCGCGCCCTACGAGGTGGTGCCCCCGCCCCACGTGCGGCCCTACACGGAGCTGCTCCGGGCCGCCGGGTACTACACCACCAACAACTCGAAGACCGACTACCAGTTCAAGCCTCCGATCACCGCGTGGGACGAGAGCGGCCGGGACGCCCACTGGAAGAACCGCCCGGAGGGCATGCCGTTCTTCTCCATCTTCAACTCCACGACGACCCACGAGTCGCAGGTCTGGAAGCGCACGAACGACCCCGTCGTCATCCCGCCCGAGCGTGTGCTCCTCCCCCCCTAC
Source organism: Vicinamibacteria bacterium (assembly GCA_963578825.1). Lineage (GTDB taxonomy): Bacteria > Acidobacteriota > Vicinamibacteria > Fen-336 > Fen-336 > JAJDNS01. Next base: position 84,315 of record CAUZDW010000012.1, read on the forward strand.
TACCCCGACACCTTGAAGGTGCGCCGGGACGTGGCCCGGGTCTACAGCAACGTCGCGATTATGGACCGGGAGGTCGGCGAGCTGCTGGCCGAGCTCGCAGAGGCGGGGCTCGCCGAGGACACCATCGTCATCTGGTACTCGGACCACGGCGGCCCCATGCCACGGCAGAAGCGGCTGGTGCTCGACTCGGGCCTCCACGTCCCGTTCATGATGCGATTCCCCGGGGGCGCTCACGCCGGGACGGTGAACGACGATCTCGCGAGCTTCGTCGACATCCCCGCCACCATCCTCTCTCTCGCCGGACTCGAGGTGCCGAAGTACATGCAGGGACGGCCCTTCTGGGGCGAGCAGAAGGCCCCGCCCCGGGAGTACATCTACGCCGCACGGGACCGCCTGGACGCGCAGTACGACGCGGCCCGGGCGGTGAGGGACAAGCGCTTCAAGTACATCCGGAACTTCAAGCCCGAGGTCTCGGCCTACCTGGACGTCCAGTACCGCAGGCAGATGGGGATCATGCAGGAGCTGCTTCGCCTGCGAGACGAAGGAAACCTGGATCCGATCCAGGCCCGGTGGTTCCGCCAGCCGAAAGAGAAAGAAGAGCTCTACGACACCGTAGCCGACCCGTTCGAGGTGCACGACCTGGCCCGGGACCCGGCCTACGCGGGTGAGGTCGAGCGCCTGAGCGGCGCTCTCTCGGCCTGGATGGGGCGGATCGGCGACGACCCGCTGCGACCGGAAAACGACCTGGTCGAGTCGATGTGGCCCGGAGGCGTGCAGCCGACGACGGCACCGCCCGCCGTTTCGTGGGCGAGGGGCCAGGTCGCGATCGAGTCCTCGACCGAAGGTGCGGCCATCGCCTACCAGGTCGACGGACGGGGCTACGGGCCGGACCACTGGCTGCTCTACACGGGCCCCTTCGACGCGCGCTCGGGCAGCACCGTCACCGCGGCCGCCATCCGCGTCGGATACGCCCAGAGCGGCACCGTGGAGTTCCTGGTGCCCTGAGCGGCAGCTCGGCCGACACGAGAGGTCGGGCGCTTCCCCGCCACGAACAGGAAGACGGGACGGAGGCCGGTCGAGTTGGCGGGTCATGAGACCACGACCCGCCAACTTTCAGCGAGAGCCTACGGCAGAGCCGCGAGCCAGGAGCTGTCCTCCAGCCACTTCTTCCGCAGCTGCTCGAGGAGCCCCGTCCCCTCGAAGGCCACGAGGTAGCTGTCCACGAGGCTCCGGAGTTGCGCGTCGCCGGGCGGCAGCGCGATTCCGATCGGCTCGATCGTGAGCGGCTCCTTGAGTGTGGCCAGCTCCTTGCCGGGGTGACGCATGACGGTGATCACGCAGATCGGCATGTCCGCCACGAGCGCATCGACCTCGTCGTTCAGCAGCATGTTGACGGCCGTCGTGTAGTCCTCGGTCGTCACCAGGGTGGCCTCGGGGAGGACCGTCTTGATGAACTCCTCGCTCGTCGAGTTGCCGAGAGCGGCCAGCTTGAGGTTGGCGCGGTTGATCTCGCCGGCGCTCCCAATAGCGGCCAGGGTCGCGGACTTGGTCAGAATCGATTTTCCCGACAGCATGTACGGGCCCACGAATGTGGCCTTCAGGCTCCGCGGCGCGGTGATGGCCATGCCGGACATGACCATGTCGACCTCGCCGGCGCTCAGGGCGTCGAGCAGCTGGGGGAACGGCTTCGTGACGAACTTCGCCTCCACCCTCAGGGCCCCGGCCAGCAGATTGGCCAGATCCACCTCGAGGCCGATGAGGTGACCATCCCGGTCCTTGGCGTTGAAGGGAGGCTGGTCGCCGGAGAGGCCGACCCGCAGCTCACCGCTTTGGACAATGCGCTCCAGGAACGAGTAGTCGGAGTTGACGGCCGCCATCGGAGACAGATACCCGGTGAGCCGGGTCACGAGACGGGTCCCGGACGTCTCGCCGAAGCCGGAGAAGAGCGAGCCTCCGAAGAACTGGCCGCCGAACTCGTAGGCCTCGTTGTCGACGTAGTCGAAGTCCTGGGTGATGGCGAAGACGTGCTTGGGATTCTCCTTGTCCGCTCCGAGCTTCCAGGAGGCCAGATCGCCCCGGATCGACAGCCGGCCCACCCGCGTCTTCTCGCCGAAGTTGAACTGCATGCTCGTGTCGAACCGGTCGAAGGGCTTCCTCCGCTCGTTCTTGAAGGGGCTTCCGTACTGGAGCGCGACCTCGAAGACGCCGTAGTAGTTCGTGTTCTTCGTGATGGACTCACCCTCGCCGATGACCCGCGCTCCGGCGTGCAGCTGCAGGCCCAGTGAGGAAGCTGGTCCAGGCCGGCGGATCCCTGGCTGTGACGCTCCCGGCTGAGCTCATCCACGAGTTCAAGCTGAAGAAGGGCATGTCGGTCGATGTCGCGGTGCACCCGGGCACGGGCGCCGTGACGATCCGGCCCGGGGTGCGACTTTTTGAGGACGGGAAGGTCACGAAGCGCTTCCAGCGCCACGCGGAGGACATCGCGGAGACCTACAAGGATTCCTTCGACGAACTCGCGAAGTGACGCTCTACCTCTCGATCGAGCAGGTTCTCCACATCCACACGCTCCAGATCCGGCGGTTCGGCTGGAGTGCGGGAGAGTGGGGCTCTGGAAGCGGCGGTCGCGCGACGACCTTCGGCGGAGAGGACCTCTACCCCGAGCTGGCGGCGAAGGCGGCGGCCCTGATGCATTCGCTCGTGATGAACCGCCCGTTCGTCGATGGCAACGAGGGAGTGGGTGCACAGGCCGCGCTTCTCTTCCTCCGAGTCAACGGAATGCAGCTCCTCATCACCTCTGCGGAGCTGACCGAGGTGACCCTGCCGGTGGCCCGCGGCGAGCTCTCAGCGGAGGCTCTCGCGATCTGGCTGCGCCAACGCCTTCGGCCCGAGGAGTAGCGGCGACACGGATCAGAGGCCGGGCAGGCCAGCGTTGACAGCAAATCATGCCGGCCCTAGCATGGACCTTCGTTCCCCGCCCCCGTGCCGGAGTGGTGGAATTGGCAGACACGCACGCTTGAGGGGCGTGTGGAGCGATCCGTGCGGGTTCGAGTCCCGCCTCCGGCACCATCGTCACGTCCCTGCAGAACCCGCCTCGGACGTGTGGCGAAGGATCTCATACCCGAAGGGCTGGCGTGTCCCTACGTGGGATCCGAGGAGCCTGGCACGACCGGGTCAGCGCCTTCGAGCCCGGCGGCCGAGAGCCCAAGAAGCAGAATGGGGACGGCCACCGCGTCCGGCGAGAGGGCAGGTGCGAGGGTGATCCAGGCCAGCGCCGCCAGGCCGGCACCCACGAGGGGTGCCACGCGCCACCGCAGGAGCGCCAGAGTGAGGGTGACGGCCAGCGCCGGCGAGAGCGCGGCCAGCGCCCGCGGGACAGCCGCATCCTCCGCACCCCAGTAGATGAAGAGATTGAAGACGCCGAGGCTCGGGCTCGGAACGGGCAGCCGGAAGAGGGACGCGCCAAAGGCGGGCAGGTCCAGCACCGCCACGGGCAGCACGAGCACTACGTAGGCGGAGGCCGCGCCGGCCAGCGCTCGACGCCAGTCTCGGGGTTGCCCCGCCAGGGGCGCGAGAAGGAGCGGCGCGAGGAGCAGGGTGCGATGGTCGACGGCGACAGCGACGCCGGCCAGAAGACCCGTGGCCCACGCCCGGCCCTGCCCCGCCAGGATCCACGCGCCCACGAGCGCAGCCAACGGCCATGCAACGGGGAGCCCGAGGGCCGTTCCCAGAGCGAGCGGCCCGAGGACGGTCGTGAGACCGAGCACCAGGGGCCTCTGCTCCGCTTCGGCACGGCGCGTGATGACGAGAGCCAGCAGCACGAGAAAGGCCAGGGTCGGGACGCGAATGTCGCGCTGCCCAACGAGCCGTCCGAGTGCGCCGAGGAGCGACAACCCCGGGGGCATGTTGGCCCGGTCCGGCCGGATCTCCACCGGCGGCTCCAGCGTGAAGCTGGTGGCGTAGGCCTCGCGGCCCCGTGGGGTGTCTTCGGGCGGAGGCCGGTACGGGCTCAGCCCGGACCCGAGCCGCTTTGCGTCCCCGGCCGCCTGGACCACGCGGGCATCCTGGGCCCGGATGAGGCCTGTGCGCTCTCCGACACCCACCATGAGCAGGAGCGGCAGAGCAACGACGAGAACGCCGGCCGTCCCGATGATCGCCGTCCGCACCCTCCGGCTGGCTCCGGCGAGGCTCGCCGTCAGATAGGCGACGGCGAGGCCTCCGGCAGTGGCGCTGAAGAGAAGGCCGAGGGGATCCCTGGTGAGCGTGGGACCGGCCCGTGGGGCCAGCGTCGGGACGATCCCCCCGAGTCGGGCCGGAAGGTCGGCAGCCACCGCTTGTTCCCACGTGGTGCGGAAGATCTCACCCTCGGCGATCTCCACCGCAAGGGCGAAGAGAAGGAGCGGCACCACGGCGAGATCGGCCCGCAGCCGGCGGGCGAGGACGCCCACCGGCAGAAGCACGGCCGCGGGAAGGAGATAGTTCGGGTGGACGACGCGGGAGAAGTAGACGGCGGAGACGAGGGCGACGCTGCCCATGACGAGGGCCGTCTCCGCACCACCCTCCCGCATCTGCCGGTGGACCAGAAGCAGGCCCAACGGGATCAGGAAGAGGTAGAACGCCGAGAACGACACGTGGTCGGAGAGGCTGCTCACCACTCCGAAGTAAATCAGGAAGTTGGCGAAGCCGAAGCCGGGGGTGCCTCCGAGGGGGTAGTTGTCGGCGCCAGGGAGACCCACGTTGTAGACGACGATGTCGCCCCAGAAGGCCTGCAGGTCGATGAGGGCGACGGGCAGGACCACGGCCAGGAAGACGCCCGCGGCCGCCACCGCGGGCCAGGCCACTCGTCGCCACGTGGCGGGTGAGAGGAGATCGCGCCACTCACGAGCGCCGCTCATGGCCACGAGGAGAAAGGGGGCGAAAGGCCAGGCCAGCTGCTTGACGGCGCAGGCCAGGCCGAGGACAAGGCCGGCCAGGACGAGCCGTCCGTGTCGGGCCGCCAGCACGGCGGCCAGGAGGATCGCGACAAAAACCATGTCGTTGGCCCCGAAGATCTGGTGCCAGTAGACGAGAGGGTTGAGTGCGGCCAGCCCGGCGGCCGCGAGACGGGCCTCGTCACTCCCGGGAAGGCGAGCGGCCAGGACCACCACCAAACCGTAGAAGAGCAGCGTGACGAAGCGCGGGTCGAAGAACCCGAACAGCGCGCGGCTCGCCAGGTAGAACGGCATCATCACCAGGTGTGTCCCCGGCAGGTATGCGTGGTGAGTCAGGATGGGGTTGCCGCCGTACTCCTCCCAGAAGGCGGAGGCCCGGGCCTGCTTCGCCAGGATCGTCCCGGAGTACTCGGCGGCGTAGGGGCTCTCGCCTTCGAGGAGGACGTCGAGGGCGAGGGGAAGCTGGACGACGCCCCCGTCCTGCCCGTAGGGCCTATCCGTGGCCGCGCCCAGCCCGATGAACGCGGCGCTGGGCAGGACGACGAGGAGAGAAGCCCCGAGAGCGATCACCCCCGCCCGGACCGCGGCGCGGGCCCCGAAAATCGCCAGGGCGGCGTAGGCCAGCGCGAGCAGGGTGGCCAGGGCGGCCAGAAGGAGAGCGATGGGATCGCGGTCGACCGCACCCGACGGGCTCGGGAAGAACGGGGCCAACCAGGCCGCGGGCTGCGCGAGCCTCGGGTCGTGGAGCAGGCGCCAGGCCAGCACCCGCGGTGGGTCGAAGAGCGCTAGGTCTCGCGCGAGGAGAAGGAGGAGCCCGGGGACGATCGCGGCGTCGAGGGGGATGCGCCGGGGAGTGGTCAGGCCTTGTCACCGCCGGATGGAGTGACCGGCACGGGTGATCCGCAGGAGCACACGAGGCTTCGCACCGCCCACTCGATCTTCAGAAGCCGCCCGCAGGCCGGGCATCCGAAGTACTGGCCCGCCGCGTAGCTCTTCACGAGACGGCCCTCCGGAACGCGCCGATTTTCGGTGGCTGGGTTGCGGCGCCGCGGCCATCGGTTGAGAAGGGCCACAGCGGGCAGCTTACGCCGCGCCGGAGAGAGGGGTCAAGAGAGCGGGCTCACAGTGTGCGCAGGTCCTGGTGGCGCAGAAGGAGAACGACGGCCAGGAGGAGGAGGAGCGCGGAGGACACCGCCATGACCGCAGGTGCGCCGGCGGTGCGCACGAACAGCCCGCCCACCAGGCTGCCGATGGGCAGCCCGCCGCGGAAGGCGAGGCCGAAGATCGAGAGAACGCGACCGCGGAGCTCGTCCGGGGTGTGCTCCTGCACCAGCGAGCTGAGGGTCGAGAGTGCCGTGGTGAGCGTGTAGCCGGAGCCCACGAGAAGGGCCATCGAGAGCCACATCGTCGATGAAAGGACGGCCCCGATCGTCACCAGGCCGTACCCCGCCAGGTATCGGAGCGTGAGGCGGCCCCGGCCCGGCGCGGCGCCGCGCTGGGCGGTGGTGAGGGCGCCGGCCATGGCCCCGACACCGAGGCTCGTGAGGAGCAGGCTGTACCCCGAGGCCCCGGTGCCGAGGACGTCGCCGGCGATCGTCGGCAGGAACGTCATGAGCGGGAAGCCGAGGAAGCTCGCGGCGGCAGCGAGCAGGGTGAGCGTCCGCAGGATGGGCGTGGTGCTCACGTGGCGGATCCCGTCCCGAAGGTCCTGGCCCAGGGTGCCCGAGGTCTTCAACGGCGAGGGGAACCGGATCCAGACCAGGACCAGGATCACGACGACAAAGGAGCCGGTGTTGACGACGAAGCACGCCCCTGTGCCCGCCCAGGCGAGGAGAAGCCCGGCGATCACGGGGCCGATGGCCCGGGAGAGGTTGAACTGGAGCGAGTTGAGGGCCACGGCGTTGGCGATCTGTGCGCGGGGGACGAGGGTGGGGAGCACGGCCTGGTAGGTCGGGGCGGATTGCGACTGGGCGAGGCCGGCCAGGAAGGCGGTGATCAGGATCGCGCCGATCCCGAGGTTGCCGGTGAAGTAGAGGACCGCCAGGAGTGCCGCCAGGAACATCTGGACGACCTGGGAGCTCAAGAGGATGAGACGCCGGTCCACACGGTCGGCGATCGCTCCCCCGATGAGCATGAGTGCGAGGAGCGGCACGTCCTGGGCGAACCGGCGGAGGCCGAGGTAGAAGGGGTCGCCGGTCTGCGTGTGGATGAGCCAGGACAGCGCCACGTCCTGAACCCAGGTGCCGATGCTCGAGAGAAAGGCCCCGATCCACAGGAAACGGAAGCTCCGCTGCTCGAAGGACGCGAGGAAACCGGGCCACCGCATGGCTATACTGCGCCCGTGAGCTTCCCGTGCCCGGGCTGCGGCGCCTCGATCGACGGACGACCGGACCGCTTCCTGCTGAGGTGTGACGGCTGCGGGACGAGGCTCTCGGGTCGCTCGATGGAAACCGACGGCTCCAACCCGGCATTCGACGTCCGCGTCGTCGGAAACCCGGGTTTGCGCCGACGGGTCGAGGTCGTCTGGGACGATGTCGAACGAAGCCGGCTCTCCACGTGGCTCGTCGTGGCGTCCTGCGTGACCCTCGCCCTGGTGATCGTCCTGTTCGTGCTTGCTCGAGCCCTTTGAGCGCTGGCCCCTGAACTGGGCGTCGGCTCAGCGCTCGCACGGGCAGTCGCGAGGAATCTCAGGCGGTCTTGCCTCGTTTTGCGGCAGCAGCTTCCTTGCGTCGCGCCTTCCTGGCCTTCTTGCGGCGGTGGCGACGCCGATTGATCTCTCTTGCTCTCTCGATCATGCGTTCTTCCTCTCTTGTGTCTTCTTCGGGCGTGCTGCCCGATGTTCGGCTTCCTTTTTGGCCTCCGCCATGCGCGTCCGGATGATGCGCAGGTAGGCCCTGGGGATCTTCTGCATGTGGGCCACGAGCTGGCCCTGGCCGCCACGGGCCGCTCCGCGGGCTCCGCTGTCGCCCCAGATCAGGTTCACCACGCGGCTCCTGAGCGCCACCGGGAGAACGGCAGCCGTCGTCCCGGGCTTCTTGCCGATGCCTCAAGGAACTGCCGGTTGGTCTCCTCGGGACCGAGCCGGCCCACGAACAGGGCCCGGTCACGGGTCACGCTCTGAAAGATCGACGGCAGATCCAGCGGGATCCTGAGCTCCCCTGCGCGGGCCCGGTCCATCCCCTCGCCGGCCCCGTCCCAGCCGATGACCCAGGGCTCGCGCACGATGAAGAAGACGACGCGCTTGAAGTAGCACCGGCCGAGTGCGAGCACCGCCTGGACGACCTCGTCGCGGGTCCCGGCGGCGTCGATGGCCGCCGCCGCTTCTTCGGGGTCCTTCACCCGCGGGACGGGCATGGGCGTGGCCGCGGGGCTCCGGGTGTCGGTGTAGCGCCACCGCTCGTCGATGCCGAAGTGGTCGTGGAGCATCTGGACCATCCGGAACTCGGGAACCACCAGCGGGCGCACGATGTAGCCCAGCGAGTAGCCGATCCTGGCCACGGCCGTGTGATCCGAGGGGTTGACCATGCCGAGAAACAGCGTCTTGCCTCGCAAACGCCAGGGGATCACCTTGAAGCGCGTCACGAGCTTCCTGGGGACCAGCGGAACGGCCTCAGCCTGGAAGTTGCGAGGGTCGGCGGCGGGAACACCCTGGGCCCGGGCAAGAGCCTCGGTCAGACGCTCTTCGGTGATGAAGCCGAGCTCGTAGAGGCTGGTGCCGAGCCGACCGCCATAGAGCACCTGGTGCTGGATGGCCTCCTGAAGCTGTCCTTCACTGATGACTCCGCGATCGCGGAGAATCCGTCCCAAGATCGGCAGAGAACCCCTCCTCGAGGATTCTAGCCCGAGAAACCGCCGAGTGGCTGAGAAGGGTGCATGTGTGGACCGTCTTCGCGCCCGGGCTATCATGCTCCTGCCCGTCGAGGGTCCATGCCCGAGCCCATAGTCCCCTACCACGAACGGCTGTCCGACCTCGATCGCGAGCTCACGGAGCCCGGCAACCTCGGCGTCCTGGTCCTGGACGCCAGCCCCCTCGGCGACATCGAGGACAAGTACGGGGTGAAGGCCTACGAGGAGGTCCGCCAGCGGTTATTCTCGATCATCGAGGACGCTCGCGGCAAGGACTACCGGGCCGGAGACCATCTGTGCCTCGATCGGCCGCGGGGGCTCCACTTCCTGTTCTTCCTGGACCGAAAGCGCCGCCGCAACGTCCCGATGTCCGTGGCCGATCTCCGGGCAGCCAGGGCCAGAGTCATGTCCTCCCTCGTCCCCAACCTGGCGCGGGCGGCGTTTCCCTACATCAAGCCTGCGCCCAAGCTGGAGGTGGGCCACGGCCTGGCCATCTACAACCCCCTCCTGCACCCGGGGCGAATGGTGGAGCGGGCGCTCGAGGAGGCGCTGGCCCAGGCCGCGCACCAGCGGCGGTCGGAGGAGCAGCACGTCCTCGAGCGGCTCCAGGACGTGCTGCTGCGGGACCGGGTGGGACCGCCTACCAGCCCATCCTCCGGATGAAGGCGGGCACCATCCTGGGCTTCGAGGCCCTCTCCCGCGGGCCACGCGGCTCGGGCCTCGACACGGCGAATGCGCTCTTCGGGGCCGCCGAGAAGCACGGCCTGCAGGTCGAGCTGGATCGGCTGTGCCGGCGCTGGGCGCTGCTCTCCGCGGCGGGCCGCATACCCTCGAGCGCCAAGATCTTCGTCAACACGTTTCCCGCGACGATGCGGGACCCGCAGTTCAAGGGCAAGGCGCTCATCGACTTTCTCGACCGCGCGCAGGTGGCGCCTCACCGCGTCGTCATCGAAATCACCGAGAAGCTGGTCATCGAGAACTACGCGCTCTTCCGCGAGATGGTGGCCTACTTCACGGATCTCGGCATGTCGTTCGCCGTCGACGACGTCGGGTCGGGATACTCGGGCCTCGAGTCCATCGCCAAGCTCAGACCAAGCTATCTCAAGATCGACATCGAGCTCGTCAAGAACGTCCACGTCAACGTCGTCAACCGCGCGATGGTGAAGGCCATCATCACCCTCGGGCACGGTATTGGCGCCAAGGTGATCGCCGAAGGCATTGAGACCGAAGAGGAGACCCAGGTCCTGAAGGCGCTGGGCGTGGACTTCGGCCAGGGCTTCCGCCTCGCCCGACCCCAAACGGGGCCTGAAACCTAGGCGCTCCCGGGCCCGACAAACCGACACGTCGCCCGAGCGAAGCGGATCTCGTCGCCGTCCGCAAGATCGCGCTCCCGAACGATCTCGCCGTTCACCCGCGTCCGGTTCGTCGAGCCAAGGTCGACGAGCCTCCATCCGGACTCTCGCCTCTCCAGCCGGGCGTGCTGTCGCGACACCAGGGGCTCGTCGATCTCGATGGCCGCGTCCTCCCGACCCACCACGATCGTCTCCTCGTCGAGGGGAAACACGACGCGCTCCCCGTCCGAGCGTTCCCAGACGAGCTGCGCCGTCGCGTTCGAGCTCACGGTTGCGCCCGACGCGTGGCCAGGGGAGCGACGGCCGGGCCAGCGTTGTCGACCAGCGTCGCCCCGGGTGCGGCGGCGGCGGCCTTGTAGGCTTCCCGCGCCTGTGGGAGGTAGCTGAGGCGCTCGAGAACAACCCCCAGGTAGTAGAAGGCCGTCCCCCGGGAGAGGCCCGGGCGCTCCGGCAGCTCGGTCTTCGCCTTCTGCAGCGACTCGTGGGCGCCGGCGAAGTCGCCAAAGTGCATGGCGCACAGCGCCAGGTTGAGCCAGGCGTAGGCCGCCTGCTCGGTTCCCGGGTAGCCGTCCACGACACCACGCAGCTCGACCATGGCCCGGTTGTAGAGAAGATCCGGATCGAACAGCGGAATCTCACGCACGGTCTCTTCCAGGACGAGCTCGACGGCGCGGGCGCCGGCCGGACCGTTCACGTGCAGCGACAGGCTCTCCTTCGGCTGCTTGGCCCCGACGGCGGCGAGGATGTCCATGGTCTGCTGAACGGGCTGCCCGTCCACCGCTTCGACACGGTCCCCCGGCTGGAAGCCAGCCACCGCGGCGGGACTCCCCCCGACGACCCGCAGCACGGGCACGCCTTGAGAGTCGAGCGTGTCCACGGTGATCAGGCCGCTCCACGTTCGCTGGCTGGTGAACCTTCGATCGAGGCGCTCGATCGCCGGGAGGTAGGACACCGAATCCGCGAAGAACACGTCCATCTGTTCGGCAGTCGTGTTCCCTGCCGCGAGCAGGTAGAGGTGGGCCGTGCGCTGGAGTCGCTCCTCCGGCAGGACCGCCAGCAGGAAGCCCTGGACCTCCAGCGCCGCTGCCAGGCGCTCGCTGACCCGCCTGACGACGTCGGGCTCGGCTTCGGGCAGAAGGGCCGCGCGGGTCGTCTGCTCCTGTGCCAGGACCCGGTTCACGGCCTCCCGCGGGGCGCCGATGAGGTTCACGGTGGCGAGCCCCGCTCGCAGGGTCTCGAGGATCCTCTCCTCGGCCTCGTCGCGGCGCGCCTCCCCCGCCGCGTTCTCGGCCTCCACACCCAGGAAGGCGAGTGTTGGACGGATCGGGCAATCGAGGCTGATAGCCTCGTCCTTCTCGAGGACGAGATCCTTGATGAACTTGCCGGCGAGGTGCTTCACCTCGACGCGGACGTCGCCCGAGCAAATCCGGTCGATCTGCGACGGTGTCACCCCGCGAGCGTCGCCGTTGATGTAGATGCGCGCCCCGGGCGGGTCGGACGTCAACCGCAGCGACGCGACCGACTCCTCCAGACGAACCGGCTCGAGCTCGTAGTCCTGGGCGAGCGAAGATTCGAACGTTCGCAGGAGCGACGCGAAGCACTCGCGGCGGAACTCCACCGTGTGAGAGCCAAGCGTGAGGTTCGGAATCTCGATCCGGGCGGAGGACCGCGTCGGGTCGAGGCCGCCGCCACGGGCCCGGACAAAGTGGTCGGGCCCCAGGCTGCCGGAGGTGGTGAGAACGTGCTCGCCGTCGATCCAGACCTCGACGTCGTCGGGTTGCGTGATGACGAAGACGCTGGCGAGGACACGGATGAGCGGAACGTCCAGGGTCTGGGTCTCACGCGCGGCGATCGTCAGCGGAAGGGTCTCGGTTCGGAAGCCCTCCTTGGTGACCTCCACGGTGTACTCCCCGGCCAGGACATCGAGGGGGAACAAGTCGGTGAGGCCGAGGTCCAACCGCTCTCCGGTGGTGCCGAGGAGAGCGACGCTCGCCCCCGGAGGCTGCGAGCTGACCGCCAGGTACCCCACGAGGGCCCTCTTCACGGCGTTGAAGAGGTCGACGATCTTGGGAGAGACGCGCTCCTTCGAGAGGGCGTGGTCCGGCTTGATGAGCACGATGAACCGGAAGTTCTCCGAGGCCTTTTCCTGCAGGCCGATGCCGTAGTACGCGCGGCCCCGATACTCGTAGGCTTCGACCAGGACGTCCCGCGCTCGACGGGGCAGTTCGTAGCGGGCCCGGACCCCCTCGAGGCGGGCGATGACGTCGTCGAAGCCGACGATCGAGCGACTCTGCTGGGGGCCCTGGAAGTCGGCGATGGCTCTCGTCAGCGCCTCCTCGGCCGCCTGAATCTCGAGCTGAACGAACTCCGGCATCTCCGGAGGAGCCGCGGGCTCCTGGGCTGCAGCCAGGGCCGGCGCCAGGAGCACGATGAGGGCTCCAGCCAGCGCGGCTCCGAGCCTGCACATGATCGATGGTCCTGCCGGTCGCTCAACCACGTCCGTCCTCCCTTAGCGATAGCGGAGAATTCGTTCCGATTTGTCGTCGTACACGAGCACCGCCCCTGAGTCTTCCAGGGTGATCGCGGTGGCCTTCTTCAGCTCCGGGCTCTTGATCTTGAAGAACAGCTCACCCTTCGGATTGAAGACGACGACACCCTCCTCCTCGTCCGCAACGTAGATGTTGCGGAGCGTGTCGACGGCGACGTCGGAGGGCTTCCGAAGCCCTCCGGGCCCCACTGTTCGGATCGTCCGTCCGGACTCGTCGCAGACCAGCACAATCTTCTGCTTGCGGTCGAGGAGCAGGATGGCGCCCTCACCGTCGACGATGATGCGGGTCACCTCTCTCTTCGCCTTGTCCCGGGGGATGAAGGGGCCCTGCAGCGCTCCGGCGGCGTCGAAGCGGTGGACCCGGTCGTCCTTCTCGTCGGAGATGACGATGACGTTCCCCGGTGTGAGGGCCGCCGCAAGGATCTTCTCGAGGGGCTTGCGCTGGGCCCCGGCCTTCTCGGGAGGTAGGTAGAAGGTCCGCCCGCCCCGAGACCCGATGCGTACGGCGGTCTTGGCGGCGAATACGACCTCTCCCGTGCGAGCAAGCGACAGCGTGCGCGGGTCCTTGGCGGTCAGGCTCGTGCCCATCTTTCCGGCCTCGAACAAGACTGCGCTCCTGGCCTTCTTGGAGGCGATCCACAGCCGGTTGCCAGGAGCCATCACGAGCGCCTGGACATCCTTCAGGACATTCCCACCGGCCAACGAGAAGCTGGAGTCGATGGCGAAATCGGGTTTGTCCTGTCCATACAGCCGGTAGAGCGCGGTCGTCCGGTCGAGGGCCGGGGCCGCCCAGCGACTCTGGGGAAAGCGGTTCCGGACCCCCTGGAACTCCTCCATGGCGAGACGGGGTTGCCCGAGGAGGGCCAGGGCGTGACCGGCCTCGAACTGGGCGCGAGGGGCGGCGTCGCTGGCCGGGTACTCCAGCGCCACGCGGCGATTGAGTGCCACCGCGTCCTGGAAACGACCGGCCCGCCGGTGCACCGTGGCCGAGGCCTGCAGCGAGCGCGGCACCCAGTCGCTCCGCGGGTAGAGTGTGGCGACCCGGGTGAACTGGGCCAGGGCGTCGTCGAGTTGGGCCGGCGTCGTGGCCTTGCGGAGGGTGAGCAGGCCGAGGTAGTGGTAGGCACCGGGCGCCGCGTCGCTCTGGGCATGGTCTCTCGAGACCTCCTCGAAGGCCTCGCGGGCAGCGCTGTCGTCCCCGTCCACCTCCATCCGATAGCGCCCGATCTCCAGAAGGGCCTGGCCCACGGCGTCGGTACCGGAGAAGCTCGTGATGATGATGTTGAAGTTCTCGAGCGCCTGCTTGAGCTTGCCCTGCTCGCGATAGGAGCGACCGTTCTCGAGCAGGCGCTGAGCCTGCTCCTCGGCGCTCTCCTGCCCGGCCACGGGCGAGACCAGCGTGAGGAGCGCGAGCATGACGAAGAGGCGCTGCGACACCATCTACTCCTTTCGACCGGTCACGAATTTGGGACGGCCGGCCTCGACCACGATCGTCTGATCGTTGGTCTCGCCATCGGGCCAGCGGAAGCTCACGGTGTGGCGGCCGGCCGCCACGTCGCGGTTCTGGATCGGCGGGTAGCCCGCCGACGCCCCGTCAACGAAAACCTCGCAATTGTCCGGGAAGGCGCGGACGTTGAGGCGACCGACGCCGGGCGCCTGGATGGCCGTCTGCCTCCCGGCTGGCACCGAGACGGGGAACTCGGCGCGGAGGAAGAGCGAGGCCGAGACGAGCGTCACCACCTGCGGGCCGCTCGGCAGATCCACCTGTGGCGAGACAGCACCCCTGGCCAGGGTCTGGCCACGCCAGAGGACGTCGACCGGGTACGAGGACACCACCGAGACTTGTCCGGGTGGCGGTAGCGGCTGGAGCCGGGCCTCGATCACCTCCGGCACCGTGCCGGCGGGGACACGGACCTCACGCGTCACGTAGCCACGGAGCGCGAAGCGGAGGACGTGATCGGACTCGGGATCGACGGCGATCTCGAGAGGGGTCACGCCGGCCACGCGCTCGCCATCGAGGGTGACGGTGGCGCCCGCGGGCTCGGTCCGGACCGGGGCCACCGGAACGTCCGTCTGCAGAGTGACGGACACCGCCTCCCCGGGACCGAGCGGAAGGCTCACGGTGCGGGTCTCGTCGAGATGGCCGGGCTTGCGGAAGGTCAGCTCGACCCGCTCGGGCACCGGGGATGGGAGCACCAGCTCGCCGTTCGTCATGATCCCGGAGTCGCGGCCATCGACGAAGACCGCTGCACCCAGGGGTTGGGACCGGACCGGAACGCGGAGCTCGACGGGCGCGGGAGGCTGGGCCGGGCCACGGAGAAAGAACGCCGCTATCCCGGCCAGAACGACAACCGCCCCGACCGTTGCCACCACCAGGCCCCGGCGCGAGCGGGGCTCCGGGTGAGCCTCGGCCACGACGACGGTCGGCGCCAGCTCCGTCTCCGGCTCCTGTCGCGTGGGCGAGGCCTGGAAGGTCGCCTCGAGCTCGGAGAAGACCTGCTCCTGAGGCGGTTGGGGCTGGCTCTGTCTCTTCTGCTCGCGGAGCGCGGTGCGCAGCTCCCGACGAGCCTCGACGAACGCGGGGTTGGCGGTGACCACGGTGCGGAGCTGCTCGACGCTGTCCCCCACCCTGCCGGCCCTCAGGTTTCGTCGGGCGGTTGCAACGATCTGCAGGGCCTTCGGATCCGGTGCGGAGGCGCCCGACTTCCGGAGCTCGTCGACGACCTTCTGGAGGTGCTGGGCCATCTCCGCCGCCCCCGGGTAGCGCTCCTCCCGGTCCTTCGCCAGGGCGCGCTCGACGATACTCTTGAGCTCGGGCCCGGCCTCGCCGAGAGCTGCCACATCGAGTGGCGGAGGCGGCTCGCTCACGATCTTGAAGAGGACTTGCGGCGGGCCCTCTCCCTGGAAGGGCCGCTCCCCGCCCACCAGCTGGTACAGGATGACGCCGGCGGAGAAGACGTCGCTGCGGCCGTCGAGCTTCTGCCCCCGCACCTGCTCCGGGCTCATGTAGTGAACGGTGCCGACCATCATGCCCGTCTTGGTGAGCTGGGTGCCCTCCATCTTCGCGATGCCGAAGTCCAGGATCTTGGCGGTCCCGTCGTCGAGCAACCCGATGTTGGCAGGCTTGATGTCGCGATGGACGATCCCGCGCTCGTGGGCGTAGGCGAGTCCGCGACAGACCTGGATGACGAGCTCCAGCTTCTCGACGAGAAGGATGTCCTCGCCGGACCTCAGGAGCGCCTCGAGGTCGGTGCCCTTGAGGTACTCCATGGCGATGAACTTGACGCCTCGATCCTCGCTCAGCTCGTAGACGGCAACAATGTTGGGGTGCTGCATCCGCGCCGCGGCCTTGGCCTCGATCTCGAAACGCTTCAGGCTTGCCTCGCTGGCTGTGCCCTGAGAGGTGATCGTCTTGATCGCGACCTCGCGCTCGAGGCTTTCATCCACGCCTCGGAACACCATGCCCATGCCGCCCTTGCCGAGTCGCCCGGTGATGACGTATCGCCCGATCCGGGGACGCCCGCGCTCTTGGCTGGACTGGGGTAGCATGCTCACTCGTCTTCGAACTTCATCAGCACGACGGTGATGTTGTCCTCGCCGCCGCGCTCGTTGGACTCGTCGACGAGGGCCCGAGCGGCCTTGACGATGTCGCCGCCGGATTCCGCCAGGCTCCCGGCGATCTCATCGTCGGCCATCATGGTGGTAAGTCCGTCCGAGCAGACGAGCAAGACGTCGCCACTCTCCATCTTCCTGGACTGGATGTCCACCAGCAGATCGGCACGGCCACCGAGCGCCCGGGTGACCACGTTCCGCAACGGATGGCCGCGCGCCTGCTCGGGAGAGATGACACCTGTCTGGATCTGCTCGTTGACCCACGAGTGATCGCTGGTGAGGAGCGTCATCTGCCCTCCGGACCAGAGGTAGATCCGGCTGTCCCCGACATGAGCCAGATTGGCGATGTCGTCCTCGACGAGGACCGCCGCCACCGTCGTCGCCATCCCCTCGAGCTCGGCGCTCTCCCGGGTCGCCTCCAGCACCTTCCGGTTGGCGTGGCGAATGGCGGTCTTGAGGCGGTTGCCGTCGTACGAGATGGTCTCGTCGAGCCCGAAGGGCCACGTGATTTCCTGGTTTCCGGAGGTGAGGGTGACGAACTCCTCGATGGACTCCACGGCGATCCGGGAGGCCACCTCCCCGGCCGCGTGCCCCCCCATGCCGTCGGCGACGACGTAGAGCTTCTGCTCCTCGTCCACGGCAAGGGCGTCCTCATTGCCCTTGCGCTTGCGCCCGACGTCGCTCAGAGCCTCGCTCGAGATCTTCATGGTGGTCCGGGCTACTCCGACCCGATCTCCCCTGCGGCCCGGACGACACGGGTGTTGGACGGGGCCAGGCGCTGGGCTTTCTCCAGGACCCGCCTGGCGCGAACACGGAGGCCCTGTTGGTTTAGAAGCAGGGCCAGATCGACAAGCAGGCCCGCGTTCTTCGGGTCGAGCTGGGCCGCCCCGAGAAGAGCACCGTGGCGCTCGAACGCGTCGCGGGCGATCTCCTCGGGCGTCGTCGGCTGCGGTCGCTCCCGCTGCTGGTCGTACTCGGAGCGCTGACGCTCGTTGCTGAGCGTGTTGAAGGCCGTCGTGATGTCCTGGAGGACCTTCGAAGCGGCGTCCTTCCTGGCACCGTCCGGAAAGCGATCGGGGTGGTTCTCGCGCGCCAGCGCGGCATAGGCTTTCCGGATATCGGAGGTCGATGCGCCGGAACTCACGCCGAGGAGCTCGTAGTAGTCCTCCATCGATCTATTGCTTCTGCCGCACGAATTTCAGCGCCTGTCTCCGGATGGCTTCGGGCACGTTGCGATCGACGGCGATCAGCTTTAGGTCGCGCGGGTTGACCCGGGGCAGGTGAGTGAGCGACAAGCCGATGGGCGTGCGGGGATTCTTGACGAGATTGGAGATCACAGCGCCGCTCTTGGTCCAGTCGCGATGGTTTCCGATGGTGCGAAGCACGTCGCTCGAGACGCTCCTCATCGCCGAGATCGCTTCCACCTCGGGCGGGCTGAGCTTCGGGCTTCCGAGCACAGCGGTGGCGATGATCTGGTTGGGATCCCTGATCAGGATGGCTCTCTCCTCCCGGGTGCCCTTGAGCGCGGTGACCAGCTTGTCCTTCATGCTCATCCTGTAGATCTTCTGGACAGCAGCGACTTTCTCCGTCTGATCTCGCTCGTCGTCGGTAAAGATAGCGCACCATGGCGTCTTCTTCCGAGATCGGCTCGGGCTCAGGCTCGGGCTCGGGCTCCGGTGCAGGCGGGGGTGGCGGAGGCTCGGCCTCCCGAGGCTTCGGCGGGGCCTCGGGCTCCGCGCCGATCTTGAACGTCTCACGGAGCTCGTTCAGACGTCGACGCTGGTCGTTGTTGAGGCGCGAGTTGCCCTCGAGCGCCTCGAGAAGCGACGTGCGACGGAGGAGACGAACCTGGTTGATGACCACCAGCTCGGCCAGCTCCTGGGGCAGCTCCGGGGCGAGTGCTTCGATGGTGTCGTCGGTCGTCGAGGGATTCTGCAGCACCGCCTCGCGCACTTCGCGCTCGCTGCGGTGCGTCGCGATCCACGCGAGCACGCCGACCGCTGTGCCCTTGTCCTTGGCGATGGGAAGCAGGTCGGCGGCAGGAAACTTCGCCAGAGACTTAGTCGCAGCCTCGCGAACGCCCTCGTCGGCGTCGCGCACGAGGTCGGCCCACATCTCGAGCAGGTCCTCGGGAGTGAGTGGCAGCAGACCCTGGGCCGCCATGAGGCGGACGTCCCGGGCAACTCCGCCGCGGCGAAACTGATCAACGAGGGGGTTGGTGACGCGCGCGTCCACCACGGTCTCCTAGCCGCTCTGCCCGTCGGGCGCGGCCACGCGCTCCGTCTCCACGAGAGCCGGAAGGCTCTGACGGGTGATGACGATGTTCTTGCGCACCTCGCCGCTTCGGCCGAGAGGAAGCGCCGGCTGGTCGTTCACACGGATGGCCAGCCCGCCGGCGTTGCCGACGGAAAGGACGATCTCACCGCGGGCCTCCAGGGTCTCGGACTCACCTGCGGCAAGGATGCGGCTGATCACGGTCTCTCCGTCGGCACTCACCTCGACCCAGCAGTTCTGCTCGGCGGTCATCGTCAGGACGATCGTGTCGCGTGCCGGCTCCGGCGTGGCCGCAGCACCCGGCGGCGGATAGACACGGTCCGTGGGCAGCACGGCCGGCGCCACGGGCACCGGCGTGGGAGCGGCCGCGGCCGTCCGCTCGGGCTCCTTGTCGCTGACGGGCCGGAGGACGAGAACGGCCGCGACGAGGGCGACCGTGGCGAAGAAGAGGGCCCCGGGGGAGAGCCACGAGGGGCGCTCCGTCGGCTGAACGAGTCGTTGGGACTGTGGTTCCGGACGACCGTGAAGGGCCAGGAAGTCGGCCACGGCCCGCTCGGGATCCAGGCCGACGAAGGTCGCGTACTGCTTGACGAACGCCCGAGGGAAGAGCCCGCCGGGAAGGACCTCCACCCGGTCCTCCTCGAGCGCTTCGAGAAAACGAATGCTGAGCCTCGTGTGGTCTGCGATTTCGCGCAGACTCACGCCGCGGAGCTCGCGCTCCCTGCGAAGGTTGTCTCCAAACGAACCCATGGGCTCCCGGGCCTCGCGACCCCGCGGCGCAGACGGGCCGCAGCGGAACGGATTTTAGTGTGCTAGGGCGAGGCCTGTCAAATGTATCTAGTTGAGCCGTCTGGAATTGGGGGCCTCCGCGGTCTCGAGCACGGTGCGGGCAGCCGCACGGACGAGCGGGCGAAGCTCGACGTCCTCCGCGACGCGCCTCAGGTCCCTGGGCACGAGGGGGCTGATCTGCAGCAGGGCCACCGGCAGCGGCGTCCGGGGCTGCAGAACCAGCGCGAGCCGCGCGGCGTAGTTCAGCGACCAGCGGGACGAGGACGCGCAGGTCTCCAGGAGCGT
Organism: Vicinamibacteria bacterium; assembly: GCA_963578825.1. Classification (GTDB taxonomy): domain Bacteria; phylum Acidobacteriota; class Vicinamibacteria; order Fen-336; family Fen-336; genus JAJDNS01. The sequence goes on from CAUZDW010000012.1 coordinate 103,949, forward strand.
CTTCGAAACGTCGTCGCGTCTCAGGACCGCGACGAGATCCTCTTCTCAAAGGCGAGGGTTCTGCAGGGCGGCCTCGACCACGCGCTGGTCGTCGTCCACCAGCAGCAGAGGTAGCAAGGCGGGTGTCGCCAGGCGGGCGAGGGTGATCCGGTCCCCCAGGCACAGGTCCTGCACGACGTCCCGAAGAAGGGCCGCGGCGCGAAGCCGGACCCCTGTCGGGACCCACCCCGCCGCGGCCACGTCGGCGAGCTCGCGCCACGAGAGCTGAGCGAGAAGGCGGAGCGAGAGGCTGCGAGGCACTCGCGGGTTCAGGACCACGCGCGCCAGGACCCGCGGTCGGTCGGACCACGGCTCCGTGGCAGCCAGCAGCTCCAGGAACCGGGCAGGGACCGCCCGACGGAGAACGGCCAGGAGCACCTGCTCCTCGATGGGCTCGCGCACCAGCTCGCGGAGTCGCGGGGTGCCCTCGCCGGCCTGGATCAAGGCGGCATGGAGCGCGTCGATCGCCGCCGCTCGAATCGCCTCGCTCCCAGGCACCACGGACTCCTAGTGTCCTGTTACCGAAATTCGCCTGATAAATAGAGTGACGTGTGGCCCAATAACGGGCATGAGATCAGGACGCCCGAAGGCTGAACTGGTGCTGAGTCGGGAG
>CAUZDW010000013.1:0-98241 GCA_963578825.1 Vicinamibacteria bacterium
CGACGCGCATCGGGAGACGTACGGGGTCGAGCCGATCTGCGCCGTGCTGCCGATCGCCCCATCCACCTACTACGCGCACAAGGCGTGCGAGGCGAATCCTCCTTCGTCAGTCCGCCGCAGCCTCCTCCGGCGGATCGGACACCGGGGCGTCCAGAACGACCTTCCACTGGCCGTCGGCCCCTTTCTGCCAGACGACTACGTAGAACCCCTTCTGCGGTGCCGGATTCCCGTGAGGAAGGCGCGGGCCCGGGATTGGACGCTGGCATCCTCGGCGTTCTGGGCCAGATCGGCCAGGCGCTCCAGGAGGGCGGCCCCCTCGGCGGCGTCGGGGCGTGTCTTCTTCCGCAGCACCATCACCACGAGCTGGTACTTGGCGGCTCCCAGTGCCATGAGGCCAGGGAGATCGTTGATCAGGCGATCCGTGGGCCTTGTCTCGATGTCCTTGACGAACGCCTGCACCTCCGTGAACGTGAGTGCGTTCTTGCCCGACTGCACGAGCGTCGAGAAGGCGTCGCCGGGGACGTCCTCATCATCCATGACTGGGTCGATGCTACCACCGGCCCGGGTCTCGGCGGGTCACGCCTGGCTCAGCCGTCCGTAGCGGAGACGGCCTCGAGCGCCCGGGCGGCGTGGGCCGTCATGTTCGTCTCGTCGTTGAAAGCGAGCTGGATTTTCCTGTCCGTTCCAATCACGTAGGTCGTGCGCCGTGCCAGGCCGATGAGGGGCCACCGGGCTTCGTAGGCCTTCAGGATCGTGCGGTCTTCGTTGCCGACGAGGGGATAAGGCAGGTCGAGGATCCTGCGGAACTCGTCGCTCTTCGCCTGGGGTCCTCCCGTGACCCCGACGAGGTCGGCCTCGGCCTGCCGGAACGACTCGAACGCCCGACGAAACTCGCCGGCCTCCTTCGTTCAGCCGGAGGTGAAGGTCTTCGGGAAGAAGAAGACCACCACTCTCCGGTTCTCGAGCATCTGGTAGAGCGAGCGCTCTCCCACGGTGAAGTCGGGGGCAACATCTCCACGGCTCAGCATGGAGCCTGGACGATAGCCTTCCGGGACGCCACCCGCAACAGCGTCTCCTAGCGTTTCCGAACGAAACGCTGGACCCGCTTCCCGGTGTTGACCTCGGTCGTATACAGGTTCCCCTGCGAATCCGCGGCGATGTTGTGCACCCAGTTGAACTGCCCGGCGTTGCGGCCGCCCCGCCCGAAGGACCCGGCCACGCTGAGATCGTCCCGCCGCAGGATCCAGACCTTCATGTTCGTGCCGTCGGGGACGTAGAGCCAGGTCTGGGCCGGGTCGGGCGAGAGCTCGATATCCCACACCGAGCCGTTCCCTAGCGTCCGCGAGGCCACGAAGGCCTCGCGGACGAACGTCCCGTCCTTCTGGAACACCTGGATCCGGTTGCCGACCCGATCCGCCACGTAGACGAGACCGTCGTTCGACAGGCGCACGGCGTGCACGGGGTTGCGAAACGAGCAGATCGGCGCCGCGTCGGGATCGTAGGCCCCCAGCTCGCCGTCGCCAGGGGGCTCGCCGTACGCACCCCAGTGGCGCTTGTACTCTCCGGTCGTCGAGTCGAAGACGATGATACGGCGGTTGCCATACCCATCCGCGATGTAGGCCTCGTTGTCTTCAGGATCGACCGCTATGTCCGCCGGACGCCCGAGGTGCGCCGTGTCGTTGCTGCCTCCGCTCACCCCCGGCTCACCCACCGTGAGCTGATGGCGACCCTGGCGGTCGAACACGAGGACGACGTGGTCGTTCGCGCCACTGCCGCCCATCCAGACACGGTCGATGTGATCGATGAAGACCCCGTGCTCACTCTCGGGCCAGTCGCCGTGGGTTTCGGGGCCACCCCACGCCTGGATCACGGTGCCTTCTTCATCGAACTCGATGATGGGAGGTGCCGGCACGCCCGACGTGGAGAGGGGAGGGTCCTGGGCCGCCCCTGCCTCGTCCGCGGTCAGGCTCCCGGGCCGCTGCGCGATCCAGACGTGATCCTGGGCGTCGACGGCCACCCCGGCGACCTGACCGAGGATCCAGTTGTGGGGCAACGGCTTCGGCCAGAAGGGATCGACCTCGAAGGACGTCCCCGGCGCGGACGCCGTCAGTGCCCCGCCCGGCCCCGCGTCGAAGGCGGCCCGCTCGCGCCCACCTCGAGGGCAAAGAGCCGGTTGCGCCCGAGGACGTAGAGGACACCGTCCTTCGCGACGGGAGTCGAGTAGATGGAGACACCCATGTTCGGCTCCGCGAGGAGCTCCATGGCCTTGCCGGCCTTCAGGATGGCCACGTCCCCGTCCTCGTCGCCGATGTAGACGCGTCCGTCGGCGACGTAGGCGGAGCCCCAGACCGCCGCCAGCAGGTCGTATGTCCAGTAGTGCTCACCCGTCTTGGCGTCCAGGGCGTAGAGGAAGCCCGAGAGGTCGGAGATGTAGAGGATCCCGTCGTCGATGGCCGCCGTGGAGATGGTCCGGTAGAAGTCCCGCCCGCCTCGGTGCCAGACCGCCGCCTTCTCGGTGACGTCGCCCTCCAGGGTGGCGTCGATGACCCAGAAGTTTCCCACGCCTTCGCCGTGCTCCGGGTCCTGGCCCACGCCGATGTAGACCTTGTCGTCCCAGACAACTGGGGTGGCGATGAGGTTGTTGCGGGTGCCGCGTCCGCCGAGGACCCACTTGGAGTCCTTCGGGTTCGCGTCAAACTTCCAGAGGAGCTCTCCGGTCTTGGGCCCGAAGCTGTACACCCACCCGTCGCCGCCCGGGAAGATCACCTGGGCCCGGTCCTTGATGACGGCGTAGGCGGGGTTCGACCACGTGCCGTGAAGGATGGCCTCGCCCGGAAGGGCGTTCTCCCAGACGAGCTCTCCCGTCATCGCGTCGAGGGCGATGAAGCTCGGCGCAATGGGCACCGGGACGTTCTTGTGGCCTTCGTCGACGCCGTTGCCGGTGGTGGTGAAAAGGAGGCCGTCGACGACCAGCGGCGAGCTCACCGCCAGGTTGTGGGGGAAGACGTCGAGCTCCGAGATCATGTCGTATTCCCAGACCACGTCGCCGTCGGTCGGGCCCGTGGGCTCCTCGTCGGTCACCGGCCCGTCGTTGCCGTCGGCGAAGCCTTCGGTGTCGAGGCTGACGATGGTGGCCTGGTTCGAGGTATACCAGAGGCGGTCGCCCTCGATGGCCGGTGTCGAGCAGATGCCCTGCTGCGGCCAGTCGTGGATCCGTCCCGCCTGAAGCTTCTCGTGGGTCTTCTGCCAGAGGAACTCGCCGTCCGCCTCCCTGAACGCCATGAGCACGCCCCGGTCGTTGGGGAGATCGGCGTTACGGAGCCCGTCGTTGTTCGTGCCTACGAAGACCTTGCCCCCGGCCATCACGGGGCCCGCGTACGCCTGGGAGCCCACGTCGGCCCACCACTTCACGTTCTTCCCGGTCTTCACGTCCCAGTCTCCGGGGAGGCCGGTCTCGTCGGAGACCATGTTGCGGACGTAGCTGCCTCCGAACATGGCCCGCTCCACATCGGCTGGAGCGGCAACGAGGGCAGCAGCAGCGACACCTCCCACGAGGAGGAGCGCCATGGCAATCGGCGTGCGGGTCATTCGGTCACCTTCACTGAGATGTTGTCGTAGTAGACATCGATGGGGGAGTCCCCGTAGATGCCGGGGGCGCCCTTCTGGACCGCGATCGGGTCCACGAAGGTGATCGACCACTCCCCGGGCTCCGGCTCGCCGGCCTTCCAGGCCTTGCCCCGGACGGTGCCTTCGTCGCCGTTGACGTCGACCCGGAGCTTCGCCCGGTACCAGACGTCGGGCTCCACCGTGAAGGGGACGTGCACGGATTTCTCGAGCTCGGCCGCCCAGGTCCGGATCTGCAGCCGCTGGTGGCGGCCCATCACGTCGAGTGTGTAGCCCTGGTTGATGACGCCCATGTCCGGCATGCGGCGTCCCTTCTTCGTGGCTCGGAGGTCCGCCTCGACGGTGTAGCCCGACATCGAGGGCGGACCGACGAAGACCGAGGATCGTGAGAGGCCCCGGGTCACCGGCGGCTTGTGGAGAACGCTGCTGCCGTCCAGCGAGGCGACCTTGAAGCGGGTGCCGGCGCCGATCCAGTGCCGTGGCCTCGTCCCGTCCTCGAAGTCGAAGCTCCAGGGCAGCGGGCCGAAGAGGCGCACCTGCGCCGTCGCGGAGAGCCCGCCCACGGTCGCCGTCACCTTGCCGGTGGTGGTCGCCGAGTCAGGCGATGAGAGCTGTCCCTCGGGCGAGATCTCACCCGCGAGCCCGTCGACGCTCCACTCGGCCTTCACCGTGCCCATGGGGCGGCCCTTCTCGTCGAACGTCCAGGCTTCGAAGCTCACCGCCTCGCCTGCGGTGCCGATCACCTCGGCGGGCACGACCCGCAGCGTCTTTGCCGTGGCGCCGTCGGGGGCCTTCCCCGGCGCCGGCCCGGCGGGGCTCGGGATGGCTTCGAACGGGGCATCCTTGCGGCCCAGGCAGTACAGGCCGTCCTCGGCGGTGAAGTAGAGCCGCCCGTAGGCGATGGCCACCGAGCCCCAGATCTCCGCGAATCGACCCTCCGGCATCTCGACGAACTCGTTGTCGAGGATCTCGCCGCCGTCGGCCCCGGGCTCGAGGATGAGCACGTGCCCGGTCTGCTCGGTCACGAAGAGCTTTCCGTCCGCGAACGTGGGCGCGGCCCGGCCGATCGTGCCGATGTTGAGCGACCACACCGGCGCGCCGGTCTTCTGATCGAGGGCGTGCAGATCGGCGGGGTTGCCCAGGACGTACAGGCGACCATCCACTGCGGTGGGCGAGGCGAAGCCCACCCCCTGGCCGTCGAGGCGCCAGATCTCACCGGTCGCGGTGATGTCGCCCTGTCCCCGAGCGTCGAGGGCCACCACCCGTCCCATGATCCCGGGGGTGTCGATGTTCTCCTCGGAGTGGGTGACGTAGACGACATCGTCCTTCAGCAGCGCCGGGCTCTGAAGGCCGCGCCGGGAGAAATTGAAGCGCCAGAGGGGCTCGCCCGTGCGCGCGTCGATGGTGTGCACCCAGCCGTCGGCGCCGGCGCCCACGACCACTCTCCGCCCGTCGACGGTGCCCACCGTCGGGCTGCCGTTGTTGTTGGCGTCCTTGAACATGACCAGGCCGGGCGTCGAGACCCAGAGCACCTCGCCGGTCCTCTTGTCGAAGGCCATGTATCGCTGCCGGGGTGCCGCCGTTTCGCCCCATCCGCCGCCCACGATGCCGATGATCACGCGACCCTCGTCGACGATCGGGATCAGCGTCCGGCCGCCGAACCCGGAGGCCCGGCCGAACTGCTCGCCCAGGCGGCGCTCCCAGACGATCTCGCCCTCCCGGTCGAACGCGATGAAGTGCCCGTCCACGTTCTGGGCGTAGACGTTCCCCGTCTCCGGATCGCCGGCGAGGCTGGCCCAGCCCACGCGGGAGTTGGGAACCGTCGTGTTGTACACCGGGAACCGCCGCTCCCACAGCTTCTTCCCGCTCTCCGCGTCGAAGCACGCGACGAGCTCCTGCTTGAGGATGCCCTCGCCCCCACGGCCGCTCACGCAGGCCCGACCATCGAAGACGATAGGCGTCGCGCGGGTCGTGAGGTCGGCCTTCCAGATGAGGTTCTCCCCGCTCGTCGACCAGCTCGAGATGAGGCCGGTCTCGTCGGAGGTGCCGTCGCGGTGCGGTCCGCGCCAGTTGGACCAGTCCCCGGCGGTGGCCAGGGCGGCCGTTCCCAGCAGGAGAGCGAGGGTCATGGCGCCCGCTGTCGATCGTCTCATCATCTGTAGGGACTCCTCGGTTGGGGGTTCCAACCCCGCGATGCTAGAGGCCCCGGGGTGCGGTTTCAAGTGAGGACAAGTTAGGAGATGTTAAGGGCCCCCCAACAGCCCCGGGGGCCAGGACAGTCATTCAGGGGGCCCCATCGAAGGGAGTGGCCCGAAGAATCTGTCCATGCCGCCATCGGGAGATGCTTCGTCGCTCGTCCACGGGCGAAGCTCCCCAGCATGACGGCGATGTCCCAGGCAGTGCCTCCGCTCAAGGTATGCCCCGAAGAGTCTCCCCGTCAGACGGGCTTTCCGGCGACACCCGCTTGCCAAGACCCACAGTCTCAAACAATGATCGCCCTCACTTCATCACTTCGCGAGCAGAGGGGGTAGGCCAATGGGCGACCTGAACGTCGGGATCGTAGGGCTGGGCTGGGTGGCGGGCGCACACATCGAGACCTTCAAGGCGGTCCAGGGGGCGAACGTCACCGCCATCTGCTCCCGCACCGATCACGACCCCAAAGAGCTGGAGAAGAAGTTCGGCGTCCCACTCAAGGTGTACGCCGACTACGGAAAGATGCTCGCCGACGGGGACATCGACATCGTCGACATCTGCACTCCCCACCCATTCCACCCGGACCAGGCAGTGGCCGCCGCGGAGGCGGGGAAGCACCTCATCATCGAGAAGCCGATCTCGCTGAGCTTCGCAGAAGCGAAGCGAGTCAAGCAGGCCATCGACAAGGCGAAGGTGAAGGCCTGCGTCTGCTTCGAGGTGCGTTTCAGCGCCCAGTTCACCATGATCCGCTCGATCCTCGAGCAGGGGCTCATCGGCGACATCCACTACGGCGAGATGGACTACTACCACGGCATCGGCCCCTGGTACGGCCAGTTCGGGTGGAACATCAAGAAGGACATGGGCGGGAGCAGCCTGCTGACCGCCGGTTGCCATGCCCTCGACGCGCTCCTGATGTGCATCGAGAGCCCGGTCGAAGAGGTCATGACATACGCCACAACCTCGAAGAACAAGGCCTTCGAGCCCTACGAGTACCCCACCACCACCACGACGATCCTGAAGTTCGAGGGCGGCCAGGTGGGCAAGTGCGCGTCAGTGATCGACTGCCTCCAGCCCTACTACTTCCACGCTCACCTCGTGGGGAGCGACGGGAGTCTCCTGGACAACCGGATCTACACAGAGAAGCTGCCCGGGATGACCAAAGCCCGCTGGAGCACCCTGGAAACGGCGCTCATCGACTCCGGCGACGTCAGCGACCACCCGTATCAGCCCCAGTTCCAGGCGTTCGTCGACTCGATCAACGACGACACGACCATGCCCCAGACGGACTTCGACACCGCCTACGAGTCCCACCGCGTCGCCTTCGCGGCGGACATCTCCGCGGCCGAGGGCCGCCCGGTCGAGCTCTCCGAGCTCGAGTAGAAGGGAGCCGACGATGCCCAGTGTGCTGGCCCTGATGTGCCACCCCGACGACATCGAGTTCACCTGCGCGGGGTTGCTCATCCTGCTGCAGAGAGCCGGGTGGGACGTCCACCTGGGCACCATGACGGGGGGCGACCTGGGCTCCTCGAAGCTCCCCCCCGAGGAGATCTCGAAGATTCGCAAGGGAGAGGCGGCCGCGGCCGCGGCGCTCATCGACGCGTCTTACACTTGCCTCGAGTTTCGCGACCTGACGGTCGTGTACGGCGAAGAGGCGAAGCGCCCCGCCTCGGCCCTCATCCGCCAGGTCCGGCCGGATCTGCTCGTGACCCTCCACCCGTCCGACTACATGGAGGATCACATGGAGACCGGCCGCATCGCCCGGGAGGCGGCCTTCACGTCGACCGTTCCTCATTGGAAGGGCCAACTCCCCGATGGCCGCGAGCCCCCTCCCTGTGACCATCTCCCCGCGGTGCTCTACGCCGACCCCATCGACAACGTCGACCACTTCGGGAACCGCGTGAAGCCCCACTTCGTCGTCGACATCACCGACGCCATCGACATGAAAGAGAAGATGCTCGCGTGCCACGAGAGCCAGAGATCCTGGCTGCGGCAGCAGCACGGAGCGGACGAGTACCTGCACTGGATGCGCCGGACGGCGGAGGACCGTGCCCGCGACTTCGGCAAGGAGTCCGTCACCCACGCCGAAGGCTTCACCCAGCACCGCGGTAATGCTTTCCCTCGGGCGGACCCCCTGACCCCCGTCCTCGGCGACCGCGTGAAGACGCTGTGACCGTGACCTGAATACCAGGAGACCTCATGGCATTCGAATACCCCCTCGCCAAGTTCATCCCCTTCCGTGACGAAGCCGCCTGCGCCCGCGTGCGCGCCATCACCCGCGCGAACCTCATCAAGCACTCCAACCCCGACTTCAAGATCTCCATCCTCGACGACCCCGCCCGGTTCTACAGCCGCTTCGCCCTCGACATCGTCACCCGCATCACCGACGCCGCGAAGGCCGGCCGCAAGTGCGTCCTCATCCTCCCGGTGGGTCCGGTCCCCCAGTTCGCCATCGCCGCCGAGATGATCAATCGCCTCGGCATCGACTGCCGCCACCTCGTCACCTACAACATGGACGAGTACGCCGACGACGCCGGCAAGACAGCCCCCGCCGACTGGGAGGGCTCCTTCGCCACCGCCATGCGCCAGGCGTTCTTCGCCCAGATCCGCGAAGACCTCCGCCCCAAGGACGAGAACATCCACTTCCCCACGGACAAGAACATCGAGGACTACCACAAGATGATCGAGGACGACGGCGGAGCCGACTGCTGCTACGGCGGCATCGGCTGGTGCGGCCACATCGCCTTCTGGGAATCCCACCTGGGTCTCGAGTACAAGGGCGACTTGGCGGCCTACAAGCAGGCCCACGGCCGCGTCGTCGAGCTCAACCCCATGACCATCATGCAAAACGCCCTTCACTCCTTTGGCGGCGACTGGTCCTGGGTCCCCCCGAAGGCCGCCACCATTGGCCCCCGAGAGATCCTCGGCGCCCGGGACCGGAGCTTCTGGCTCGACGGGGACCAGGGCGGGGGAGTCTCCTGGCAGCGCTTCATCGGCCGCCTGGTGGCCCACGGCCCTGTCAACGAGCTCGTCCCCGGATCAATCCTCCAGGAGACGAACTGCAGCTACACGTTCCTCGGCGGCGTCGCCGACGACGTGACGATCGACATGTCCTGACACTCGCTCCGTTGCCTGTCGCGCGGCGATGATGTTTACTTGTGACGGAGGCGTCATCCTGGCGCAGGTCGAGATCGAGCGCGACGAGAGGGGGTGGCCCGAAGCCTGGTGGAGGCTCGCCGGATCGGCCCCCGAGTTTGATGTCGGCGACCGCAAGGCTTCGTGCGAGCGCGACGACGTGCTGGCCAGCCGGGCCGATTGAGCCTGGCCCACCCCCCTCCAAGAAAGACAGCCGACGAGACGACGCCTAGACGCTCGCTTCCATGGCGTCCACGCGACGCCGCGCCTCCTCCACTCTCGCCTCCACGCCGTCCATCATCCGCTGGAAGCGCTCCTCCCCGTGGAGGCTCTCGAAAAAGAAGTGTCGCTCGAGCTCCGCATACGCGTAGAAGCCGGCGTCGATGGCCTGTTGGAGCCAGCCATAGGCGGCTTCCTTGTCGCCTCGGAGGGCGTCGACCGCGGCAATCCCCAGGCGAGCCAGGTAGGACGTGTCGCCTCTGGCGATGCGGTCCGTGTAGTACTGCTCCGTCTCCTGGAAAAGACGGAGAGCGCGCTCCTCGTTGCCTGTCTTCAGATGGGCGTACCCGAGAAGTGTCGCGAGCCGATCTTGCCCAACACTACTCAGGTGGCCGCGAAGATAGTGTGGCGGCGCGACCTCATAAGCCCGTTCGAGGTGCCGAGCCGCGGCCCGGGACTCCCCGTCGAACAGCGCGACGACGCCGGCCGCCCGGTTGTGGGAGTAGGAGTTCGGGTCGGGATCCACCGGCAACCGACGGTCCACGAGAGCCGCGGCCTCGGCGGTTCGGCCATTCAGATACAGGACGAGCCATTCCGAGAGAAGGCCGTCAGCGGGGTTGAGTTCGACGATCCTCTCCAGGAACGGCTCGGCCCTTTCGAAGTCCTGGAGCGCCGCGAAAACCGCAAGACACTTGAACAAACCCGTATACCGCCCCGGATCCAGATCCAGAAGCTCTCGGGTCACTTCGACGGCGCTTACGAGATCTCCACCGACGTCGAGCCGGCGAAGGCATGCCGCCCCGTGGCCATCTCGTAGAGCACCACGCCGAGGGAGAAGAGATCCGTGCGGGCATCGAGGTCCTCGCCCCGCGCCCGCTCGGGAGACATGTAGGCGACCGTCCCAAGCGCCGTCCCCGGGCTGGTGAGGTCCTCTTCCTTGAGCTGGGTCGGCACCTCCGAGCCGGCGCTGCGGAGCTGGCCTTGGCCTCGCGCCGGAACCGCTCCAGGGCGACCGGGTTTCCGAAGAACTTCTCGGGCAGGAACTTCAGCGCCACGGATCGGTCGAGGCGCGTGTCCTCGGCCTTGTAGACGACACCCATGCCTCCGCCGCCAAGCTTCTCGACGATGCGATAGTGGGAGATCGTTTGGCTGATCATTGAGAGCGTGGAAAACCTGTGGAGACTCTGGCCGGGCAGAGTTGCCGCGTCGGGAGGATGGGCATAGACTTCGCCCGTTCGATGGGGAGAGTACGAGCCATGTCGCACGGCCGCTGTTTCTTGGTCACTGTTTCCCTCGCCCTGGCGTCCTTGGTGGCATGGGGCGCCGGGTCGCCTTCGGGCGCCTCGGACACCCCTCCTCTCCGTGTCCCGCCGGGCTTCTCCATTGAGCGCGTTGCCGGGCCCGATCTCGTCTCGTACCCCATGTTCGCGACGCAGGACGGGGAGGGGCGCCTCTACGTCTCGGAGTCCACCGAGCCCAACGTCATGACGACCGAGGAGATGGCCGCCAGCCCCAGCTACAGGGTTCGCGTGCTGGAGGACCGGGATGGGGACGGGGTCTTCGATCGCAGCCATGTCTTTGCCGACAAGATCGCGTTCCCGCAGGGTGGGGTCTTCACCCGCGGCGCGCTCTACGTGTCGGCCGCGCCGGACCTCCTGCGCTTGGAGGACACGGACGGCGACGGCATAGCCGACAGGCGCGACGTCCTCCTCACCGGCTGGACGCTGAGCGTCAACGGCGCGCTCCTCCACGGGCCCTTCCAGGGGCCGGACGGCTGGCTGTACCTGACCGACGCGCGGCGCAGCTACAGCATCGAGACGCGGGAAGGGGAGTTGCTGGAGGGAAAGGGCGGTCGGATCTGGCGCTGTCGACTCGACGGGACGGGGCTCGAGGTGGTGTCCGCCGGGGGCTTCGACAACCCGGTCGAGCTGGTCTTCACGCCGGCCGGCGAGACGCTCGGGACCATGACGTTCTTCATGGATCCCCAGGCTGGCTTGCGGGACGCGCTCATGCACTGGGTGGAAGGGGGCGTCTACCCGAAACCCCACCGCGTCATCGAGGAGGACCGCCTGCAACGGACCGGTGACCTGATGCCGGTCATGACGAAGTTCGCCAACGTGGCGCCCTCCGGCCTCCTGCGCTACCGGGGGGAGGCCCTCGGGTCGGAGTACTCGGGCAATCTCTTCAGCGCCCAGTTCAACACCCACCGGGTGCTGCGCCACGTTCTCTCTCGCGACGGAGCCACCTTCTCGACGCTCGACGAGGAGTTCCTCACCTCGGACGACCCGAACTTCCACCCCACGGACGTTCTCCAGGACGCGGACGGGAGCCTCCTCGTTCTCGACACCGGGGGCTGGTTTCTGGAGGGGTGTCCGCTGTCGCGCGTGGCACGGCCGGAGTACCGGGGTGGGATCTACAGGATTCGCCGAATCGGTGCGTCGACACCCGAGGATCCGCGGGGGCGGGCGGCCTCGCTCGGGACCCTCTCGCCGGAGGAGCTGGCGGGCTTCCTGGGCGACCCGAGACCCGCCGTCTACGATCGCGTCGTCGAGATGCTGGTCGAACACGGTGAATCGGCCGTCACGTCGTTGAAGAGCCTCCGCGAGACCCACGACTCGTCGGAGGCACGGGCTGCGGCCGTCTTCTGTCTCTTCCGCATCGGATCTCCCGAAGCCCTCCGGGGAGTGCGTCAGGCGCTCGGGGATGCCGATCCCGGGGTGCGGGTGGCTGCCGCGCGAGCGGCAGGGATGGCTCGCGATCCCGCTGCCGTGAGCCGGCTCGGGGGTCTGTTGCTCGACGACGACCTGGCCGTGCGGCGGCAAGCCGGAACCGCCCTCGCGCAGATCGGGGACCATTCGGTGGTTGGGGCGGTGCTGTCCGCGTTGGCCGCTCCAGCCGACCGCTTCGTGGAGCACGCGCTCACGTACGCGCTGCTCCGCCTCCCCGAGCCGTCGCGGATGGCTGCCGGTCTCGGCGATCCCTCCCCGCGGGTCCGGAAGGCCGCGCTGATCGCTCTCGATCAGATGGAGGGCCGCCCCCTCGAAGAGCGCCAGCTCCTCCCGCTCCTCGATTCCGAAGATGCGGATCTGCGCCGAACGGCGCTCTGGGTGGCCTCGCGGCACCTCGAATGGTCTCCGGGGATCAGCGCCTTCCTCGAGGACAGGCTGCGGGCCGACCTCTCAGACGGAGAGCTGGCGGCACTCGCGGACGCTCTTCACGGCCTGTGCGTCGCTCCGGAGGTCCAGGCCTCCATCGCGAGGCTCCTCCAAAGCGACGCGACTCCCAGCGAGCGCCGAAGGCCGCTCCTCGAGACCCTCGCCTCGTGCCCGGTAAAGAAGTTTCCGGAGGCCTGGATCGGGCCGCTGCGGCGGCAGCTCGACTCGTCGTCCCCCGACGTCCGCGCGACAGCGGTCGACGTCGTCCGGACCCGGGAGCTGCCGCAGCTCGCCAACGAGCTGGACGCGATCGCCAGGGCCGGTGACGTGGACCTCCATCTCAGGGTCGCCGCCCTGGATGCGCTCATCCGCATGGGACCCGAGCTGTCGAGTGAGCGTTTCGACCTCCTCTTCGATCAGCTCGATTCGCCGGACGCCCCCTTGCGACAGCTCACGGCGTCGGCGCTCGGGCGAGCGCGCCTCACCGACCCCCAGCTCCTGAGGGTCGCCACGGACTCCCTGTCCGAGGCAGACCTGCTGCTGGTGCCGAGCCTTCTGGAAGCCTTCCGGCGCGGCACGAACGAAGAGGTGGGGATGGCCCTGGTCGCGTCGCTCACGGAGCTGGCACCTGTGCTGGACGGCCTGGCGGCCGAGGGACTCACCGATCTGCTCTCGACCTACCCCGACTCCGTCGGCACCGCCGCCCTGCCTCTGCTTGCGCGTCTCGACGAGCTGAAGGGTAACCGCCTAGAGCGTCTGGAAGGCCTCCTCGCCCGACTCGAGCCGGGTGAGGCGAGTCGTGGACGGGACCTCTTCTTCGGTCCCACGGTGGGCTGCTCGAGCTGCCACAGCGTCGGCTCGGAGGGGGGGCGCGTGGGCCCGGACCTCACGGCCATCGGTGCCATCCGCTCTCGCCACGACCTGCTCGAGGCGATCATGTTTCCCAGCGCCAGCTTCGTGCGCCAGTTCGAGAGCTACAGGGTCGAGACCGAATTGGACGTCTACGCGGGCATCATCGACGAGCGGACGCCCGAGGCCATCGTCCTGGTGACCGGCGCGGACTATCGGGTGCGTGTCCCTCGGGGCGACGTCGTCTCCATGGATCCCTCGCCGGTCTCGATGATGCCGGAGGGTCTCCACGAGGCCGTCTCGCTGGCCGAGCTCTCGGATCTCATGACGTTCCTCGAAGCCCTCGGGCAATCGAGCGAGCTGCCGCGGCCTCTACGTCCCTGACCACTCGTTTGACACGTCCCGGCGGGGCTCGCTCCGGTGATCGCGTGATCGTCGAGTGCCCGGGTTGCCACCTGCGCCACGACGTGACGGGGCGTCCGCCAGGAACCCGGGCCCGCTGTCGCTGCGGGCGGGCGTTTGCACTGCCGGAGGCGCCCACCGAAGCCGCCTCGCTGGCCTGCCCGGGCTGTGGCGCGCCCGCCAGCCCGGACGACAAGACCTGTGGCTACTGTGCGACGCCCCTGGCCACGGCCCGCTGTCCCCGCTGCTTCTCGTTGCTGTTCCGGGGTGTGAAGCACTGCGCGGCCTGCGGTGCCGTGGCCGATGCCCCGGCCCACGTTGCTACCGAGGAGGGTCAGTCCGAGCGGCAGTGCCCGCGCTGCTCTGCGGGCGGGCCGGCGCCGCTGGACGTCCAGCTCGTCGCGAAAACGCTCCTCGATCAGTGCCCCGAGTGTGGCAGGCTGTGGGTCGACGAGACCGCCTTCGAGCGGCTGACCCAGGAGGCCGAGAGCATCACCACCGCCGGTGCCTCGGCAACCCTGCCCCGCCCGCAGCGGAAGACCGACTCCGCGGCGTCCCAGGTGGTCTACCGGCGCTGCCCGGACTGCGATTCGATGATGAATCGTCGCAACTACGGCAAACGCTCCGGGGTGATCGTCGACGTTTGCAGCGCCCACGGCATTTGGTTCGACGACGAGGAGCTCACCCGGGTGCTGGAGTTCGTGCGCTCAGGGGGCCTGCAGGAGACGCGCCGCAGGGAGGCCGAGGACCTGCGCGAGGAGCGCCGGCGCCTGGAGAGCCTGCGCGCCACCGATCGGACACTGGGCGGCAGCCGTATGGGCACCGGCGCCTTCTTTGGCGAAGGCCGGATGGGTGAAGCCGACGTGCTGGACGTGGTCCGCGTCCTGACCCGGATCTTCTGATTCTTGGCTCCGAGCGGGGTGCGACTCAGCGCTTGACTCAGCGTCGGGGGGGCGCCGGAGCCCAGGCGAGACCATCGGCCATCGGGCCCGCGTCGATGAGCCGGGTGAGCGTCCACTCACGCAGATCGATCTCCGCCACCTTTCCGCTCCGGTCACACGAGACGTAGGCCACCTGGCCGTCGGGTCGAACGAGGACGAACTGGGGAGCTGGGGGCACGTCCAGCGTCTTCACGACCTCCATCGACTGCAGGTCGACGAGAGCCACCTGGTTCTTCTTGCTGAGCGCCAGCACGAGCCAGCGGCCGTTGGGTGTCGGCGCCGTTCCGTAGGCGATTCCCGGCAGAGGCACCCACCGCGCGACCTCGTTCGTCGCGGTATCGATCACCGCGAGCCGGGGCTCGGTTTGGTCCGCGGTGAAGACCCAGCGCTCGTCCACCGAGAGGCTGATGCGCTGCGCCTTCGGGGACACCGGGATCACCGCAGTGACCGTCTTCTTCTGCAGATCGATGGCGCTGACCGTGCCCGCGCCCACGTTCGAGGTGTATGCACGAGTGGCGTCTTTGTTGAGCACGACCATGTGCGCCTCGGGCTGGCCGGTTGGGATGCGATCGACGATCGCGTTCGTCGCGGGGTCGATGACGGTGAGCGTATTCGTCAGCTCGGTGGTGGTGTACAGCATTCCGTCGCTCCCGAAGACGGCACAGTGGGGTCGTTCGGCCCGGCCCAGGTCGATTGTGGCCACCCGCTTGCGGTGCGTCAGATCGATGACGTCGACGGTGCGCCCGTCGGAGCCCGGCGTCCCGACGCCGGCGTCGCCGTAGATCGGGACGTACGCGGTCAGGCCGTCGGGGGAGGCGATCACCTCGTGGCCGGTGACCCCGCTCTCCTCGATCGTCGCGACCAGGCGACCGGCCACGGGATCGATCAAGCCCAGCGTGTGGTCCCCCTTGTTGGCGACAAGCAGGAGGAACGCCGACTCGGCTTCGTCGGAGCCTCTGGCAAGGCCTGCCAGGCCGGCGCTCACCACAACCACGACGAGACCCGAAAACATCGCATTTCGCAGCATCGCTCATCCTCCGTGAATGGCGAAGGATACTTCGCTGCGCCAGACTCTGCGAGGCAAGCCCTCGGGCGTTCGAGCGAGTGTTCCGACGAGGCGTCGAAAAAGACGGTGTCGGCTCCGCCTCTTCTCCCAGGATCAGCAAGGCGACGACGCCGAGCCGATGGAGCCTGGTCCGCTGGCTCGCTCAGGCCGGTGCGTTATTCTGTTCGGCGATAAATCGCGGGGGCCCATCGGCTCCTCCGCGTCGCTCCCCCAACAACCGGCAGGAGGATGATAATGACACACCGGTGGCCCGGCATCGTCTGGCTCGCCAGCTTCGTGCTGATGGCGAGCCCGGCGGCAACCACGGCGCAAGAGCAGAGCGTCAAACCAGGTATCAACGACCGCTGGGAGGACCCTGACCTGGACGGCATCGTGTCTCTCCTGGAGCGCGAGGACCGGTCCATCTACAAGTACCGCCACGCCATCGTCGCGGCCCTGGGGCTCGAGCCTGGCATGGAGGCCGCCGACGTGGGCTCGGGGACGGGCTTCCTCACGTTGCTCATGGCCAGGGAAGTGGGGCCGGAGGGCAAGGTCTACGCGGGGGACATCGCTCAAAAATCCCTGGACTTCATCACCCAGAGAGCCGCCGAACAGGGCATCGCCAACCTGGAGACCGTGCTCGGCACCCACCGTTCGACCAACCTGAACCCGGCCTCCGTGGATCTTCTGTTGGTCTGCGACACCTATCACCACTTCGAATATCCGGAGGACATGCTCGCCTCCATTCGGCAGGCGCTCCGGCGGGACGGGCGGTTCGTTATCGTCGACTTTGAGCGGGTCAAGGGTGCGACGCCCGACTTTTTCCTGGAGCACGTCCGGGCCGGCAAGGGCACCTTCACGGACGAGTTGCGGGACGCCGGCTTCGAGCTCGAGAAAGAGATCCCGCTGATGAAGGGCCAGTACTTCCTGGTGTTTCGGAAGCGGTAGATCTCTCGGAAGAAAGTTCCACGGCTGGAGGCCGGCGAATGATCGATGGGCGATGGCGTATTACACGTGCTGTTTCGTTCCTGTTTCTGATTCTCTTCTTGCCGGGCGGCCTCGGTGCCGGCCCGGATCGGACGACCGAGGTCACGCTGGTCGGGGTCCCGGGCGGTGGCATCCAGCCGCAAGCGGCCGTGGATGGCGAAGGAACCCTTCACGTCGTCTACTACGGTGGCGATCCTCGGGGCGGCGACCTGTTCTACGTGCGATCCGAAGACGATGGCCGGACGTTCTCCCTTCCCATCCGCGTCAACAGCCAGCCGGGCAGCGCGGTGGCGACGGGAACGATTCGAGGCGCTCAGATCGCGCTGGGAGCCGGCGGGCGCGTTCACGTCGTCTGGAACGGTGCGGTGGGAGCGGCGCCGAAGGGTGCTCTCGATCCGGACCGGGCCGCGGACGACCCCCACAACGGCCTCCCGATGCTCTACTCGCGGCTCGACGACGCCGGACCCGGGTTCGAACCGCAGCGTGGCCTGATGAAGCGGACCTTCGGGCTCGACGGCGGGGGCTCGGTGGCCGCCGACGGCGCCGGCAACGTCTACGTGGTCTGGCACGCTCGGGGCCGGGACTCCGCTCCGGGCGAATCCGGTCGGGGCGTCTGGCTTGCGGTCTCCCGGGATGGCGGGCAGAGCTTCTCCCAAGAGGTTCCGGCCGGGAGCCAGTCCAGCGGCGCCTGTGGCTGCTGCGGTCTGCGCGCCTTCGCCGACAGCGGTGGGCGGGTCTACGCTCTCTACCGGACCGCGCGGGAGCTGGTGCACCGGGACGTCCACCTGCTGGTCTCGGCAGACACCGGTCACAGCTTTCGAGAGGCCGGCGTCGACACGTGGAACGTCGCGGCCTGTCCCATGAGCGCCATGTCGTTCACGGAAGGAGCCGGGGGCGTCCTGGGAGCCTGGCAGACGGGACAGCAGGTCTACTTCGCGGCCATCGACCCGAGCTCGCCCGGAACCCTGGAGCCGGTCTCGGCGCCCGGACCCGGCAATCGGCGCAAGTACCCGGGGCTGGCCCGCGGCCCGTCCGGGCAGACCATCTTCCTCTGGTCCGAGAACGCGGCCTGGAAGACTGGCGGCTCGCTGGCCTGGCAGGCCTTCGATCGAGACGGAATCCCCGTTGGAGCCAGGGGCGTCGGCCCCGAGGTTCCGGGCTGGAGCTTCGGCGCGGTGGTCGTGCGTGGGGACGGAGGCTTCACCGTCCTCTATTGATCCGACGATTGCCTCGAGGAGCTCGACGATCCCCATTTCGTAGCGATCGATCAGCGCGAGTTGGAAAGCGGCCTACAAAGCCCGGCTTGCTCAGCCCGTAGCGTCGGGCCTACGCTTGGGAAATGCCAGACTCCGAGACCCTGACGCAGTGGGTGGCCGACGGGCGGGCGCGCTCCCTCCGCATCGTCAACGACCTCAGCGACGAGCAGCTGCACGTGCCCTGGCTGCCCACCGTCAACCCGATTCTCTGGGAGCTGTGCCATGCCTCGTTCTTCTACGAGTCCTTCCTTCTGCGCGACGGCGCGGGCCAGGAGCCGGTGCTCCAGGACTCGGACGCTCTGTTCGATTCCATGACGATCGGCCACGAGACTCGGTGGCGGCTTCCCGTGCCGGATCGCGCAGGATGCCTTGCCTATGGCGACGCGGTGCGCCAGCGAGTGGTCGACCTGATCGACAAAGGGCTCGATGAGCGTCTCACCTACCTTCTGATGTACAGCGTGTTCCACGGGGACATGCACAACGAGGCCCTGACCTACACTCGCCAGGCCCTGGGATACCCGGCGCCGAGCTTCGATGTCGCCACAGCCGACGTGTCTGCATCGGATGAAGCGCAAGGCGACGCCAATCTTCCGGGCGGCGTGTTCGTCCTGGGCGCCACGGCCGAGACGCCTTTCTGTTTTGACAACGAGAAGTGGGGACACGAGATCGAGGTGCAGCCCTTTGCGATCGCGCGCACCGCCGCTACCGAGGGCGAGATTCGGGACTTCGTGCTGGAAGGTGGCTACGACCGGCGTGAGTTCTGGAGTCCACAGGGATGGGCTTGGCGGGAGGCGGTGCAAGCGAGCCTCCCACTCTATTGGCGCCACCCGGGTGGAGAGGACTTCGAGCGTCGGCACTTCGACCGGTGGATTCCCATCGAGGACCGCAGGGCGGCGATCCACATCAGCTGGTACGAGGCCGACGCCTGGTGCCGATGGGCGAAACGGCGTCTGCCCACCGAGGCCGAGTGGGAGATGGCCGCGGCTCGAGGTGATGACGATGCGGGGCCCAAGCGCCGGCACCCCTGGGGCGACGAACCCCCGAGCAACGCGCTTTGCAACATGGACTGGGAAGCCATGGGCCCCGTGGACGTCTCGGCCTTTGCGGCAGGAGACAGCGCGGCAGGCTGCCGACAAATGACCGGCAACGTCTGGCAATGGACAGCCACCACCTTTGCCCCCTACCCAGAGTTCACCCCCGACATGTACGCCGACTACTCCCAGACGTCGTTTCACACCCGCAAGGTCCTGCGCGGTGGGTGCTGGGCAACCCCCTCACGCACGATCCGCAACACGTGGCGCAATTTCTTTCAGCCCGCGCGCCGGGATGTGTTCGCGGGTTTTCGCACCTGTCTCCTTTGAGCCTCACGGCAAGACGCTCGATGAGAATCCTGATCGTGACGCCGGCGCCAGCCGGCTCTCGCACAGGCAACCAGGTGACGGCCCAGCGGTGGGCCGATCACCTGCGAGCATTGAATCACCAGGTCGAGGTCGACCGGCAGTATCGGGCACAGGCGTGCGACCTCTTGATCGCTCTGCACGCCAGGCACAGCGCCGACTCGATCGAGCGCTTTCGGGCGGCTCATCCCGAACTGCCGATCGTCGTGATCCTCACGGGCACGGATCTCTACAGCGACCTGCCCGACGACCCGAAGGCGGCACGATCCGTGGAGCTGGCGACCTTGCTCGTGGTCCTGAATCCCCTGGGGTCCCGTCGCCTCCTCCCTCACCTGCGGAGCCGCGTCCGAGTGGTCGTGCAATCCGTCGCGCTTCCCGAGCTCGATCCCGTCGCGGCCGATGGATTCCAGATCTGCGTCGTGGGGCATCTTCGTCCGGTCAAGGATCCCTTCCTCGCGGCGGAAGCCGTGAGAAGCCTGCCGCCGGAGTCGGCCGTCCGCCTCGTTCATGTCGGCAGGGCCCTCGACGAGCGAATGCGATCGCTGGCCGAGAAGGAGCAACGCGAGAACGCGCGCTACACCTGGCGTGGGGAGATTCCCCAGCGAGAGGTGTTCCAGATCCTGGCGAGCTCCAAGTTGCACATCCTGACTTCGAAGATGGAGGGCGGGGCCAACGCGCTCTGCGAAGCCATCGCCGTGGGTGTGCCGACCCTGGCCACACGGGTCGACGGGTCGTTGGGGATCCTTGGTGAAGGGTACCCGGGGCTCTTCCCGGTGGGCGATTCCCGGGCTCTTGGGCAGTTGCTGGAGAAGGTGGAGGGCGATCCTTCCTTCCACGACGCGCTGCGCCGGCACTGCGTCTCCCTGCAGCCCTCTGTCGAACCCTCGGCAGAGCGCGCCGCCATCGGCCGGATCATCGACGAGTTGGGGCGTTTCACCCTGATCGTCGCGGGCAGCCAGGACTCGGCGAGGACGTTCGCCGAAGACGTCGCGGCTGGGCTGAGGGCCTCACCAAAGCAACTCCACTGTCGCTACTTCTACGACGCTCGCGGCTCGCAGTTGTTCGAGGACATCTGCCAGCTCCCCGAGTACTACGTCACCCGGGCGGAGACCGAGATCCTGACCGAGCGCGCCGGCGAGATCGCCGAATCAATGAGACAGCGTCTTCTTCTTTTCGAGCTCGGCAGCGGCAGTGGCGCCAAGACCCGGCTGCTCCTCGACGCGCTGACGGCCCCTGGGCGGCAGCTCACCTACGTGCCGGTCGACATCTCGCGATCGATGCTGGAGGAGTCCGCCTTCTCGTTGATGGCGGCCTACCCTGATCTGACGATCGTGACGATGGCGTCCGAGTATCAAGACAGCCTGCGCGGGCTCGAGGAACAGCCAGAGCAGCAGAAGCTGGTTCTCTGGCTGGGATCGAACGTCGGCAACTTCGATCGGCCGGGAGCCGTCGCCTTCTTGAGCCAGGTGCGAAGGCGGATGTCTGTCGCGGATCGCTTGCTCCTGGGCGTCGACCTGCGAAAAGACCGGGCCACACTGGAGGCCGCCTACGACGATGCCGGCGGCGTGACCGCCGAGTTCAACAAGAACCTCCTGGTGCGCATCAATCGCGAGCTCGAGGGCGACTTCGAGCTTTCCAACTTCGAACATGAGGCCGTCTACGACCAGGAGGCGGGACGCGTCGCGATGCACCTCGTGTGCCGCCGCGCTTGCAGCGTTCGTATCAAGGCACTGGAGCTGCAGGTCGACTTCGTGGCAGGCGAGAAGATTCACACCGAGGATTCGTACAAGTACTCCCCGGACGAGATCGCCACCCTCGCCCGCTCCAGCGGGTTCTCGATGGAGCGCCACTGGACCGATGGGGCGGAGCGCTTCTACCTGGGGCTCCTGGCGCCCCGATCCCGATAGCCTCTGGACGTCAGGTACTCCATCAGAAGCTCTGGACGGTCCGTCTGGATCATGTCGACCTTCATGTCGATCAGATGTCCCCAATGGGCATCCGGGTCGGCAGGTTCTGATCGTCGACGTGTCCCGCGGCATGGTCGGCCGCCAGCGTGTTGACCCACACACGTGCCTTCTCTTCAACGATGGATTCGACACCCTCGCTCAGATAGGTCTCGCCCTGAAAGACGATCTCGTACGCCACCGGATCATAGGGAGCATATTGAGGGACGACATGGCTCAAGGACTCGGAGCATGTCTCATCGGGACGTTCCCGGCACTCCCTGATGATGGGCATGAAGTAGGTCTTGCCCAGAAACTTCGCTGACCGCAGCTGGCTCTCGTCCGGCAGGGCATTCATCTTGATCAGGACCTGCTCGGTGGTGCCGGTCTTCTCCAGCAACTCGAGCGACTGGCTGTACAAGTCCGCCTTCATGTCCAGGTTGACCAGGATCTTGCCCTTGACCGCCAGCAGCGCTTGCTCCAGCGTGGGCACGCGCTTCTCCGTGAGCGCCGCGTCTTCGCCCTCGGCTCCTTCCTTGAGCCGCAGCTCTTGAATCCCGTCGAGGGTCATCTCTTCGATCGGCCCGGACCCGCCCGTCATCCTGTCCACCGTGCCGTCGTGCATGAGCATCAGGTGCCCGTCCTTGCTGCGGCGGACGTCGATCTCGATCATGTCGACGCCGAGACGCACGCATTCGTCGATGGCTTGAAGAGAGTTCTCGGGTGCGAGACGCCAGCACGCCCGGTGCGCGACGACCATCACGCGCTCGTCGTCAGCATCTTCGAGCATCTGCCGCAACTCGGCGAGGGACAGGCGAGTCTCGGTTGCTGCCTCGTCGACGACATCCACACCGGCCTGCTGCCCCTGGCAGGCGCCCAGTCCAAGCGAGCCAATCAGTACCAGATCAAACAGAACAAGACGTTTCATGGGTCTCCTCATCTTCCACGGCGGCCGCTCAGAGGGCCGGCCGGTCCTGGAGCTCGCCGCGCTCCCTTCTCTCTCTGAGGGCCTTCTGTTCCCGGAGGATCGCTCGGGCCAGAACGAGCCAGCCGACGATGACGATCACGTTGGTCACCGCGAAGGCACGGATCCCGAGACCCAGGGCGCCGACCAGCACCGCCACCATGACCGCCGAGCCCACGTCGCCCATGCGCACGAAGAAGGTGTCGACGGCCTGTTTGGCCTGGTACTTCATCGCGGTCGTCGTCGGCAGCCAGAGCACCTGCCGCATCGTGTTGTTGACGGAGTAGTCGACGGAGTTCTCCGCGATCTTGCTCAGACGCACGACCGCGAGTATCGGGACCAGAGCGATCGCCGTCGCTCCCATGAGGGCGATCACCGGAAGAACGAAGAAGGTCGGTCCCATCCCGGCGTACCGGACCAGCCGAGACACGACGAACATCTGCAACACCGCGCCGAGAAGGTTGACGAAGAAGTAGAAGTCGCCGTAGAAGGCGTTGGCTTTCTGCGACACGAAGCTGTCGTGGTCCGACTCGCTCTCGAAGGCCCCGTGTGTCTCGACGGCGGCACCGACCCACTGGCTGACGGACTCGGAGACCATGTACTCACCGTTCGTGTTCACCAGCGTGAACACCATGCTGAACGCTGCCAGGTACATCAGGTATCGGTGCTTTCGCACCATCTCGAAGGCCCCTTGTCCTCTCCCCGGTTCGTTGCCGGTGGCCGCGGCCCCTTCTTCAGGGCTCCTGCTCTTCCCGGGGAGGCCCTCGTCGCGCGTGGTCCGGGCTGCGCGTGTCTCGCGCGCGTGCACGATCTGCGTCAAGACCGCACACACGGTCAGGAGGGCCGCGCTCAAGACGAACAGCTCGAACGTCTCGAGCTGCTTTGCCATCGCCTTGACCACGCCGGTCCCGAGGACGGCGCCCATCGAGGCGCCGATTCCGAGCATGGGGAACAGCCGCTTGCCCTGCTCCTCGGTGTAGACGTCGTTTCCGAACGCCCAGAACTGCGCCACGACCATCATGTTGAAGATGCCCACCCAGAGGAAGAACACGACCGGCAGGAGCTCGACCGTGGCAGTGGGCATGATCGCGGCCAGGGGGCCAAGCGGGATGCTCGCGGTGCGGAGGGTCTCGCTCGCCATGGCGAGCGAGAACAGCACCAGGTTCGACACGAAAAACAGTGTGATACCCACTATCAGGCGATTGCGTGGCAGCCTCTTCGCGAAGCGTGCGTATGCCGGGACGGCGCCAAGAAGCGCGACGACCATGACCGCGCTCAGGTACGACTTGTACTGTGGTCCCCCCTCCATGACCGCCATCATCGAGTCCCGAAGGGGCTTGATCACGTAGTACGCGGTCAGCAGGAGGAAGACGTTCAACGTCAGGAGTACCGCGCTCGTGCCCTCCCCGGCCCTGACCTGGGTGAAGACGCCGAGCAGCCTCTCCAGCGCGGTCCTCTTCACGGACGGCACGGTCTCGTCGTGAGTCATTATCGGTTGAGGATGTGCATTCTACTCGCTCTTCATCCGAGAGGTGGATCGACGTGTCGGGCGGGTGTAGCCTTCTGGAGAGCGAAAAGGGGGTCCCGATGACACGACCATCGACGCGTCGTTCGTTTCTACAGCGCGTGGCAGCGGTTCCGGCGGTGCTGGGCGCCGGCAGCGCGCTGGCCGACGTGCTGCCAGAGCAGGACGATCCGGGCGGCGACGCGTACTGGGAGATGGTGCGCCGGCAGTTCGCGTTTCGGGAAGACAAAGTGCCGATGAATGCGGCCAACCTCTGCCCGTCACCGCGGGTCGTCGCCGAGGCCGTCACCCGACTGACCCACGAGATCGACGTCGACTGCTCGTTCCAGAACCGGGGCAGGTTCGACGAGCTGCGCGAGGCCGCGCGCAGCAGCCTCGCCGCGCAGATCGGCGCCTCGCCCGACGAGATCGCCCTCGTCCGCAACACGAGCGAGGCCAACAACACGATCAACAACGGCTTCCCGTTGGGCGCCGGCGACGAAGTGGTCGTCTGGGACCAGAACCACCCGACGAACCAGGTCGCCTGGGACGTGCGTGCGGCGCGCCACGGCGCCGTGGTCAAGCGTGTGACGACCCCCGCGCGTCCGAGTGGAGTGGACGAGCTGGTCGACGTGTTTCGCCGCGCGCTCACGCCGAGTACGCGTGCCCTGGCCATCACCCACGTCTCGAACGTGAGCGGCCTGCGGCTTCCGGTTCGGGAGATCTGCCAGATCGCCCACGAGCACGACGTCTACGTCCACGTGGACGGCGCGCAGTGCTGGGGCGTCCTGCAGCTCGACCTGCACGCTCTGGGCTGCGACTCGTACAGCGGCAGCGCGCACAAGTGGTTCGTGGGTCCGAAGGAGGCGGGCCTCCTCTATGTGCGAGCCGAGCAGATCGATCGGATCTGGCCGAGTGGCGTCGCGCCCGGCTGGGGCGACGACGTGGAGTCCGACTTGAAGGGAGCGCGTAAGTTCGAGTCGCTCGGGCAGCGCGACGACGCGTGCCTGGCAGCGGTGGGCGTCTCGGTCGACTTTCACGCAAGCCTCGGGCCCGATCGGATCGAGGCTCGCGTTCTGGAGCTGGCCGCGCGCCTGAAGACCGGCCTGAGCGAGCTCGGGGCGACGCTCGTCACACCGATGCTGCCCGAGCTGAGCGGAGGTGTTTGCATCGCTGCCTCGGATGGTGAGCGGCGTCGCGAGCTGTTCGAGCGCCTCTACGCCGAACACGGGATCGCGGGTGCTCCGACCGGCGGCCTACGGCTCTGCCCTCACCTCTACAACACGGTCGATCACGTCGATCGGGCGCTGCAGGGTGTGAAGGAGCTGCGTTCGCTGCTCGCCTAGGAGACCGGCGCCGACTGTTGGGTGCAGATCCCTCGTGCCGACGCCGTCTGTCGCGCTTGACCTCGCCTCCGTTGGCGACGTAACCTCCGTCCCAGTTCCCCGATCGTCGTTGCGAATCGAGATATCGGGAGGTTCATGGAGTTCTCGTCCTGCGACGTACTCATCGTTGGTGGCGGCGGCGCGGGTCTTCGCGCCGCCCTGCAGGTGGTCGAGTCTCATCCTCGGCTGTCCGTCGCGGTCATCTCGAAGGTCTATCCCATGCGGAGCCACACCGTCTCCGCGGAGGGCGGAGCGGCGGCGGCCATCAAGTCCGACGACAGCCTGGACGCCCACGCCTACGACACCATCTCTGGCGGAGACTGGCTGTGCGACCAGGACGCGGTCGAGGCCTTCGTGAAGGAGGCCCCGGAGGAGATGATCCGCCTCGAGCACTGGGGGTGCCCCTGGAGCAGGGAAGACGACGGGTCGGTCGCGGTGCGCCCCTTCGGCGGGATGAAGGCGAAGAGGACGTGGTTTGCCGCGGACAAGACCGGCTTCCACATGCTCCACAGCCTTTTCCAGACGACCCTCAAGCACGACGAGATCCGTCGCTACGACGAGTGCTTCGTCACTCGGCTCCTGGTCGACGACGGGCGGTGCCAGGGCGTCGTGGCGGTGGAGCTCGCCACCGGAAAGCTCCTCGGGATCTCCGCGAAGGCGATCATCCTCTGCACGGGGGGCTGCGGGCGGGTCTTTCCCTTCACCACCAACGCCAGCATCAAGAGCGGCGACGGGATGGCGGCTGCGTATCGGGCGGGGGCACCGCTCAAGGACATGGAGTTCGTGCAGTACCACCCGACCGGGCTGCCCTTCACCGGGATCCTGATCACCGAGGCGACCCGGGCCGAGGGCGGGTGGATGCTGAACAAGGACGGCTACCGCTATCTCCAGGACTACGACCTCGGAAAGCCGGAGCCCAAGCCGGTTCTCCGCTCGATGGAGCTCGGGCCCCGGGACAGGCTCTCCCAGGCCTTCGAGAAGGAGCGCGCGAAGGGACGCACCATCAAAGGGGAGTACGGTGACTACGTCCACTTGGACATCCGCCACCTCGGCCAGGCGGTGATCGACAAGAAGCTGCCGTTCGTGCGAGAGCTCTGCCTGAAGTACGAGAACATCGACCCGGTGAAACAGATGATCCCCGTCCGCCCGGTGGTTCACTACATGATGGGAGGGGTGTCCACCGACATTCGCGGGGCGACGCCGCTCCCGGGACTCTTTGCCGCGGGCGAGGTGGCGTGCGTGAGCATCAACGGCGCGAACCGCCTGGGCTCGAACTCCCTCACCGAGTGCCTGGTCTTCGGTGCTCGGGCGGGTCGTGCCGCCGCCGAGTTTGCCACCGAGCAGAAGGAGTCTGGCTCGGGCGTCACCCTCGAGGCCCACGAGGAGCAGCGGCGGCTCGAGGATATATTCGGCCGGACCAGCACGGGCAAGGATCGCATCGTCACCCTGCGGACGGAGATGCACGAAACGATGGAGGAGAGCGCGGGCATCTACCGCAACGAATCCTCCCTGAGCGCAGCGGCCTCAAAGCTCCGGGAGCTTCAGGAGCGACTCGAACGGGTCGGGGTCTCCGACAAGAGCCTGACCTTCAACACCGAGCGTCCGACGCTGCTCGAGCTCGCCTGCATGCTGGACGTCGCGGAGACGATCGTGCATTCGGCGCTCGAGCGCCGAGAGTCGCGGGGGTCGCACCAGCGCACGGATCATCCGCAAAGAGACGACGAGCACTTCCTCAAGCACGGCCTCGCCCTGCGCAATGAGGACGGCACTCCTCGGATCGAGCAGCAGCCGGTCACAATCACCCGCTGGCCCCCCGGTGAGCGGGTCTACGGGCGCTAGGAGAGAGAGGACTCGAACCCATGGCGGACACGATTGCCCTCGAGGTCACACGCTACCGTCCGGAAGAAGAGTCCGAGCCCACGTTCCAGACCTACGAGGTGCCGCTGCGCCAGGACTGGGTCGTGCTCGACGCCCTGAATCACGTCAAGGACCACGTGGACGGCACACTCTCATATCGCTGGTCCTGCCGGATGGGCGTCTGCGGAAGCTGCGGGATGATGGTGAACGGCGAGCCGAAGCTCACCTGCGCGGAGTTCCTCACGGACCACGCCCCGGGACCGATCCGTGTCGAGCCGCTGCGCTTCTTCCCCGTGGTGCGAGACCTCGTCGTGGACATCGGGGACTTCATGAGCAAGCTCAAGAGCGTGAAGCCCTGGCTGGTGCGGAAGCAGGAGCGGGCGATCGCCGACGGCGAGTTCCGGCAGACGCCCCAGCAGCTCGACACATACAAGCAGTTCTCGATGTGCATCAATTGCATGCTCTGCTACTCGGCGTGCCCGGTCTTCGGCCTCGAGCCGTCGTTCGTGGGCCCCGCCGCCATCGCCCTCGCCCGACGCTACAGCCAGGACAGCCGGGACCAGGGGTCCCGGGAGCGTCTCGACGTCCTGTCCGAGAAGGGCGGGATGTGGGAGTGCACGTTCGTGGGTGAGTGCAGCGAGGCGTGCCCAAAGAACGTGGATCCTGCAGGCGCCATCCAGCAGTACAAGCTGGAGGGAACGGTCCACTGGTTCAAGACGCTCCTGCCCCTGGGGGACCGATGAGCACGCCCGTGCGGTACACGCTTCACCACCCGCGGTGGTATCGCCGGCCCGTCTCCGTCTTCTGGTGGCTCAAGAAGCGCGCGTACATCGTCTTCGTTCTCCGCGAGCTCACCAGCGTTTTCGTCGCCCTCGTGTCCGTGCTGACCCTGCTTCAGGTTCGGGCGATCCTGGAGAGTCCCGAGGCGCACGCCGCTCTCATGGCCCGCCTCGCGTCACCACCCGTCACGGGCCTGCTGCTCGTGGCGCTGGCGGCCCTGGTCTTCCACTCCGTCAGCTGGTTCAACCTGGCCCCCAGGGCGATGCCGGTCCGTCTCCGCGGACGCCGCGTGCCCGACGTGCTCGTGTCCGGAGGCAACTTTGCCGCCTGGCTGTTCCTTTCAGCGGCCATGGCTTTTCTTTTTCTCGGGACGATGACGACGCGATGACCCGCTCACCGACACCGCCGCTCTGGCTCCTGTTCAGCGCGGGAGGCACTCTGGCCGCGTTCCTTTTCCCCATCCACCTCCTGCTCTTCGGGTTCGTGTTCCCGCTCGGCTGGGCGGAGCCGCCCTCCTACGAGCAGCTTCTCGCGCTCGTCCGGCATCCCCCCATCCGCCTCTACCTCTTCGGCTTCATCTCGCTGCCGTTGTTCCACTGGGCTCATCGCTTTCGCTACACGCTGTACGACGGTCTCAAGCTCAAGCACCTGAACATGCTCGTCGCGGTACTCTGCTACGGAACTGCCGTGGTCCTGTCGGTGGTGGCTGCCCGGACGCTTCTGGACGTCGGCTAAGGAGGGGAGTCATGCCGGATCTCAAGCCCCTGTCCCGAGAGACTCTCTCTCGTGCTCTCGAGAAAGCGGAGCGGTACCGCCTCCTGAAGGAGCCCGAGCAGGCCGCCAGCATCTGCGAGGACGTCCTCCTCATCGAGCCCGAGAACCAGAAAGCGCTCGTCACGCTCCTCCTGGCCCTGACGGAGCAGCTCGCCGGGGTGGTCCGGAGCATGGCGGCGGCCCGGCACCTCCTTCCGCGACTGACGGGTGAGTACGAGCAGGCGTACTACGCGGGGATCATCTGCGAGCGCCGGGCTCGAGCCGTCCTGGCGAAAGCGGGCCCCGGCTCGGGCTTCGTGGCGTACGACTTCCTGCAGAAGGCCCTCGAGTGGTACGGGAAGGCGGAGGCCCTCCGCCCCGCCGGCAACGACGACGCGCTCCTGCGATGGAACACGTGCGTCCGCGTGCTCGAAAGCAACTCCGAGCTGGAACCGGCCCCGGAAGAACGAACGGAGATCTCGCTGGAGTAGCTATACCGTCAGTCGTCGGTTGCGGGCGGCGACCGTCCACGTGCCGGTGGCCTTGCCGCCCTCGACGACGGTGACCTCGCCCTGGAGGGCCACCGTGGGGCAGATGTGCCAGGGGATGGCGTAGAGGCAGCTGCCCACGGAGAGGTCTTGCGTCCCGTCGAGCTCCAGCACCATGTGCTCTTCGTTGTGGCCCACCTGTTTCGCTTCGGGGAAGTCCGGGAACCAGGCCCGGGGGGGCTGCATCTCCGAGGCGACCGCCTTGGTGCCCAGGTCGAGCGTGATCGTGCCGGCGGCGGGTTTGCTCACCACCCGGGTGAAGAGGACCGCCGCCGACTCGAACGGCAGCTCCGGCAGGCCGGTTCCGTAGCTGCGATCCCAGAGGAGGATGGTTCCCGGGCTCAGCTCGAGGCCGGGCGCTTCTCTCTTCGCGTGGATCGGAAACGACGGTGTGCCCCCCGCGACGATCAGCGGCTCCGGCAGCCCGGACGTCTTGATGTCGTCGATGAGCGTCCACACTCCGCGCCAGTCCGTCTCGACCCGGGCGCGACGGTCGTCGAGATCGCGGTCGCGGATGTGGCCGTCGTACACGTGGAGGCCGGCGGCCTCGACACCCGGAGTCTCGACGAGGGCCTCGTAGAGCGCGAGCGCCTGGTCGCCGGGCTCGATGCCCGTCCGGTTCATGCCGGCGTTGACGTCGATGAACAGGGGGAGCGAGCGGCCGGCCTTGTCGAAGGTGGATGCGATCTCGGCCATCACCTCCGGGATGTCGACGATTGCCGAGAATCTCGTGTTCGGGAACTTCTCGCAAAGCGTCAGGAGTCGCTCGATCTTCGGTCCCACCGGCTGGTACGCCAGCAGCAGATCGCCGACGTCGCATCCCGCCACCATCTCCGCCTCGGCGATGGTGGCACACTTGAACTTCTCGATCCCCTGCGCCATCTGCGCCCGGACGACCTCGGGCATCTTGTATGTCTTGACGTGGGGCCGCAGCCGCTCGGGACCACCGGCGATCTCCACCATGCGGCGGATGTTGGCGTCGATCCGATCCGGGAACACGAGAAGGGCCGGGGAGTCCACCTGCCCTTCGTTGCTCACGCGATACCAGTCGTTCCCCATGCCCGGATCTTCAGTCGGTGATCTCGAAGATGCACTCGATCTCCACCGGAATCTTCCCGGGCAGCGCGTTGGTGCCCACGGCGCTGCGGGCCCCGATGCCCGCCTCCTCGCCAAAGACCTGGGCGAACAGCTCGCTGCAGCCATTGATCACCGCGGGCTGCTGGTCGAAGGCGTCCGTGCTGTTCACCAGGCCCAGCAACTTCACCACGCGCTTGACGCGATCGAGCGACCCCAGGTGCTTTTTCAGCGTCGCCAGCATCGTCAGCCCGACCTGGCGGGCGGCGTCGTAGCCGGCTTGTTGATCCAGCTCCTCGCCGACCCGGCCCTTCATCAAGGAGCCGTCTGGTCTCACCGGACCGTGACCCGAGACATAGACGATGTTCCCCACGATCACCAGCGGCTTGTACACGGCCACCGGGTCCGGGGCGGGCGGCAGCTCCAGCTTCAGCTCCTTCAGTTTCTGCTCGGCAGACATGGGCGCTCCTCCTTCTTGGTGATTTCAACTGGTGCGGCGCTGGCCCGTCAAGGCACGCCACACGTAATAGATGGGAAACCCCAGGCACGCAAGGCCCAGGCCGGCGAGAGGCGCGTAGTCTCCCTGGAGCTCGATCCGGCTCCAGACGATCGCGACAAGGCCGAGGGTCGTCCCGACCACGAAGACCAGGGGCACCCAGGGATAAAACGGCACGCGGTAGGGTCGTGGCGCGGCGGGCATCTTGCGGCGCAGCACGAACACCGCCGCGATGGTGAAGATGAGAGCGGACCACTCCACCACCACGAAATAGGAGATCAGCGCGTCGAAGTCCTTGAGCCACAGCACGAGAGCAATGGCCATCACGCACTGGGCGATGATGGAGACGTGGGGCGTTGCGAACCGCGAGTGGCACCGGCCCAGGATGGAGAAGCTCAGGCCGTCCCGGCCCAGGGCGTAGGCCACGCGGGAGTTGGTGAGGATGGTGCCGTTCATCGCGCCAAAGACGCTCGCGACGATCGCGACTCCCATCACGAGGGCCCCGATCGGACCGAAGGCGAGCTCCATGATCTCCTGAGCCACCAGCTTGTCGACCATGGCGGTGACGGGGAAGACGTAGAAGTAGGCCAGGTTCGCCAGGATGTAGAGCGTCATGAGCGTCATGGTGCCCGTGACGAGGATCGGCTGGAGCCGCGTCTCCGGCTCCGAGATCTCTCCGGCCACGAGGCCGACATAGACCCAGCCGTTGTACGTGAAGAACACGGCTGCCACGGCGGCGGCCAGCCCGACGACGCCACCGTTCTGGGCGAGCCCTCCCGGGGATGCGCTGAAGTGGGAGAGGGAACCGTCCACGAGCACGAACGCCACCAGGATCACCACGGCGACCGCCGTCGTCTTGATCACCGTGAACGCGCTCTGGACCGCTGTGCCCAGGGCGGTCCCGCGGATGTTGATCAGGGACAGCGTCACCAGCATGCTGGTCGCGATGACCGAGTGCACGTAGGCGGGGGCTGTTGCGGGTTCCACGCCGCACAGCCGCAGCAGCAGCTCGGCGAAGAACGCGGCAAGAGCCGCGATGCCGCTGGGAATGGCTGCGACCACGTACAGCCATCCGAACGTGAACGCGGCGCTGTCGCCATACGCCGCGCGCAGATAGACGTAGGACCCGCCCGTGTGCGGCAGGAGCGTTGCGAGCTCCGCCAGCGCCAGCGCCCCACACAGAACCAGAAGCCCGGTCCCTATCCACAACCCGAGGATCAGCCGGGGGTCCTGGAGCACGGCGGCGATCGACGAAGGCGTGCGGAAGATGCCGCTGCCGATGACCGAGCCGACCACTATGGCCGTCCCGCCCCAGAAGCCGATCGTCCGCTTGAGATCTGTCGCGACGGCCATGTGTTCCCCCGGGCCGGCCCCCCATCCACGGAATGCTCAAAGGCCGAGGCGCACCATATCACCGACGGAGCGTTTCCACGCGCGCCGGCTGTGATGGCCGTCCTCGGATCGCAAAAGGGTGCCGCCGGTCGGCCAGCCGTGATATGAACGCACGCGGAGGTGACAGGATGTCCGCAGGTGAAGCCGGTTTCGACAGGGGGCGCCTTCTCGCCACGGCGACTCTCGCCGTCGCTCTCGGCCTGATCGTCTCTTCGGCGCCCGGCGAGCAGGCGACGGCGCGCCTCGCCGTCACGATCCTCGACGACGCGACCGGCCAGGAGACCCCGGTGCGGGTGTCTCTCGTTGGAGCGGACGGTTCCACGGCCCCGGTGCCGCAGGCCGCGATCGCGGTCCAGTACGGCCGCAACGATCACGCGGAGGGATTCGCCTCCCAGCCCGACGGTGGGTTCTACGTCGACGGCGCGTTCGAGGTCGATCTCGAGCCCGGTGCCTATCGCTTGTTGCTCTCCAAGGGCAACGAGTACCTGGCCCAGGAACACGAGATCGATCTCGGTCCCGGCGAAGAGATGTCCCGCTCCTATCGGCTGGAGCGATGGGTGGACATGCCGAAGCGGGGCTGGTATTCGGCAGACGACCACATCCACATCCGGCGCTCGCCGCGGGAGAACCCGCTGATACTCAAGTGGGTGGCCGCCGAGGACGTCCACGTCGGCGCGCTCCTCCAGATGGGCGACTTCTGGACGGACAACTTCTACAGCCAGTACGCCTGGGGAAAGGACGGCGTCTACCAGGTGGGGGACCGCTTCCTCACGTCCGGCCAGGAGGAGCCCCGCACCCACGCCCTCGGCCACACCATCTCCCTCGGCGCGGACGATCTCGTGCGTTTCCAGGACCAGTACTACTACTACGACCAGGTCTTCGATCGGGTGCGCGAGCTGGGCGGCCTGGCCGGCTACGCACACCAGGCCACGAGCTACTACTTCCGGGGCTATCGGGGGATGACGCTGGACGTGCTCAGGAAGAAGGTCGACTTCGTCGAGGTGCTTCAGTTCTGCGGCGGCTTCACCACCGAGCCAATGCGAAACCAGAGCTACTACCAGTTCCTCGATCTCGGCTTCCAGCTGACGGCCACCGCAGGATCCGACTTCCCCTGGTGCGGTATCGAAGGGTCGAACTCACAGATCGGGAACGCCCGCTTCTACACGAAGGTCGGTGAGCCGTTCACCTTCGAGCGCTGGCGGGAGAGTCTCAAGGCCGGCCACACCTTCGTCAGCAGCGGTCCGGTGATCGACTTGACGGTCAACGGCCGAATCCCCGGTGACGAGCTGGACGTCGCCAGGGGCACGACGCTCTCGATCGTCGCCCGCGCCGAGGGGCACCCCGAGCAGGTGCCCTTGCGAGAGCTGGAGATCGTCGGCCACGGCCGTGTCCTGGCTCGGGTCGGCGCCGGCGAGGCGGGGCAGTCGGCCGGTCGGCTGACGGTCGAGCTCGACTTGCCGGTCGATCACGGCCTCTGGATTGCCGCCCGGACCCGGGCGGGTGATCTCCAGTTGGCCCACACGACCCCGGTGTACGTGAGAGTGGACGGCGGCGGGTTTCACAACCCGAAGACGGCGGGGCACTACCTGGACCTGAACGAGCGATACCTGGTGGAGCTCGAGCACGAGATGGCCCGTCGTACTGACGACGTCTCGCGCCAGGCCTGGCGGTACCGCGAGGGATTGCAGAAGCGAATCGACGAGGCTCGCGGGATCATCCAGGACCTCCGAGCCCGCGTCCCGCAGCCGCCCGACGGGGGCCCGGGCGCACTGGCCGCACTCCCCACGCTTCGAGACGGGTGGCACCTGGCGACGGAGGGTCGCATCCCGGAGGCCGTTGCGGCCTACGCGAAGGCTCAAGAGCTCGACTCGAGCCTGTCGCCATCGGCCAACGTCTGGAGAACCCTGTGCTGGAACGGCAGCGTCCGGGGCCATGCGGCCGAGGTCCTGGAGGCCTGCGAGCGGATGGTGGAGCTCACCCCATACGGCGGCGCCCAGGATGTTCGCGGCCTCGCGCGAGCGCTCACCGGCGATGTCGAAGGAGCGGTGGCCGATTTCGAGGCGTTCATCGCCTGGACGGAGAGCGATCCGGATCGGACGCTCCGTCAGGAGTGGATCGAGGCCCTCCGACGCGGGGAGGACCCGTTCACACCGGAGCTCCTCGAGTCCCTGAGCGGTCGGTGAGCGCTCGGGGCGCCGTGAGCTCGCTGACCCTGATCGTCACGGACGGGGAGACCGAAGCGGTATACAATCTCCGAAACCTGAGTTTCCAGGAGATTCTCCAATGCGTCCCACCGGATCGGCTGAGGCTATGAGCCGTCTTGTTTCTGTGCTCGTCTTTGCTTCCGGGCTGACCATGGTCGTGATCCCCACTTCGCTGCTCGCCGCGCAGTCGAACCAGACCGTTGATTTCGAGAGGTACATCCGCCCCATACTCTCCGAGAACTGCTTCAGCTGCCATGGTCCCGACGAGAAGGCCCGCGAGGTTGATCTGCGGCTCGACACGAGAGACGGCCTGTTTTCCCAGCGCGACAACGGAACACCCATCGTTCCCAACGATGCGGAGGCCAGTCTCCTCTACGAGCGCATCAGCTCGGACGACCCCGAGTGGCGAATGCCTTATGGAAAGAAACCGCTTTCCAGGATAAAGATCGCTCTCCTCAAGCGCTGGATCCAGGAGGGAGCCTCCTGGGATCAACACTGGTCCTTTCGACCGTTGACGAAACCTCAACCGCCCGCCGTCAAAGACCAGGAGTGGGTGCGCAACGACATCGATCGCTTCATTCTGAACACTCTGGAGGCCAAGGGCCTGGAGTCGTCGACCGAGGCCGATCGCCGCACACTCATTCGTCGAGTCGCCTTCGATCTTACGGGCCTGCCACCCACACCCGCAGAGGTCGATGCCTTCGTCAACGACTCTGCGCCAGATGCGTACGAGAAGCTGATCGAGCGCCTGCTGGAGTCGCCACGTTACGGTGAGCGCTGGGGGAGACACTGGCTGGACGTCGTCCACTACGGCGAATCTCACGGGTACGACAAGGACAAGCCCCGACGCAACGCCTGGCCCTATCGCGACTACGTGATCCGGTCCTTCAACGAAGACAAACCCTACGCCCGGTTCGTCGAAGAGCAGCTGGCGGGCGATGTCCTCTTCCCCGAGGATCCTCAGGGTGTCGTGGCCACCGGGTTCATCGCCGCCGGCCCCTGGGACTACGTCGGACACGCAGAGCTTCGTGAGGGAACCAAGGACAAAAAGATCGCGAGGCTTCTCGACCGCGACGACATGGTTGCGGCGACCATGTCCACGTTCGTCAGCGTGACCGCCCACTGCGCGCGTTGCCACGATCACAAGTTCGATCCCATCAAACAGGAGGACTACTACAGCCTGCAGGCCGTGTTCGCAGGCGTCGACCGCGCTGACCGTCCCTTCGATCCGGACCCCAGGACGCACCAAAAGCGCCAACGGCAGCTCGATCAAAAGCGCCAGATCCAGACACGCATCGAATTCATCCTGGACGCTGCGGCCAGGCTCTCGAGCCCGGAAATCGAGGCGCTCGACAGGCAGCTGGATTCATTGCGGGACCGGAACGGCCTGCTGGTCCATGCCAGAACCGCCGGAAAGACGGAGCAGGAACGAGCCACGAACGAGGCGATCGACGAGCAGATCGAGGCGGTGAAGAAGCAGATCGACACGGCCAAAGAGCTTCGCCGGACGTTGACTCACGATTTGCTCGCCGAGGCGGAGAAGGAGAGGTTGACGACTCTCCAGGCAGAGCTGGCACCGGTGGAGGCCAGGCTGGCCGAGCTCCCGGAGCCCCAGATGGTCTACGGAGCGGCCGACTCTTTCGAGACCTACGGCACCTTTCGTCCCGCCTGGAACCCGCGCCCGGTGCACCTCTTGAGACGCGGCAGTGTGGAGGCACCCCAGGAGCGGATGGTCTCGGGGACCATTTCAGCGGTTGAGGGGCTGCCCTCACGATTCGTGATCGACGATCCCAACGACGAGGGAGCACGCCGGGCCGCTCTGGCCAGGTGGATTACCGATCCGTCGAATCCCCTGACCTGGCGTTCCATCGCGAACCGCGTCTGGCACTACCACTTTGGCCAGGGCATCGTCGACACGCCGAATGATTTCGGACGCATGGGCTCCCAGCCCACTCACCCGGAGCTGCTCGACTGGCTGGCCATGGAGCTTCAGGAGAACGGCGGTTCCCTCAAAGGGCTTCACCGGTTGATCCTGACCAGCGCGGTTTACCGCCAATCGTCCAGGGAGAATCCCGAGTACGCGAAGATCGACGCCAGCAACAAGTTTCTATGGCGTATGAGCCGGTCGCGTCTCGACGCCGAATCCGTGCGGGACTCGGTCTTGTCCATTGCGGGCAAGCTCGACCTGACGATGGGCGGCCCCTCGGCCGAGCATTTCTTCTTCGCGGACGATCACTCGCCTGTCTACGATTACACGCGATTCGACATCGATAGCCCCGCGAGCTTTCGAAGGAGCATCTACCGTTTCCTGGTGCGCAGCGCTCCCGATCCTTTCATGGAGAGTCTCGACTGTCCCGACCCATCGTTGCTGACCCCAAAGCGGAACAGCACGCTGACGGCTCTCCAGGCGCTGGCTCTCCTCAATGACCCGCTCGTCGTCAGGCAGGCGGAGCACTTCGCCGCCCGGCTGCGCGAGACGAGCGACAAACTGTCGCAGCAGATCGAGGAGGCCTACCGCCTGGCGCTGGGGCGGGTGCCGAATGCCGATGAGTCCCGGATCCTGGCAGGCTACGCGGAGGAGCACGGGCTGGAGAACCTGTGCCGCCTGGTTCTCAACAGCAACGAGTTCATGTTCGTGGATTGAGGGCAAGGAGATCCAAATGAGAAAGAGCGGCCATGATTGCTGCGCCTCCCAGCAATCCCCAATGGGCGAAGGCAGTGCCGCTCTCTCGCCCCTGGGCCGCCGGGAGTTCCTGTGGAGCTGGGGGGGCGGCCTCGGTGGGATCGCGCTGTCACACCTGCTGGCAAGAACCGCTGCAGGCGTGCCCCGGCCTGAGCTCAATGGTGGCCTGCACCACCCCGCCCGGGCGAAACGGGTCGTTCAGCTGTTCATGTCGGGAGCGGCCAGCCAGGTCGACACCTTCGACTACAAGCCGGAGCTGATCAAGCGGAGCGGAGAGAAGTTCGACCCGGGTGAGCAGGTGGAGCTGTTCCAGAGCGACGCGGGACCCGTCATGAAGAGTCCCTGGGACTGGAAGCAGCACGGAGAATGCGGCAAATGGGTGAGCAGCCTGGTGCCGCACCTGGCCACCTGCGTGGACGAGATGGCCTTTTTCCACTCCATGATCGCCAAATCGAACGTCCATGGGCCCGCCACGTTCATGCAGAATACCGGGTTCGTGCTTCCGGGATTCCCGAGCATGGGGGCATGGCTTTCCTACGGGCTGGGCAGCATGAACGACGAGCTTCCCACCTTCGTCGTGCTACCGGATGTGCGCGGTTTCCCGCCCAACGGTCCGAGCAACTGGGTGGCCGGCTTTCTGCCGGCGTCGCACCAGGGGACGATGATTCGTGTGGGGCGTCCCAATCCCATCCACGACCTCTTCCCGCCGGAGTCTGCGCGATACATCACCGCTGACAGTGAGTCCGACACTCTCGCGGCGTTGCGGAAACTGAACCGCATTCACAGCCAGGAGCGCGGAGCCGACTCGCGGCTGGAGGCTCGCATCCGCTCTTACGAGATGGCCGCCAGGCTCCAGCTCAGCGCTCCCGAGGTGCTGGATATCTCGGGAGAGTCGAGGGAAACCAGGAGGCTGTACGGTCTGGACGAGTCGGTCACCGAGGACTTCGGCACTCGCTGCCTGGTCGCGCGCCGGCTTCTGGAAAGAGGAGTCCGATTCGTTCAGGTCTGGAGCGGAGCCGACAACGGCTTTCCCAGGAGAAACTGGGACAGTCACGAGAACCTGGAAAAGGACCACGGCGACATGGCGGTGGGAATGGATCGGCCGGCCGCCGCCTTGATCAAGGACCTCAGGTCGCGCGGTCTGCTGGAAGACACGATCGTCTACTGGACGACTGAGTTTGGCCGAATGCCCTGCAGCCAGGGCAGCAAGGGACGGGACCACAACCCGTTCGCCTTCACCTCCTGGCTGGCTGGCGGGGGCGTGAAGGGCGGTGTGAGCTACGGCGCCAGCGACGAATGGTCCTACAAAGCCGCGGAAGACCCCATCTACGGCTACGATCTCCATGCCACGGTGCTGCACCTGCTCGGCATCGACCACGAGAAGCTGACCGTCCGCCACGACGGCATCGACCGACGGCTGACCGATGTCCACGGGCATGTGATCCAGGAGGTTCTAAGCTAGATCTCGCCGTGGCCTTCGACGACGAGGCCCACGACGGGACTGACAGAGCCCACGGGCACGGCGAGGGTCCACTGGTCCATCTCGTTGCGGACGAGCCCCGGCTCGCTCAGCTCCTCCCAGATCGGGAAGAGCGCGAGGATCGCTGGGTGTGGCGTACCGGTCGAGGCCTTGCTCTTTTCCCACAGCAGCTCGGGGCTCCAGTCCACGTCGACCGTGGTGTCATCGGAGACGGGAACCAGCAGGAGGTAGTCGCGGTAGAGTGCGACCCCCATGTGGTTCCCGTCCGCCGGCTGGATCGCGTAGCGGAGCGTGTAGACCCCGGCGGGGATGGGCTTGTCCTTGTAGTCCGACCAGGCCTCGCTGAGACCTACGACACCCAGCAGCGTGCATTGACGGAGGTGGCCAAAGCCCACGCCCAGCTCGGTCGAGCCGACCTCGGCCACCGGCACTTCGGGTCGGAGCCAGAAGTCGGCCAGGCTCTTCCCGTCCGTGACGACGTGGAGGGCGTCCGGACCGAGGGCCTCCCGGATCTCTGCGCTCACCGATTCCGGTGGCGCCGCGTCGGTCTTCTCGAGCTGGGGCTCGGCGGCCCAGAGCCAGGAGGCCCCGCAAAGCGCGGCCACGCTCCAGGCGAGAGTGGATCGACGAAGCCCGGCGCGACGGCGGTCAGTCGAGAGGGTCAGCCTCTCCGCCGGCGGAGAAGGTGGCCACGAACGCGCTGCGCTTGAGCGGACTGCTCCAGGTGCTCTTGAAATCATCTCCCTCGAACCTGTTGGCCAGAGTGTACGCCGGCACCGCATCGGTCACCGGGCTGAGCGGCGGGTAGTAGACGAACTCGTTGCCGCAGATGTGGTCGTCGTGGCAGAGGGCTCGCGTCCGGACGTCGACGAGCCCCGGCACGGTGATACGCGCCTGGCCCGGCCCCTCGAAAGAGGCGTCGATCTTCGCGACGTGTGTGGCGATGACGTCCTCGAGCAGCTCTCCGCCCCGCGACCGGGCGAGGTGGGCCAGAGCCGTCCGCTGCTCAGTGGTCGCCGCCTCGTCGAGGATGACCACGGCCCGGGCCGGGTAGGGTGAGGCGTACGGGTCCCCCAGCGTCGCCGCGGCCTTCACGACGGCCACCACCGACAGGCCGGAGAGGTCCACGCCCTGCCAGCTTCCCTCGCGAACCCTCCAGGCCATCACCGCCTCCCGGCCCGCGAGGTTGACCTCGCCGTTGGCGAAGCACGGCCCCGTGTAGACGTCCGAGGTGCGCGCCTCGAGATAGTCCCCACGGATCTCACCGGATGCGGTGACCACGGCGGGCACCGCCAGGAGCGAGCCCACCAGCAACATCCACGACACACGGCCTCTGATTACACTCATCGGATCGGTTCCCCCGCAAAACGTCAAGGCAATCAAGACAGGTCCGCCGATCGAGGGCCGATACTCTCCCGTCCAGAGCCTCGCCGTATCCCAGTCTACACCGACTCGAAGCAGCCCCGCCCGGGGAGGCACATCTTGGGTTCCGCCACCTCCCCGTCCGGGCCCATGCAGTTCATGGAGTGGGTGCACCAGAAGGAGTTGTCGTTGCTGGGGGGCACGCTCGGGTCGGGCTCGGACTGGTAGAACATCGTCTTGGTGCGCAAGCGACGACACATCTGCTTCGAGCTGAAGAGCTCTGCACCCATGGCTCAGACCTCCTTTCCCGTCGCCCGTAGCGTGGCGCGCTTGACCGCCACCCGGGCCAGCCGGATCTTGTACTGGTTGTGGCTGAGGGGCCGGGCGCCCTTCACGGCGGCCCGACCGGCAGCGTCGCCTGCCGCCTCGTCCGGCGCCTTTCCCCTGAGCGCCTTTGCCGCCTCCGCGGCCACCCAGGGGGTGGGCGCGACGTGGCCCAGCACCACCCGGGCGGACTTGACGCGGCTGCCGTTCATTTCGAGGGCGACCGCCGCTGCGGCGAGCGGCCAGTCCAGGGCCTCTTTCTGTCGCACCTCGTAGGTCGCGTTTGGCCCGGCTGCCGGCGGAACCAGGATGTCCGTCACGATCTCGTCCGCTCCGAGGTCGTGCTCCCGCTCGCCTTCAGCCTTGGGGATCCGGAAGAATGTCTCGAGCGGCAGCTCCCGATCGCCCTTCGGGCCGAGCAGCTTGATCCTCGCCCCCAGGGCCACGAGCGCCGGGGCCAGGCTCGAGGGGCTGACGAAGTACGCCGGGCCGGCGTTGCCCAGGATGGCGTGGTAGCGGTTCTCCCCTGCGGTCACCAGGGACTTCCCTTCGTGCCGGCCGAGGAGACCAAAGCCGCCCCGGTAGTACCAGCACCGCGGCCGCTGGCAGAGCTCGCCCGCCACCGTGCCCATGCTCCGGAGCTGGGGGCTCCTCACGCCGAGCGCGGCCTGGACGAGTGAGGGGTAGTGCTCTTTCACCTCGGCGTGGCCTGCCAGCTCGTCAAGTGTCACGAGGGGCCCGATGCGCAGCCCGGTCGAGCTGGAGTCCAGCCCACCCAGGTCGGTGATGGCCTTGAGGCTCACGATGCGGGCCGGGGTCTCGACGTCGTCCTTCATCAGGCTCAGAAGGTCGGTGCCGCCGGCGAGGATGACCGCCTGGCCAGGGTTCTCGGCCAGGAGGTTCACCGCGTCCTCACGGCTGGTGGGACTAGCGTATTCGAAGGATCGCATCAGCCCCGCCCTCCTTTCTCGAGTGCGGCCAGCACCCGATCCGGTGTGAGGGGCAGCTCCGGCACCCGCACACCGATGGCGTTGGCCACCGCGTTGGAGATCGCGGCGCCGGGGGAGATGACCGGGGGCTCGCCGAGGCCGATCACGCCGCGCTCGTCGTAGCCGGGGCCGGTCATCATGTGCACGATCAGCTCCCCGATGTCGGAGATGCCGGCCAGCTTGTAGAACTCCATGTCCGCGTTGAGCGGCCGACCGGTGGTGGGGTCGAAGATCTTCTCCTCCGTCAGCGCGTAGCAGACCCCCATGATCAAGGCGCCGTAGACCTGGCTTTCGGCCGTCCGCACGTTGATGACGAGGCCGCAGTCCTGCACCGCCACGAGCCTGTTGATCTTGACGATGCCGGTCTCGGTGTCCACGGAGACGTCGGCCATCTGGACGCCGCCCACGCCGCTGTCGGTGAGCTTGCCCGGGCCCGGGTTCTTGCCGGCGGCGGTGATGGGGGTGACGCCGAGCCGCGACGTGGCTTGCGCCCACGTCAGGCTGCGCGTGGGATCGTCCTTGACGAAGACCTTGCCGTCCTCCGCCACGAGGCTGTCGGGGGTGGCTTCGAGATGTGGGGCGATACGTTCGAACAGCTGCTCCCGGGCGTCCACGGCGGCCCGGCGGGTCGCCGCGCTCACGCCCCCGACGGTGGTGCTGCCGCCGGAGGCACCCGAGGCCGGGTACCGGCTGTCGCCGATGCTCACCTTCACGGAGTCGATCCCGATGCCGAAGGTCTCGGCGACGACGATGGCGATCACGGTTCGGGTGCCCACGCCCAGGTCCTGGCTTCCGAGCCGGGCTTCGACCAGGCCATCGGGAAAGACGACCAGCTCGCAGTTGCTCTGGTGACCGCGCCCGCCCCACGTGTGCAGCGACAGGCCCAGCCCGCTGCGGATGGGACCGCGGCCTTCACCGCGAGGGTGCCAGGTCTGCTGCCAGCCGATGAGCTCGGCGCCTTTTTGGAGCTCTTCACGGTACGTCTGGGCCCGCGGGCCCGTCTTGTCGATGTTCTTGAGGAAGAGAGCCACCGGGTCCATTCTCAGCTCGGCCGCCAGGTCCTCGAGGGCGCTCATCGTGATGAGGCAGGCCTGGGGGTGGTTCGGCGCGCGCCAGGCTCGGGAGGGGCCGATGTTGGCGGGGACCGAGACGTGCTGCTGTCTCTGGTTCTCGAACTTGAAGACATACGGGAGCGGGGGGCTCCCGGAGCCCCCAGGGCCTCCGGAGCCCCAGGAGCGGGACGACCAGGCGGTCACCGTGCCGTCCTTCGCTGCCCCGACCTCCACCGTCGCGTACGCCGAGGGACGTCCGCCCGCGACTGCCACCTCTGGCCCGCGCTCGAGGAAGAGCTTGACCGGACGACTGGTGGTGCGGGCCAGCTCGGCGCAGAGGATGCCCCAGCGGTCGGGGCTGAACTTGCTGCCGAAGCCGCCGCCCATGTGCTGGCAGATCGTGCGGACGTTCGCGGCGGGGACGCCCACCTGCTCTGCAATCTGGCCTGGTATGCCCGAGACGCTCTGGGTCGACATCCAGACGGTGAGGTTCTCGGGGTCGTCCCAGTCGCTCACCGAGCCGTGCGGCTCCAGGCAGCAGTGGGCGATGCCAGCCAACCCGTAGTCGCCCTTCACCCGGACCTGGGCCGCAGCCATGGCGGCGTCGGGGTCGCCCTCCACCGCCTCCTGGGCCGGTGTGGACTCGGGGGCCTTGTCGAGCTCGCGCTCGGTGACGAAATGGGGCAGAACCTCGTAGTCCACCTCGATGCCGCGGAGAGCGTCGCCGGCCCTCTCTTCGCTGTCGGCCGCCACCACGGCCACCTCGTCGAGGGCCCACTTGATCTCGGCGCCCACGTTCTGGATGACCTTGACCGCCTTGACGCCGGGCATGGCCTCGGCTGCGCTCACGTCGATCCGCGTGATCCTAGCGTGGGCATGGGGGCATCGCAGGAGCCTCGCGTACAACATGCCCCGTCGCTTCACGTCCAGGGAGTACTCGGCGGCGCCCGTCACCTTCACCGGACCGTCGAGACGCAGGAGACGGCTGCCGAGGTGGTCCCGGTTCTCCGGGGCAGGCCAGGAATAGTCAGCCATGGTTCAGGCCCCCTTTCCAGCGACCGCCTTGACGGCATTCCGGATGCCCATGTAGGTCCCGCAGCGGCAGAGGTTTCCGCCGAGGCCCTCGGCCACGTCCTGCGGGCTGGGGTTCGGGTGGGCGTCCACGAACGCCTTGCAGGCCATCACGAAACCGGGGGTGCAGAACCCGCACTGCTGAGCGTCGTTCTCGACGAACGCCGCCTGGAGGGGGTGCAAGTTGTCCGGGGTCCCGAGCCCTTCGATCGTCTGGATGTCGCTGCCCTGGGCCTCGATCGCTAGCATCGAGCAGGCATATGCGGGCTTGCCGTCCACGATGACCGTGCACGCCCCGCAGGTCGCGCGGTCGCACACCTTCTTGGCTCCTGTGAGATCCAGGTGATTGCGGAGGGCGTCGAGCAGCGTCACCCGCGGCTCGAGTGTGGCCGTGTGGGCTCTGCCGTTGATACGGAACGACATCGGAAGCGGGTCGGGGCCGACCAGGCCGCCAGAGGCCGCCTCGGCCTCTGTTGTGAGCCCGTCGGCCACCAGGCCGGTGGCCAGGGCGCCCGCCGCGCTCCCCTGGAGGAAGTCGCGGCGACTCCACCCGGAGCCTCGTCCCGGCTTCTTGCCATCACTCTCCATGGCTGTCTCCTTCTTTCTCGACTCGTACGCTATCTCAGGATGCCGGACGAGATCAACACAGGAATCAAGAAGGTGAGAAAAGCTGCGGGCTCGCCCCACCGCTCACTGGAAAGGCCAATGCTCATGGGGCGATCAGCCGCTGAACGAACCAGAAGAGGCCCATCGTGGCGATGGCGAGGGATGCCGGCTGCACCGGGGCCTCGCGCCGGCCCCCGAGTTGCGTCCAGACCGCGAGAACGACGACTGCACCCGCGATGACGGCGAGTTGGCCTAGCTCCACGCCGACGTTAAAGGCCAGGAGCGCCGACAGCCGCCGGCCCTCGGGAAGGCCCAGCTCTCCCAGGACTCCTGCGAATCCCAGCCCGTGCA
Source organism: Vicinamibacteria bacterium (assembly GCA_963578825.1). Taxonomy (GTDB): domain Bacteria; phylum Acidobacteriota; class Vicinamibacteria; order Fen-336; family Fen-336; genus JAJDNS01. Next base: position 44,019 of record CAUZDW010000013.1, read on the forward strand.
GCAGCCCGAAGACGAACACGAGCACGAGTCGCGACGCCCGCAGCCGGGGGGAGACGACGTTCTCGACGGCCACGTAGACGATCGAGAGCGCGATGAGTGGCTCCACGACCCGCGGGGACAGCGTCACGACACCGTAGCTTGAGAGTGCGAGCGTCAGCGTGTGGGCCACCGTGAACGCCGTCACTTGGGCGAGGAGCGGCGCGAGACGTGGGCTGAGGAGCGCCAGCCCGAGCACGAAGAGGACGTGATCGAGGCCCCACGGCACGATGTGGGTGACGCCGAGGACCAGATACCGGCGCACGGTATCGGTGAGGGTGGCGGCGCTTCGCGGGCCGGCCAGCGGAATGGGCCAGCTCTCGCCTCCGGGCTCGAGCATCTCGGCTGAGCCCGCTGTCTCGCCGGTCCGCGTCACGGTCAGGCGCACTGGGGGAAACGCTCGGGAGGCGAAAAACGTCACTTCATGAGCGCCGTCCGGCACACGGCCCGAGAGCCGCACCACGAGGCCGAGGGCCGCCGGGAGAATCCCCTCCGGCAGAGGCCGGCCCCGCTCACGAAGGCTCACTTCGAACGCGTCGGGCCGCCCGTCGAAGCGCACGCGAAGGCGGCGCTTCAGAAGGACCAGGAGGCGTGCCACCAGCTCCTCGCGGGCGTCGGGCCTCAGGCCCTCGATCTCCGTGGCGAGTGCCGTGGAGTCGGCCGTCGACGGCGCCCCCAGCGCCAGCGCGTCGAGGTCGCAGACGACGTCCACGGTGTAAGTCCCGTCGTCGTGGAGCTCGAGATCGACGTCGGTGAGCGTGAAGTTGTGTGCCGCAGCCCCGGACGGCAGGAGCGCCAGGAAGGCTAGAAGGATCGCGCGCCACATGAGGCCCGCAGCTTAGCCGTGAAAGACTGAGTCATTCAGAGGACCAGATTCTAGGGTACGGTCCGAAGCATCCACCATTACCAGTAACGGTGGATGCTTCGTCGCGAGTCTCCGAATGGAGCTCCTCTGCATGACTTTTCTCTACAGGAGGCCTCCTGTTTCCGAGGGGCCGGGTCACGGCGGCCCGGAAGCACTGCAGAGCGCCGGGCTCAGCGGAAGTTCTCCATCAGCATCAGCTCGGACACGGGAAGGGGTCGCTTGACGGTGAGGATCCACCTGTCGTCGGGAGAGACGGCCAGGTCGACCCACGGATAGAAGTCGTCATCTTCGAAGACTCTCACCACCTGGCCCGACTCGAGGTCGAGGAAGTCGACCGCGTATCCCGCGCCCCTGCCCTCGGTGCTGGACGTGTCCTCTGCCCGCTCGGCGAGTCGTCGAAAGTAGTAGAGCCCGCTCCTGGAGACGGACAGGCCGCGCCAGCCCAGGCCAGGTTCCAGCAACACCTGTGTCTCCTCGCCCCCACCAGTCGGTATCCTCCAGATGCCGGGCGTGGATCGCATCCTGGTGTAGTACACGTCGCGACCGTCCCACGACTCCAGGGCGTACTTCCCCCCGCCCGTGGTCACTTGGACTACCTCTCCTCCCTCGGCGGGGATCTTCCAGATCTGTTCGACACCGCTCCGATCCGACCGGAAGTAGATTCATCGACCATCTCGGGACCTGGTCCCCGTGACATCGGAGGATGGTCCAGGTGTCAGCCGCCGAGGAACACCGCCATCGGCCCCGATCACATAGAGGTTCATGTCCCCCGAGTCGTGGCTGTCGAAAACGATCCTGCGGCCGTCCGGGGACCAGCGGGGCCATGCGGCCCCCTTCTCGAAGCTCGTCAGCTGGACCGGGCTTGCACCGTCGCTGTCGCAGATCCAGATGTTGTTCACGCCCCCACTCCGCGAAGACGTGAAGGCGATCCTTCGGCCATCCGGGGAGTAGTCGGGGTTTGCATCGCCCGTGCTGGAGGCGATCAGTCTCTCTGGCGCCTGATCCCGGTTCGCTCCCCGGCGACCGGGTTGCCGAAGTACTTCTCGGGCAGAAACTTCAGCGCGACGGATCGGTGGAGGCGGGTGTCCTCTGCCTTGTAGACGACACCCATACCCCCGCCGCCAATCTTCCCGACGACCCGGTAGTGGGAGACGGTCTCACCGATCATGTCGTTCAGCCTGCTCCTGAATGAGCGGGGCCACCGCTCGGAGCGCAATGGTACACCGCGCAGACGGACTGTTCCTCGAACGGGGTCTCACGAGCGTTCGAGGAAAGATAGGCTAGAAGCGGACCAGGTACGAAGCCTTCACGAAGAACTGCCAGCTGTCTGCACCGACGCGATCGGTCCGAACCAGCTCGGAGCCGTCCAGGGTTGGCATTAGCCGGAGATTGTTCTGGTTGTTGTTGTAGCCGATGTAGAGAGCCGTCCACGGATTCACCAGATAGGTCGCGAGGAGGTCGACGTTCAAGTTCTTCGATGTCTCGAGGGACGTCAGCGCGGGATTGGCCACGAGGGTGTTGTACTGAACGATCGTGCGCAGACTGATTCGTAGGGTGGGCTGCCAGCTCAGCTTCGCTCGGGCGATGTGGTTGTCGAACACACGCTCTGAGGTGGACTGCTCGGACACGCGGGAAAACAGGTAAGTCCCCTCGAGCCTGATCGACCGGGTGGCATACCACGTGAACCCCAGCGTCGCCTGATCGGAGCTCGCCAGCTCCGGCTCTACTCCCTCGGGGGGCACCAGGTTGATGACCGTGCCCCAGGCGTACTCCCCGGAGAAGCTCAGCGTGCGGAAGAGGCTCCGGCTTCTCCCGTAGACCCCCGTGCGCCCGCTCGAGTAACGGGTCTCCTCGGCGAGATCGGGAAAATCGTCGGGATGGAGCCGCTCGACCAGGCCGGTGTAGAACGCCCCGACGGACGTCGAACCGATGAACTCCGCGCTCATGTTGACGTTGTAGAGCGTGTCCAGGGCGGAGCCGTCGTGCCTCCACGAGGGATGGAAGGTCGCATCCGGGCCCCACGAGATCAGGGCGTCTCCTTCGGGCCGAAAGCGGTAGCTCACCGTCTGCCGCAGGCCCCGGAAGTCCGGCCGGAGGGGCAGGGACACGTTCCGGGCCCGTCCGGGACGAGCGCGGCCTCGGGAGCCCGGGAGGAACCCGAGGGCCGTGCGGAACCCCGGGCTCCTGTCGTTGTACGCGGCCTCGTACGAGAGCTTCCGCCCGCTGCGCGTCAGCACGGCGTCCCATGCCGGTCCGGACAGCTCCTCGCCGTCGAGGGTTCGAGTCGAGCTGGCCACTCCCTGGAGCGTTCCCACCCAGTTCGGGTTGATCCGAACACGGGCGTCGAGCCCGCCCACCCGGTTGAACGACTCCTGGAGCTCGGTGTCCGTGTAGATCATCCCCACGCTGGAGAGGTTCCCCACGTCACGGCTCAATCGGAAGACAGCGTTCTGGCTCTTCTCGCCGAAGAGTGGGTCGTCCTCCGTCACTCTCTGCCCGGGCGCTCGATCGTTGGCGTAGAGCGCTCCGATCGCGTATGGACCGCTCTTTCCGCTGAGACGCGCCCCGACCTGCGGGTCCACGATGCGACGGCTGAAGAAGAGGTCGATGGGTGTCTCGAAGTAGCTGGCGTTTTCCAGGAAGAAGGGCCGCCTCTCCGGAAAGAAGACCTCGAACCGCTGGTTGCTGGTCACCTGGGGCCGGTCCGACTCCACCTGGTTGAAGTCGGGGTTCGCGGTGACATCGAGGACCAGGCTGTCCCGGAAGACGGTCTTGAGGTCCACTCCGCCGTCGAACTCCCCCGAGTCCGAGACGTAGTGCGGGTTCGACTCGTCCCGGTCGTCCAGGACTCGAAACGAGCGAAAGAATCCGTAGGGAATCAGCTGCAGATTGCGGCCCGGCGAGACATCCGAGATGCCCAGGAGGGAGCCTCCCTGGTTGAGGCGCCCCTCGATTCGGCTGGTGACGTAGGGCCAGAACGACCCTTCGTTGTTCCTCCGTATCCACCGGGCCAGGATCAGCCCCCACTCCTGGCTCTCCTCCGGTGAGAAGCGCAGGCTCTTGAAGGGCAAGGCGATCCAGGCGACGAAGCCTTCCTCCGTCAACGTTCCCCGGCTGTCCCACACCGTGTCGAAGGAGCGATCGTACTGGCTCCCCTCCTGCTCGACCCAGGTGCCGTCCGTCTGGACGCCCAGGGGATTGACGGTGAACACATAGGACCGACGCTGATCGTTGAACGTGTCCAGGAATATCTCGACCTTGTCGTCGCCCAGAGCGTCCTCGCGTCGGGAGAGGGTCGCGCGGAGCTTGTCGGGCTCCGAATCGAAGCAGACGAAGACGACGTACACGTTCGTGTCGTCGTAGCCCAGATAGGCCTCGGTCCGCTGCGAGACCGGGTCTCCGTCTCGCGGCGTGTTCTGCCGGAACCCGTCGACCCGGGCCATGGACCTGGCGACGTCGGACGAGGGCTCCATTGAGGTGAAGTCTTCGAGGGTCGGGGCCGTCTCGAGCCGCGGAATGCGAACCGAGGGCGCTGGCGCGGCCTGGCCTCCGTCAGCGGCGACGGAAGACCACAGGGGAAGGAGGACGCACAGCCCGAGGACTCGGAGAGATCCGAAGAGGCGGGCCACCATGGTGCACGTGTACACGAAGGACAACGTCCCGTCAATGGGTCGGCCGCGGCGCGTCGGCGCCGGGCGCCCTTCGTCAGAAGCGGACCAGGTACGAGGCTTTCACAAAAAACTGCCAGCTGTCCGGGCCGAGGGTGTCCTGCTGCATCAGCTGGGGGACGTTGCCGATGGGGGTCAGGCGCAGCGTGCTCTGGTTGTTGTTGTAGCCCACGTAGAGGGCCGTCCAGGGGTTCACCAGGTAGGTGGCCAGGAAGTCCACGTTCAGGTTTCTGGTGGTGTCCAGTGACGTGAGCAACGGGTTCGCCTTCAGCGAGTCGTATTGCACGATGGAGCGGAGGTTGAGCCGCTGGGTGGGTTGCCAGCTCAGCCGGGCGCGTCCGATGTGGTTGTCGAACACCCGTCGTGAGTCGTTCTGCTCCGTGAGGCGGGACATGATGTACGTCCCTTCCAGCTTGATCGACCGCGTGGCGAACCACGTGAAGCCCAGGCTTCCCTGGGTCGAGTCCTCCAGCGCCGGCTCCACGCCCTCCGGCGGAACCAGGTTGATTGCCGTTCCCCGGGCGTACTCACCGGAGAACGTCAGGAGGCGGGAGAAGCTGGTGGTCCAGGAGACGCCCGCTCGACCGCTGTCGTAGCGGGTCACCTCCGAGAGCTCGGGAAAGTCTTCCGGGCTGAACCGTTCCACGAGGCCCGTGTAGAAGACACCCAGGAAAGTGCGCCCCGCCAGCTCCGCGCTCATGTCCACGCTGTAGAGCGTGTCCAGCGCCGAGCCGTCGTGCCTCCACGACGGGTGGACCGTGATGTCCGGCCCCCACGCGATCAGCACGTCTCCCTCGGGCCGAAAGCGGTAGTTCAGCGTCTGACGAAAACCCCGAAAGTCCGGCCGCAGGAGGAGCGATCGCGTCCGCCCCGCGCCCAGTCGCGAGCGGCCGCGGGAGCCCGGCAGGAAGCCCAATGCCGTGCGGAAGCCCGGGCTCCTGTCGTTGTACGCCGCTGTGTAGGAGAGCAGGCGGCCGGTGCGCTGGAGAACGGCGTCCCAGGCTGGGCCGGAAAGCTCCTCGCCCTCGTCCGTTCGGGTGGAGCTGGCGGCCCCCTGCACGGTGGTCACCCAGTTCGGTGTGATCGAGATCCGGGTGTCCAGCCCACCCACCCTGTTGTACGTGTCCTGGATGCGCGTGTCGGTGTAGATCATCCCAAGGGTGGACTGGCTTCCCACGTCCCGGTTCACTCGCAGAACGGCGTTCTGGCTCTTCTCCCCGAACAGGGGATCGTCGTCCGGGACGGCCCGACCTGGGGCACGGTCGTTGGCGTAGAGCGCTCCGATCGCGTACTTCCCTGCCTTTCCCGTGAGCCGCGCCCCCAACTGGGGGTCCACAATGCGGCGGCTGAAGAACAGGTTGATCGGCGTCTCGAAGTAGCTGGCGTTCTCCAGGAAGAACGGCCGCCTCTCGGGGAAGAAGACCTCGAACCGCTGGTTGACCGTCACCTGGGGCTCGTCCGACTCCACCTGGCTGAAGTCGGGGTTCGCCGTCAGGTCCAGGACCAGGCTGTCCCGGAAGACGTTCTTGAGATCCAGGCCTCCGTCGAAGTCGGCGGACTCCGAGACGTACTGCGGGCTCGACTCGTCCCGGTTGTCCAGCGCCCGAAACGATCTGAAGAAGCCATAGGGAATGAGCTGAAGGTTCCGGCCCGGAGAAACGTCCGAGATTCCCTGAAGCCCGCCTGCCTGGTTGACCCGACCCTCGATCTGGCTGGTGACGTGGGGCCAGAATGAGCCTTCGTTGGCTCGGCGGATCCAGCGGCCCAGGATCAGTCCCCACTCCTGGCTCTTCTCCGGAGAGAAGCGGAGGCTCTTGAAGGGGATGGCCACCCAGATGACGTAGCCCTCCGGAGTCAGCGTGCCGCGGGAATCCCAGACGGTGTCGAAGGCCTGGTTGTAGAAGTTCCTGTCCCGTTCGATCCAGGTGGCGTCTCTCTGCACACCGAGGGGGTTGACCGTGAAGACGTACGCGCGCCGCTTGTCGTTGAAGGTGTCCAGGAAGATGTCGATCACGTCGTCGCTGCGGCTGTCTTCCCGGCGCGCCAGCCTTGCCCGGATCTTGTCGGGCTCGCTGTCGAAGCAGACGAAGACGACGTACAGGTACGTCTCGTCATAGCCGAGGTAGGCCTCGGTCCGCTGGGAGGCGGGGGCTCCATCGCGGGGCCGGAGCTGTGTGAACTTCTCGACCCGGGTCATGGAACGGGCGACGGGGGACCCTGGCCCCATCTCGACGAAGTCCTCGAGGGTGGGGGCGGTCTCGAGTCGCGGGATGCGGATCGAGGGCCGCAGGGCGGCAGTCTGGCCTCCGTCCGCGGCAGCGGGGGGCCATAGCGGAAGAAGGACGCACGGCCCAAGGACTCGAAGAGATCTGAAGAGGCGAGTCATGAGTCAGAAGCGGAACAGATACGAGACCTTCACGAAGAACTGCCAGCTGTCGGGGCCCAGGCGATCGCTTTGCACCAGCTCAGAGCCGTCGTCGATCGGCATCAGCCGACGGCTGTTCTGGTTGTTGTTGTAGCCGACGTACAGGGCCGTCCAGGGGTTCACCAGGTAGGTCGCCAGGAGGTCGGCGTTCAGGTTCTTCGCCGTTTCCAGCGACGTCTGCAACGGATCGGCGATGAGGGAGTTGTACTGAACGATCGTCCGCAGGGTGATCCGCCGTGTGGGCTGCCAGCTCAGCCTCGCCCGGCCGATGTGGTTGTCGAAGACGCGCTGCCCGCTGGACTGCTCCTTGACCCGGGAGAAAATGTACCTCCCCTCGAGCTTGATCGATCGCGTCGCGAACCAGGTGAAGTTGAGGGTCCCCTGGGTCGAGTCCGCAAGCACCGGCGCGACTCCCTCCGGCGGCACGAGGTTGATGACCGTTCCCCAGGCGTACTCCCCGGACACCGTCACGCTGCTGGAGTAGCTGCTATTCCAGGAGATCCCCTGTCGAGCGCTGTCGTAACGGGTCTCCTCGAGGAGATCGGGGAAATCCTCGCTGGGCATGAGCCGCTCGACGAGGCCCGTGTAGAACGCTCCGAGGAACGTCCGGCCCACCAGCTCGACGCTCATGTCGACGCTGTAGAGAACGTCGAGGGGCGAGCCGTCGTACATCCACGAAGGGTTGAAGGTGACGTCCGGCCCCCAGGAGATCAGCACGTCCCCTTCGGGCCGGAACCGGTAGTTCAGTGTCTGGCGCAGGCCCCGGAAGTCCGGCCGGAGGAGGAGCGCTCGCGTCTGGGGTCGCCCGGGTCGGCTGGGGCCCCGCGAGCCCGGCAAAAACCCGAGCGCCGTGTCGAAGCCCGGGCTCCTGGCGTTGTACGCGGCCGCGTACGAGAGCTTGCGCCCGGTGCGCTCCACCAAGGCGTCTGCGGCCGGTCCGGACGACTCCTCGCCGTCGGTCGTGCGAGTCGAGCTCGCAACCCATTGAGCCGTCCCCACCCAGTTCGGGCTGAAACGGAAACGGGCGTCCAGCCCACCGACCCGGTTGTAGGAGTCCTCCAGCCGGGAGTCCGTGTACAGCATCCCCACGTTGGACTGGTTCCCCATGTCGCGGCTCACACGGAGAACGGCGTTTCGACTCTTCTTGCCGAACAAGGGGTCGTCCTCCAGAACCTGCAACCCCGGCGCCCGATCGTCCGCGTAAAGCGCCCCGATGGCGTACGGGCCCGTTTTTCCGCTGAGGCGAGCCCCGACCTGGGGGTCCACGATGCGACGGCTGAAGAAGAGGTTGATCGGCGTCTGGAAGAAGCTGGCGTTCTCCAGGAAGAACGGCCGCCGCTCCGGGAAGAAGACCTCGAAGCGTTCGTTGACCGTCACCTGGGGCTCGTCCGACTCCACCTGGTTGAAGTCCGGGTTCAGCGTGACGTCGAGGACCAGGCTGTCGCGGAAGACGTTCTTGACGTCCAGGCCGCCGGCGAAGTCCGCTGACTCCGAGACGTACTGTGGCTGCACCTCGTCCCGCTCGTCCAGCGCCCGAAACGAGCGAAAGAACCCGTAAGGAATCAGCTGCAGGTTGCGTCCGGGGGAGACGTCCGAGATGCCGAGGAGCGAGCCCTCCTGGTTGAGCCGGCCCTCGATCCGGCTCGAGACGTGGGGCCAGTAGGACTGCTCGTTGGCTCTGGCGATCCGCCGGCCCAGGATGAGGCCCCATTCCTGGCTGTTCTCCGGGGAGAACCGCAGGCTCTTGAAGGGCAGGGCCATCCAGACGACGAAGCCCTCCGGTGTCAGGGTTCCCCGAGAGTCCCAGACCGTGTCGAAGGACCCATTGTACCGGTCCCCGCCCCGTTCCACGAAGCTGCCATCTCGCTGGACACCGAGAGGGTTGACGCCGAAAGAATACGCGCGGATCTGGTCGTTGAACGTGTCGAGGAAGAGGCTGACGCTGTCGTCGCTGCGACTGTCCTCGCGGCGCGAGAGCCTCGCGCGGATCTTGTCGGGCTCGGAGTCGAAGCAGACGAAGACGATGTACAGGTTCGAATGGTCGTAGCCGAGATAGGCCTCCGTCCGCTGAGACGCCGGGTCCCCGTCCCGGGGCCGGTTCTGCTTGAACTCGTCGACCCGGACCATGGACCTCGCGACGTCGGACGATGGCTCCATGGAGACGAAGTCTTCGAGGGTCGGGGCGGTCTCGAGTCGTGGAATCTGAACCGACGACCGCGCTTCGGCACGCTGTCCTCCCTCGGCCGAGGCGACGAGCCACAGGGGAACGAGGGCGCACAGCCCAAGAAACTGAGGAGGCTTGATGAGGCGGATCACTGGGGCTCACAATTATACGGGCGCTCGCGCCCCGTCGACACCTTGGGCTCGAGCGCTGCCGTCGCTGGTCCGGCTCGGGGTATCCTACTCATTGGTTCGCCAGGAACTCATCGGCCGTTGGTTCCGCCGCGTATGGCTCCAGACCCCATGAACGTCGACTTCCAGCGCGCCGTCGATCGCTTCGTCGGTGTACCCCTCTGCCGCATGCTCTCGCTTTTCCCCCGCGCCCGCGACCGTGCGGAAGGCGCGCCCCCGCCGAAGAAGATTCTCGTCATTCTGCTTTCGGAGATGGGAAGCCTGGTGCTGGCGCAGCCCATGTTCTCCCGTCTTCGCGAGAAGTATCCCGACGCGTCCTTCCACGCGCTCGTCTTCCAGAAGAACAGGGAGGCCCTGGAGCTTCTCGAGGCGCTTCCGGACGGCAACACCCTGACGCTTCGAGATGGCTCGCTGACCGCTTTGGCCACGGACAGCCTGTCTGCGCTGCGGACGCTCCGGCGGCTTCGGATCGATGTCGTCATCGACTGCGAGCTCTTCGCCCGGCTGAGCGCCATTCTCTCGTTTCTGAGCGGCGCTCGGAGACGCGTGGGGTTCGAGCGTCACACGCAGGAGGGGCTGTACCGTGGAGGCTTCATCAATCGTCCCGTTCTCTACAACCCCTATCAGCACATCGCCCACCAGTTCGTCACCCTTGCGGAAGCGATCGACGGCCGCGGCGCTCCGACGGTCAAGCGGTCTGTCCCTCGGGAGGCTCTCACGCTTCCGCGGATGGTGCTGCGAGACGGCGAGCTCGAGACGATGAAGGCCCGCCTCGAAGCCGACTTCCCCGAGGCGAAAGGCAAGCGACTCGTTCTCGTTTATGCCGGAGGGGGACTCCTCCCCGTCCGTGCCTGGCCGCAGGCGAGCTTCGAGGAGCTCGTGGCCGGGCTGGTGGCCGCGGACTATGCCGTCGGCATCATCGGGCAGGGCGGCGACAGGGTAAAGGCGCAGGCCATCCAGACGCAGATCGGGGGCGAGCTCTGCCTCGACCTGACGGGCTACACCGCGACGGTGCGCGAGCTCATGCTGCTCTTCCACCTGGCGGAGCTCCTCGTCACCAACGACGGCGGCCCGGGCCACTTCGCTGCCATGACCCCCATCTCCAGCATCATCTTTTTTGGCCCGGAGACCCCGGCTCTCTACGGAAGCCTCGGTCGCCGGACGTTTCACTTCTATCAGGGTCTCTCGTGCTCGCCGTGTCTCACCGCCTACAACCACAGAAACTCGCCCTGTGACGGCGACAACCAGTGCCTGAAGACGATCCCGGCACGGCACGTCCTGGCAAAGGCCCGAGAGCTTCTCGCCCAGAGAAGCGTAGGGTCTTGACGCACGCCTTGTTGCCCTCGACCTACAGTCTGGGGAGGGCAGGATTCTATCTCACGCTTAGATTCGCCCGGACGATCTCGCGGTCATTTCGCACGACGACGTGGCGGTTCGCGTACGCCGGGTGCGACCAGTGGACCACTCCGAGCTCCCGGCCCGAGGCCGGGGAGGTGGGCTCGATCAGCAGCGTGCGGTCGATCTCCTCGTAGCCCTCGGGCGCGAGGCGCGCGAGGATGAGCTCTCCCCGATCGTTGTTGATGACGTAGCGCTCGCCGTGCCGCACGATGAAGGCTGCCGCCCAGCGGGCCTTCTCGCCGACCACCTCGAGCGACTCCCAGAGTCTCTCGCCCGTCTTCACGTCGAGTCCGCGGAGCTGGCCGTAGCTGCCCACCCCGTAGATCGTGTCGCCGTCGATGACGGGCGTCGAGATCAGGGCGTGGAGGCCGTCGCTGTCGATCTCGGACTGGCCGCTGACCTGCCAGAGTGCCCGGGCCCCCGGGGCGTCCTTCTCCAGCTCGAGGAGCAGCGATCCGTTGAAGAAGCACGACACGAGCAGCCGGTGCTCGGCCAGCACGGGCGTCGCCACGGTCATCCCCATGTCGACGTCGAACGGCACCTCCCAGTGGCGCCGTCCCGTCCTCGGATCGAGCGAGGCGACACCCCGCGGGTGCCACAGGATGAGCTGGCGCGTGCCGCCCACGTGGAAGATCACGGGCTGCGCGTAGCCCGGCTCCTTTCCCGTGGGGAGCGCTCGCCAGACCTCGCGCCCCGTGCCCTTGTCGAACGCCACCACGAGGGCCTCGCCGCGTCCTCCGACCAGTGCGATCAGGAGGCCGCCTTCGACGATCGGGGCCCCGTTCATGCCCCAGGTCGGGACCCGGGTGCCGTAGTCACGCTCGAAGTCCTTGGTCCACCTGAGGTCGCCCGTCTCGACGTCGAGGCACAGGAGCGCACCCTTGGCGCCCAGCACGTAGAGGCGGTCGCCATCGACGGTCGGGGTCGCCCGCGGTCCGATCGCGTAGCGCGGTTGCAGGCCCGCGTAGTCGGCAGGCCATTCGCGGGTCCACAGGATCTCGCCGGTCTTCTCGTCCAGCGCCAGCGCCCGCTCGGTGCCCTTCATTCCCTCGGTGGTCTGGAAGTCCGTGACGAATATGCGCCCGTCGGCCACCGCGGGCCCGGCGTAGCCGCCGCGCACCGGCACGCGCCACGTGTATTCGAGACCTCCCTCGGGGAAGGACTCCATGATGCCCGTCTCGGTCCAGACGCCGAGGCGTCCCCGCCCCCGCCACTCGGGCCAGTCCTCGGCCGCGGCCGGGAGGGTGAGGAGGGCCAGAACGAGCGTCAACACCGTGGGACGAGGCATGGGCAAAGTGTACCGCCTCCCGCCACAGGCCCGTCGAGCCGTGCTATCAAGGAGGAACGTGGATGTGTCGACGGAGGACGATCGTGATGCCTGGGGATGAGCGCTCGCGCCGGGACTTCTTGAAGAGAACGACCGCGGTGGCCGCGGCCCTGGCCTCGGGTGGGCCCCGGGCCTTCGCAACGACACCTGCCTCCGACTGGCCCCAGTTTCGTCGTGATGCCCACCTCACGGGTGTGAGCCCCTCGTCCCCGCCCGAGCTCGACATCCTCTGGACACACGATGCGGGCGAAGAGGGGATCGAGTCCTCGGCCGCGATCGTCGACGGCACGGTGTACGTGGGCACCGTGTCCGGCCAGCTCCTGGCCCTCGATCTCGAGACGGGCACACTCCGCTGGTCCCGCGACCTCGGGGCCGAGGTCGGCGAGTCCTCGCCCTGTGTCTCCGGGGGAATCGTCTATGTGGGCGATCTCGACGGCGTGGTTCACGCCGCGGCGATCGCCGACGGCCAGCCGGTCTGGACCTTCGAGGCCGGCTCCGAGATCCGGGCCTCTCCGGTGGTCACGGGCGGCCGCGTCTTGATCGGTTCCTACGACCAGCAGCTCTACGCCCTTGACGCCAGGGCCGGGACCCGCCTCTGGAGCTTCGAGACCGAAGGCCCGGTCCACGCCACGAGTGCCGTCGCCGACGGGCTCACATACGTGGCGGGCTGCGACGGAGAGCTCCGCGCGCTGCGCATCGAGGACGGGACCCAGGTCTTCAGCATCTCTTCGGGGGGCTACACCGGCGCCTCGCCCGCCATCGTGGGCACGCGGGCGTACTACGGCACGTTCGAGAACGACGTTCTCGGGGCCGACCTGGAGGCGAAGACCATCGTCTGGCGCTACCAGCACGGGCATCGGCAGTTTCCGTTCTACTCCTCGGCTGCCGTCGCCAGGGGCCGGGTGGTGCTCGGGGGCCGCGACCGCATGGTGCACGCCCTCGACGTCGAGAACGGCAACGAAGCCTGGACGTTCGCCACCAGGGCCCGGGTCGACTCGTCGCCGGCGATCGTCGGCGACCGGGTGTACGTGGGCTCGGGAGACGGGCGTCTCTATGTCCTGGACCTTGGATCGGGGGCCGTCGTCGCCGACTTCGACTCGGGCTCGGCGTTCAGCGCCTCGCCCGCCATCGCCGATGGACGTCTCGTGATCGGGACACGGGACGGGCTGCTCTACTGCTTCGGCCGGAATGCCTGAGCGGACATCGCGGCGCTCGCTGTCAAAAGATGTCTCGAGGCGCTGCACGACCGTCGTCACCCGTCGCAGGGCCCGCGTCCTGGAACACAATACCGGCTGTCCGGTTTCAAGGTAAGGAGTTTGCCCATGGTTGCCCTTCGCCGCGCCGCCCAGGCCACACCGGCCCTTTTCGCGATCTTCCTCCTGGCCGCTCCCGCCCTCGCTGACGACTGGCCCGGCTGGCGCGGAGCCAAACGCGATGCTGTCTCCAACGAGACCGGCCTGCTGCAGGAGTGGGGCCCCACGGGGCCGCCCCTGGAGTGGAAAGCCTCGGGAGTTGGCGCCGGGTATTCGAGCGTTGCCGTCGTGGGTGACCGCATCTATACGGCAGGCGACAAGGACGGATCACAGCACGTCTTCGCGCTGGATCGGGATGGAGGTCGGGTGCTCTGGCAGGCGAAGCTGGGTCCGATCTTCGACGACAAGAGAGGGGGAGGGCCGCGGAGCACGCCCGTCGTCGACGACGGCCGCGTCTTCGTGCTGGGCACCGAGGGCGAGCTCGTCTGCCTGGACGCGGAGTCCGGGAAGGAGCTCTGGCGCAAGAGCCTCCCCAATGACTTTGGCGGAAAGATGATGTCCGGTTGGCGGTGGAGCGAGTCGCCGCTCGTGGACGGCGACTGGCTCGTCTTCACGCCCGGCGCGCCGGATGCCGCCCTCGTGGCCGTCGACAAGGCGACCGGCCGGGAGATCTGGCGAGCGGCCGTCCCCGAGCTCGGTCCGAACGGCAAGGACGGCGCCGCGTACTCCTCCATCGTGGTGTCACAGGCAGCAGGCGTGAAGCAGTACGTTCAGCTTCTCGGCCGCGGCCTCGTGGGGATTCGCGCCTCCGACGGCAAGTACCTCTGGGGATACAACCGGGTGGCCAACAGGGTCGCCAACATCTCGACGCCGATCGTCACGGGGGACGTGGCCTTCGCCGCGACCGGGTACCAGACCGGGTCCGCGCTTCTCGATCTCGAGGCCTCGGGCGACGGCGTGGCGGCCCGGGAGCGCTACTTCCTCGAGCCCAAGACGCTCCAGAACCATCACGGTGGCCTCGTGCTGGTCGACGGGCACCTCTACGCCGGCCAGGGCCACAACAAGGGTTTCCCCATCTGCGTCGAGCTCGAGTCCGGGAAGGTCGCCTGGGGCGGAGACATCCGGAATGCCGGCACCGGGTCGGCGGCGGTCCTCTACGCGGACGGGCGCCTGTACTTCCGGTACGAGAACGGGATCATCATCCTGATCGCCGCGACCCCGTCGGGCTACCAGGAGAAGGGCACGCTTGAGATTCCGGACGTGACCCGTCCGAGCTGGCCGCACCTCGCCATCTCCGATGGGCGGCTCTACGTCCGCGAGCAGGACGACCTCTACTGCTACGATCTGCGCGACTCGTCTGGAAAATCGGCTAACATCCGCACTCGTTGAGCCGGGAAGGCGCGGGGCGCTCCCGCTGCTTGCGCCTGGCACCCCCCTGGCAGTGGAGGGCTGAGTGACGACGACACCCAACGGAAGCTCGTCCCCGGAGGCGGCCCCGGCGCCGCTCACCCCCACCCAGTGGCTCATCTGCGGGGTCGCCGCCCTCGGCTTCGCCTTCGACATCTACGAGCTCCTGATGCTGCCGCTCATCGTGCGCCCGGCGCTCCTGGACCTGATCGGGGCCAAGCCGGGCACCCCAGAGTTCAGCCATTGGGTGGGGCTCCTCTTCTTCGTGCCCGCCCTGGCGGGCGGGGTCTTCGGCCTCCTGGGCGGCTACCTGACGGACCTCTTCGGTCGGCGCCGTGTGCTCGTCTGGAGCATCTTGATCTACGCCTTCTCCGCCATGGCCGCCGCCTTCTCGACTTCGGTGGAGATGCTGCTGTTTTTCCGCTGCACGACCTTCGTGGGCGTGTCGGTGGAGTTCGTGGCGGCCGTGGCGTGGCTGGCCGAGCTCTTCCCCCATCCGAAACGGCGCGAAGCGGTGCTCGGCACGACGCAGGCCTTCTCGTCCCTGGGTGGCCTCATGGTCACCGCTGCCTACTTCCTCGCGGTGACGTACGCCGAGTCGCTGCCGCCGATCCTCGGAGACCACCAGGCGTGGCGCTACACCCTCATGTCCGGCGTGATCCCGGCGCTTCCGCTGATCCTCGTTCGCCCCTTCCTGCCCGAGTCCCCGGCGTGGCGCGAGAAGAAGGCGGCGGGCACCCTGAAGCGACCGAGCCTGGTGGCGATCTTCCAGGGCGATCTCCGTCGAGTGACGATCGTCACGACGATCATGGTCGCCTGCAGCTATGGCGCCGCCTTCGGCGCGATCCAGCACGTGCCCCGGATGGTGTCGGGTCTGCCCGGCGTGAGTGACCTGCCCAGGCTCGCTCAGCAGCAGGTCGTCAGCGCGGTCCAGGCCTGGCAGGAGTTCGGCGGGCTGGCCGGACGCATCCTGCTCGCCTTCCTGGCGGTGCGCATCGTGGCACGGCGGAGGCTGATACGGACCTTCCAGGTCCCCGGACTCGTCATGTTGCCGGTCGTGCTCGGCTACGCCGCCACCTCGAACCTCGAGATGCTCAAGTGGGGGATCCTCGTGGTCGGCATGCTGACGGTCGCGCAGTTCAGCTTCTGGGGAAACTACCTGCCGCGCGTCTACCCGACGCACCTGCGTGGCACGGGCGAGAGCTTCGCCGCCAACGTGGGTGGACGCATGATCGGCACCTCGGCTGCGCTCGTCACGACCACTCTGGTCGCCTACATGCCCGGCGAGACGGCGCCGATGAGGCTCGCCTATGCCGCGGCGGTGGTCGGCACCCTCGCCTACGTCGTGGGCTTCATCGCCAGCTTCTTCCTCCCGGAACCGGAGCGCGAGGAGCTTCCCGACTGATATTAGGAGGGCACAATGGAATCACGGCGTGCGTTCCTCGGCCTCGCGACCGGAGCCTCACTCCTCGCGGTCTTCCGTGACGACGGTCTCGACCGCGTGCTGGCCGCCGGTCGTGGTGAGGCTCGAGCATCCGGCGTGGTGGCCGTCGACGAGGACTTCTGGTACGAGGTCCAGCAGGCCTTCACCGTCAACCGCAGCTATATCAACTTCAACAATGGCGGTGTCTGCCCGTCGCCCCGCATGGTCCAGGAGGCGATGAAGCGCTACCTGGATTTGTCGAACGAGGCGCCGGCCCACACGATGTGGAATCTCCTCGAGCCGCAGATCGAGTCCGTGCGGGGTGGCCTGGCCCGCGCCTTCGGCTGTGATCCCGAAGAGATTGCGATCACCCGAAACGCCAGCGAGGGGCTCGAGATCGTGCAGCTCGGCCTCGACCTCGAGCCCGGCGACGAGGTGCTCACGACCACCCACGACTACCCGCGGATGCTGACGACCTGGCGACAGCGGGAGAGACGCGACGGAATCGTCTTGAAGACCTTTCTTGTCCCGGTGCCCCCGTCCAACCTCGATGAGCTGGCGAAGCGGTTCGAGGAGGAGATCACGCCGCGCACGAAGGTGATCCTCGTCTGCCACATCACCAACCTCACCGGTCAGATCTATCCCGTGAAAAGGATCTGCCAGATGGGCCGCGAGCGCGGGATCGAGGTCATCGTGGACGGAGCCCACGCCTTTGCCCACTTCCCGTTCACCCACGCCGATCTTGACTGCGACTACTACGCCACGAGTCTCCACAAGTGGCTGCTCGCCCCCCACGGAACGGGCTTCCTCTACGTGAGGGGGTCGAAGATCCCAAAGGTCTGGCCGCTCATGCCGGCGCCGGCGAAGATGGACTCCGACATTCGAAAGTTCGAGGAGATCGGCACCCACCCCGCGGCAAACCACAACGCGATTGCCGAGGCCCTGGCCTTTCACAACGGCATCGGCGTCGAGCGGCGGGCGGCCCGCCTGCGCTTCCTCCGCGAACGCTGGATGAGTCGGCTGTCCGAAGAGCCCCGCGTGCGGATCCACACGAGCCGCGACCCCGAGCAGTCCTGCGGCATCGGCACCGTTCAGATCGAGGGAGTGGACACGAAGAAGCTGGCCACGCACCTCTTCGATCGACACCGCATCATCGTGGTGCCGATCGTCCACGAGGACTTCGAGGGCCTGCGCGTGACACCGAACATCTACAGCACCCTCGACGAGGTGGACCGCTTCTCGGAGGCGATGGAGGCCGTGATCACGAAGGGCCTGCCGGCCTGACGGCTAGAACCCGTCATCCTGAGGAGCTCCGATCTTCCCGATGCAGTAGAGGGTCTTGCCGGCCCGAAGGAAGAGCTGGCCCTGTACCGCAGCGAACGAGCTGAGGGTGAAGCCCTCGAGGGTGTTCTCGGCGATGAGCTCGAAGGTCGAGCCGGCGCGGATGACGCTGGTGACGGCGTCCTCGTTGGCGATGTAGAGCTTGCCGTCGGCCAGGAGCGGCGACGCGCTGTAGGTCCCCACCGCCAGACGCTGCGGTCCGTAGATCGTCTTGCCGGTCTGGAGCTCGAGACACCAGAGGATGCCCTTGTCGGTTACCACGTAGAGGCGCGTGCCGTCGGTGGTGGGCGTGGGCACGTCGGGACCCCGATCGAAGGACCACAGGCGCCGTTTGCCGGTCACGTCGCCCTTCCCGAAGGCCCGGAGCGCCAGCATGGGCTTCACCCGGGTCGACGCCACGACGATGTCGTCGTGGACGAGGGCCGAGGCGATGATGCGGTAGTTCCCCTCCCGGTTGGGGTTGAGGCCGTCGTCGCGCCACAGCTCCTTTCCCGTGGCCGGATCGTGTCCCGTGACCAGGTCTCCTCCGGTGAGGATGATCTCGGTCTTGCCGTCCCGCCGGGCCACCGCCGGGGTCGTGTAGGAATCGGGCGACTCTCGCCGAGCCGGCGTCGGCCTCTCGACGTGGAATCGGGTCTTGCCCGAGGCCGGGTCGAGACCCAGCAGGTACGAGGGATCGTCGGTCTTCATGCCGTGGAGCACCTGGACGTATAGCGTGCCGTCGAACAGCAGCGGCGAGCTGCCGTAGCCCCACTGGGTTCCAAAGGGCCCATAGTCGGCCTGCAGGTCCCGGGCCCAGAGCTCCTTGCCCTCGAACGAGAAGGCCTTGAGTGCGCCGTTGCCGGTCATGGTGAAGACGCGGCCGTCTCCGGTCACCGGGGACGGGGAGGACATGTTGTGCTTGCGGTGGGCGTGGCCCTCCGCCGGCCCCACCGGCCTCTTCCAGGACACGGTCCCGGTGCGGCGATCGGCGCACCAGAGCTCGACCTCGTCCCCGTCGATGACGCTCAAGAAGATCCGGTCGCCGGCGACGATGCTGGTGGAGCCGCTGGCGCTCGGCAGCGGGAGCGTCCAGGCCAGGTTCTCCGTCAGGCTCCAGCGCTCGGGAAGGTTCCGCTCCGGGCTGGTGCCGTTCTCGTCGGGTCCCCGCCAGTTGGGCCAGTCGGCCCCCGAGGCCGACCCCAGCCCCATCCCCACCGCGAGCGCCGCGACGACCAGAGCCCGGCTCACCGTCTTCACCATGACCACCCCCCGGGAGCGCAGCTTACATGGCAGGGCCACGCTCGGGCCAGCATAACCCGGAGGGTTTACGTTTCTTGACAACCACCCCGCGGAGACGTCGTTCCGAGCCGTCCGGGTGGCTTGAGCACTTGCTATAGTAGGGGGATGGACGACGGCGTGAGCACGGTTGCCGATCAAACCGAGGTCGGCAGCTACTTCGTAGCCAACTACCCGCCGTTCTCGGTCTGGAGCCGGGAGGCCGTCGGTCGCGACGCGCAGCCCGCCCTCGCGAAGCCGCCGCAGCCCGAAGTGCCTCTGGGTCTCTACCTGCACATCCCCTTCTGCCGCAAGCGCTGCCACTTCTGCTATTTCCGTGTTTACACCGACAAGAACGCGAAGGAAGTCGCCCAGTACCTGAAGACCCTCACGCGCGAGTGGGAGCTCTACCGCCAGCAGCCGGCGGTAGCCGGGCGGCCGCTCGGCTTCGTCTACTTCGGCGGCGGCACGCCGTCTTTTCTCTCCACCCGCCAGCTCGAGCAGCTGGTGGGGGGACTGAGCGCCGAAACCTCGTGGGCCGACGCGGAGGAGGTCACCTTCGAGTGCGAGCCCGGGACCCTCAACGAGAGCAAGCTTCAGGTCATCCGAGCCCTGGGGGTGACGAGGCTCAGCCTGGGAATCGAGAACTTCGACGACCGCATCCTGGAGCTGAACGGCCGGGCCCATCGCTCGGCCGAGGTGTTCCGCGCCTACGAGTTCGCTCGCAAGCTGGATTTCCCCCAGATCAACGTCGACCTGATCGCGGGGATGCTGGGTGAGACCGAAGAGAACTGGCAGGCGTGTGTTCGGAAGCTGATCGAGCTGGATCCCGACAGCGTGACCATCTACCAGATGGAGCTGCCGCACAACACGACCATCAGCGCCGATCTGAAGGAGGGCAACGGACGTTTCGAGACCGCGGCCGACTGGTCCACCAAGCGGCGCTGGGTCAAGGAAGCCTTCGAGGCCCTCGAGAGCGCCGGCTACCACGTGGGCAGCGCCTACACCGCGGTGAAGGACCCGTCGCAGGCGCGCTTCGTGTACCGCGACCGGCTCTGGCAAGGTGCGGACCTGGTGGGACTGGGCGTGGCTTCGTTTGGCCACGTGAACGGAGTCCACCTTCAAAACCTCGACACCTGGGAGGCCTACGTCGCGGCCCTGAGCCACGACGAGCTGCCCCTCGGCCGTGCCTACACTCCCACCGAGGAGGAGCGCCTCGTGCGTGAGTTCGTGCTGCAGCTGAAGCGTGGCTCCATCGAGCCGGCCTACTTCCAGGGGAAGTACGGGGTCGACGTGCTCGAGCGTTTCGGGTCGCCGTTGGCCGAGCTGAAGAACGAGGGCTATGTGCGCTCCGCCGACGCCGACGAGGTCGCCCTGTCGCGCGAAGGCCTGCTGCGGGTGGACGTGCTGCTTCGGCGTTTCTTCCTTCCCGAGCATGTGGGTATCCGCTACACCTAGACGTCTGCGGCCCGGTGAATGGGAGGCGCGCCGTCCCTTGAAGACAAAAGGAACCAGTCGGATCACATCAACGCGCCCTGCGCGCCGTCGAGCCCGCCCCGACTCCGGGGTGCCCGCTCCCCTCGACGTCGTCTACGCGCGGGCGGGGATCCCGGCGCCGAAGGTCACCACCGTGTCCCCAGATCGGATCCCGGCTCCCTATCGGTCGTTGCTGGTCCACGAGCGCGACATGACCCTGACGCTGGAAACCCATCACGACGGACCGGTGGCGCTCCGGACGCTTTCGATCTTCCGCGAGGGCCACTGGTACTTCCGCAAGGTGCTGCTGGTGGAGGAGTCTTCCGGGCGCCCGGTGGAGATGGGCGTCATCGAGATCGACCTCGACGCGTTCAGCCGGCCCATACAGGACCGCATCCTGCGCAACCGAGTGCCCCTGGGGCGGCTGCTGCGAGAGGGCGGCGTGGACTACCAGAGCCGGCCCACGGCGTTCCTGGCCGTCGAGCCCAACCCGGAGCTCCTCGGCGTGTTCTGGATGCGAGAGCCCAAAACCCTCTACGGACGGCAGACCGAGCTGACCCTCAAGGGCCGCAAGATCGGGGACGTCGTCGAGATTCTGCCCCTTGCCTGAGCCCAAAAACCCCGTCTCCGAGCATCGGCTGCGCCGGCGGGTGCAGTTTCACGAGACCGACGCCGCCGGCATCGTGCACTTCAGCCGCTACATTCTCTTCATGGAGGAGGCGGAGCACGCCCTGTGGCGTGCGGCCGGGATGTCGATCATGCCGACCGACGCGGCGGTCGGCTGGCCCCGGACGGCGGTCTCGTTCGAGTACCACCGTCCTTTGCACTTCGAAGAGGAGTTCGACGTCCTGCTTCGTATCGTCGCCATAGAGGAGCGGAAGATCCGGTACGCCTGCACGTTGATCTGCGGCGAGGTGCGGATCGCGACGGGCACCATGACCATCGCCTGCGTCACCGGGGCCCCGGGCGGTCCTATGCGCGGGGTCCCGATCCCGGAGGACATCAAGGAGCGCCTGGCGGTGGCGCCGGACGGCGAGGCCGAACAGTGAGCGCGAGCGTGGAGGTCCTGCCGGAGGAGCGTCTGGAGCGCCACGCTCTGGCGACCCTGCAGACCGACAGGCTCCGCGAGCTGCTCGCGCATCTGCGCGGTAGAAACGCCTTCTACACGGGCAAGCTCGACGTGGCGGGCGTCGACCTCGAGGACCTCGGGACTCCCGAGGGCCTGGCTCGGCTTCCCTTCACCACCAAGGCGGAGCTCGCCGCCGACCAGGCGGCCCAGCCCCCGTGGGGCAGCGCCCTCAGCGAGCCGATCGCCAGCTACACCCGCTTCAGTCAGACCTCTGGCACGACGGGCCGCCCCCTACGCTGGCTCGACACCAACGAGAGCTGGCAGTGGATGCTGGAGTGCTGGAAGGCGGTCTACCGCGGTGCGCGGGTGACCGCGGACGACCGCATCTTCTTCCCGTTCTCCTTCGGGCCCTTCCTCGGCTTCTGGACGGCGTTCGATGCCGCCTCCCAGATCGGCGCCCACTGCATCCCCGGGGGCGGCATGCCGAGCCTGCAGCGGCTGTCCCTGATCGAGTCCCTCGGCGCGACGGTCGTGTGCTGCACGCCGAGCTACGCCCTGCACCTGGCGGAGGTCGCGGCACAGGGCGGGGAGCGGCCGGGCCCGCTCGCCGACGGGTCCGTGCGGGTGCTGATCGTGGCGGGGGAGCCGGGCGGCAGCATTCCCGCCACCCGGGGCCGCATCGAGTCGGCCTGGGGCGCCCGGGTCATCGACCACCACGGCCTGACCGAGGTGGGCCCGCTGAGCTTCGAGTGCTGGGAGCAGCCCGGCTTCCTCCATCTCAACGAGGGCCACTACTTGTGCGAAGTGCTCGACCCGGAGAGCCTGGTCCCTGTCGCCGACGGGCAGCAGGGCGAGCTCGTGGTCACCAGCCTCGGCCGCTCGGCCAGCCCCGTCGTGCGGTACCGCACCGGCGACCTCGTCGTGCGGCGGTCCGAGCCCTGCCGCTGCGGCCGAACGTGGGCTCGCCTCGAAGGCGGGATCCTGGCTCGCTCCGACGACATGGTCAACGTGCGCGGCGTCAACGTCTATCCGGCGGCCATCGAGTCCGTGGTCCGCACGTTCCCCGAGGTGGTCGAGTTCCGATCCACGGTCGCCCGCGTGGGCGCCTTGCGCTCGCTCTCCCTCGAGCTCGAGCCGAACGGCGACGCGCTGGACAGGGAGGCCCTGGCCGCCCAGGTGTCGGAGCGACTCCGCGAGGCCCTGGGGCTGACCATCCCGATCCAGGTGGTGGACCCGGGACGCCTGCCGCGCTTCGAGCTGAAGGCGCGGCGCTTCGTGATCGTGGATCGGAGCGGATGACCCGCGCCGCAGCCGTAGCCGACTCCTCCGACGTCATCGTGGTCGGGGGTGGTCCCGCCGGGGCCACCGTGGCGACTCTCGTCGCCGAGCAGGGCCACCGCGTGCAGCTCTTCGAGCGCGACCGCTTTCCGCGCTTCCACGTGGGAGAGTCGCTGGTGCCCGAGACGTACTGGGTCCTGAAGCGTCTGGGCATGCTGCCCAGGCTGCACGAGAGCCCCTTCGTCAAGAAGCACAGCGTCCAGTTCGTGAGCGGCAGCGGGAGGGCGTCGGCGCCCTTCTACTTCCACGACAACCGGCCCCACGAGAGCTCGCAGACCTGGCAGGTGGTGCGCAGCGAGTTCGACCAGCTCATGCTCGACAACGCACGGGAGCACGGCGCGGTGGTCCACGAGGGCGCCCGGGTGCTCGAGGTGCTGATGGAGGACGGCCGCGCACACGGGGTGAAGGTGAAGGCGGAGGACGGCTCGGTCACCGAGGTCAAGGCGCCGATCACCGTCGACGCCACCGGCCAGGTGGGGCTCCTGCAGAACCGGCTGCGCCTGCGTGTCTGGGACCCGGTGCTCGCCAAGGGCTCCGTCTGGACGTACTGGCGGGGGGCCCAGCGCGGCGAAGGGCGCGACGAAGGGGCCACGGGCGTCATCCAGAGCCCCGACCGCAACGGCTGGTTCTGGCACATCCCGCTCCACGACGACGTCGTCAGCGTCGGCGTGGTGGCGCCCATCGAGCAGCTCTTCAAGGGCAAGGGCGGCTTTGCCGCTCGGTACGAGGAGGCCGTCGAGCAGTGCCCGGCGGTCAGGGACCGCATTGCCTCGGCCGAGCAGGTGACCGGTCACTTCGCTGCCAAGGACTACTCGTACCGATCCAGGGAGCTCGCCGGCGACGGTTGGGTGCTGGTGGGGGACGCGTTTGCTTTCCTCGACCCGCTCTACTCGTCGGGCGTCCTCCTGGCCCTGAAGTCCGGCGAGCTGGCCGCCGACGCGATCTGCGAGGGACTGTCCTCCGCCGACACTTCGGCGGGCCAACTGGGCAAGTGGGGCCCCGGCTTCAGCGAGGGTCTCGACCGAATGCGCCGCCTCGTGTGCGCGTACTACGAGGGCTTCAACTTCGGTAAGTTCGTCAAGACCAACCCTCACCTGCGGGGTGCGATCACCGACCTGCTGATCGGCGACCTCTTCAACGAGAGGGTGGACGTGGTGTGGGGCCCGCTCGAGTCGCTGCGTGGCCCCGACAGCGCGCCGGTCCCTGGCTGGGACGCGGGCCATTCGGTCGACCAGGCCCCCGAGAAGTCCAACGAGTTGATCGTGCCCGGCGGACGAAGGCCCTGAATCTCTCGAACTCACCGTCTGTTCCCTTCAGGATCCGGCGCTTTTGCGTCTTATGACAAGAGCTTCTCGGCGTTGGAGAGGCGGAAGCGTAAAATCACCTAGGGTGAGACAACACGAGGTTCTCCAGATGCGAAAGCCAGTCGTTCTCGCCGTGCTCCTTCTCGCCCCCGGCGTCGGTTGGTCTCAGTCGACGACCAGCTCGATCGTCGGGCAGGTGCGGGGGCCGGGTGTGGTGGTGCTGCCCGGCGCAGAAGTGAGCGCCCGGTACGTGGCCCGCGGCGCCTCCCGGACCACGACGTCCGACGAGAACGGAGACTTCACCCTCGCGGGCCTTCCCGTGGGCGCCTACGAAGTGCGCGCGGAGCTTCAGGGCTTCCAGTCGGTGGTCCAGTCGGGCATCACCCTGGTCCTGGGCCAGCCCGCGGTGCTGACGCTTACGCTGGCCGTCGGCACTGCCGAGGACGAGATTACGGTCACCGGGGACGTGTCGGGGATCCAAACCCGCTCCGGAGAGCTGAGCTTCCTCGTGACCGAGGCTCAGATTCGCGACCTGCCATTGAACGGACGAAACTACACGGATCTCGTCTTCCTCCAACCCGGCGTCATCGCCTTTCCATATCGCGCCGGCGGGTCGATCGTGGCCCACGGGCTCGCGGCGAGCATCAACGGGCAGGACCCGCGCTCGAACGTGTACCTGCTGGACGGCACGCTGCTGAACGACTTCACGAACGGGCCTGCCGGCAGTGCCGCCGGCACCGCCCTTGGCACCGAGACGGTGCGGGAGTTCCGCGTGGAGTCGAACGCCTACTCCGCCGAGTACGGGCGGAATACCGGCGGTCAGATCAACGTCATCACGAAGTCGGGTAGCAACGACTTCCACGGGAGCTTCTTCGAGTACCACCGCAACGACGCCCTCGACGAACGAAACTATTTCGATTCCGACGAGAAGCCCGACTTTCGCCGCAACCAGTTCGGCTTCACCCTCGGCGTCCGATCCGCAAGGACCGCACGTTCTTCTTCGTCGGCTACGAAGGGCTCCGGAAGAATCTGGGCCGCACCATCCAGACCGTGATGCCCAACCAGGCCGCCCGTCTCGGCATTCTTCCCGGCCCGGACGGCGAGCCGATCCATGTCCCGGTGGATCCGGCGGTTCAACCGTATCTCGACGAGTACCCTCTTCCGAACGGGGAGGAGCTCGGGGGAGGCCTGGCGGCGTTCAGCTTTCCGTTCTCGCAGGACATCGACCAGGACTTTTTCCAGGTGCGGCTGGACCAGAACGTGGGACGAAGCGACCAGTT
Source organism: Vicinamibacteria bacterium (assembly GCA_963578825.1). Taxonomy (GTDB): domain Bacteria; phylum Acidobacteriota; class Vicinamibacteria; order Fen-336; family Fen-336; genus JAJDNS01. Next base: position 69,238 of record CAUZDW010000013.1, read on the forward strand.
CTTCGTGCGGTACACCTACGACAAGGCGGCGCAGCTTCTGCCCACCGATTTCCCGCAGTTTCTACGGGCCTTCCTCTCGAAGAACCAGTTCCTGACCGCCGAGTATCGCCGCAGCGTCTCGTCGAGCACCATGGCCACCTTCCGCTTCGGGTACTCGCGCACCCGGATCGGGCAGGATGTGGAAGCCAACACCTCCCAGCCCCTCCCGCCGTTCGTTCCGGGCCGGGAGTCGCTGGGGGACATCGACATAGGGGGGATTCCCCGCTTCGGACCGCAGCTCTCCGCCGACGTCTCGCTCCGGCAGGATGTCTTTTCCTTCCAGGGCGATCTCCTCCTGAGTCGCGGCTCGCACACCGTCACGACCGGCGTTCTCGCGGAGCGCTACCGGAACGACATGTTCAATCCCACCTTCAGCCGTGGCCTCTACTTCTTCGGAAACCTGGAAGGGTTCCTGCGGAACTCCGCCCTGCGGTTCATAGGCCTCACCCCGGAAGGCGACCTCGAGAGGAACTGGCGCTCGACGCTCCTGGGGGCGCACGTCCAGGACCAGTTCCGCATCGGGAGCTCGTTCACGTTGAACGGGGGACTCCGCCTCGAGTATGCGACCCTTCCCGAGGATCAGGGGGGCCGAGACATCAACATGCCCGACCTCCTGGCGACCGACGTCACGGTGGGCCCGCTCTTCGACAACCCCGGTCCGAACCTCTCGCCCAGGCTGAGCTTCGCCTGGGACGTCTCCGGCGACGGGCGGACGGCGCTGCGGGGAGGGTATGGTCTCTACTTCAACAACAACCTCCAGCAGAACCTGATCGTCACCGTCACCAACCCGCCGTTCACCCCCCGCCCGGTGGTGCCGCGTCCCGACTTCCCGCAGCCGAACTTCTCGCGCGGCGTGCCCCTGGCCATCCGGCCCATCCAGTGGGATATCCAGACCCCGAAGCTCCACTCGTTCAACCTGAACGTGCAGCAGCAGTTGCCGGGGCGGATGATCCTGACCGTCGGCTACGCCGGCGCCCGCGGAAGAAACCTTCTCAGGGACGGTGACGTGAACGTGCCCGTTCCCGGGACGCTCTCCGACGGCACGGCCTTCTACCCGCCGACAGCCTCCCGGCCCAACTCCAGCTTCTCCGCCATCGAGCTCAAGAGCAGCGACGGCCAGTCCTGGTACGACGCCTTGATCGTCGAGCTTCGCCGGGTGTCGGTGGCCGGCCTGAGCTTCCAGTCCTCCTACACGTTTTCCCGAAACATCGACACGACCCAGGCCTCGACATTCTTTTCGGACGCGACGAACGGGACGGTGTCCTGGATGCCCGAGTTCGCCAACCCCGACTACAACAAGGGCCTCGCCGACTACCACGCCAAGCACAACTGGGTCGTGAACTTCAGCTGGGAACTGCCCTTCGCCCGGGAATCGAGCGGTCTCACCCACGCGCTCCTGGCCAACTGGCAGCTGTCCGGCATCGGTCGATACCGGAGCGGGCCTCCGCTCACGGTCTTCGTCCAGGCGAACCGCTCGCGCTGGTTTCCGGCGCTCGGCCCCGGGCTCGGCCCGGACCGCCCGAGCCTTGCCTTGCGCCCGGTCGGACCACGGGGGACGCGGTTCTGGGTACCCCGGAGCAGTGGTTCGATCCCACCGCGTTCGTCCTGCAGCCCGCCGGCACGCAGGGCAACACCGGACGTGGGGCGTTCGTCGGCCCGGATCTCCGAGTCCTGGACCTGGCTCTCGTGAAGCACTTCCCCTGGGGTCGGCTGGGTTCGGCGGGGCGCGTGGAGCTGCGGCTCGAGGCGTTCAACGTCTTCAACCGCGCCAACTTCGGCATCCCGAGCCTGCAGGCCTTCGCCGGCACCGCCGACGGTCAAGTGCCGCTGCCAACCTTCGGTCGCATCCGCCAGACCGCCACGTCCGCACGGCAGATCCAGCTCGGGGTCCGGGTCCAGCTCTGAGCGGTCAACGGAGAGACTCTGCGCGCTCCCCCGAGACGGCCGCGCTCAGGGTGACACCCTTGTTCCTTGCTTGGTCGCGCGTCCAACACGAAACCCTCTGCATCACTGCCTTGCTACACTGGCGGTGACATTCCAGTGGAGAAACCATGACCCGTATCGGTGCAGCACTCGTCCTCGTTCTCGTCGCAATGCTCGCTTCGCCCTCCCCGTTCCCGGCGGCTGATGCCTGGCCACAGTTCGGGGGACCCGGCCGCGACTTCCACGTCGAAACGTCGGGTGTCGCGGCGTGGGGGAGCGATGGCCCAACGACGCTCTGGGAGCGCGAGCTTGGCGAGGGCTACTCGGGCATCGTCGCGTCCGGGGGCACTCTCTACACGATGTACCGGTCCCTCGCCTGGTTTGGCGTGACCACCCGGGACGAGGAGGTGGCGGTCGCGATCGACGCCACGACCGGCAAGACCCTCTGGGAGCAACGGAACCCCGTGGAGTACCTGCCCGCCATGAGAATGGAGCATGGGCCGGGCCCCCACGCGACACCCCTCCTGGCCGGCGGCCGGGTCTTCACCGCGGGCACCCTGGGGCGGCTCCAGGCTCTCGACCCGGAGACGGGGAAGGTCGTCTGGGCCCACGAGCTCTGGAAGGACCTCGGGGGCACCGTCATGGATCGAGGCTACTCCTGCAGCCCGCTGGCCTGGAAGGACACGGTCATCGTGGCGGTCGGTGGTCGCGGGCAGTCACTCATGGCCTTCGATCAGAAGGATGGGACGGTCCGCTGGAAGGCCGGGAGCTTTGTCGTCTCGCCCTCCTCTCCGGTCATCGTCAGCGTGGGCGGCCAGGAGCAGCTCGTCTTCTTCGGAGGGGAGAAGATCGTGGGTCTGGATCCCGCCACCGGCAAGGTGCTGTGGAGCCACCCCCACGCGACCCAGTACAAGCTCAACATTGCCCTGCCGGTGAGCGGCGACGCTGGGCTCCTGGTCGTCTCCTCCGCCTACAGCGGGGGCACCCGCGCCCTGCGTCTGACCCGCCAGGGAGACGCGACCAGCGTCGAGGAGCTGTGGTTCACCAACCAGATGCGCATCCACCACGGCAACTTCCTCATGATCGGCAACCACGTCTACGGCTCGAGCGGGGACTTCGGTCCCGCCCCGCTGAGCGCGGTGGACCTGGCCACCGGCGAGGTCGTCTGGCGGGACCGGGCCTTTGCCAAGGCGACGCTCGTCCTCGCCGGCGGGCGCCTGATCGTCCTCGACGAGGACGGCACCCTCGGCCTGGCCACCGTCAGCCCCGAGGGGCTCGACGTCCAGGCCCGGGCCGAGATCTTCTCCGGGCGGTCCTGGACGGCCCCGACTCTCGTCGGCACACGTCTCTACATGCGCGATCGCAAGCAGATGGTCGCGCTGGATCTCGATCGGTAGCCGTCTAGCCCATCCCGGCACGCGCGGCGCTCGAAATCGGGACCACGCGAGCGATGACCGACTTGAACGCCGGCGTTCCCGAAGCCTTGTCGATGCGCCGTGGCACCACCGCGTTCGCCTCCGGGTAGTACATCGCCAGGTTTCCCGGCCGGATATCGACGATGGCGACCGAGACCTGGATGTCGCCGACCTCCGTGCAAACCCTCACCCGGTCGGTCTCGTCCACTCCGAGACGCTGCGCATCGGCCCGGGCCATCATCACCACGTCCCGTCGAGTGTTGCCACGGTAGAGGTCCTCTTCTTCGTACACGACCGTGTTGAACTGACCCTCCGAGCGAACCGTCATCAGGCGGAATTCCTCGGGCCCGGGAACGAAATCCGTGAGCGGCGTGACGTGGAACGCGGCCTTGCCGCTCTCGGTGGCGAACTCGGGCTCGCGAAACGTGCGTCCACCGATCTGGAACTCCTGGCGGGTGCGGGCGATGTCGGCGATCTTCTTGTACCCGGGGACGATGCGGCCGATCGCCTCGCGAAGCCGCTGGTGGGATCGCATGGCCGACCAGTCGAAGCGCCCCGGCGGCAAGACCCGCTCGGCCAGCGAGGCGATGATGTCGACCTCAGACCGCATCTCTCCCGCCACCGCCGGCGTGCCTCCGTCGGAGAGACGAATGAGGTTGAACATGGATTCCTGTGTCGTCGCCTGTGACTCCTCGTCCCGGGCCAGGACCGGCAGGACGAGCGTGGTGCGTCCGCGTCCATGCACGTGCCCCTCATTGAGCTTCGTGGACGCGTGCACGACCAGTGGAATTCTCTCGAGCGCCCTCCCGGCCCAGGCTCGGTCCGGGTTGCTGGCAAAGAGGTTGCCTCCGAGCAGGAACGCCGCTCGCACGCGACCCTCCGAAGCCGCTTGCATCGAACGGAACGTGTCCCATCCCGGTGTCGTTCCCGGCTCGATGCCGTAGAGCTCCTGCATTCCCTCCGAAAAGGCCCGCTTGAGGACCGGAGTCACGCCGACCGAGCCCACACCCTGCACGTTCGAGTGCCCGCGAATGGGCAGCAAGCCGCATCCGGGGCGGCCGAGCCACCCCCGGGCGAGGGCCAGGTTGGCAAGGGCCAGGATGTTGTCCACCCCGTGAACGTGGTGGGTCAGGCCCATGGCCCAGCAGAACACCCCGCGCTTCGCGTTCAGCAGCATGTCGGCGGCCCGCTGGATGTCCTCGTGGGGAACCCCACAGATGGACGTGAGGTCCACCCAGGGAGTGGACCCGATGTCGGCTTCGACCGCGGCCCAACCCTCCGTGTGGGCCGCAACGTATGAGCGATCCACGCCTCCCGCTTCCACCACCGCCTTGAGGAGCGCCTTGAAGAGCGCCCCGTCCGATCCCACGTGGGGTTGGAGATAGAGATCGCTGATCGTCGATCCGAAGAGCAGGCTTCGCCAGTCCGACGGCACGCGGAAGCGAACCAGCCCGAGCTCGCGGAGTGGATTGATGACGATGACCCGCCCCCCGCGGCGACGGAGGTTGACGAGCTGGGTGATCAGGCGGGGATGGTTGCTCGCGGGGTTCGCTCCCGCCACGACGATGAGGTCGGCCTCGCGCAGGTCCTCGAGGACGATGGACGAGGTGCCCGAACCGTACACCCGACCCAGAGCGACGCCGGACGCCTGGTGACAGTACGACGAGCAGTTGTTGATGTTGGTCGTGCCGTAGGCGCGGGCCACCACTTGCATGAGGAACGCCGCCTCGTTGCTCGCTCGACCCGAGGAGTAGAAGAACACCTCCTCGGGCGAGGCCTCCCGGAACGCCGCCGCCGCCCGGTCCAGCGCCTCCTCCCAGCCGATTCGCCGGAAGTGCGTGTCGTCCGCTTCGGCAACCAGCGGAAAGGCGATGCGCCCCAGGCGCTCGAGCTCGGCCGAGGTGAGCCCGGCCAGACGCTCGAGCGGATACTCGCGCAACTGCGCCTCGCCGAGCGGCCCCTGCATGTCACCGGCCTGGGCCTGAAGAGACTTCTTGCACACCTCGGGGAAGTGCCCCGCCTCGTTGACCATGCCGCCGTGCTGCCCGCCCATTCCCAGGGCGCAGGTCTTGCACGCGTTGCGCGTGCGCATCCGGCGGTAGAGCCGCCACAGGCCGCCAGCCTGACGCCCCATCCGGAGGGCGTAGAGGATGGCGGCCATGCCGCCACCGGCGGACACCCGCGGGCTAGCCATGCAAGAGACCCGGTCGATTCACGTTGACCCCCAGACGCCGCACATTGATAGCATACGTCGGATGAAGCTGCTGTCGATCCTTCGTCACGCCAAGTCGAGCTGGAAGGACTCCTCCCTCGACGATCACGACCGGCCGCTGAACAAGCGCGGCCTCCGGGACGCGCCTCGGGTGGGGGAGTGGCTCCTGGAGCAGGACCTCGTGCCCGACGCGATCCTCAGCTCCACGGCTCGGCGGGCCCGGGAGACGGCCCTTGCCGTCGCCACCGCCGCAGGGTTTCCGGACGACGTGCGCTTCACCCGCGACCTCTACCTGGCGGGCCCGGAGACCTGCCTCGAGGCGCTCCGCGATCTGCCCGATGCCTGCGGGCACGCCATGGTCGTGGGGCACAACCCCGGCATCGAGGAGCTGGTCGCCGCGGTGGTCGGGGTGCCCGAGAGCATGCCGACGGCCGCCCTCGCCGTGGTCGAGGTTCCCATCGAGAGCTGGCGGGACCTCGGCCCGCCACCCCATGGGTCGCTCCGAACCCTCTGGAGGCCCGGGGACTAGGCGGGGTCGTCTGGAAGCCTCGGGACCAGGAGCTCATGCGGGGACCGGCGAGCCCCCAGCGACCTACTTCACGAGCGCCGTTCTGGGGAACTGGGCGTGCCACGCGAACCAGAACGAGCGACGTGCCGGGAGCCGCGATCGGGCTGAGAGGCCGGGAGTCTCGGGCACGAGCATCGACTCGTAGGTCAGCCAGGTGCCTCCGTCGGCGTCGCGGAGGCGACCATCCAGCTCCTGGCTCACGAACCGGGTCTCGCCGGCGTCGTAGACTCGATTGGCCCCTTTCGGGCTCGTGACGATGACGAGCTCGCGCCCGGCAAGGCTCGTGTGGAAGACGCGATTCTCTTTCTTCTCGAGGAAATCCACCTTGACGGCCAGGGCCCTGGGCCGTCTGCGGTCGATCTCGTCCTCATCCTGATTCTTGTCCTTCGTCGGCGGCAGCGTGAGGGCGAGCACCGGCTCCTTGTTCTTCAATCGGTCGTCGGGCCTCGGCACCTCGAACATGAGTCGGTCGTTGTCGAGATAGCGTTGGAACCGAGGCCCTTTCGAGTAGTCGAACGGGAAGCCCGTGTCCTCGGAGAGGATGGTGGTGTTGGGGTGCAGCTTCTTCCACTCGCCCCAGGTGGTCGTCACCACGGGGTAGGTGTCGAGCCACACGTTGTGCTGGGTGAGCGGCCCGAGAACCGCTCGGCCCTGCAGGGTCGACCACAGCGTCACGCTCTGCTCGTCGACCATCATCCTGTTCGAACGGTACACCAGGCCGCTCGGCCTGAAGCTCAGCTTGGCCCCGCGGATCGAGTTGGCGTAGGGGATCGTGGTGCCGCACAGAAAATCGTTGACGATCGTCAGCTCCACCCCGCCTAGCTCGTCGCGGGTCAGCTCGTGAAAGGCGAGGATCTGCTCCGGATAGGCGCGCATCTCCCCGCGCACCTCCAGGCCGATCACCTTGTGCTTGTCCTTGAGGAAATCCGCCTCCGCGGCCGAGACGTGCTTCGGATGATCCAGGATGGGGCTGCGGCTCGGCAGCATCCCGCCATAGTTGATCTCGTCCAGCCGGACGATCGCCGCCCCGCCCGCATCGAAGTAGATCCCCAACTCCTCCTCCACCTTGGTGTACATGGCCTTCTTGAGACTGGGATAGCCGGGGTGGGGGTCGTAGGGGAGATTCCAGTACCAGCGCCGCCAGGCCCCGAGGTCGTCGCCGAAGTCCTGACCGGTCTGCTCCTCGAGGAAGCTCACGAGCCGCTTCCGGACCTTCGTCGAGGCGCCCTGGCGGGGCATCTCTCCGAGAGTGGGGAGGGAACTGCGGGTCGCGCCCCCACCGCCCCCTCCGCCGCCACCACCGAGGCCTCCGCCGCCACTGAAGCCACCGCTAGCGGCCAGGCGGCCAGAGCGGCCGCCCAGGGTCCTCATCCCGCCGCTCATCCGCGACTCCCGGCGCGGCGCCATGAAGTGGGCGAGCTCCACGAGCAGGGGCGTGTAGCTGTCCTGCCAGGCCTCGGCGAGAGCCGCCATGGCCTTCTCGGCTTCCTGCTCGTCCTGGGACGCGGCGTCGATGAAGAACTGGATGCGGGGGTGCGACTCGGCCGAGTGCGCCAGGGGCAGGGCGACGAGCGTCACTGCGGCCAGCAGGAGCGGGGGTGCTGTTGTGGCGATCCATCGCCTGATGGCCCTGGGCCGGGGCGAGACCGAATCCGACGACAACCGATTCTTTTTCATGGGGATCCCCCGCGACAGCGTTCTTGAAACCGATACTGTGCGGGCGGGCCAGCCGACCGGCCTTTCACCACGTTTACCACAGCCTCGTCGACGAGATGTCTGTTGTCTGTAAAACCGGACCATTTTCCACGGGCGCCCCGGAGCGGCGCCCCGGCCTCACCCTTGCGGCTTGTAGTGCAACACCATGTAGGCGCCCGAGGCCGCCAGGAGGAATCCCACGTAAAGCATCGGGCTGGGTGCCACCTTCGGGGGGTGCTCCCACATCGAGTAGAGGACGTTGACGATGGGCGCCCCGGCGAAGACGAGGGGCATGACCCAGAGAGGGTTGCCACCCGCCTTGAACGAGTAGACGACGCACAGGGCCCCCGCTGCCCCGAGGGCGCCGGCCACCAGCGCCATGGTCATCCCATGGCTCGTGAAGCCCTTGAGCTCGCCCTGGAAGGCGAGGGCGGCGAGCGGCACGACGACGCCGACCAGGAAGTAGGCGAGCCCCACGAACAGGAAAGCCCGAAGCGGATTGCCGAGAGCCACCTGCCCCTTGTGGATCATCGGGCCGTACAGCCCCCACGAAAGGAACGCGCCCACCACGAAGAAGATCCAGCTCATCTCGACTCCTTTCGTCGGCGGCGGAAGGGCCACCGCACCGGCAGCCGGCGCCGCGTCGAACCGCAGCAGGGCCAGCGTGTCCTTGTCCTTGACCAGCACCCCGTCGTTCATCACGACCGGGTGGGCCCACGTGGGGCTCTCGGCCACTGGCCAGGTCCGGATCGGGGAGAACGTGTCGCCCGTCTGCGGCGCCACGATGAGCTCCGACCCGGTCGTGAGCAAGAAGAGCGCCCCGCCCCCGGCCACGATCGCAGCGTTGTCTCCTTGTCGTCCGTCCGAAAGCCACAGCGTCTTGCCGGTGCTCGCATCCAGGCCAAAGAACTGCCCGCGTTTCTTGTGGGAGAACCCGAAGAGCCGCCCGTTCTCCAGCACCGGAGTGCTCATGTACGCGGCAACCGCGTCGTTCTCCCAGACAGGTTCGGTGGCCCAGCCGGCGGCGCTCTTCTTCAACTCGAGCGCCCGCACCGGTTGGTCGAGCCCCGAATAGATGACGGTGTCGCCGCTGACGATGGGTGTGACCGCGTTCTGGACGTATGGCGTCGTGAAGGGGAGCTTCCAGAGGAGCGCTCCGTCGTCGGCGGAAACGCCCACCAGGAACGACTCGCTGAGGGTCACGACCTGCCGCGTGCCCCCAATCTCCGCCACCACCGGAGACGAGTACCCCGGCCCGTCGCCCGTCCACGCCCACGCGACCTCTCCGGTCGCCACGTCGAAAGCGGTGAGGGCTCCGTCACCGGGGCCCCCGACGTGAGCGATGACGCGGCCGTCGTCGATCACCGGCGACATCGCGGTCCCGAAGGTGGGCGACGTCCGGGAGAACCGGGAGGCGAACCGCTCCTGCCACAGGAGGCGGCCGTCGGCCGCGTCGAAGCACGAGAGGATCCCGCTGATTCCGAGGGTGCAGATCCGCCCCTCGTCCACCACCGGCGTTCCCTTTGGTCCTTTGCCGTGCCCGGCCGCCGCCGGGGTCATCTCGTAGGGCGCCGGGTACGACTGCCGCCACACTCGTTCTCCGGTGGCGAGCTCCAGGCTCTGAACGACCTCGTCCTCGCCCTCGCGCGAGAAGACGTAGACTCGGTCTCCCACCACCACAGGCGAGGAGTGGCCTTCACCGACGGTGACCTGCCACGCCGGCGTCAGGCGTTCGGGCCACGCCCTTCGCTCTTCGAGCCCGGGGCTCCGGCCGTCCCGTGTCGGGCCTCGCCACTGGGGCCAGTCGGCCGCAAAAGCGCCGGACGTCGACACCAGCATGAGCACCCCACACGCAGCTTTCAAGATCGACCTCCTACTCCGAGACGGCATGCAGCGACTCTACCAGCGGGAGGCGACGGATGTAGGAGACCGCCAGCCACGACACCAGTGCTCCCGTGACCACGATCGCCACCAGGAGACTGGCGAGCAGCGCCAGCGGCACCGCTCCTCGCCGCTCCAGCAGCACCGGAGCGATGGCGACGAGCGCCGGCACCGCCCCGGCCAGGAACCCGAGGCCGACGAGCACGACGTTCTCGGCCAGGACCATCCGGGTCATGTGCGCGCGACGGTAGCCCACGGCGCGCAGCAAAGCGAGCGCCCCCCGCTGTTCGAGCGCGTTGCGCATCAGCACGGCAGCCAGCCCCACGGTGCCGAGCAGCAGGCCCAGTGCCCCCAGCGCCTGAAAGGTGGCGATGTAGGTGTTCTCCACACGGTGGAGATCCCGAAGGCGCTCCGCGGTCTCGGTCACGTCGAACCCGAAGTCCGACAGGTGAGACTCGAGGTCCTGGCTCAGGGCGGGAGCCCGCTCCGCGTCGACGTCGAAGAGGAAGAAGCGGTAGCCGGCCTCCCCGGGAAACGCCTGGAGGAAATGACGCTCGCTCGTGATGAGCTCTCCCTGAAGAAGTCCGGGCGCCAGCGTGCCCACGAAACGCACGCGGACACCGGTCTCGCCCAGGGACATAACATCTCCCAGTGACTGGTGCAGGACGTAGGTCAGGGCGCTCGCGTCGACGATGACGGGGATGGCTCCCTCGGAATCAACCTCCCGCTCGAGCAGCCGCCAGGGGTTGTCGTGTTCCTCGGGGGACTCCGCCAGCGACGCTGCGAACGAGAAGCGCCTTTCCTCGATGAAGGACGGCGAAGCGGCGATCACCGTCGGCACGCGCGGCTGGTAGAGGTTGAGGCAGCTCGCATCTTCGCCGACTCGTGCGCGGAACCGACCGACGTCAATGCCTTCGAGAGCGACTCCCTCGAGGGCGAGAGCGGCGCGGCCTTCGGCGCTCGTCAGGTCGTGGTGCAGAGGGGCGACAGACCAGGCCTGGAGACGATATCCCCCGCTTTCGCCGTCGCGGGCTTCGATGTCCGCGCCCTCGCGTCGAAAGGATCCCACGGCGACGATCACGAAGGTCGCGGAGGCGACGAGGGCGATGCACAGGACGCTCCGACCCGGGCGGAACGAGACACCGCGCAGGCCCAGTCCGAGCACGCTCGTCACCGCGGCCGCCGCGCTCGGGCGTCCGGCGACGAGCCGTCCCGCGTAGAGCAGGGCCGCGGCCAGGAGCAGGCCACCGGCGCCGAAGAACCCGGCCGTCTGGGGCACCGCCCCGGCCCCCGACGCCGCGACCAGGAGGAGGGCCACCAGTGTGAGTCCTGCGGGCAGGAGCTTTCGCCGGCGTCGCGCCGGCGTCGGCTTGACCCAGGGCTCGAGGGTTCCCGCCAGAAGCATGCGCGGGGGGAGTCGCTGCACGCTCCGCAGCGTCCAGACGACGCTCAGGAGTGCGGCGAGCCCGGCGCCGACCGCGCCGAGAAGCGGCGAGGCCACCCCGAGATGGAGATCGAGATCCCGCGTTCCCAGGCCCTCGGCCCAGAGAGACCGCAGGCCCCACAGCACCAGGGCGGCGTAGCCCGCTGCGGCGAACGCCCCGATCAACCCTCCCAGCCCAGAGAGTAGAGCCCCCTCCGCCAGGAACAGGCGGCGCACTCGCGAGGACGGATATCCGAGGGCCCCGAGGAGGCCCAGCTCGCGTAGCCGCCCCTCCAGGCCCAGGCGAAAGAAGAGGCCGGCCAGCAGCAGCGCCGCGACGACCAGGAAGAAGCTGAAGTAGGCGAAGTACTCGCCGAAGTCGATCGAGCCGCGAGCTGCCGCGAGGGCCGCCTGCCGCACCGGCACCACCGCGAATCCGGGCGGAGCCCCGCGCCGTCCCAGCTCGGCGAGGAGCGCCGCCGCAAAAAGGCCCCGCGTCTCTCCGAGGTCCGCCGCGGTCTCCGGCACGAGCCGCATCCCGGTGAGCCCGCCCAGGCGGTGACCCCAGAGGCGCTGGCCCACGGCCAGGGGCACGAAGGCCTTGGGCGTGGCGCGGTGGTCGTCCCAATAGTCCTCGTCCTTCTGCCGGATGCGGTCGAGGTCGACCGGAAAGGGCGGGTCCCAGTCGGCTAGCCGTAGCGACTCCGTGATGCCGGGATACTCCGGCACGAGGTCCGGGTCCGCGGCACGGCCTTCGAGGGGGGTGACCGCAGCGAGGGAGAACGGGGTGCTCCCGGTCTCCATTCGGCCGTCCTCGTGCCAGAGGAAATATTCGAGCGTGACACGGGAGCCCGGCACAGCCCCAAGGTCCATGGCCACCCACTCGTTGAGCACGATCGGAGGAGGCTCGCCGTCAGCCGATGTCACCTCCACGCCGGCCACCGCCTCCAGGCTGGCGGGGTCGAGCGCGGCAACCAGCGAGTAGGGCACCTCTCGCTCGCCCACGCGTATCGTGTTGGCCAGGTACACGAACACCTCGCCGACCCGGAGTCCCAGGTTCTTCGCCGCCGTGGTCGCCGCCTTCTGCAGCGATCCGTCCACGAGCGCGCTCGTCGTGTCGAGCTGCACGGCCCCCGCCTGGGGCACGCCGCGAACTCGCACGCCCAGATCCTCGAGGGCTATGGCCTCGCCGAGAGCCGTCTCGAGGGCGTCGACAGAGGCCTCCCGAGTCTTCGCCGAGACCAGGAGCACGTTGGCGCGATCCTCGAGACCCAGAGCCCGCTCCAGCGTTCGGAGCGGCACGAACACGGCCCGCACACGGCCCGCACGGGGCCGCAACAAAAACTCCCCGAGGTCGCCGGGGGACAGGACCCCCGTCACGGTGACCCGCAGCGCCCGGGCGGCCTCGTCGCGTCTGCCGAAGAGCGAGCTCCCCGGGATCTCCGAGGCGGCGTCGAACCGCACGAGGACCGCTTCGTCCGTCTCGGCCCCGAGCTCGGCCGCCAATGCCTCGCTCAGGAGGGCGTCGCGTCTGCCAAGCTCCGGCACGGGCCGATCGTGAAAGTTCCAGAAGCGCTCGTCGACGCCGTACACCTGCACGTCGCCGGCTCGCCTCTGGCTCGTCGCGTGGGTGGCCACGCCGCGCACCGCCACGATGGGACACGCCGCGTCGAAGCCTTCCGAGAACGACGGGAGGCTCGCGAGCTCCGCCGCAAGGTCAGCGCGGAAGAAGCCCGTCGACTCCACGGTGTGGGTGGTGCGCCCCAGTCGCTCGAGGGCCGTCGCGGCCAGGCTCCCGCGGACCGAATCGCCCACGACGAGTGAGCCTCCCAGCACGGCCGCCGCGGCCGCCACCCCGAGAACGACCGCGACGTTGGAGCGCCAGTAGTGGAGGAGACTGCGGACGAGGAGCGTCTGGGCTCGCATCACGTCGCCTCGAGTCGGCCGTCGGTCAGGCGTCGGCGATCCTCGAAGCGCTCGGAGAGGGTGGCGCTGTGCGTGACCACGATGAGGATGGCCTGCTCGCGGGTGTAGAGCTCGAACAGGAGGTCGGCCACGGCCCCTGCCGAGGCGGCGTCGAGATTGCCGGTGGGCTCGTCGCACAGCAGCAGCCGCGGTTTCAGGACGAGGGCGCGGGCCAGGGCCACGCGTTGCCTCTCTCCGCCCGAGAGCTCCGCCGGCCGATGGGCCAGCCGTTCGTCGAGACCCACGCGGTCGAGCAGCTCTCGTGCCCGCGTCTGGGTGTCGCCGGCGTCGTTCGCGACGAGGGTCGGGGTCAGCACGTTCTCCAGGACGGAGCACTGCGGAAGCAGGAAGTGATCCTGGAAGACGAAGCCCACCTCGCGGTTGCGGAAGGCGGCAAGCTCAGGCTCGGAGAGCTGAAAGGGATCCCGACCGCCGAGGGTCACGGTGCCGGCCGTCGGGGGGTCGAGCGTGCCCAGGATGTGCAAGAGCGTGCTCTTGCCGCTCCCCGAGGGGCCCATGATGCACAGCGCCTCGCCCGCGTCCTTCATGAAGGAGACGTCGCTCAGGATCGGCAGCAGCCCCCCTGGCGTCTCGTAGTGCTTCGACAGGGCATCGACCTTCAACATGGGGCGTCGGCCTTTGACATCTCGCCGGTGATTGCGCGGTAGACCTCGAGGGCCCGGTCGGCGGTGCGGGCGATCGAGTGATGGCGGCGCACGCCCTCGGCGCCACGGAGACCGAGCTGTCGTGTCCCTTCGCGGTCCGCGGCCAGGCCGAGGAGACGTTGGGCCAGCTCGCCGGTGTCGTTGGGCTCGAAGAGAAGGCCGCCACCCGTGCGCCCGAGGAGCTCCGGGAACGCTCCGTGCCGCGGCTGGACGCAAGGCACGCCGTTGGCCAGCGCCTCGAGCACGTAGAGTCCTTTCGGCTCCGCGTACGGGCTGGGCACCGAGAGCACGTCGAGGCTCCGAAGAAACGCGATCTTGTCCTTGCGGTCCAGGGTGCCGTGGTATCGGAACTCCGCCTCGAGCCCCCACTCCCGCATCTGCCGCCGCGTTTTCTCGAGATAGGCGCGATGCTCGGGGGCGAGGTAGCCGGCCACCTCGAGGCGCGCCTCACCGAGGCCTCGCTCCAGACGCAGGATGCGGTACGTCTCCGCGAGCTGGTGAAGGCCTTTCTCCGGGGCCACTCGCGCGAGGTACCCGATCGTGAACGGCCCCCCTCGCTCGGCCTCTTCCGGGCCGTGCCCTTCGAGGTTGATGCCGATCGGCACCCGGTGGACGGTCCCACGGTCGATACCGAGAAGGGACGTCATATGGTCCGCATAGTAGTCGCTCGCCGCAAGGAAGCCGTCCACCTCGGCCGCGTGCCGGTGGATCAGCTCCTTCGCTTGCGAGCGGTGAGGCTCGTCGAGGCTCTCGATGAAGAGGTCCTCACCCTGGAACGCGCAGAGCACGGGCCGCTTCAACGCGCGGCGCAACGCAGGAGCCAGGCTGATCAGCAGCGAGTTGGGAAGGATGGCCAGATCGAAAGGCGGCAGATGGTCGAGATAGCCGAGGAGCTTGCCGAACTCCTTGGCCTGATTCCCCGCCTCGCCTTTCAAGGTGGAGACGGTGAGCTCGCCGAGGGCGTGGGGATCCACCGAGACTCCGCGTCCGGTCGCCGCCCGGATCACCGGGGCCGCGTCCCACAGCCGGTCGAGGAAGGCCGGGGTCTTGCGAAAGAGGGGGACGTGCTGCTCGAGGTACACGCTGATCCCGCCAAAGAACACGTGCCCGTCCGAGACGTTGTCCTCGTCCGTGCGCGTGGGCGTGTAGACCGGCAGCAACAGGACGTCGTGATCCCGGGCCAGAAGCTCGCTCGCCAGGGCGTTGTCGAGGAGGCAGCTTCCGCAGTACATGCCTCCCGCGCCCGCCGTGATCTGCAGAATCCGCATGGCTGGAGCTATGCGCCGGACTCGGTGGGCAGGCGATAGCAGGCTGCCTCGATGTCGCTCCGGACGATCAGGAGGTCGCCCGCCAGCGCGGGCGTGGCCCACGCCTTGCCCTCTATCGCCGGGAAGCGCGCGATCTCGGTGAGCTCCTCGGGGTTGGGATCGATCAGCACCACCTCGCCGTCCTCGGTCTGCACGAGCAGGACGTCGTCCACGAGCAAGACTTGGCCGTGCCCATAGCGCCCGCGCTTCCAGCGCCGTTCGCCGGTCTCCGGATCGAGGCAGACCATGACGCCCTCGTCGAGGCCGTAGAGGAAGCCGCCGTGCTCGACGACCTGTGTGAACTTGGCCTTGAGCCGTCGAGAGCGCCACAGGACGTCGGCTCGCAACGAGCCGCCGGATCCGCGGACGATGCGGACCATCCGGCTGCCGATTCCGTAGCCCATCGAGGCGAAGACGTGGTCGTCTCCGAGGATCACCGGCTGGGCCACTTTTTCGTCCCGATCCGGCCACGGGTCCTGCCAGAGGACCTCGCCGGTCGCGGGGTCGTGCCCGGTCAGGCCGCCGTGGTTGAACACGACGATCTGTCGCACCCCGGCCAGCGTTGCCACGATGGGTGAGCTGTAGCCGGCCCCGTCGTCCCCGCCGGACCAGCGGAGCTCACCGGTCTCGGCGTCGTAGGCGACGAGAGAGCGGCCGCCTGGGCCGCCGGCAACCACGATGACGCTTCCGTCCACCACGAGAGGCGAGGCGGCCACGCCGTGATCCGGCGACCGACCGCTGTTCTCCAGTACGACGTTCTTCTTGAAGAGCAGCCGGCCCGTCTGAAGATCCAGCACGCTCAGCACACCGCGCACACCGAAGGCATAGACCCGGCCTCCGTCGAGAGTGGGCGTGGCCCGCGGACCGTTTCCCGTCATCACGTCCTCGTAGCCCGGGCCTCCCTTGTGGCTCCACTCGAGTCGGCCCGTGTCGAGATCATAGGCGACGACGTGCTCTCGACCGTCGCGCTGCTCTTGCGTCACCGCCAGGCCATTCGAAACGACGAAGCCCGACCATCCGGTGCCCATGGAGTGACGCCAGACCTCGACGGGGGGCCTCTCGTCCCAGCCGCTTACGAGGTGCCGGTCCGTCAGCCTCGCGTTGCGGTTCGGTCCCAGGAACTGGGGGAAGCCGCGGGAGTCGACGGGCACCGAGCCTTCGAGCTCCGGCTTGACCTCGTCAGCCTCGGTCGGGGAGGGAGATGGCTCCACTCCGCCCTCGGTTTCGGCGCGAACCGCCTCCTCCACGTCGACCGGTGGTGCAGGCGTGGGCTCGGCCAGCGGCGGCGGGCTCGGCAGGATCTCCGGAGGAGCGGGGGTGGGTGAGGTGCGCCATGCAACCTGTGGGACGAGATCACCTGAGACGCCACGCATCTCGAGGAAGCGGCCGGCCGCCCATCCCAGTGCCACCACACCGGCCAGCACCGCCAGGCGCCAGTACCAAGGCGCCCGCGAAAGGAGCAGCCACCACACGAGCAGGAGGATCAGCGTACACGCGGTGGCGATGATGCTCACGGTGACCCTGCTCATGGGCAGAGGGAGGTCGGGGGAAGCCCAGGCCCAGACGAAAAACCCGGCCGAGAGCACCAGGATCAGGTAGGCCGGCCACAATCGCAGTCCACTGCGCGTCTTTTTGGAAGACACCGGATGACCTCCTTGCGCTCAGGCGGTCTCGAAGATGGAGACCTTTCCCTCCTGCTCTCTGGTCGACCGACTCCCAAGTTTATATGCCTCGGTGCCGGCCACGTCTCGAGTTACCCTTTTTGACATGTCTCCCGTCTACGATATCGCCGACCATGAAGCGGGCCCCACTCCTTGCAACCCTCCTTCCGATCCTCCTCGCCGGGTGCACTATGTCCGAGCAGGCCGCTCACTT
The DNA here is from genome assembly GCA_963578825.1 of Vicinamibacteria bacterium. Classification (GTDB taxonomy): domain Bacteria; phylum Acidobacteriota; class Vicinamibacteria; order Fen-336; family Fen-336; genus JAJDNS01. The sequence continues at coordinate 86,206 of CAUZDW010000013.1, forward strand.
TGACTATGTGGTTGTCGGTGCCGGCGCGGCGGGAAGCGTTCTCGCCCATCGATTGACCGAGGACCCCGGGACGAGCGTCCTCGTGCTCGAGGCCGGCGGCCCGGACGACGACCCGAGGATCCGCGAGCCTTCGTCGTTCCGCCAGCTCCTCGCGTCGCCCTTCAACTGGGACTACTCGACGAAGGAGGAGCCGAGCCTCAACGAGCGCAAGATCTCCTGGCCTCAGGGCCGAGGCTGGGGGGGCAGCGGGTCGATCTCCGCGATGATCTACGTTCGCGGCCACCCTCATGACTTCGACCGGTGGGAGGAGCTCGGGAATCCGGGATGGGGGTACGACGCCGTCCTGCCGTACTTCAAGAAGGCCGAGAACCAGGAGCGGGGGGCGTCGACGTACCACGGGGTGGGAGGACCGCAGAACGTCGCCGATCCCCGGTGGGTCTCCCCCCTCTCGGAGGCCTTCATCGAGGCCGCCGTCGAGAGCGGGCTGCCGCGCAACGAGGACTTCAACGGCGAGCGCCAGGAAGGAGCCGGCTTCTACCAGCTCAATCAAAAGGATGGGCAGAGGCACTCCGCCGCCGACGCGTACCTTCGCCCGGCCCTCGGGCGGCCGAACCTGACCCTCGAGAGCCACGCCCGGGTCACCCGCGTGCTGTGCGACGCTCAGCGCGCCGTCGGCGTTGCCTACACCCAGGACGGTCACCTTCACGAGGTGCGTGTCGAGCGCGAGGTCATCCTGAGCGCCGGGACCATCGGCTCCGCGAAGCTCCTGCTGCTCTCCGGGATCGGCCCCGCCGACGAGCTGGCCGAGCTGGGACTGACCGTGGTCCGGGATCTGCCCGGGGTTGGCAAGAACCTCCAGGACCACCCGCGAGTGGCGCTCACGTACGCTTCGCGCAAGCCTCTGGGGCTTTCGGACACCGAGCGGGAGCAGGCCGAGCGGGAGTACGAGGAGCACCGCACAGGACCCCTGTCCAGCAACGGGGTGGCGGCGGGGGCGTTCGCCCGGCTCTCACCAGACGAGCCGGCTCCCAGCCTCCAGATCATGCTGACGGCGAATCCTCCTGCGAGCGCCTACAGCGTGCACACCGTGCTCACGCACCCCCGCAGTCGCGGCTGGCTCCGACTCCGGACGAGCGACCCCGCCGAGCCGCCAATCATCCAGGCCAACTACCTGGCCGACGAGCGAGACCTCGACGGCCTCGTCGGAGGGCTCGAGGTGGCTCGACGGATTACCGCAGCCAATGCTCTCTCGGAATATCGCGGCGAGGAGCTCGGCCCCGGGGACGGGGGCTGGGAGAGGGAGGCGCTTCACGACTACATCCGCGAGAACGTGGTCACCTTCTTCCACCCCGTTGGGACGTGCCGCATGGGCTCCGACGAGGACGCCGTCGTCGATGCCGAGCTCCGGGTGAGGGGAGTCGCGGGGCTTCGGGTGATCGACGCCTCCGTCATGCCGACGCTGCTGAGCGGCGCCACCCACGCGGCCACGGTCATGATCGCGGAGAAGGGAGCCGATCTCCTGAGGTGACGCCCGACAGCGCCCGCGCCCTGCTCGGCTCGATCCTGACGCTGGCGTACTCGGGAGAGCTCGGGGCAATTCGGGCGTACGTCGGCCACCGGCACGCGCTCCGGGACTACGCTCAGAAGCTCGAGCGGCGTCGCATCCTCGAAGATGAGATTCGGCACCGCCGGAAGTTGCCGCCGCCCGCTTCGGCCATCCGGCTCAGGAGATCCTCATCGAATCCGCGACCCACGCCCAGCGTGGGGTCGTGGCTCCGTCCTTGCGGAGGCCCGCCGCGTGGCTGACGATCGTCTCGGGATCGGTGATGCCACGGTTTGCGAAGCCGTCGGTCAACAGCAGGCACCGGCCGAGCCGGGCGGGGGAGAGGCCCTCGCTCACCTGCTCGCAGCCGCTCAGCCAGCCGCCGCACAGGTCCGTGTCCCCCCGAGCGCTGACCCGCCGTAGCACGGTCTCCGCATGATCCTTCGCCACGTCGTCGGCCACCCGGGACGGCACCAGCACGACCACTCGCTCGTTGTAGATGACGACGCTCAGCCGATCGTCCTCTCCCAGCGAGCGCACCGCACGAATCGCCCCCTCGCGGACCAGGTCCAGCTTCTCGCCGTGCATCGAGCCGGAGCGATCGAGAACCAGAGCCAGGTTGACCGGCGTTCGTGGCGGGCGCCGCGGGGCCACGATCTCCACGCGAAGATGGCGCTTGGATCGCTCCGCGCTGGGGGGCAGCCTCTGATCGGCCTGGACGTACAAGCTCCTGGGCACGTCCGTCAGACCTCCTCACGACAGAACGACAGCCCTACTCGCGGCGGTGAGCCTCTCGAGCTCCGCCGTCCAATTCTGCACGATGCGGATCTCGCCGCGTCCTTCGGGCGCCTGATGGCGGCGGTGATGCGGTAGTGCGAGAGCGTCTGGCCCACCAAAGGATTCGCTCGTTTCCTTCGCGATTACCAATCACTGATGGAGAACGGGGTCATTCTAGCGGCTCAGCCCTGCTGGCCACGAGACCGCTTGTCGTCTCAGGTCTCGAGAAAGGGGTTGACGACGCGAACATGTGTGTAGCCCCTCCTTGACGGCTGACCAGCCAGGCGTCCAGGAAACAGTCAACGTTCGTGGAGTTCGTCCCGGGTCCAGGTGCTTTCCCACCTCGGCCCCTGAATCGCGACACAGCTTCGCAATGCGACGGCGCGCCCTCCCTCGGGGTGATTCGTGCTGCGTGGTCAAATGCTTCATGGCCACATGATGCGGGCGGCTGTGCAAACGATCAAGGCGGTCGCGGCTTCCAGATCCCACGGCCCGACCTCACGGTCAGAGAGCCTCAGGAGGACAGCCGCTCCACCACGGCCGCACCCACCTCGTCGGTGGTGGCCGTGCCCCCGAGATCGGGCGTCAGGACTCGGCCCTGCTCGAGGAGCCCGGTGACGGCGCCGTCCACCCGGCGGGCGGCCTCCGTCTCGCCCAGGAAGTTGAGCATCATACCGCCGGCCACGACGGTGGCGAGGGGGTTGGCGCGCCCCGTCCCGACGATGTCGGGGGCGGAGCCGTGGACGGGCTCGAACATCGAGGGAGACGTCCGATTGGGGTTCAGGTTCGCGCTGGCACCCAGGCCCAGGCTTCCGGTGATCATGGCGCTCATGTCGGTGAGGATGTCGCCGAAGAGGTTCGAGGCCACGATCACGTCGAAGCTCTCCGGTCGGCGGATGAGGTCCATGCAGGCCGCGTCCACGAGGAGCGACTGAGTTCGGATGTCCGGAAAGTCGGCGGCCACTTCTTTGAAGACTCGATCCCAGAACGCCATGCTGTACCCTTGGGCGTTGGACTTCGTTACGGAGGTCAGGAGCCGCTTCTTGCCACGTTGCCGCGTCAGCTCGAAGGCGAAGCGCATGATCCGCTCGGTGCCCTTTCGGGTGAAGACCGCCGTCTGGAGGGCCACCTCGTCGGCGCCGCCGGCGTAGAGGTTGCCTCCGATCTGTGAGTACTCCCCCTCCGTGTTCTCCCGCACGACGACGAGATCGATGTCTCCCGCCTTTTTCCCGGCCAGGGGGGACGTCACGCCGGGGTGGAGGATCGAGGGACGGACGCACGCCCACTGGTCGAACTCCCTGCGGATGGGGAGGAGCAGCCCGTTCAGGGTGATGTGGTCCGGAATGTCCGGGTGGCCCACCGCTCCGAGGTAGAGCGCCTCGAACGTGCGGAGCTCGTCCAGGGCTCCGTCCGCCATCATCGAGCCGTGCTCCAGGTACTGGTCGGAGCCCCAGGGGAAGTTGACCCAGCTCAGGCGGAAGCCGAAGCGCTCGCCGGCCGCCTCCAGGACCCGGATGCCGACCGGGATCACCTCCTTGCCGATTCCATCCCCGGGAATCACAGCGATCTGATACGTCTTCTCGTTCACCACAGGCCGATCACCTTCCACCAGGCAAACCCCAGGGGCAGCCAGACGAGACAGTGCAGGAGGGACATGAGAAAACCAATCCGCCACCACTCGCCCTGGCTCACGTACCCGGCGCCAAAGATGATGGGCGCCGGGCCCGTCGCGTAGTGGGTCATGGCGGCGTTGAGGTTGGAGAAGAAGCCGAGGCTCAGCGCCGCCAGGAGCGGCGGGGCCCCCACAGCCAGGGCGAGAGCGAAGAATGCCGGGAAGAAGGCGGTGACGTGGGCGGTCATGCTGGCGAAGGCGTAGTGCGAGTAGAGATAGATCAGGAGCAGGGCCACGAGCGCCGCGGGCCACGGCCATCCTTCGACCAGCCCCCCGGCCCGGTTCGCGAACGCCTCGAGAAGCCCGGCCTCGTTCAGCTGCCCCGCGAGCATCACGAGCCCCCCGAACCACATGAGGGCGTTCCAGGCGCCGCTCTCACCGACCACGTCCTGCCAGCGAAGGACCCCCAACACGAGCAGGGCGCTGATCCCGAGGTAGGCCACGGTGGTGACGGAGCCGCCGTGCCAGGTGGCAGTGACCCAGAGCGACAGCACCAGCATGAAGACCCCGGCCATCCCCTTCTCATCACGAGTCATGGGTCCCATGCCCCGAAGGTGCTCCCGGGCGTGCCCCCGTGCCTCACTCGTGTCTTTTATCTCCGGAGGAGCCAGGCGGTAGATCGCGTACGGAACAATCGCGAGACTCACGAGGCCGGGCACCGACGCCGCCAGGGCCCACATGCCCCACGTCACCTGAACCCCCGAGGCCTGGAGCGCCATCTCCGCGACGAGCGGGTTGGCGGCCATGGACGTCAGGAACATGGCCGAGACCACCATGTCGCCCTGGTACAGCGTCGTCATGAGAAACGCCCCGAGCCGCCTGGCACTCGGCCCCGGGTGGGATTCGAAGGCTCGGGCGATGCTCCCGGTGATGGGGAAGAGCACACCCCCCGAGCGAGCGGTGTTCGAAGGGGTCACCGGGGCCATCGCCAGGTCGGCCAGGAGCAGCGAGTAGCCGAGGCGCAACGAGCTGCTGCCGACCGCGGCGATGATCATGTACGCGATACGCTCGCCCAGGCGCGTCTTGACGAAGCCCCGGGCAAAGATGAACGCGGCGACGATGAGCCACACCGTCGGGTTGGAGAACCCGGACAGGGTCTGGCGAATCGAGAGGATGCCCAGCAGGTTGGCTGCGGTGATCCCGATGAGCACCACCGCCCCTGCGGGCAGGGGCTGCGCGATCAGCCCGGCGATCGTGCCGGCGAAGACCGACAGCAGGCCCCACGCGCGCGCGTCGAAGTCGCCATGGGGGCCGAGCCAGACGACCACGCCAACCGCGAGGGGAACGACCCATCGTATGACGTCGCTACGGGTTGCCAAGGGACACTCCTTCGCCGCCTCTCGACTCGGCCATCCCTGGCGGGTGCTCGCACGCCCCGGGAAGCCGGGTGGGATTCTAGCTCACGCCTTGGTGGGGGACGCTGCTGCCACTACGATGGCCGCAGGCCACCATTTGTCATGACCCGTTTCGCCCGTCAACCGGCACCCCGGCTCCTCCTTGCGGCTGTCCCCTTCCTTTTCGCCGGCTGCACCGGCCCGGCCGAGAGCGTCACGCCCCCGGCGAGCACCGCCGAGCGCCCGAACATCCTCGTTATCGTGGCCGACGATCTCGGCTTTTCGGACCTCGGGTTCCTTGGCAGCGAGATCCGCACGCCTCACATCGACGCGCTGGCGGCGTCCGGGACCGTTCTCACGAACTTCCACGTCGGCCCCGCGTGCTCGCCCACCCGGGCGATGCTGCTCACGGGGGTCGACACGCACCCTGCGGGCCTGGGCTCGATGTCGGGCGAGGGCGATGCGAACCAGTACGGACAGCCGGGCTACGAAGGGTTCCTCACCGGTCGCGTCGTCACCGTGGCGAGCCTGCTCCGGGACGCAGGCTATGCCACCGCAATGGTGGGCAAATGGCATCTCGGTGAGTGGGATGTGCTCCTTCCGCACAATCGGGGCTTCGAGCGATCGTTCGTTCTCCCGGGCGCCGGCGCCAGCCACTTCGCCGATGCCCAGCGACTGGGCAATACGAGCATCCCGGCCCAGTACTGGGAGGGCGGGCAACCGGTCGGGCTGCCGGCCGACTTCTACTCCTCCGATTTCTACACCGACAGGCTCATCCGCTACCTCGAGGAGGCTCATGGCCAGGGCCGACCGTTCTTCGCCTACGCCGCCTACACCGCACCTCACTGGCCCTTGCACGCCAAAGATAAAGACATCGACCGCTACCGCGGTGCCTACGACGCCGGGTGGGACGCACTGCGCGAGCGGCGCGTTGCGGGTCTCGTACGCGCCGGCGTCCTCTCATCGGATGTGGCGGTTCCGCCCCGTCTCCCCTTCGCCCCCGACTGGAAGAGCCTGTCGGTCGAGGAGCGCCGGCGCGAGGCCCGCAGGATGGAGATCTACGCGGCCATGGTCCAGAACCTCGACGCCAACATCGGCCGCCTTCTCGATCACCTGAAGCGAATCGGCGAGTACGACGACACGCTCATCCTGTTCTTCTCGGACAACGGCGCCGAAGGCAACCCTATCGAAGAAGCGCCCTGGACCTGGAAGGGCGCCGACAACAGCCTCGCCAACATGGGTCGTGCCGGGTCCTACCTGTCCTATGGGCCGGGCTGGGCTCAGGCCAGCAGCGCGCCCTTCCGGCTCTTCAAGTCGTTCCCGACGGAGGGTGGCATCCGGGTGCCCGCCATCGCCGTGCTGCCCGGCGGAGCCTCGGGACCGACCGGCCTCCACGACACGTTCGCCTCGATCAAGGACGTCGTCCCCACGGTGCTGGAGCTGGCTGGCGTCGAGCACCCTGGCGGCCGGTATCGGGGTCGGCCGGTGGCCGAGCTCGAAGGCGCCTCGATGCTACCGTTCCTCCGCGGCCAGGCCCCCGCCGTTCACCCCGACGACTACGCGATGGGGTGGGAGCTCTTTGGACGGCGAGCCCTGCTGCAAGGGAGCTGGAAGCTGGTGTGGCTCTGGGAGCCTTACGGATCCCAGCGGTGGGCCCTCTACGACCTGGCCCACGATCCTGGTGAGACAGACGACCTTTCGACCCAGAACCCCGAGAAGCTGAAGCAGCTCCAGGCCCTCTGGTCCGAGTACGCCGAGCGCAACGGCGTCGTCCTCCCGAGTCACGACACCTCCTACGCCCTCGAGCCCCTCGAGCGATAGCGAAAGGGGAATCGGACCCCGGCCCGCTAGTGGTGGATGCTTCGTCGCGCGCCCAGCGAAGAAGCTCCTCTGCATGACTCTTCACCACCATGCGGACAGGGTGGCGTCCCCGGCCGTCGCGGCCTATGTTGAGACGGGCGGGGATCTCGGGAGGGGATATGCAGCGACGAAGTTTCTTGAAGACGTTGTCAGCGGTTGCGGCTGGGATGGGGCTGGGGGGCGCGATGTCGGGAGTCGCCGGCGCGGAGCCGAGCGGTGAGCCCATCGCGAAGGGGAAGCCTCTGACGCCGCCCAAGGACCATGGCTCCATTACCGTGGCGTTCGCCCTGGCGGACGGGCCACCATCATCGACTTCTGCGGGCCCTGGGAGGTGTTCCAGGACGTGATGGTCTTCGGCTCCGGGGGCAGCCACGGCGATCACCACATGCCCTTCAAGCTGCACACGGTGGCTGCCACCACGGAGCCCATCACCGCCAGCGGCGGCATGCGAATCATCCCCGCCACACCTTCGACGACGCGCCCGATCCCGACCTGATCGTTGTGCCGGCGCTTCGGGGCAATGACGCGCTCCACGACTGGCTGCGGGCCACGAAGGACAAGACGGACGTCACCATGTCCGTCTGCACCGGCGCCTTTCAGCTGGCCCAGGCGGGGTTGCTGGATGGCCTCCAGGCAACCACTCATCACGACTTCTACGACTCGTTCGCGGAGAAGTTCCCGACGTCCAGCTGGAGCGCGGCCTCAGGTTCGTGGAGACCGAGCACATCGCCACAGCCGGCGGCCTGACCTCGGGTATCGACCTGGCGCTCCGGGTGGTGGAGCGCTACTTCGGCCGCGAGTAGGTGGAGCAGACGGCCGAGTACATGGAGTACACGGGGCGGGGCTGGAGAGTCTGAGCTCGCCAGTCGATCCCGCCCTCCGCCTCGCTCGGGCTGGAGTTGACTCCGCCCAGGGTGTATGATTTATCCGTTCAGCCGGATAAAGGGATGATAGTCGCGAACGATCCAAAGCAGCTCATGGTGCGCATGGACAACCTTGCGGACCCCACTCGTCTGCGCCTGCTGCGCCTTCTGGAGCGGCACGAGCTGGGCGTGGCGGAGCTCGTGGCCATCCTCCAGCTGCCCCAGTCCACCGTGAGCCGGCACCTCAAGGTCCTGGCCGACCAGGGTTGGCTCGCCAGCCGGTCCCGGGGCACGACCAACCTCTATCGCATGACTCCCCGTGAGCTGGAGCCCTCGGCCCGGGCGCTTTGGAAGCTGGCGCGGCGGGAGATCGACGAGTGGGCCACCGGCCGGCAGGACGAGCTGCGTCTCGACCGCCATCTCAGCAACGGGGGGCGTCGAGCCCAGGAGTTCTTTGCCGGCGCCGCAGCACGCTGGGACAAGCTCCGCCGGGAGCAGTACGGGGACCGATACGGCGCCGACGGCCTGCTGGCGTTGCTGCCCGAGGCCTCTGTCGTGGCCGACCTCGGCTGCGGGACGGGATCTGCGCTGGCCGATCTCGCCCCACACGTCGAGCGCGCCATCGGCGTCGACAGCTCCGGCGAGATGCTGAAGGCGGCGCGCAAGCGCACGCGAGAGATGAAAAGCGTGGAGCTGCACCGTGCGCCGCTTGAGTCGCTGCCTCTCCAGGACGGGGAATGCGACGCGGCCACGCTGTTCCTGGCGCTGACCTACGTCGCCGAGCCGAGCCGCGCCCTCGGCGAGATGGCTCGGATTCTGCGACCCGGCGGCAAGGCCGTCGTGGTGGACCTCCTGAGCCACGACCGCGACGACTTCCGCACCGAGATGGGCCAGCGTCACATGGGCTTCGAGGCTGCCGAGCTCGAGTCGCTGGCTGAGGACGCGGGCCTGGTGAGCGTCGTCTCCCGCCCCCTCGTGCCCGAGCCCGGAGCCCAGGGCCCGGCCCTGGTGATGTTGACCGGCCGGAAGCCCGACCCCAGTTTCAAGAATTCACGCAGAAGCCATGAGGAGAAGGCATGACGACGACAGCACACGCCACGGCCGCCAAGAGCGGTCTCGACTACCACGTGGCCGACCTCGAGCTGGCCGAATGGGGTCGCAAGGAGATCGAGCTCGCCGAGCAGGAGATGCCCGGTCTGATGTCGATCCGCAAGGAGTACGCCGGGAAGAAGCCCCTCAGCGGTCGGCGCGTGATGGGCAGCCTGCACATGACCATCCAGACGGCGGTGCTGATCGAAACGCTCAGGGACCTTGGTGCCGACGTGCGCTGGTGCTCCTGCAATATCTTCTCGACCCAGGACCATGCCGCGGCAGCCGTCGTCGTGGGCCCGAAGGGGACGCCTGAGGAGCCGAAGGGCGTGCCGGTCTTTGCCTGGAAGGGCGAGAGCCTCGAGGAGTACTGGGACATGACCCAGCGCGCCCTCGACTACGGCAACGGTGAGGGGCCCAACCAGATCGTCGACGACGGCGGCGACGCGACGCTGCTCATTCACAAGGGTGCGGAGTTCGAGAAGGCCGGCTCGGTGCCCGACCCCTCGACTGCCGAGAGCGAGGAGCTCGCCATCGTGCTCCAGACCCTCGCCCGCATCCAGAAGGATCAGCCCGGTCGCTGGACGAAGGTCGCCAAAGCCTGCAAGGGCGTCAGCGAAGAGACGACCACCGGTGTGCACCGCCTCTACGAGATGGAGAAGGCGGGGGAGCTCCTCTTCCCGGCCATCAACGTCAACGACAGCGTCACCAAGAGCAAGTTCGACAACCTCTACGGCTGCCGGCACTCCCTGGTGGACGGCCTCATGCGCGCGACCGACGTCATGCTCGCCGGCAAGGTCGCGGTGGTCTGCGGCTACGGCGACGTGGGCAAGGGCTGCGCCCAGTCCCTCAAGGGCCAGGGCTGCCGCGTCGTGGTGACTGAGATCGATCCCATCTGCGCCCTCCAGGCGGCCATGGAGGGGTACGACGTGAAGACGGTGGAGGACGTCCTCGAGACCGCCGACCTCTTCATCACCACGACCGGCAACTACAACATCATCACCGCCGACCACATGTCCCGGATGAAGGACAAGGCCATCGTCGGCAACATCGGCCACTTCGACAACGAGATCGACATGGCCGGCCTGAAGAAGACCAGGGGCATCAAGCACATCAACATCAAGCCCCAGTACGACCAGTGGGAGTTCCCCGACGGTCACAGCGTCCTGATCCTCGCCGAGGGGCGGCTCCTGAACCTGGGCTGCGCCACGGGCCACCCGAGCTTCGTGATGTCCAACAGCTTCGCCAACCAGGTGCTGGCCCAGATCGAGCTCGTGGAGAACCGCGACAAGTACGAGAAGAAGGTCTACGTGCTGCCCAAGCATCTCGACGAGAAGGTGGCGCGCCTCCATCTCGCGAAGGTCGGCGCGAAGCTGACCACGCTCACCAAGGAGCAGGCCGACTACATCGGTGTCCCGCTCGAGGGTCCCTACAAGCCCGAGACGTATCGCTACTAGAGCCTCACGCCCTCGGACGAGGGCGGAAGGCGAGGGCGCTGGCTCCCGGACTCTGCGGACCGACCGGGAGCCGCGCTATTCCGCCAGCATGGCGGTGCGCAGCTCGTCCCCTTTGGCCTGGCCCACGAGCTGATCGACCAGCGCCAGGGCGAACTCGAGGGCCGTACCGGGCCCGCGGCTCGTGACGACGTTGCCGTCGATCGCCACCCGGTCCTCGACCGCCGTGATCCCCTCGGGGAACCGGGACTCGAACGACGGGTAGCAGGTGGCCCGCTTGCCCTCGAGCACGCCCGCGGCGACGGGGGCGAAAGCCGGTGCCGCGCAAATCGCACCGATCATGCGACCCGCGGCGTGCTGCTTCTCGAGGAGACCCACCACGTCCTTCGAGGCACCGAGCCGCTCGGCGCCTGGCATACCCCCGGGCAGCACCACCAGGTCGGGCTCGAAGTCCAGGTTGGCGAGAGGCCGATCGGTGGCGACTCCGATGCCGTGGGCCCCGGTGGCGACGCCTTCGCTCAGCCCGGCGACCGTCACTTCGACCCCCGCCCTTCGGAGCACGTCGATCTGGGTGATGGCCTCGATCTCCTCGAAGCCGTCGGCGAGAATCACGACCGCTGTGCTCATGAATCACCTCCCTGAGGGCATTCTGACCCATTCACTCACGACTTCATCATCGAATTCCATGGGCCCTCCGAGGTCTGAGCGAAATGGATGCGAAAGGGGTCACGAAAGGGGTCAGGTCGTACGACCAGATAAGGCGAGCACGATCCAGTGGGGGAAAGACCCACCGGGGCAAGAGCCAGAAGCCCCGTAGCTTGGATGGAGCTCAGGAAGGAAACTGAATGAGCGGATAGCCCATCGACCAAGCCACCTTTGGGGTGGTGAGCGAGACGCCGGGCTGCAACGGTAGTGAACGCACGACTGGCTTCGATAACCAAACCCCGGAAGCCGAGCCCGCGACGTGAGGGCGAAGGCAGCAGGGGCGGTCCTCCTCTGGTTTCGACCGTCTCTTCCGGCGGAGTCATAGCGGCGGCACGGCGTCACAGGACGTGTGAGTCAACTGTCGAAGCCCTCCTCGCCCCGTCGGGAAACCGGCGGAGCAAGGTAGGTCGTACAACCGGGCGCACCCCGGGAGGCGACCGAAGGCGAGAGGGTGTCGGAGGGGTCCATACGAGCGGAGAAGTGGGGTAATGCCCGCGGAGCAAAGGGGCCCTACTGTACGTGCTCCGAACCGAGGAAGGGAGGCAGGAGCGGATGACAAAACCGCTCATCAGTCTGCAGGACCTGAGTCGGAGGATCTACGCCAAGGCGAAGGCGGTACCGTCGTGGTGCTCTCGTTTCGCTCCAACGCAGGGCGAGCACCAGCGCGCGTTGGCCAGGACTTTGTTCTCCCGGAGCCCGAACCGGGTCTTTTCGACGGAGACGACAGGACCTCCCAGGT